>NZ_LOHP01000001.1 GCF_001482305.1 Leucobacter sp. G161
CCTCGGCATCGCCATCGCGCCCGAGCACATCGTCGACTGGGCGAGGCAACCCTGGCACGTCGGTGCCCCTCCCGGCCCCACGCCCCGGATCGCCGCCCCCGCGGGCATCGCGCTCGCCGGCGACTGGGTGTTCGGTACGGGGCTTGCCTCCGTGATCCCTGGCGCCCGCGCCGCGGCCACCGAGTTACTGCGCGCACTCGACCCACACCCCACCGCATCGACCCCCGAAAGTCCGGTATCTCCAGCATGACCAGCTCCACCACTCACACTCCCGGCAGCGTCACCCGTGCAGCGGGACCCCTCGCCGCGGCCCCTGGACTCCTCCGGATCGGCACACGCGGCAGCGCGCTCGCCGTCGCCCAGACCACGCGCGTCGCCGAGGCGATCGCCCACGCCACGGGCGTCGACGTCGCGCTCGTGATCATCACGACGCACGGTGACGTCTCGCGTGCCCCGCTCGCGCAGCTCGGCGGCACCGGCGTCTTCGTGAGCGCGCTGCGCGAGGCGCTCGTCGCCGGGGAGTGCGATCTCGCCGTGCACTCGCTCAAGGATCTCCCGACCGGACCCTGCGACGGCATCGCGCTCGGCGCTGTGCCAGTGCGCGCGGATCCGCGCGACGCGCTCTGCGCACGCGACGGTCTCACGCTCGAGACCCTGCCGATCGGGGCGAAGGTCGGCACCGGGTCGCCGCGCCGCGCTGCGCAGCTGCTCGCTCGCCGCCCCGACCTGGCGGTCTCCGACATTCGCGGCAACGTCGATACCCGGCTCGCGCGCGTCGACGCGGACCTCGACGCCGTCGTGCTCGCGGCGGCCGGCCTCGACCGGATCGGCCGTGGTAACGCGATCTCTGAGCGATTCGCGCTCGACGTCGCCCCGCCGGCTCCCGGTCAGGGTGCGCTCGCGATCGAGGTCCGCGCCGCCGACGCCGAGTCCGCGCCGTTCGCGCAGGCGCTTGCCGCGCTCAATGACCCGCAGGCGCGCGCCGAGGCGATCGCCGAGCGCGTGCTGCTCGGCACCCTCGAAGCGGGCTGCGCGGCACCGATCGGCGCGTCTGGCAGCATGACGGACGGGATCCTCACCCTCACCGCCACCGTCTACCGGCTCGACGGCAGCGAACAGCTCACCGCCGCGGCCTCGCTGCCGTGGGACGCGAGTATGCCCGACGGCGCAGCACCGACCGAACTCGGACGCCAGGTCGCGCGGGAACTCCTCGCTCGCGGTGCCGAACAGCTCGCCCCGCTCGGAGCCGCGCTATGACGGGAGATCCGCAGGGCGACCCGCAGACCGATGCGCAGTCTGACCGGCAGCCCCTCGCGCGGCTGCTCGGAGGCAAACCCGTGCTCGTGCCGCGCGGCGGGGATCGCGGCGAGGCTATGGCTCTGCTCCTCGCAGAGCACGGCGCGCAGGCAGCGCTCGTGCCCCTCATCGAGCAGGTGCCCCCGCGCGACAACGCCCCGCTGGAGGAATCTGTCACGCAGCTCAACCGCGGAGCATTCGACTGGGTTGCCGTGACCAGCGTGCACGGTGCCCAGGCGCTCATCGCGGCGGGGGCCCGCCCCGGCTCCGCCCGCATTGCCGCCGTCGGTCCGGCAACCGCAGCCGCGCTCACGACAGCCGGCTTTGCGGTGGACCTCGTGCCGCCCGAATTCACGGGAGCCGAGCTCACGGCCCGCCTGATCGACACCATTAGCGCCCAACGAAACCCCGGGGGCCGCGTGCTGCTGCCGCTCTCCGAGATCGCAGACCCCACCCTCGAAGAGGGGCTGCGCGCCGCGGGGTTTGCGCCACACCGGGTCACCGCCTACCGGACGGTCCCCGCACGGGCAGACCCCGCGGCCGACGCCGCGCTGGGCCCCCGCCTCGGGGCCGCCCTCGTGCTGAGCTCGTCGGGGGCGCGTGCTCTCGTCGCGCGCTTTGCGCCGCTGCCACAGACCGTTGTCGTTGCGGCCATCGGTGCGCCCACCGCGCGGGAACTCTCCCGTCTCGGACTCCCACCCGCGGTGATCGCACCCGTGCACACCGCCGCGGGAACGGTCGCCGCTCTCGTCGACTACGCCGCTCGCACCATCAACCCAGAAGGACGAACCACATGACCCCCACGATCCGCCCGCGGCGCCTGCGCGCCACCCCCGCGCTGCGCGGGCTCACGGCCGAAACCCGACTGCACCCGCGCGAGCTCATCCTCCCGATGTTCGTGCGCGAGGGGCTCGCCGAGCCGTTGCCGATCGGCTCGATGCCGGGTGTCTTGCAACACACGCTCGACTCGCTCCGTGCCGCGGCGACCGAGGCCGCGGAGGCTGGGGTGGGCGGCGTCATGCTGTTCGGCATTCCCGCCGAGCGCGACGCGCGGGGGAGCGCGGCCGACGACCCGCAGGGCATCCTCAACGTCGCAACGGCCGCTGTGCGCGCCGAGGTCGGCGACGCGCTTGTCGTGCAGACTGACCTCTGCCTCGACGAGTTCACCGACCACGGTCACTGCGGCGTGCTCGGCAGCGAAGGCGCTACGGTCGACAACGATGCCACGCTCGACAGGTATCGCGCGATGGCGCTCGCACAGGCGGAGGCCGGGTCAGAGCTCCTCGGGCTCTCCGGCATGATGGACGGGCAGGTCGCCGCGGTGCGCTCCGCGCTAGACGAGGCCGGCTTCAACGACACCGCGCTGCTCGCGTACTCCGCGAAGTACGCCTCCGCCTTCTACGGGCCGTTCCGCGAGGCGGTCGACTCGCAGCTCACGGGCGACCGCAAGAGCTACCAGATGGACCCAGCGAACCGGCGCGAGGGGCTCCGCGAGGTCGAGCTCGACATCACCGAGGGCGCCGACATCGTCATGGTGAAGCCGGCGATGAGCTACCTCGACGTGCTCGCGGACGTCGCCGCGGTGAGTTCCGTGCCCGTGTGGGCGTACCAGGTCTCGGGCGAGGCCGCGATGATCGAAGCGGCAGCAGCGAACGGCTGGATCGACCGCAGGCGAGCGGTCGAGGAATCGGTAGTCGGCATCAAGCGGGCCGGGGCCGATGCGATCCTCAGCTACTTCGCGACCGAGCTCGCGGGGTGGCTCCGATGAGCGCCGCGCAGCAGGCCGCCGCGTCGCACCCCGCTGGGTCGGAGCGCGCAGCCCAGCAGACCGCCCGCAGCGCCGAATACGCTGCGCGGGCCTCGAACGTCATCCCCGGCGGCGTGAACTCGCCAGTGCGCGCCTTCGGGTCCGTCGGCGGCACACCGAGGTTCTTCGTGCGCGGCAGCGGTGCGACGGTGACCGACGCCGACGGCACCGAGTACGTCGACCTCGTCGGCGCGTGGGGGCCGGCACTGCTTGGGCACGCGCACCCCGCAGTGGTGGCGGCCGTGCAGGAGGCGACGGGCAACGGGCTGGGCTTCGGTGCGTCGGTTCCGGGCGAGTTCGAACTCGCAGAGGAGATCATCGCCCGCATGCCCGACGTCGAACGCGTGCGGCTCGTGTCGACGGGCACCGAAGCGACGATGACGGCGATCCGGATCGCCCGCGGCGCAACCTCGCGGCCGCTCATCATCAAGTTCGCCGGGCACTACCATGGCCACTCCGACGGGCTGCTCGCCGCGGCAGGCTCTGGGCTCGCGACCTTCGGACTCCCCGGCTCCGCGGGCGTCACCGCTGAGAACGCCGCGCAAACCCTCGTGCTGCCCTACAACGATCTCGCCGCGCTCGAACACGCCTTCCAAGCGCACGAGGGGCAGATCGCGGCGGTCATCACCGAATCGGCAGCGGCGAACATGGGCATCCTGCCGCCAGACCCGGGCTTCACCGAGGGCCTGATCCGGACCGCGCACGCCCACGGCGCGCTCGTCATCACCGACGAGGTGCTCACCGGGTTCCGGGCGAGCGCTGCAGGCTTCTGGGGGATCGAACGCGAGACGATGCCGACTGGGCTTGCCCCAGACCTCTTCACCTTTGGAAAGGTCGTCGGCGGCGGGCTGCCGCTCGCAGCCATCGGAGGGCGGCGAGACCTCATGGAGCTGCTCGCGCCGCTCGGCCCGGTCTACCAGGGCGGGACGCTCTCGGGCAATCCGCTCGCGGTCGCCGCGGGGCTCGCGACGCTGCGTCACGCCGACGCCACCGTCTACGAGCGACTCGCGGCGGCAGCCGACGCGCTCACCGTGGAGGTCGAGGACGCGCTTACCGCGGCCGGAGTTGCGCACCGCGTGCAGCGTGCCGGCACCCTGCTCAGCGTGCTGTTCGGCGAGTACCCGGTCGCGCCGGCGACCTACGACGATGTGCTTCGGCAGAACACCGAGCAGCACCGGGCGTTCTTCCACGCGATGCTCGCAGGCGGTGTGAACCTGCCGCCGAGCGCGTTCGAAGCCTGGTTTGTAAGTGCGGCCCACGACGACCGCGTGATCGGGCAGATCGCGGAGGCGCTGCCTGCCGCCGCCCGCGCCGCGGCGGCTGCATAGGCAAAGCGGCTGCATAGGCAAGGCGGCTGCACAGGCCAAGGGGCCGCACAAAACAAGGGGAGGGTGTCACCTGACGGTGACACCCTCCCCTTTGCAAGCCCGCGACCAGCGAGCCGCGGCGTGTTACTCGGCGATGACCGGGCCGAACGCGGCAGGCAGCGTAGCCTGCACCGAAGCGCGCAGCTCCGAGAGCGGCAGCGTGAAGCGATCCTGCAGCTCGATCGCTGCGTCGTCGCCTGCGAGGTCGGTGACGCCGACCTTCAGCACCGGGTAGTTGCGACCCTCGCAGAGGCCACGGAACTTCACGTCTTCCTCGTGGGGAACGGCGACGAGCACGCGCCCCTGGGTCTTGGCATTCGTTCGGCACGCATTCCGCGCGAGTGACGTGCTTACTCCCATTGCCTCGACGTGCAGGTAGGGGAGCTGCTCAAGCAACGACAGTACGATTTGTCGATAGTCAGCCACACAGGGCTCTTTCATCGCCCATCACCGCAATTGGTCATGCGTAAGAACTAGCCTGCACCCACAGCGGCACCCCTAGATAACCCCGCGCGCTCCCGAAAGCGACTGCTCAACTTCGTGGTGGCAGCAGATGCTCGCCTAGCTAATATCTTTCGGCACTACTGTGATCAAAGCAGGTTCCTCCTCGGTAGGATCAACCTGTTTGAACTCCATGCTCAGCAAGTCGGGCTGGCCGGACCTGGCCACATCTTGGCGGGGTTCGTACAGGCCAGCGCTAGCGCCAGTAACGTAGTACTGAGAAGCAAGTTCGCCGCCCAATCCTGAACTAGTGAGAAAGAGAAGGTACGTCTTTCCTGGTTCGAGAAGTGTGACGGGGGGCGCAGCGCTCCCGGATTCCTTGCTCCCGAACTGTCGCACTTCAATGACATCACCCATTTTTGAGTCGACCTTGACGTCCTCCTTCATGACTCCCTTTAGATCGACATCAGAGATAGTGATAATTGTGTCGGACCCCTCGATATCTTGGGCCTCACGAATTTGAGTAACTGTGCCGACAGCAACAAGGTCACTGTCCTCACGCATCTCAATTGCCGACGCATACATTTGCTCGCGATCGAACGAAGAATTCGCTCGCTGTTGGGTGCAGCCCGACAACAACGCGGTTGACAGCGCAGCCACCGTCAAGAGTGTGAACCCTCGTTTGAAGCTTGACATGTCTTCTCCTCGAATCTCTCAGTAAAGTGCGTTGATTCCGCGGATGTCACCGGCGGTAAGATTCCGGATACCGAGGTTCCAAGCCGTCTGGGTGCCCCCTCCGTACATGGCACGCCGGGTGTTGTCAATGTGGGCCAATCCGAGTGCATGACCAAACTCGTGTTGCCAGGTTAGGGATACGCGGGCGGCCGTGCCATTGGCCATCTGTGGGGCCGAACGATTCATCTCGATCTTCGCTGAGGAAGTAACGCCCAAAAAGCACCACCTATACGTTTGGGCATTCCAGCCGGTGTCGCCGTAGAATCCAGCTTCTGTTCTTATCTGACCGGTAGAACGCGAGATCAACGTAGCATTTGTGCGATCTCTGACCTGCTGTATGGCAGACGCTAACGATTCGTTCCATTTTCCGCTCGGGATGCCGCTCGTTTCCACATACATGATTCGCTGAGGAAACTTGCATCCCGCAAGTTGATACGCGTTGGCGGGCGCAATATTCAGGAACACCATCGCAACCGCGATTGCAGCCACCGAGGCGACAACCCTCTTGCGAGGAGTGCGGGCAGCCGTGTTGGGTTCTTGTTTCGAAAACACATTGTCTCTTGACCGCTGATTCGACGTTCATTCCAATGCTCTGAACGTCAAGCTAACTGTAGCCAGAGACGAAGAATCAAGTGCGTTCAGATCGGCCACAGACTCCCAAAGAGCGATGGGTAGGCTTCACTCGCAAATTCTCTGGGCCAACAGCCGTGGCCAGTTATTGTCTCTCAACTGCAGCCCAAGACTCAACGATGAGCTCGGTACTCAAAGAATAAAGCACCGTCGATAAACTAGCAACATAAACTTGATAAATAATTACCGTCTATTGTTTATCTATTAACATTTTGCTCGTGATTTGTGGCAGTTCCTCGTGTCGTTGCACGTGGTTCAGAGCCCATGCCTCACGAGCCGTTGAAGTAAACTTGCCGTAGAACGCAACTGTTTGGTCGCTCGGCGGCACGGAAAACCACACGGGCCAGGCGAAAATCCCCCAGCCCGTGTTCGCATTCAGGGAGTGGTTACGTCGCTTGTTGTAACTACTCGGCGATGACCGGGCCGAAGGCCGCGGGGAGCGTCGCGTTCACAGCCGTGCGCAGCTCCGAGAGCGGCAGCGTGAAGCGATCCTGCAGCTCGATCGCTGCGTCGTCGCCTGCGAGGTCGGTGACGCCGATCTTCAGCACCGGGTAGTTGCGCCCCTCGCAGAGGCCACGGAACTTCACGTCCTCCTCGTGCGGGACGGCGACGAGCACGCGGCCTTGCGACTCCGAGAAGAGCGCGGCGACAGCGTCGACACCGTCGCGCTGCATGATTTCGTCGATCCACACGCGAGCGCCGACACCGAAGCGGAGCACACCGTCGACGAGGGTCTGCGCGAGGCCACCCTCGGAGAGGTCGACCGCTGCGGAGAGCAGGCCGCCCTGCGAAGCCGCGTGGAGCAGCTCAGCGAGGGTACGCTCGGCGTCGAGATCAGCCTTCGGGGGCACGCCGCCGAGGTGCGAGTGCACTGACTCTGCCCAGGCCGAGCCGTCGAGCTCGTCGCGGGTGACGCCGAGGAGGTACAGGTGCTCGCCCTGATCCTGCCAGCCCGACGGCACGCGGCGCGCGACGTCGTCGATGATGCCAAGCACGCCGACGACGGGGGTCGGGTGGATCGGGGTGTCACCGGTCTGGTTGTACATCGAGACGTTGCCGCCCGTGACCGGCACCTCGAGGTGGAGGCAGGCGTCCGAGAGGCCCTCGACGGTCTGTGCGAACTGCCACATGACCTCGGGGTTCTCGGGGCTGCCGAAGTTCAGGCAGTCGGTGACGGCGGTCGGGACCGCGCCGGTGGTTGCGACGTTACGGTAGGCCTCGCCGAGGGCGATCTGTGCGCCGACGTACGGGTCGAGGTAGGAGTAGCGGCCGTTTGCGTCGGTCGAGATCGCGATGCCGAGCCCGGTCTCCTCGTCGACGCGGATCATGCCCGCGCCGTCGGGGAAGGACAGCGCGGTGTTACCGCCGACGTAGTAGTCGTACTGGTTCGTCACCCACGACAGGTCCGCCTGGTTCGGCGCGCTGGTCACGGTGAGCAGCTGCTCGCGGAGCGCGTCGGCCGAGCCGTTGCGCTCGAGGCCCGCGGCGTTCACGGTGTCGGCCTTGAGGGCGTCCATCCACGTCGGGTACGCGACCGGACGGTCGTAGACGGGGCCGTCGACTGCGACGGTCGAGGGATCGACGTTCACGATCTCCTCGCCCTGCCAGTTGATGACGAGGCGGTTGGTGTCGGTGACCTCGCCGAGCACGCTGGCCTCGACGTCCCACTTCGCTGCGACCGCGAGGAACGCGTCGAGCTTCTCGGGAGCGACGATCGCCATCATGCGCTCCTGGCTCTCCGACATGAGGATCTCCTCAGCGGTGAGCGAGGGGTCGCGCAGCAGCACGCTGTCGAGCTCGATGTACATGCCGCCGTCGCCGTTCGCGGCGAGCTCCGAGGTGGCGCAGGAGATGCCGGCCGCGCCGAGATCCTGGATGCCCTCGACGAGGTCAGCCTGGAACATCTCGAGGCAGGCCTCGATGAGTACCTTCTCAGCGAAGGGGTCGCCGACCTGCACCGCGGGGCGCTTCGACGGGCCGTCTTCCTCGAAGCTCGAGGAGGAGAGCACCGAGGCGCCGCCGATGCCGTCGCCACCGGTGCGCGCACCGAAGAGCACGACCTTGTTGCCGAGGCCGGAGGCGTTCGCCGTGTGGAGATCCTCGTGGCGGAGCACGCCGACGCCGAGCGCGTTGACGAGCGGGTTGCCCTGGTAGACCGAGTCGAACACTGTCTCGCCGCCGATGTTCGGCAGACCCAGGCAGTTCGCGTACGACGAGATGCCGGCAACTGCGCCGTGCACGACGCGTGCGGTGTCGGGGTGATCGATCGCACCGAAGCGCAGCTGATCCATGACCGCGACCGGGCGAGCGCCCATCGAGATAATGTCGCGGATGATGCCGCCGACGCCGGTCGCGGCGCCCTGGAACGGCTCGATGTAGGAGGGGCTGTTGTGGCTCTCGACCTTGAAGGTCACCGCCCAGCCTTCGCCAACGTCAACGACGCCAGCGTTCTCGCCGATGCCAACGAGCAGCCGCTCGCGCATCTTGTCGTTGACCTTCTTGCCGAACTGGCGCAGGTACGGCTTGGAGGACTTGTACGAGCAGTGCTCGGACCACATCACCGAGTACATGGCGAGCTCGCCAGAGGTCGGACGGCGGCCGAGGATCTCACGGATCTGCTCGTACTCGTTGGTCTGGAGACCGAGGGCCGCGTACGGCTGCTCTTTCTCGGGGGTGGCAGCCGCATCGGCGACCGTATCGGGGCGGGGCAAAGAGGCAGCGAAGTCAGTCACCCCCTCAGTCTACGGGGGTTTCGGGAGGACGTTTGTCCCCTCTGGCAGCGCGCGCGGGGAGAAGCAGTGGGATTTGGCATCGCGCAGTATTTCTGACAGTTCGCAGGCCGAAAGTGTCAGACTAGGGGCATGAGCGACAATCATGCACCGCAGGAACCCACGCAGGGCGCCGTCATTGACGCCCCACAGGTGGCGGGGGTCGGGAAAAAGAAGCTGTCGACGTTCCTTCGGGTGAGCATCATTTTGCTCATCGGGTTGACGCTCGCATCGATCTCGCTGCTCTTCATCGGCGATTTCGAGGGGCGCTTCGAGCGGATCTTCTCGACGTTTGCGCTGTTCGCCGTCTTCGTCGTACTCACCGCGATTGACACCACGCGCGAGCGAACGAACGAGTGGTACGCGCCGGTCGCGCTCATCGCAAACACGTACATCCTCGGGCTGCTGCTCGTGGTGATCTGGATGACGCCGTACGATCCCTTCGCGCTCGTGCTCGAGATCTTCTGGAAGTCCTTCCTTGTGATCCTCGTCACGCGACTCGTGATCCTCTGTTGCGAGCTGCTGCTCCGATCCGGAGACGCGGAAGACGAGGCCGGGAACCGCTTCGCTTTCATCACGAGCGCCCTGGCCGTGCTCGCAGGGATCCTGTTCACCGCGCCGGTCGGCATTGAGGCGTTCAGCCTCCATGTGCCCGATCTGTACTGGAAGATTGCGACCGCGGTCCTCATTCTGACGGCTCTCGGGCTCTCCGTGACGCTGCTGCTGCGCTGGGCGAACAGCTCGGAGGAGCGGGCCGCGAAGCGCCAAGCGGCGGTGGCCGAACGTGTCGCGAATGACGCTGCACAGGCCGCGGCGGCCCCCGTCGCTCCGCAGGCTCCAGCTCAGGTCCTGTCGACGACCACCGCAGTGCCGGACGCTGAAGTTGCGCAACAGCCGGCCCCGACCCAGGTGCTGTTGCCGTGGCCGACGTTTGCTGATGGTCGGCCGATCCCGGCCCGCCCGGACGGCCAGCCGGACTTCTCCGTCCCCGGAGCGCCGCTGCCACCTCAGGTGTAGCACCCGAGTTCGGCGGAACATGCAGAGCGGTCCCGGCCATAGAATTGCCGAGTGATTGATGCTTCATTTCCGCTGATTCGCCCGATTCGAACCGAGGAGTACCCGGCGGAGGTCACGCTGCTGCGCGCCGCCTACGGTGCAGGGCCGTATGCGGCTGAGCTGGCTGGGAACCCCGAGTGGGAACGCTCCGAGAACGATACCGCGGGGCGAGACGCCGACGGCCGTGTGCTCGTGTGGGAAGAGGAGGGCGCGCTCCTCGGTGCTGCCTCGGTGCTGCGGGCCGAGAGCTCGCACACGAAGCTTGCTCAGTCCGGCGAGGCTGAGCTGCGCTTGGTCGCGGTCTCGCCGGCAGCCCAGGGGCGCGGAATCGGTGCAGCGCTCGTTCGTGCCGGCCTTGAGGAGGCGCTCCGGTGGGGCTCGACGGTGCTTCGACTGGACACTGGGGAGCGGAACCCTGCCCAGCACCTGTACGCGCGGCTCGGGTTCGACCGCACGGATGCGCTCGACGGTGAGCGCTCGGGCGCGAGCTACGGTCGCTCGCTCACCTACGCGTACCCGCTGCAGGAGCGGGACGATGTGCGGGTGCGGCTCGTCCGTGATGCGGAGATTACGGAGGTAAGCGACATGGTGCTCGCGGCGTACCGTGACGACTATGCGCACCTTGATGCCTCCTATTTGGAAGTGATCGCAGACGTGGCCTCGCGGGCCGAGTCGGCGCTGGTGTGGGTCGCCGAGGACGTCACCACGGGTGCGCTGCTCGGGACGGTCACGACGCCGAGGAACCGCGAGCTCATCACGCTGGTCTCGGAACCGGGGGAGATGGACATTCGGCTGCTCGGCGTCGCGCACAGCGCGCGCGGGCGGGGGATCGGTGAGCTGTTGACGCGTCACAGCCTGCGGCTGGCGCGGATTCGTGGCGCGCGCCAACTCTCGCTCGAGACGAGTCCGCTCATGCCGGCAGCGCGTCGACTCTACGAGCGGCTCGGTTTTCACCGGCTGCCGACGCGTGAACGACTGATCCACCTCGACAGTGGCACCGAGCTGCAGCTGCTCGCCTACGGTTACGAATTGACGGCGTAGTTCTAAACCCCAGTTCAGGGTAATAATTCACGCACCCCCTTGAACATCAGATGAATTCAAGGTTAGGCTTGCCTAAGCAGGAACCAGTGTGGGAATTTGCCCAGTGCACGGGCCCTCTCACGGAACCTCATAGCTTCCAACCGGAAGCTGGCGCGCCGTCAATCGAACTTCGTCCTAAGGAAATCATTATCGTGACTCTCCGAACCTCCCGCAGGCCACGCCTGCTGAGCCTCGCAGCGATTGCTGCCGGCGCCGCCCTCGCACTTTCGGCCTGCACCTCGGCTCCCGCCGACGATGCTGAAACGAAACCCGAAGGCGCTTCGACAGTTTCGATCACTGACAACTACGGCACCGTCGAGGTGCCCGTGAACCCCGAGACCGTCGTCGCACTTGATAATCACGTCTTCGAGACCCTTGACAGCTGGAACGTCGAGCTCGCCGCTGCCCCGAAGGGCATCATGGGCTCGAACTGGTCGAACTACACCGACAACGAGTCGGTCGTTGACATCGGTTCGCACCGCGAGCCAAACCTCGAGGCAATCGTCGCGGCCCAGCCCGATGTCATCATCGCCGGCTACCGCTTCAGCGATGCGTACGACGACATCAAGGCGCAGAACCCCGACGCAGTCGTTCTCGATTTCTCGCCGCGTGAGGGCGAAGACCTCATGAGCGAACTCAAGCGCGGTACGACGATCCTCGGTGACATCTTCGACCACGCTGACGAGGCCGAGGCACTGAACACGCAGCTCGACGACGCCATCGCCGACGCGAAGGAAGCCTACAACGGCACCGACACCGTCATGGGGCTCATTACCTCGGGCGGCAAGGTCGAGTATGTCGCCGCGAACACCGGTCGCACCGTCGGCCCCGTATTCCCGGCCCTCGGCCTGATCCCCGCCATCGAGCAGGAAGCAGAAGACACCTCGCACGGTGACGACATTTCCGTCGAGGCCATCGCCGCAGCAAACCCCGACTGGGCGATCGTGCTCGACCGTGACGCGTCGTTCGCACCCGAGGATCTCGAGCCGGGCGCTGCCCCTGCTGACGAGCTCATCGCGGGCTCGGAGGCACTGCAGAAGGTCACCGCGGTAGAGAAGGGTCAGATCGTATACCTCGACTCGAACTTCTACCTCACCGAAGACATCCAGGCCTACACGGGTCTCTTCGAGCAGATTCGGGATGCCTTCCAGGCTGCATGACGCACATGAACACACCCACCGGTCCCGGTGGTGGCGAGGCGCCCGCTTCCTTAAGCGGGCGCCCTCGTGTTGCCGGGAGAAACACCACGGGGATCGCGTCGGTGCACACCGACGACGCCGTGATTCCTGAGGCACCGCGCGCGAAGATCTGGCCGCTACTGCTCGCAATCCTCGCCGTGGCGGGGCTGCTCACACTCTCCCTGTTTGTCGGTGTGTACGACATCTCCGATGGGGAGATGGGCCGGGAAATGATCTGGATCACCCGTGTCCCACGCACCCTCGCACTGCTCCTTGCGGGCGCCGCGATGGCCGCGAGCGGCCTGGTGATGCAGATGCTCACGCAGAACCGATTCGTCGATGCCACCACCTCCGGAACGACAGAGTGGGCGGCGCTCGGGCTGCTGCTCACGACACTCCTCGTCCCCGACTTCGGGCTCGTCGGGCGGATGGTCGTCGCCAGCATCTTCGCCTTCATCGGCGCCATGACGTTCATGCTCATTCTGCGGCGCATCGTCATCCGATCCACCCTCGTCGTCCCGCTCATCGGGATCATGCTCGGCGCGGTCGTGAGCGCCCTCACCACGTTCCTCGCCGTGCAGTTCAACCTGCTGCAGATGATCGGCACCTGGTTCATGGGCAGCTTCACGAGCGTCGTGCGCGGCCGCTACGAGGTGCTGTGGATCGTCGCGATCGTCACCCTTCTCGTGTTCCTGCTCGCTGACCGCATCACCGTTGCGGGTCTCGGCAAGGATGTCGCCACGAGTGTTGGGATGCGCTACGAGACGATCCTCATCGCCGGCACCGCGCTCGTCGCGGTCGCGGCTGGTGTGACCACCGTCGTCGTCGGCTTCTTGCCCTTCATCGGACTCGTCGTGCCCAATGTGGTCGCCATGCTTCGCGGCGACAACGTGCGCAGTAATCTCCCGTGGGTGTGCCTCGGAGGCATCGCCCTCGTCACCGTGTGTGACCTCATCGGCCGTACCGTACGGATGCCGTTTGAGGTGCCCGTATCCATGGTCCTCGGAATGATCGGATCCGTCGTGTTTATTGCGATTCTCCTGCGGAGCAGGTCGCGTGGCTAGCATCACCAGGCTCAGCGCCGAGGGCGTACTGCCCGAGGGGCCATTCCCGACGATGTCGCGCTTCCGGCAGGCGCTCCCCGTCATGATCGTGTTCGCGATTGCGATCCTGCTCGCGATCGGCATCCTCGTCTACGGCAACCCGGCAGAACCGGGGAGTGCCGGCTACTGGGTGATCGTGCGCACCCGACTCGGTTCGCTCGGCACCATCGCTCTCGTTGCGATCTGCCAGGCCGTCGCCACCGTGCTCTTCCACACCGCGACCTCGAACCGGATCCTCACCCCATCGATCCTCGGCTTCGACGCGCTCTACGTCCTCACCCAGACCTCGCTCGTATTCTTTTTCGGGTCGGCGGCCGCGGGCATGGAGGGGATCCCGAAGATCCTCGCGCAGAGCGGCCTCATGGTCGTCTTCGCTACGCTCCTCTACGGCTGGCTGTTTTCCGGGAAGGGTGCGAATCTCCATCTGCTCTTGCTCGTCGGGGTCGTGCTCGGCATCGGCTTCGGCTCGGTCTCAACGTTCATGCAACGGCTACTCACCCCGAGCGAGTTCGACGTGCTCAGCGCGCGCCTGTTCGGCAGTATCGGCCAGGGGAATATCGCCTATCTCCCGTTCGCCGCGGCGATCGCGCTCGGAATATTTGTGTACGTCTGGCGCAGGCGACGCACCTACGACGTGGTCGCGCTCGGCCGCGACACAGCGGTGAGCCTCGGGCTGAACTACCGGCGCGAGGTCGTGACGATCCTCGTGCTTGTTGCGGTGCTCGTGTCAGTGTCGGTGACGATGGTCGGGCCGATGACGTTCTACGGGTTCCTCGTGGCAACGCTCGCCTACCAGTTCGCGCGCAACGACTCGCACGGCGAAACACTGCCGCTCGCGATCGGCATCGGCCTCGTCACCCTCATCGGTGCGACGTTCATCCTGAAGCACGTGTTCTCCGCGGGCGGCCTCGTCACCGTCATCATTGAGTTTGCCGGCGGGCTGCTCTTCCTCGTTGTGCTGCTCAGAAAGGGGCTGCGTTGATCCAGCTCACATCAATCGGCAAGAACTACGCGGGCAAGCGCGTGCTCGGGCCAGTGGATCTCACGATCGAACCCGGCGGCATCACCGCGCTCATCGGCCCGAACGGCGCCGGGAAGTCGACGATGCTCACGATCATCGGCCGGCTGCTCAGCGCGGACGAGGGGCAGGTCACCGTTGGGGGCCTCGACGTCTCGACCGCGAAGCCCAAGACCCTGGCGCAGATCGTGTCGATCCTGCGCCAGGAGAACCACTTCATGGCGCGGCTCACGGTGCGCCAGCTGGTGACCTTCGGCCGGTTCCCGCACTCGGCCGGGCGCACGACCGAGGTGGATCGCCGGGCGATCCACGCCGCGATCGCGTTTCTCGACCTCGCGGGCATGGAGGATCGCTTCATCGATGAGCTGTCTGGTGGGCAGCGGCAGCGCGCCTTCGTTGCGATGGTGCTCGCGCAGGACACGGACTACGTGCTGCTCGACGAGCCGCTCACGGGCCTCGACATGCGGCACGCAGCCGGCATGATGCGGCAGCTGCGGGCGGCGGCGGACGCGCTCGGAAAGACGATCGTGCTCGTCGTGCACGACGTGAACTTCGCGTCAGCCTACGCCGACCGCATCATCGCGCTCGCGGACGGCGAGCTCGTCGCCTCGGGCACGCCAGACGAGATCATGACCCCGGAGGTGCTCGAGCAGGTCTTCGGCACCGAGGTTGAGGTCATCGAGCACGCCGGGAACAAGGTCGCGATCTACTACCGCGTGTAGGTTGCGCTCCCGCCCCCATCCCGACCCGTTTTTTCTATTCCGAGCCCTGTGCCGGCCGCACAAGGCTCGGAATAGAAAAAACGGGGCATGGAGGGTGGGGGAGGGGGCGCGGGGGCAGTCACCACCGCGTCAAGACGCAGGAAGGGCCGGGGAGCTGTAGCTCCACCCGGCCCTTCCTGTGCGTGGCCAAAGAGGCCCGGCGTCGTTAGACGCGTGCTGCGATCGCGTTCAGCGCGCTCTCGAAGAATCCGAGACCGTCCACACCAGAGCGCATCGCCTCGGGGGTGTTCGGGCCAAAGCCCTCCTCGATGGCGTGCTCGGGGTGCGGCATGAGGCCGACGACGTTGCCTGCGGGGTTGGTGAGCCCCGCGATGTCGTTGAGTGAACCGTTCGGGTTGACGCCCGCGTAGCGGAACGCGACGAGGCCGTCGCCCTCGAGCTGCTTGAGGGTTTCGTCGCTCGCGATGTAGCCGCCGTCACCGTTCTTCAGCGGGATCACGATTTCCTGGCCCTGCTCGAAGGTGTTCGTCCACGCGGTCGATGCGTTCTCAACGACGAGGCGCTGATCGCGGCGGATGAACTGCTGGTGCGCGTTGCGAATGAGGCCGCCGGGCAACAGCTTCGCCTCGACGAGCATCTGGAAGCCGTTGCAGATGCCGAGCACGGGCATGCCCTTGCCGGCCGCGTCGATGACCTCAGTCATGATGGGCGCGAGCGCGGCAATTGCGCCAGGACGCAGGTAGTCGCCGTAGCTGAAGCCGCCAGGCAGGATGATCGCATCGACGTTCTGCACGTCGTGGTCAGCGTGCCACAGAGCGACGGGCTCGGCCCCGATGAGTCGCACCGCGCGCTGCGCGTCACGGTCATCGAGGGAGCCGGGGAAGGTGACAACTCCGATGCGGGTCGTCATTAGCGTGCCTCGACAGCGACGCCGTCGACCGAGATTGCAACGACGTCCTCGATCACCGAGTTCGACAGCATCTCGTCAGCGAGCTGGCGTACCTCGGCGAGCACGTCTTCGGTGACCTCGCCCTGGACGGTCATCTCGAAGCGCTTACCGATGCGCACGTTCTCAAACTTGCCGTGACCGAGACGCTCGAGCGCCCCCGTCGTCGCCTTACCCTGCGGGTCGAGGAGTTCGGCCTTGGGCATGACATCAACAACAATCGTGGGCAAGGAGTGCCTCCAGGTTCGCGAAAATAACGGGATGCGGACCGTTCAAGTCTACCCTGGCTGTGAGGGCGAACATGCGCCCGGATTGCCACCGCACGCGAACGTATCGGAGGATCCCATGACCCCACGTTTTCTCACGAGCGAGCTGCCGCTCATCGCCGCCCCGATGGCGGGTGGTGCAACGACGGTGCAGTTTGCGGCGGCAGCTGCCACGGCTGGCGCGTTCCCATTCCTCGCTGGCGGCTACAAAACCGCCGAAGGGATGGGGGCGGAGATCGCCGAGCTGCGCGCGGACGGTGCCGCGTTCGGGGTGAATCTCTTCGTTCCGGATCGGGCGGATCCCGGCTCCGCTGACGGTGACGCGGCGGCCTTCGCTGCCTACGCCCGGGAGCTCGCCGATGAGGCGGCGACGTATGGCATCACCCTCGACCCGATACCGCGCGACGACGATGGCTGGCCCGCCAAGCTGGCGCTGCTGTGCGCTGACCCCGTCGAAGTCGTGTCGCTGACGTTTGGACTCCCAGCGGCGGGTGACATTGCGGTGCTGCGGCGGGCCGGCAGCGCGGTGCTCGCGACGGTCACGACGGCCGGTGAGGCCCGCGCGGCCGACGAGGCTGGGGTCGACGGGCTCATCGTGCAGGGCCCGCGGGCGGGTGGACACTCGGCAACGTGGGATCCGAGACGGGAGGTCGGAGACGCAGCGACCTCCGAGACGCTTGCGGCAGTCCGGTCAGTGACGAGGCTCCCGCTCGTCGCGGCGGGCGGGGTAGACGGCCCCGGATCGGTGCGCACGCTGCTCGACGGCGGCGCAGCGGCGGTCGCCGTCGGCACGCTGCTGCTGCGCACGGACGAGGCTGGCACCAGCGCCACGCACCGAGCCGCGCTTGCCTCGGACGCGTTTGTCGGCACCGCCATCACCCGGGTGTTCACGGGGCGGCCGGCGCGCGGACTCCGCAACGGGTTCATCGATCGACACGCACCGCACGAGATCACCGCCTACCCGGCGGTGCACCACCTCACCCGCGAGCTGCGCACAGCCGCGGGGGCTGCCGGTGACGCTGATCGTCTGCACCTCTGGGCAGGCACCGGCTATCGCTCGGCAAAAGCCGAACCGGTTGCCCGCACCCTCGAACGCCTCGCCAGCGGCCTCTGACGCCGCTGGGGAGCCCGTGCGGCGAGCCTCCCGCTACGCGTGTGACCGTGCGAACGGCGGCTGTGTGCCTGTGAGTCGAACGTAGAGATCGAGGTAGCGGGCATAGGTCTGCTCGACGATCTCGTCGGGGAGCACTGGCGGCACACCCTGCTTGTCCCAGTTCGCGGACAACCAGTTGCGCACGATCTGCTTATCGAACGACGCGAGTCGTTCCGGGCCGCTCAGTGACGCGTCGGAGTACGTTGCGGCATCCCAGTAGCGGGAGGAGTCGCTCGTCAGGACCTCATCAGCGAGCACGAGTTCGCCGGTCTCGGGGTCGCGGCCAAACTCAAACTTGGTGTCCGCGAGCACGACGCCCCGCTCCGCAGCGAGCTCTCGCGCGGCAGTGAAGATCTCGAGTGACGCGGCGCGTAGCGCCTCGGCAACTTCGGCGCCGACCAGCTCAATCGACCGCTCGAAGGTGATGTTCTCGTCGTGCTCACCGAACGGCGCCTTATACGCGGGGGTGTAGATCGGCTCGTCGAGGAGATCGCCGTCCTGCAGCCCTGCGGGGAGCTCGATGCCGCACACCGCCCCCGTCTGCTGGTACTCGATGAAGCCCGATCCGGTGAGCGCCCCGCGCACCACGCACTCGACGGGGAACATGTTCAGTCTGCGAGACACAACCGCGCGATCCGCAACGGCGTCGGGCGCCGCGGGAACGCCCGGCCCCTCCGCGAGATGGTTTGCCATCGGGATGCGTGCGAACCACCAGTTCGACAGCGCGGTGAGCAGCGCGCCCTTGCCGGGGATCGGCGGCTCGAGCACGAAATCAAACGCGCTCACCCGGTTGCTCGCGACCACGAGCAGGTGCGATGACGACGCGGCGTCTTCACTCTCGGGCACGTACAGGTCGCGCACCTTTCCCGAATACGTGTGGGACCAGCCGGGCAGCGCGAGGGGAGCGGGGAGAGCGTTCACTCCTCCATTCTCCCACCTCGAGCACCACCGTGTGCTCCCCGGGCCAGTTGCCTCCCGAGTACGCGGAATATGATGGGGGAAACAAACGGGAGGGTGTGGCGTCATGGCGGCTGTCGGACCAGTAATTGCGCGGATGCGTGCGAGGGCGTCGCGTGAGATCGCATGGACCTACATCGCAGATCCTGAGCTGCGGCACACATGGTGGCCCGACGCCGAGTTCGAGGTGGTGCTGGGCGGTGCGATCGTCGAACGGTGGAGCGACGGAGACGGCGATGGCGCAGAAGCCCCGAGCCGAAACGCAGTCGGCGTCGTCGACGTGTTGATCGCCGGGCACGCATTCGGCTTCCGGTGGCGTGACGGTGCCGACGAGCACGAGACCGCAGTGCTGCTGACGCTCCGCTCGCAGGGAGCCGAGACGGACCTCATGGTTACGGAGACCGGCTTTGGCAGGTTCCCCGACGCCTTCGAGCGCACGGCAGACGCACAACAGAGCTGGATCGAGCTCCTCAGCGACCTGGCCGCGGTGCTTGCGATCGTCGAGCCCGCGGTCGCAGAAACCGCGGAGGTCGAGGCGGCAGCGGAGGTCGAGGCGGCAGCTGAGGTCGCCGAGAACGCTGATAATGACGAAGCGGTGGCTGAAGGCGCCGAAGGGATCGTGGAAGCCGACGCCGAGCCAGCGGAGTTTGCCGAGCCAGCGGAGTCAACTGAGCCAGCCGAGCAAGCGGAACCCGAACCGGCCGAGCCAGCGGAACCAGAACTGGCCGAGGAACCAGAACTAGCCGAGGAACCAGAACTGGTCGAGGAACCAGAACTGGCCGAGGGCCCCGCGGAGTCCGAGGAGCCGGCTGAACCAGACTTCGACAGCCTGCTCCGGGGCGACACCGGCACTCGGACGAACTAGTCCCTTGGCGCCCAGGGCGCCAAGGCTTCGGGGTTAGCCGATCGTCGCGAACCGCTCCACGTCGGCTGCGGTGCCCGACACGATGATGAGGTCGTGGGGTGAGATGACGGTTTCCTGCGTCGCGTGCGTGAACGGCTCGCCTGGCGTTTTCACCCCGACGACGGTCACGCGGTAGCGCGTACGCACCCCGCTCTCGCGCAGCGTGCGCCCGCGCACGGAGCGCGGCGGGTACATCTTTGCGATGACGTAGTTGTCGTCGAACTGGATGAAGTCGAGCATCGAACCGGACAGCAGGTGGGCGACGCGCTCCCCGGCTTCCCGCTCGGGATAGATGACGTGGTTGACGCCGATCCGCTCGAGAATCTTGCCGTGTGAGTGCGAAATGGCCTTCGCCCAGATCTGGGGAATGCCGAGATCCACGAGGTTGGCGGCGATGAGCACGCTTGACTCGATCGACGCGCCGGTTGCGACGACTGCGATCTGAAACTCGTCGGCGCCGATCTGCTGGAGCGCTTCGATCGACCGCGCATCGGCCTGCACCGCGTGTGTGACGCGATCCGACCACTTCTGCACGAGGTCGGCGTTGCTGTCGACGACAAGCACCTCACGGTCTTGCCGGTCGAGCTGCCCGGCGGTGGACGCGCCGAACCGGCCGAGCCCGATCACGATGACGGGGGCATCACTTCGAATATCAACCAACGATCGGCCTTTCCTCGGGGAACCTGAACAGCTGCGACTTGCTTGTGGCCGCAACGGCTGCGGCGAGGGTGACGGTGCCCACGCGGCCCGCCCACATTGTCGCAGCAAGAATGTATTTGCCGGAGTCCGGCAGTGCCTCTGAGAGGCCCGTGCTCAGGCCGCAGGTGCCGAACGCAGAGATCACCTCAAAGAGGGTTTCGTCGAGCGTCGTGCCGGCGATGTGCATGATTGCCGTGGTCGAGATGAGTACGATCGTCGCGCCCCAGATGAGCACTGACACAGCGACGCGAAGCACCTCGGTGGGGATCCTCCGCCCGAACGCCTGCATGTCCTTGTAGCCGCGAGCTTCCGCGTAGGCGGCGAGGAACAGCACTGCGATCGTCGTGACCTTGATGCCGCCCGCGGTTGATGCGGATCCGCCGCCAACAAACATGAGCATGTCGAGCACGAGCCGGGTTGACCCGTTCATCTCCATCGGGTCGATGATTCCGAGGCCGCCAGAGCGAGTCATGATCGACATGTACCAGGCGTCAAAGAGGGTGCGTCCGACTGGCTCGGCTCCCAGCGTCGATGGATTGTTCCACTCGAGCGAGGTGATGAGCAGCCAACCGAGAATGACGAAGATCAGCGTCGTTGCGAGCGTGAGCTTCGCGTGCAGGCCGATGTGCCGACGCTTCTCCGAACCCTTGATGACGTAGCGGTAGAGGGCGAAGATCACCGGGAAGCCGATACTGCCGAGGAACACGCCGATGGCGAGCACACTCAGGAGGTAGTAGTCGCCGAGGTACGGCTCCAGGCCGTCAGCGAGCGGCACGAAGCCCGTGTTCGTGAACGCGGAGGCAGCGAGGTAGAAGCCGTTCCAGAGAGCCGGCCAGAACTGCATGCCGTCCGCGATGAGGCGCGGGGTGATGAGGAGCGTGAGTGCGGCCTCGATGACGAGCAGGCTGATCGCAACCGCGCCGAGGAGCCCGCCGATGTCGCCGAGGCCGACTGCCTGGCTCTCGGACGCGCCGCGAGTGGTGCGGTTCGGGTTCGTGTCGCTCGCGACGAGGAGCCGCTGCCTGAGTCCGAGCCTGCGGGTCACGGTCAGACCCAGCAGGCTGGCGATCGTGAGTACGCCGACGCCGCCGATCTGGATCCCGAGCAGAATGACGATCTCGCCGAAGAGTGACCACTGCGATGCCATGTCGACCGTCGCGAGACCGGTGACGCAGATCGCTGACACCGCGGTGAAGAGCGCGTCGGCAAGCGGGGTGACGGTGCCCGTCGCGCTGGCGATGGGGAGCGCGAGCAGTGCGGTCCAGATCGCGACGAGGCTCGTGAAGACGAGGATCGCGAATCGGGCCGGCGTGGTGTGCACGAGCGCATGGAACCACGACGGGCGATTGCCCTGGAAGGGAGCCCTATTGGCTAGTGCGCTTGAGCTCACTTCTCCTTCTTTCAGCGAACGGTGAGGGTGAATGTTGTCATGCTACACACTGGGCGGGATACCCTGGTGTCTATGCCAGACATTTTCGGAGTGATCGCAGACGCGACCCGGCGTGACATCTTGCAGGTACTGCTCGAACGTCACGTCGACGACGCTGAGATGAGTGTCTCCGAAATCGTGAACCAGCTTGAGATCAGCCAGCCTACAGTTTCCAAGCATCTGAAGGTACTGCGCGACGCCGAGTTGGTCACGGTTCGTGAGGAAGGGCAGCACCGGTTCTACTCGCTGAACCCGGAGCCGCTCGAAATGGTTGAGGATTTTGTGATCCCATTCCTCTCCGCCGGTTTCGACACGGAAGTGACCGTGGAGTATCTCGACGGTAACGGCTCGACGCTCACCGGACCCGAGGGTTTGCAAGACGGTGAGCCAGTTATCCCGGAAGAAGCAGCGGTTGCTGCAGAGCGATTTGGCCGCGCCGCGGCCGTCGCAGAGCATCGCGTCAAGGAGCTTGTCGCGCGATTTAAGCTGCGAGAGTAGCGTTCGAGTTCGCGCGAGGCTCCCCGGCGTTGTAGACTGTTGATCTTGTGGGCCACGTTACGGTTAGGCCCCGTACGGCCCCTAGAGACGTGAGGTAACTGATGGGTTCAGTAATCAAGAAGCGCCGCAAGCGTATGTCCAAGAAGAAGCACCGCAAATTGCTTCGGAAGACGCGCCACCAGCGCCGCAACAAGAAGTAGTCACACTGCCGCGTTCGCGGCGCAGTGACTGGGCACCGAGCTTCGGCTCGGTGCCTTTCTTGGTTTCAGGGCTGGAGACCGGTGCGGCTGCGAGCCCTGCGCAGTCATCGGCCCCTGCACCCGCGCCGCGCAGGTCCATCGGGCCTGAGAATGTCCAGATTGCATTATCGTCGGTGCTTTAGCGCTTCTAGAGCGTTAAGTAGGTCGATTGGGAGCACCAGTCGGCGTCGGTCCTCTAGGAATTGCCTGGAGGACCGATGCTTTGCTATGGGTATATCTTCAGCCCGTATCCCCTGAATTCTCCGATGGGAGATCGAGCGGTGTGAGGTTCGAGACTCTCCCATGCCCGGTTATGCTGATCTGGCCACAGGAGGTGCAACCCAATTGGGCGTGCCACCATGTCCGCGATCTGCAGGCCCGCGCTTTCGCGCTATTTACTCACGATCATGAAGTCGAGAGTTTCGTTCATGCCGCGCAGTCTTGTCGAGTCTAGGATTCGTCGAAACTCAATCTCAAAGGCTGAGTATTCGGCCTTGCCTCGGCTCTCAAAAAATGGCGCGTACCCGCCGGCCTCTCCTCCCCGCTGTTGAAACTGCAATACACGCGTTCGACCCCAATTCCGGCTTGTCGGCCGATTCCAGCCAATCTGATGACCTCAGGAGGTTCTGGTGACCAAAGTGGCGACCTCCGTTGTTCATGATTAATGATGAATCAACACTGTTGGACGCGACATTAAAGCTGCGTCACCAGTGCGAGCTCCAGCCCAGAAACGAGAATGTCGGTGGTCGCATTGATACTCGAAGAGGAAGCATCCGCAGCCGAGTGCGCGAGCAGAAGGCTTCGAGCGATAGGAACAATTTGATTGACGAACGAGCAGCGGCGTCCGACCGAGAACCGTACCTACTCGCGCAGGTGCGCGAGTCATTCGGGCGGGTTGTGTACAGCCACAAGACCCATGAAAAGCAGGCGGACATCTGCTTCGCCAAGCACCGGTGGCAGCAGAGCCTACTCATCGGTCTCACTGCGGTTAGCTCCGGTACTTTTCTTGCCGCAGTATTGGGGCTCACTGGCGATCCAGTAGTGACGAGCATGGTGACCTCGTCCATCGCTCTGCTGGTGACCTGGATCAGCCTGGGCACGAAAACCTTTCGGTTCGCCGACGAGTCCGACGAGCATCGGGCAATCGCCTCCCAGCTCTGGGATCTCCGAGAGTCGTACATCTCCCTGATCGCTGACCTCATGGCCGGCAGCGTCTCGGAAGCCGAAGGTGGCCGGCGGCGTGATGAGCTCCAGGAAGAGGTGCGGGGCACCTATTCCAGCGCACCCAGGACCAGTCCTAAAGCCTTCGCACGTGCACAGGGTGGCCTCAAGAACAACGAAGAGATGACGTTTACGTCGCGTGAGATCGACCTGTTCCTCCCGGAAACACTCCGACTCGATGAGGGTGAGGCCTGACCATGAAAACGTCTGAGATCTTTGACACACTGCTCGAAAACCTCAAAGTCGGCGAGACATCTAGCATCGTCGCATCCCGTCGGGACGAGATAGTTAAGGCGCTTAACAAGGACTTCCGGGACAAGGATGGCTGTACTGATTACAAGCTCATGGTTGGTTCGTTCGGTCGGCATACCGCAATCAAGGGCGTGTCCGACCTCGACATGATCTTCATCCTCCCACCCGGGATTCGCTCAGCCTACGATGGCGACACCGGTCCACGTCGGATTCTAGAGCGCGTCCGCGATGACTTGAAAGCGCGGTACACGAAAACCGATGTCCGTGTCGACCAGTGCGTCGTCCGGGTGCAGTTCACCAGCAACGCCTTCAAATTCGAGATTCAGCCGGCGTTCGAGAATTCGGATGGCAGCTTCGACTACCCGGATACGAAGGCCGAGAGGTGGAAGGTCACTAAACCGCGCGAGGAGATCACGGCGACCAAGGAGTGTAACGATCGCACCTCGGCGAACATGCGGCACCTTGCACGGATGGTGAGGGCTTGGAAGAACCAAAATGGCGTCAACATGGGTGGGTTGCTCATCGACACCCTCGTGCACAGTTTCTTCTCCCAAACTGACGACTACGACTCGGCGGGAACTGGTTCCTTCGACCGGATGGTCCGAGACTTCTTCGAATTCCTTAAAAAGGAACCTGACAAGGACTACTACCTTGCGCTGGGGAGCAACCAGCGCGTCGCGGTGAAGGCTCGGTTCCAGCCAAAGGCAAAGAAAGCTTACAACCGCTGCCTCGAAGCGATCGAGGACGCTGGTAAGGCGTCGGCCAATAAGAAGTGGCGAGAGGTCTTCGGGACCTCCGTGCTACTCTCCACGAGCACGAGCGAGGCTTCGCGGTCGTTCACGAACACCGAGCAATTCATCGAGAGTTGGTACCCCGTGGATATCTCTGAGGACGTCACCATCGACTGCGAAGTGACGCAGGACGGCTGGAGGCCCACCAGGCTCCGGGAGATGTTGCGAACGGGTTCCCTGCTCAAAGCGGACAGGAGTCTGACCTTCCGCCTCGTCGGATGCACCGTCGCTGAGCCGTACGAACTTAAGTGGAAAGTGGTCAACCGGGGAACGGAGGCCGAGCGGCGCGACAAGATCCGGGGCCAGATCGTCGACTCGAGCAGACCAGGCGTCCGGATCGAGCACTCCGACTTCAAGGGCGAACACGTCGTGGAGTGCTACGTCGTCAAGGCTGGGGTTGTTGTCGCCCGGGACCGCATCGACGTTCCGATTAGCAACACGAGCGCCAAGGCACCGAGTATCACTTGATGAGCGAGTGGGATCTGGAGCAATCCGCTGGAGTAAGCGCGCCGCGAATCTTGACCTGGGGACGGTGACCTCGAGTTGGGGCTGGGCCATGCGGGCGGATCGGTTCCGAGGCCAGTAGTTAGCCATGACACAGTTGGCCGCCGGGAGCAGGATGGAACCGATTGGGTCATGCAGTCCGATTACAGCGACGCGTAGTACCTCTGGTACGCGAGAAGCTTCTCGTGCAGATCAAACCCGGCGTCGCCGAGTTCATTAGTCATCGCCGTGTGCTGCTTGTATGCCGCATCCGTGACGTGACGGTCGAGCTTCGTGTTGAAGTGATCCCCGTCCGTCGAAGCAACACGCATGAACTTCAAACGCCAGGTTCGGGCTGCTTCCGCGAGCTGACCGAAGTGTCGTTCTAGCTCAGCGTTCCGCGCAGCTCGAATCACAGGCAGCTCTGAGAGCTCGTCAATCAGTCGGACGGGGCCCTGTGGAATCTGGTATGGGAAGAAGGAGCCGAGCATCGTCAGCAGCTCGCCGTCGGACGCATACTCGAAAAGATGTCGGGCAAGGTCGCGATCGGGCTCGCTCAATGCAGCAGACGCAGATCGAAGGCTTTCCAGTGCAGCCCTCGTTTCTGCCGCATCAGCCTCCGCTGCGGCAGCTGCAACCCTGTCTGTCTCCGTTTGTTCAACCGCAGCACGGGCCATGGCTTTCGCCTTTTCGGCGTCTGACTTTGCGGCATCGGCGTCAGCCCTAGCTTTGTTCAGGCCTTCAGTCGTCTGTCTAGCTTTCTCGACTTCGGTGACGATCGTTTCGTCGGCGATTACTATCTCTTCCTTCGCAGCGGTGACTCGAGCGATCAATAGCATCACGGCCGCAACGAGCGCAGCGACAACCAACCAAGGTAACCAGATCGCGTTGCTATTGACCCAGGTGACGACAGGAAGCACAGCGACGAGGATCGTCGCAAGTGTCGCAATTGCCCCCAGGACGATGAAGAGCGGTCCGAAAGCATACTTTTTCCTCGCCGGTAACATGCCACGAGACTATCGCGGGCTCGACGGTTAGATCGGGAACCCGCAGCCCTACAACACTCGCTGTCGGTAAAGTCGGCGACCCATAGCGCACGAACGAGTGGGCCGAACGGAACAGGCCTGGCGTCAGGCGTATCCGACTAGTTGGCGCTCACTTTGCTGGCGGCCACCTGCCTGTTGGCTCCCTCTCCGAGCTTCATGAAGAGCAGAGATTCTTGGGGGCTCTGAAGGTTTCATGGACTCCTGTCCGCCAGCCACGAGCGACCAGCTAGAAGGAAATGGCGAGCATAGACGGGTTTCTCCGTGAGGAAAAGAATGCGCACGCAGGTGCCTGCTTATCCGTCAGAGATGACCTCGCCGACGTCGAAGCGTTCCCCGTGCTGGTGCTTGAGTTCATTCGAACGGCGCCGAAACCCAGTTGTGCCATCTTGATACTGAGTGGCAAACCGCACTGCGCCCCCGGTCCACACCGGATAGCCCACGGCGAGAAAAGAAGCGATATTCGCTTCGGCAGTGGAACCAATATTGCCCTCGGAGACTGCCTTCAACGCGGTAATTGCCGCTGCAAAGAGCAGTCTGTCTTCGGCGTCAGAAGCCACGCATGGGGAGAGAAGCGCAGTGTTTTGAGCCTGAGGATCAGTTGGGGACGTCGGTAGCCAGACTGCGGATTCCCCTGAGAAGCCAGCGGCTGAAACTACCTGGTGAAGGTCTTCCAGAGTCAAGCCCTCGCTCATGAGCGCTTGCGACTCGCTGTGGAGGCGGTTTATAAGTCGTTCGCCAAAAGACTCGGGAGTGTTCTTCGTGAGAATTGCTTGTTTGTTGAGTGCATCGGCAAGATCGTAGGCGAGTCCGATCGCTCGCTGATCAGAGTCAGGAGTCTCGACGATCTGCAGCAGCCTGAAGTTCTCAACCGGAGAGAAGAGCAGAAGCTGCGTAGAGGCAGTATCGGGGGCACCGTTTCCGATACTGATCTGATACGAAATGGTCCTCTCCCTGGATTTCTGTCCCGCCATGCCTCGGGGCGGCAACTCAGTGAGAGACATCTGTGCATCGTCACTACCTGACGTACCTGTGCGCACCTCGACTCCGGCTTTCTCCAGGGCATGCCTCAGCAGGGTCGCCGAGTGCCCGGTGCCTGTGAGTCGAACTCGTACAAGGCGACGTGGGGCGAAACCTACTGGGCGTTTCACACCACGGGAAACCGCGGAGGAGTCGAAGAACAGTGCGTGAATCATGTTCTTGGTGACTTGCCCGGTGGCGACTCGAATGAGATATCGACTCTCGATGTGCAATGCAACATCGATACCTGTAGCCGCTCCCTCTGCTGCAGCGATGATTGCGGCAGCAGGCGCGGGGAATCGTGGGCGCAGAGCGGCGTCGGCGAGTGGTTCCGGAAGACTACGACGCAGTTCATCTGCGTCGTAGATCCCGCCTGGGAGCTCAAAGCCTGGCAGATCCCAGGCTTTCGCTGGAGCAGGATTCTTACGAATCCATTCGAGAGCCCGCGGCCGCAGCTCCGCGATAGTGTCCACCACCTCGTCAACGAGGCCGAGCTCATGTGCTTCAGCAACGGTGAAACGCGTGGCAGGCAGCACGATCTTGTAGAGCGCCTGTTTCAGTCCGAACATATAGACGGCCCGGGTGAGCCCACCTGCGCCTGGCAATAGTCCAAAGCCAATCTCGGGCAGCCCAATCTTGCTGTCCTTCACATCCGCAGCGATTCGGTAGTGCGTTGCGAGAGCAAACTCGAGACCACCGCCGAGCGCCGACCCGTTGATAGTGGAGACCACCGGTATCCCGAGGGTCTCCAGCGCTCTGAAGTGCCTTTTCACCGCGTCAATGGACTCGACCTGTTCTTCCGTGTGTTCCGCGGTGTAAGAAGCAAGCCTATTCAGATCGCCGCCTGCCAGGAAAGACTTTTTGGCCGAGGCCAGAATGACGCCGCTTGTCTGGTCTACCTCTTCGTGGAGTCGATCCACCACCGCCCCGAGGGCGGCTTCGAAAGGTTCGTCCATGACGTTTACTGGGCCGTGCGGATTGTCGAGAGTGAGGGTAACGATTCCTTCGCTATTTCGCTCGTACCTGATCGCTCCGGAAGTGCTCGTGATACCGGAATCTTTACTGTTCATGCTGGGTCACCTTGAAATATCCCGCGATACGGCGATACCGCGATGAGAAGTAATGCAAAAAATGAGTCGTACGGGCCAAAGCCCGGTGGTAGGCGCAGCTCGCTGACGGCCGAAGCCTGCTGTCCGTCGAACTGCGACGCTGACTTATTGAGCGGATCTACATGATCGAGGGCAGCCATGTAGCCAGCACGGGGAAGGTGAGAACCAGCGCAACGACGGTGATATCGGAGATGAAGAACGGTACTACCGACATAAATATTGACTTCATTGGGACCCCGGGCGGCACGAACTTCCGCATGACGAAGAGCGACATCCCAAGTGGCGGAGTGATGGTGCCGATCTGAATCGAAATGATCATTGCAATTCCGAATGCCAGAGGGTCGATTCCTGCGGCGGTGACAATCGGCATGAACAGCGGGATCGTGATCAACAGTAGCGACACGGACTCGAGGAACAATCCAAGCACGATGACGATGAGCACCATGATGATGACGAGGAGCAGCGAGTTATTGGTTGCTCCGGTAATCACGCCTACGAACCAGCGAACGAGGCCGCTGCCGGACATGACTCTGGCGTAGATGCTCGCGCCAACTACCAGGAAGAAGATCATGCCTGTGTTGAGTAACGCGTGATAGAGCGAGCGATAGAGCGCTTCCCAGTTGAGGCTCTTCGTGCTGATGGCGGCAAGGAGCGTGAGAACGACACCGATTGCGGCTGCCTCAGAAGTGGTAGCTATTCCCGAGAGGATGCTTCCTAGCGTTGCGACGATGATCACAAACAACCAGCAGGATGCCGCAACGACTTGGCTTTTCGAGGGGCTAGCCTGATCAGTGATGCTGACAACGTGTGTCGGCACGCCAGAAGCACTCAGGGTACCGGTGGGCACCTCAGTATGGCCGCTTCGTTCGGAGGGACGTCTCCACGCCTCGATGTAACCGTGGTCGCTAGCGGGGTCACGTTTCACAATGGTCTTTACAACCAGCGCATAGCCCACTGCCATCAAAAGCCCTGGCACTACGCCAGCGATGAGCAGTGGTCCAACCGGAACTCCTGCGGTGGAACCCCAAACAATCACTACGGCGCTGGGCGGCAACACCATAGCGAGACCCCCGGCAGCCAAAACAGACCCCGAGGCCAGTTTTGGCGAGTACCCCCTGCGCTGCATTTCAGGAATGAGTGATCCTCCGAGGACGGCAGTCGAAGCAACTGCCGAACCGGAGAGCACTCCCATGAGGCCACCGCCAAACACTGCTAGGAATGCGAGGCGACCTTTGACGTTGCTCAGCATCTGGTCGAGGCCGCTGATAGCGGTGAGCATGAGACCGGAACGAAACAGGACTTCACCCATCAAGATGAATAAGGGGATGGCGACGAGCGTAAAGGTGGATACGCTCGTCACAGCTGCGATAGCAGCCATTTGCAGACCAGAGGCTGCCCCGAAAAGGAGCATTGCACCGCCGGCGGACACGACCAGCAGAGCCACGCCTATCGGAAACCGGGCGAGCAACATGACCGCCAGCCCGCCGAACATGAATAGTACCCATACCCAAATTGGAAGAGTTGTCATTCTGATAGCTCCTCGCTGCTGTCATCGGCGTCAAGGACGGTTTGCCTCCGCAGCAGCGTGAGGGCGAACGTGGTCAGGCCAATCGCAAGGGCGAGCATCGGAATCCAACGTGGCGGGCCACTATTTGATCCAATCCTGATCCCGAGATCCACATCGTTCAAGAACTGCCTGAATACGACGACTGCGAAGGCGCCGAGCACGAAGGCTGAGATGAGCGTGGAGAGTCTGCCTGCGAGAATCTTGCCTCTACGAGCTGCGGCCGGAAGAACCTCCATGCGTACATGGCCGTTGTGAAGCATGACGAAAGCCAGCGATAGAAACACAGTGAGGCCCATCGCAACTTCGCTGCTGCCAAAAAGGAACGCAGAGGGTTGCGACAGTACTTTCCGGTAGTACACGCCGAGGGCTGTGGCCACCAACATGTAGACAAAACAAGCGCCTGCGATGACTGCAGTGCCGCGTGCGAGCCACGCCACACCAACGTCATAAGCTGCGCTGAAACCGCGCCTGGACATGCTGTGGTGCTACTTAATCCCGTAGATTTCTGCGAGAGGCATGGATTCCGGGCTGCGGGACAGGAGATCATCCCACGCGCCATTCACCACGATCTCCGTAATCCTGGCGGATTCTGAGCTCGAGGGCGTGACGATCTCGATCCCGTCAGCCTCGAAGTCCGCTAACTGGCCTTCCACTAGCGGGAGGAATATGTCCCCGAGTTTTCCTTCAGTGGTCACGATCGCCTGATTGATCGCGTCTTGCGTCGCTGGCTCCAAGCTGTCCCATTTCGCGAGGTTCATCACGATGGGGTAGGCGCCACTCATGAGTTCAACGTTCAGGGTCGCGACTACGGCCTCCTTCAGCCCGAGACCTTCTACGCCGAAGTTGCCAGCGATAAATCCGTCAGTTGTGCCACGGTCCATCGCGTTGTACACCTCGGAGATTGGGAGATTGACGGACTGCCCACCAAGTCCTTCTATCGCGGGCATCTGTGAAGCAGATCCTCGGATGAGGAAGCCGTCTAGGTCGATATTGTTTGGGTCGAGAGACTTGTACTTTTCGCCCAACTGCATCTGCGCACCGTAGTGCTCGAGCCCCTGCCCGACGAGCTTGAGCCCATTGTCTGCGTGCATCGAATCGAGAATCTCGAAAGCGCCATTCTCACGATCCTCGAGTGGGCTGGTGGTCGCCAGGCCCATGACGTCAGCAAACTGCAGAAGGTGTGAATAGTAGCAGGAGCACAAGCTGGACATGTCCACCGCACCGGACATCACAGCCTCTGCCTGCTCCGTCCCCGGAATGGTTTCTGGGCCGCCCATGTACTCAATGGTGATCCAGGGGGCGTTCTCGCTGAGCTCGTCAACGAATGACCAAAAGCCGAGGTGTTCATTTGCGTCACGTACTTGAGCAGTCATTGCGCGGATAGTGACGGGGCTGGGTTCATCCGCAGAAGCACCGTCGTTGGTGCTCGCAGGAGACGGGCTCCCGCTGCAGCCGACGAGCGCGAGCGAGAGCCCTGCTGCTATTGCTGTGATGCGAAGGAGTTGCCTACGAGGGGAGTTCATTAGTGATCCCTTTCATGTTGGGTCTGTACCGCGCAGTCGTGCGTAGCTGAGGGCATGACAGGTGAGCGTCGGTATGGCGACGGTGGTTCGGTTTGCCCTGCAAGGCAGGCTCGAAGGGGCTTGAGTGTGCTGGGTGTTCTGCGGGGCCAACGTCCTTGTGGGGTGGGCAGAATCCTGGACTTCATTAATTGGTCGATTGTACGATTAATGTAGAGAATAGCCGACTTTTTAGATTGCGCAAGGGTTAGAGCGGCTTCGGTTTTGAATTTTGTAGGCAGGAAATTCGTAGCCCATTCGGTGGGTATGTCGTGTATCGTGTTCCAAAATTAATCGAGCGAGATTAATTATCCAGCCATATCAAATAGTGAGTCCGAAGGCGTCAGAGGCGATGCCAGAAAGAGTTCAGGCAATCATGGATATTTCCTTTACCATTCGTCAATCCGAGAATCAGCTTTCTCGTTTCGATGACTCCGCACCGGCCATTAGGTTTGAAGATCAAGAAGCCCTGAGTTTTTCTGAGCTGCGTGAGCTGACCTGGCAGTTCTCCAACGGGCTTCACGAGCTCGGGGTGCGGCCGGGTGACCGGGTCGGACTGGCGCTTCACAACAGCGTGGAATACTGGGCGCTCTATCTCGCGGCAACTCGTTTGGGTGCGATTGCAGTCCGAATTAATTTTCGCCTGCGGAGCGAAGAACTGGAGTTCATTCTCCAGGACTCCGGCTGCAAGGTGCTGGTGGCAGAAACACATGTCCTAGATAGCCTTGAGGCTATTCGGGACGAGCTGCCGGTGCTTCACTACTTTGGCCCTGGAGTTGAACTGTCGGCCGCCGATTGGTGGGCTAACCTGACGGAGCTTAGGGCAGCGAGCTCGGATGAACCGAACGTTGCCCTACCTGACCCCTCTGATCCCGCCATGCTGATGTATACCTCTGGGACCACGGGCAGCCCGAAGGGCGTGATCTGGAGTCACAGCAACACGCTCTGGTACTCAGCCATGCAGCGTATTGAGTGGGGGTACGGGCAGGAGACTGTCACGCAGCTGAATGGACCTATTCACCACGTTGGTGCGCTCGAGAACTTTGGCCTACCGACACTGCTCGCCGGGGGAACCGTCGTGGTGTTTGGTAGCACAGGCTTCAGCCTCGAGCGCGCGCTTGAGGTTGCAGAGAACGTAGGCACAACGGAGCTGATGCTCTTTCCGTCGATGCTGCAGGAGCTGACTCGGAAGAGGCCTGACGAGTTGGCTGGACTCCATCGGGTGAGACGCATTGTGACTGGCGGAGATACTGTTTCCCCGGTCACCGCGAACGCAATCAAGGCTCTTCTTCCGAATGTCGAGCTCACGCAGGTGTACGGACTGACGGAAGGTACACCGATTGCTGTTTCGAGTCCTCCAGGGTTGATGTTTGATCGCCCCGAACTAGTCGGTATTCCCTCACCGTATACCGAGGTCTCAATTCGCGACCAAGACGGACGCGATGTTCCCGCTGGGGTCGCCGGAGAGATTTGGACTCGCAGTCCAGCTGGCTCGCTCGGGTACTGGAACCGGCCTGAGGAGAACGACCAGACGTTCATCGACGGCTGGTGTCGGACCGGCGACGGAGGTGTGATTGAGGGAGGGCACTTAAAGTTCACCGCACGCCTAAAGGACATTATCCGTAGCGGCGGAGAGAACCTCTCTCCAGCCGAGATTGAGAATGTGTTGAAGCGGCATCCAGAGATTCTGGATGCAGCAGTGATCGGGGTACCCCACCCGGCGCTTACTGAAACTGTGTGTGCCGTAGTGGTGAAGAAGGAAGGAGCTGCGATTCAATCTGAAGACGTCGTTGCATACTGCGGCCAGTACCTGGCCGGTTTCAAGAAGCCCCGCGCAGTGATGTTCGTGGATCAGCTCCCACGAAATCCGTCACAGAAAGTGCAGAAGTTCATTTTGCGCGAGCAGTTTGCGACGACCGGCATTCCCGTGGCCTAGCAGATGTATCCAGTGAGGTTGGTTCCAGCAGGCGGCGAGCGGCACAAGCTTGCTGCCAAGGCGGCTTCGCCCGGTTCTCTCCGGCTGTGGCTGGGGCTCGTACGCCAGTGATTTCAAAATCTGTATTGCGGTAACGGTGGCCGGAAGGGGGTTACCATTGATTCGAACGACGTCGCCGCAGGGCGCAGCGATGACCTGGCGAGTTGGAGAAAGATGCGCGGGTTGCTGTGCAGCATAGCTTGCAGGGAGCCCGTCACAGAAAGTGCAGATGTTTATCTTGAGGGATCAATTTGCAGTAGCGGGTTTTGCCATTGTCTAGACCCACTGCACCCCGCGGTCGGCCAAGAGCTGCAGCGTTAGCGGAGCGCGGCATCGATACGCGGCAGAATATTCTCGATGCTTTCACGCACCTGGTCGCGCAGCGCGGTTACCAGGCCACGAGTATTTCGTCGATCGCGGAGGCTGCGGGGGTGACTAAGGGCACCGTAGTGCATCACTTCGCGACGAAAGATCACATGATGCAGGAAGCGCAAACTCAGTATTTTCTCCGCCGGGTTGAAGAGTTTTCACGTATCTTGGCAGAGGTTGACGATCCGGAGCTACAGCTCACCGCTGCGATCTACCTCACGATTCGCGCGCACCGTGACGATCGCGCAGGGACTGTTGCGTTCATGCGCGAGTACGCGCACTATCTGTTTGCTGAGATGACTCCCGAGCTGCAGACTCTCCGTTCTGAGTATGCAGCCTTGATGGTGGGAATAGTGCGGAAGGGGGAGGCCAAGGGCGTTTTCGCTGTCAAGAACGCTCGACTCACCTCTTTGCAGATATTTGGAATGGTTAACCATCTTTGGACCTGGTACCGACCTGAGCAATCTGAGTCAGCAGAGGAAATCACCGCGCAGTTCGCTCACAACATTTTGTATGGTGTGGTGTCCGCCCGCTCAGGCACAGATCGGAGCGTGGAGGATCTTGCGGTGTTTCTGCACACGCTCAAACCATGGTTGGCGCCGGTGCAAACGTATGCCCCTTCGAGATTCACTGCCTCTGAAGCGGAGCGGGATACGTAGCTGTGGCCATTAGGCGGCTGCGAACATGTGACGATACCCGGGCTGTGCCGCACGCCCACGAGTCTCCGCGCCCTAGACTGGAGCCGTGGAACCCGTACGCATCACCCTCCTCGGCAAGCCCGGTTGTCACCTCTGTGATGACGCTCGCGCGGCGATCGAGCAGGTGTGCGCCCAGCTCGCACAAGACAAGATCGCGACCGAGCTCATCGAGCTGAACATCCTCGAGGACGAGGGACTCGCCCGGCTGCACTCGGAGGAGATTCCCGTTGTGCGCATCGGGGAGAAGCGCCACGCGATCTGGCGGGTCGACCCGGTGAAGTTCGATGCGGCCGTGCGCCGCGCCGCTCGATCATCCAAATCCTCGTTCTGGCGGCGCTAACTGCCCGCACCCACCTGCACCGCATCAAAGGAGACATCATGGCAGTGCGCCACATTGTGAGCTGGAAAATGAACGGCGAGACCGCAGAGGTCCGTGCGCATCAGGCGACGGAGATCGCGGAGGCGCTGCGTGCACTCCCGGCGACCGTCCCCGGGATCCTCGCCCTCGATGTGCACCTCAACGAGCTCAACGCCGAAGCGAACTGGGATCTTGTGTTGGTGAGTGACCACGCGGATCAGGCCGCGCTCGATGTCTACGCGACTCACCCGGATCACCTCGAGGTCGTGGCGCTCGTCAAGGAGCGTTCCGCGGGTCGGGCCGGGGTCGACTTCGAGGTCTAACCGGTGACCGCGGAGCCGCAGTCGCAGAGGGTCCACCTGAGCCAGGCGCTCGCGCAGCGGATCGTCGATGAGTTGACGCCGGCGCTGCAGGAGAACCTCAACCTCATGGATGCGCACGGGGTGATCGTCGCATCGAACGATGCGAGCCGCGTTGGTACTCTGCATCCGGGTGCGCGCGAGGCCGCCGCGACGAACTCTGTGGTGACCGTGGAAGCAGGCTCGGCTCGCTCGGGAGAGCAGGCCGGGGTGAATGTGCCGCTCGAGCATCGCGGTATGGTCATCGGCGTTGTCGGGGTGACCGGGGAACCCGCGAACGTGCGTTCGCTCGCGCCAGTGCTCGCGCTCACGATCGGGTTGTTGTTCGAGCGAGAAGCTGAACTGGCTGGCGAGTCACAGCGTGATGCCAGAGACAGAGATCTGCTCGCCCGCCTCGTGTACGGAGCGCGGCCACAGGACGCGGTCGGGCTGCTCGCGCGGCGTGCGCCGAGGCTCACGGGGCCGTGGCAGCTCTTCGCGGTGGTTGATGCGGCGGGCGCACCGGGCGGGATCGACGCGACCGCTGCCGCTCGGGTGCGGGAGCTTCTCGGTGCGCAGGCCGTCGTGGGGGCACTGCGCGGGGTGCTGTGGGTGCTGGCGGGTGGCGTTGCGCTCGCGCGCGGATCCGGATCCGGTTTGGACGCCGGCGCCGCGGCCCTCGCCAACGAGCTCTCGGCGATACTCCCCACCGCGTCGATCCTCCACAGCGACATCGCTGCGACCGACGCCTCGCTCGCCAGTGAGGCCGGGACGCTTGCCGCGCTGTCGACGAGATCCGCGCTCTGGGCGGTCGGCGAGGTTCGGGCGGCGCGCACGCTGCAGCTGCGGCTGGTTGCCGCCCATCTTCCGGAGGGCGCCGCGGCGAACCTGGCCGTGCTCCTCGACGGGGTGACGCCGGGGGAGCGTGAGACGCTCGCCGCGTATCTCGGCTCCGGCGTCGCCGCCGAGGCGTCACGGTCGGGGTACGCGCACCGCAACACGGTGCGACGCCGGCTCGCGTCCATCGCCGAGCGCACCGGATTCGACGTGCGCGTGCCCGAGCAGGCCGCAATTCTCGCGTTGGCACTCGCTGCGGAGCAGGAGCTCACGTATCGATCCGCAAATAAGGTGCATAGCGCACCGATTGGGGAATAGTATCGCGCTATTGTGGTGCCTTTCGCACCTGTTGAGTGGGAGGGAACGCGTCTAAACTGAGGCGCATGCCAGCGAGTACACGCCCCCTGATTATCGCAGCCCCCGACTCGTTTAAGGGCAGTTGCTCTGCCGCAGCCGCCGCGCACGCGATGCTCGCGGGTGCCCGCGCGGTCTACGGTGATGCCGCCGACTACCTAGCCATTCCGCTCGCCGACGGCGGGGAGGGCACGCTCGACGCGCTGCTCGCAGTGTGGGGCGTGCAGGCGCGCGAGGTGACGGCGCGCGACGCGATCGGCAGGCAGCGTCGTGCGCGCTACGGCATCAGCGTCGACGGCGCCACCGCAATGATCGAGGCGGCCGAGGCAAACGGGCTCCCCTGGGTGAGTGACGTCCCCCTCAGGCCGCTCGACGCCGATACGTTCGGCGTCGGCGAGCTCGTGCTCGACGCGCTCGACCAGGGCGTCAGTGAAATCCTGCTGAGCGTCGGCGGATCCGCGACGAACGAGGGCGGCACCGGGATCCTCCGCGCCCTGGGCGTGCGGTTCCTCGATGCCGCGGGCCGCGAGGTCGCGCCGGGCGCACGCGGCCTCGGCGACATCGCCACGATCGATGATTCGGGGCTCGATCCGCGCGCGCTCACTGCGGAGTGGCGGATCGCGGTCGACGTCAGCTTCCCGCTCTGTGGACCCGAGGGCGCCGCGGCCGTATTCGGGCCGCAGAAGGGGGCGACGCCCGCGGACGTGCCGATCATTGACGCGGGGCTGGAACGGCTCGCGATGCTGCTGGCCGCGAGAAACGGGGTCCCCGCGAGCGACTACACCGAGCGCGCCGGGTTTGGTGCTGCTGGCGGAATCCCGCTCACCGCGGTCGCACTCCTCGGCGCCGAGGTTGTCGCGGGCGCTGACCTCGTCTCCGAAGCGGTCGGCTTGCCCGAGCTCATGGCGGGCGCCGATCTTGTGTTTTCGGGGGAGGGGCGGCTCGACAGTCAATCCGTGAACGGCAAGGTCGTCGATCTGGTCGCGCGCACGCGGCCGGCCGCGGCCCCGCTCGTGGTGATCGCCGGCGCGGTCGAGCTCGCTGCGGTCGAGTGCCGGGCGGCGGGCGTCACTGCGGCCTTCTCGATCGCGCCCGGCCCGACGTGCCTCTCCGACCTCGTCGCGGTGACCGAGGACAGGATCGCGGAGACCGCAGCGCACGCGGCCGCGCTCGTGCGGGCGAGCGTATCCGGCTGAGGTCTTTGACTGAACGCTTGCCGATAGCCGGTGCATGTTCTGCGCACCGTTAGGTGTCCTGGGCTATTTTGGTGCCATGACGCACACGCAGCCCCTCGCTATGTCTTCGACTGTCGCCGCTCGGCGCGGCGTCGGCTTTGTGGCCGCCCAAGCGCAGGAACGGCCGGTGAAACTGACCAGCCACGGTAAACCGGTTGCGGTCGTGCTCTCCGCGGCAGAGTACGACGAGCAGCGACGCCTGCTGCGAGAGGCAGAGCTCAAGGTTCTGTCGCTTGCGGCGAACTTGGTCGCGGACCGCTCGGCGGCGGTGCCGGCAAACAAAGCGCGCAAGCGGGGAACCTGACTCGGGTTCCGCTCGCGAAAGCGCCCTGCATCCGCGCGGCGGGACACGCAGGAGCTCACCGAGCGCGCCGGTGACCCTCAGCGGGTCTTCGCGTGGGAGGCGAGCCGGAACTCCTCCGGCGGCAGCCCGATCCCGGTTGCTGAGTCCGCGAGGATCCGCCCGATCGCGGGTGCGAACTTGTAGCCGTGCCCCGAGAACCCGGCTGCGACGGTGAGTGGGCCCACACGGTCGAGCACGAAGCGGCCGTTCGGCGTCGACGTGTAGGTGCAGCTGATCTCGACACCCGTGTCTGGGTCGAGGCCCGGAAACCATTCTGCGACGTGATCCCGCACCGCCGCACGCACCTCGGGTGTCGGGGCGAACGTGCGCTGATCCGGGTCCACCTCGTGCCCCACCGCGTGCAGCCCGAGCTTCACGCCCTCGCCCGGGCTCGGCATGCCATAGACATTGCCGCCTCGCTCGTCGAGCTGGTCGGGAGCGAACATGTGGTTGAACGATGGCCAGACCAGTGCGGGATCGCGTGGGGTGAAGTGCGCGGGATGCTCCTCTGTGACGGTGAGGCGGGGGAGATCCACGATCCCCTCGAGCAGCGGTTGGGACCAGGCGCCCGCCGCGACGATCGCGTGGCCGGCCTCGATGATGCGGGTAGCGCCACTCGCGTCAGCGACGGTCACGCGCACGCGGTCCGCGGCCGGATCGATTGCGACGACCCGACTGCCCCGCTCGATGATCGCGCCGTCACGAACAGCTGCGGCCTGGAACGCATCGAGCGCCCGGGCCGCGTACCCGATCCCCGCCTGGTTCCCGACGAGGACGGGGCCGGCGAACCGCATCCCCGGCCAGCGGGCGTTCGCCGCAGCCGGGTCGAGGAGTTCGACGTCGGCCCCGCGCGCGGTGAGCGCCTCGTGGGAGGCGAGCACCGTCGCCTCATCGCCCTGAGTGACGAGGCCGTGCAGCTTGAGCAGCGGCTCCGGGGCCTGCTGCTCCAGGTCCCGCCACAGTGCGAACGCCTCGTCGAAGAGGTCCAGATAAAACTCCTCGTGGTAGGCGTTGTTGATGTTGCGGGTGGAGCCGTGTGAGGCGCCGCGCGTGTGGTGCGGCTCGAACTGCTCAATGAGGCGTACCCGCTCGCCGCGGCGGGCCAGCTGCCAGGCGGTCGCGAGCCCTATGATGCCGCCGCCGATGAGGAGGTGATCCGTGTGCTCAGCCATGCTTCGAGGGTAGCCGTGAAGCAATCCTCTGCGCGAGGAACTCCGTCATCTCTCGTCACGACGGCCGGGCGGCGGAAGAGTCAATCGGCCGAGTGGGAATGCAGGTGCACGCGCTCGCCCACGGTGTTGAAGATGCTGATGACCTCTGCCGGTCTGGTGCCTGCGGCCCACATGCGGTGCGGCGTCGTGGTGTCGAATTCTGCGGCTTCGCCTTGCTGCAGCACGAGCTGCTGCTCGCCGAGCTCGAGGTGCAGTCGCCCCGAGAGTACGTAGAGCCACTCGTGCCCCTCGTGGGTCTGCGCCGGCCGCTGCGGAGCCTCGGGGCGATACGTGATCTTGAACGCGCGAACATCGGATTCCTCGCGTGTGAGCGGCGCGATTGTCATGCTGCCGCGGGTGACGGGGGAGCGATGCACGCGTGGGTCGCGCGGCTGCTGCTCGAGGAGATCGTCGATGCGGATCCCGAGCTGCTTCGTAAGCGGAAGCAACAGCTCGAGGCTGGCCTGGCGCTTGCTCGATTCGAGCCGTGAGAGCGTGCTGACTGACATGCCTGCGCGGCCCGCGAGGTCGTCGAGGGTCCAGCCGCGCTCCTGCCGAGCGGCGCGGAGGCGTGCTCCCAGTTGCTGCAGTTCTTCCACAGTGCTCCTTCTGCGTGCTCGGGCTGAGGTAGTCAAGGCGCCCACTGAGCGACTTGCCAATACGGCAATTCTGATTGCCATTATTGCACCCCTCGCGGGACGATACCGGTATGGAACAGACACACGCTGACGTCATCATTGTCGGGGGCGGCACCGCGGGGCTGAGCGCCGCGCAGACCCTCGGCCGCTCCCTGCGCCGCACAATCGTGATCGATTCGGGAAGCCCGCGCAACCGCTTCGCCGCGCACATGCATAACGTCCTCGGCCACGACGGCGCCACACCCGAGAGCCTCCTCGAGCGTGGCCGCGCAGAAGCGGCGGCGTACGGGGTCGAGTTCGTCGAAGGCAGCGTCGTTCGGGTGCGCGACGCGGGCGACAGGCTCGCCATCGAGTTCGCGCCGTTGACGGAGGGAAGCGCCTCCGAGACCCTCACCGCACGTGCCCTCGTCATCGCGACAGGCGTGCGCGATGACCTCCCGGCGATCCCCGGGCTGAGTGACTACTGGGGGAGCAGTGTGCTTCACTGTCCCTACTGCCACGGCTGGGAAGTGCGCGGGAGCAGGATCGCTGTGCTCGCCACCTCTCCGGCCTCGTTGCACCAGGTGAAGCTTGCCCGGCAGTGGAGCGACGACGTCACTGTGTTTAGCGCGGAACTCGGACCACTCGACCCCACAGTCGAACGTTCCCTCCTCGCACGCGGCATGCGGATCGTGAGCGCGCCGGTCACGGAGATCCTTGGCGATGGGACGGGTGTGACAGGCGTGCGAACGGCAGATGGGCTCAGCCACGAGATCGACGCGATCCTCACCGCGAGCACCATGGTCCCGTTGGATGGCTTCATAGCCGACCTCGATCTTACGCGCACCGAGGCACCCCACGGGAGCTTCCTGACAGTCGATGGCTTTGGCCGGACGAGCCACCAGCGCGTGTGGGCCGTCGGCAACGTCGCCGCACCAATGGCGACCGTGCCCATGGCGATGGGGTCAGGAGCGGCAGCCGGTGGCTCGGTAAACTTCGCCCTGGTGGAGGAAGACTTCACCGTGGCACTGAGTAAGGAGCATGATGACTGAGGCGGAACTGACCCCGGCCGAGTTCTGGGAGCGGCGCTACGGCGAGGCCGACCGCATGTGGTCGGGCAAGGTCAACACGGCGCTCGCCGCAGTTGTCGCGGATCTCGCCCCTGGACGCTCGCTCGATCTCGGCTGCGGCGAGGGCGGCGACGTGCTGTGGCTCGCCGAGCACGGGTGGCAGGCCACGGGCATCGACCTCTCGCAGACCGCGGTCGCTCGCGGTCGGGCAGAAGCGTTATCGCGCGGTGTTGAAGCGACGTTCATCGCAGCCGACCTCGGAGACTGGATCGAGAACCCGCGGGCCATCGACGGCTCGGAAGCCCCCTTCGACCTCGTCACCGCAAGCTTTCTGCAGTCGCCGGCACACCTGCCGCGCCCCGAGGCGCTGCGTGCTGCCGCGGCACGCGTCGCGCCGGGTGGCAGACTCGTGCTCGTCTCGCACGGTGCCCCGCCGTCGTGGGCGGCGGGGGAGCAGTCCGGCCACTCGGGTACGGGGCACCAACACCACGGACCCGGCTACTTTCCGACGCCGGAGGCTGAGCTCGCCGATCTCGCGCTTCATCCGGAGGTGTGGGAGGTCGACATCGCCGAGCTGCGGCATCGTGCCGCGATCGGCCCTGACGGCGAAGCCGGCACCCACTACGACACCGTCGTTGTTGCGAGGAAGCGCTAGAGCTTTTCGACCTTAACGAACACGATCGCGACCGTTGCCCCCTGCGGAATCATCCACTCGGTGACACGAAAGTGCTCGTTCTCGAGTTGTACCGTGCTGCGTGCTGAGGGACCATGAGGCGGTGTCCTCTCTGTTGCGAACGGCAATGTTTCTCAGTGCGGCAGGAAACCACGCCAGACATCCTCACTGCCCCGATTTACCCAGACCGACTGCTGTACAGGCCAAACACAGGTCGGTCTCAATTAATGGGGGCGGTGAGGAAGTCGAGCGCGCTGCGACCCGCGGGTGCCAGGCGTGCACAAGGAAAGAGCCGGCCGTGCGAAACGCGGCTCTTCTCAATCGAAGCTCTAGCGCGAAGACCTTTCTCGCTATGGCCAGCACCTCTCAAGGCGAAGTCGCGCCCACCCTGAATCGCTCATCAGCCATGACCTCAGCGAGGTTAGGAGTGATTTGCAGCAAAAGGGTCATGACCTCGCTGAGGTCATGGCAAGTCAGCGTTGTTTGCTCGCTGCGGCCTGCACTTTCAATTGCGAAGAGGCGAGAGGCGAGAACGCAAAGGGCGCCCCCGTGTCGGAACACGAGAGCGCCCTGCGTGAGAAGCTGACTTACGGCAGCAGGCGGTTCGGGCCGCGGAACAGGTACGTCGTCTCGCGGATCGAGGGCTGGTTGAGCATGAGCATGAGCACACGGTTCAGGCCCATGCCGAAGCCGCCGTGGCTCGGAACACCGTAACGGAAGAAGTCAAGGTAGAAGCCGAGCTCTTCGGGGTTCATACCCTTGTCGCGCGCCTGCGCCTCGAGTACCTCGATGCGGTGCTCGCGCTGCGCGCCCGTCGAGATCTCGGTGCCGCGGTAGATGAGGTCGTAGCTCTTGGTGAGCTCCGGGTTCTCATCGTTGCGCATGTGGTAGAACGGGCGGATCGACGAGTCGTAGTCCGTGAGGAAGACGAAGTCCGTGCCGAACTTCTCCTGCACGTACGCTGCGATCTGGCGTTCGCCCTCGGGATCCATGTCTGCGTCGGCGCGAGGCACCTCGTAGCCGCGGCTCTTCACGATCTCCTTCGCCTCGGCGAGGGGAATACGCGGGAACGGGCGTGCGGGGATCTGCAGATCCACGTTGAAGAGCTTCTGGATCTCTTCGCCGTGCTTCTCCTTCACCGCGGTGAGGCCAGCGACGATGAGCTCCTCGTGGAGCTCCATGACGTCTTCGTGCGAGTCGATCCAGCTGATCTCGGTGTCGATCGAGGTGAACTCGGTCGCATGGCGCGAGGTGAACGAGTGGTCGGCGCGGAACGCGGGGCCAACCTCGAAGATGCCGCCGAAGCCGGCCGCCTGCGCCATCTGCTTGAAGAACTGCGGGCTCTGCGCGAGGAACGCCTTGCCCTCGAAGTACTCGACCTCGAAGAGCTCAGCGCGCGACTCTGATGCAGAAGCCATGAGCTTCGGGGTCTGGATCTCGATGAAACCGCGCTCGACCCAGAGGGTGCGCAGCGCGTGCAGGAACGTGGTCTGCACACGGAACACGAGGTTCTGCTCGGGGCGACGCAGATCGAGGAAGCGCCAGTCGAGGCGCACGTCGATGTTCGAGTCGTCCGCGACCGGGTTGTCGGGCAGCGACTGCGCGACAACCTCGATCGTCTCAATCTGAATCTCGACGCCGCCAAGCTTCACGCGCTCGTTGTGCTGCAGCTCGCCCTCGACGGTCACGAAGGTACCGTGGGTGAGCTCGGAGATCGTGGTCGTGCGGGGCACGAGAATATCTGAGCGGGGATTCTCGGGGTCGGGCTCGCGGAGCACACCACCGTTGACAAGCTGGACAGCGCCCGACTCGTCGCGGAGCACCACAAACTGCACGTACCGCTGGTCGCGAACCTTCTCAACCCAGCCAGATACACGTACGGTGCCGTCCTCGCGGGCGGCCAGATCCTTGATTAATACTCGCTCAGTCACCCGCACAGTCTACTCCGACCGGGAGCGGCCTGCTCTCCAGCCTGCCTCTCGCCTTCCTCGGACGCCGAAACGGTATCGACTCAGCGAAACGGCCAGTTTTCTGCAGCACAAGGGGCAGGACTTCGCCGAGACGTTATGTGTTGGGCGCTGAGGACACCGAAGAGGGCCGAGAAGGGAGGGGCGGTCGAGCCGCAGGTTAGAGCAGGTGTCCGCCGCCCGAGACCTTCATGCGCTCGACGAGGCGCTTGACGTCTTGCGCGCGCGCCTTAGTCGTCACGAGCAGCACATCGGCGGTGTCGACCACGACGACGTCTTCCATACCGACGAGCGCGACGAGGCGGTCACTCTCAGAAACGACGATGCCGCTTGAGGCGTCGGACAGGACCTGTGCGCCGTCGCCGAGCACGGCGAGATCGGACGGACGGCCGCGCGTCAGGAGGTTGGCGACCGAAGCGAAGTCGCCCACGTCGTCCCACTCGAAGTGCGCCGCAACGCAGACCATCTTGCCCGCGGCAGCTGCGGGCTCCGCAACCGTGTAGTCGATGGCGATCTTTGGCAGCGTCGGCCAGAGCCGTTCTCGCACCTCGGCGCCGCGCTTTTTGCCCCAGGAGGCTGCGATCTCGCGCAGGGCGTCGACGAGTTCGGGCTCAGCGAGCGCCATCTGATCGAGGAGCACACTCGCCTTCGCGATGAACATTCCGGCGTTCCAGAGATAGCCGCCCGATTTCAGGTAGCGCTCGGCGGTCTCCGCGTCGGGCTTCTCAACGAACTCGGTCACGTCGTAGAGGTCAAAGGGTGCGAGATCGGTGCGGGCTTCGCCGCACGAGATGTACCCGAAGCCGGTCGCCGCGTGGGTGGGGTGGATTCCGATGGTCGCGATGTAGCCCTGGTCGGCTGCGCGAACGGCCGTCGCGACCGCGCGCCGGAAGAGCACGTCGCCGCGGATCACGTGATCGGCCGCAAACGAGCCGAGGATCGCGTCGGGATCGCGCAGTTCAAGGATCGCCGCGGCGAGTCCGATCGCTGCCGAGGAATCTTTCGGCTCGCTTTCAGTGACGAGGTTCTCAGGGAGGATGTCCGGAAGTTGCTCAACTACCGACTCCCGGTGTGCATTTCCGGTCACGACCATAATTCGCTCGGTGGGCACGAGCGGCTTCAGCCGCGACCACGTCGCCGACAGCAGCGAGTCGCCCGCGCCGGTCAGGTCGAGCAGGAACTTCGGCGCGTTGGCGCGGGAGAGAGGCCATAGCCGCGAGCCCACTCCACCCGCGGGGATGACACAGGTGAGGCGATCGAGCGCGGGGTTCGGAGACGTCATAGAGCCAGCCTAATGAATGCTCATGGGTGGCTTCCTATCGCCGACTCGCGAGGGGGTGTTCGTGACACCCCCAGAGAGTGCCATAATGGAAGTCGCAGAGAACTCTCAGCAATGTGGCGTGCCCGCATATCGGGTGCCTCCTCAAGAATGCTGACTCTGCTGCGTGTGCGTGACGACCAAGGAGGAAGCTCGTGTCAGCCCTACCCGCTGAAGCCGCTCCAGCGGCGAAGAAGAAAGCCCAACGTGGCGGTACGCTCTACCGTGGCAACGAGGGCATGTGGTCCTGGGTGCTTCACCGCATCACCGGTGTCGCCATCTTCTTCTTCTTGCTCGTGCACGTGCTTGACACTGCACTCATTCGTGTGAGCCCTGAGGCTTACAACGCGGTGATGAGCGCCTATAAGACCCCGATCATGGGCCTCGGTGAGGCAGCGCTTGTCGCAGCCATCGTGTTCCACGCGTTCAATGGTCTGCGCATTATTCTTGTGGACTACTGGAGCAAGGGCGCCAAGTACCACAAGACGATGTTCTGGATCGTTATCGTGCTCTGGGCTGTGACGATGGCAGGCTTCCTGCCGCGTCACCTGATCAACGTGTTCAGTCACTAAGCGAGGGCGGAGTAACAATCATGGCTATGACAATTGACGCGCCCCGCGCGAAGACCCCGGCAAAGAAGAACACCAACTGGGAAAAGTGGGGCTGGATCTACATGCGCGTCTCTGGCGTGCTGCTGGTCGTGCTCGTGTTCGGACACCTCTTCTCGAACCTGATGATCGGTGACGGCATCAGCGCCATCGACTTCGGCTTTGTGGGCGGCAAGCTCGCGAACCCGTTCTGGAAGGTCTGGGACCTCCTGCTGCTGTGGCTCGCACTGATCCACGGCGCGAACGGCATGCGGACGATCGTGAACGACTACGTCGTGCGCCCGGGCCTGAACAAGGTGCTCCGCACCCTGCTGTGGCTCTCCGCAGGGCTCCTTATCCTCCTCGGCACACTCGTGATCTTCACCTTTGATCCGTGCCCGGCGGGGGCTGACCCCTCGCTCGTTGCCTCCTTCTGCTCGGCGAAGTAACCGCCGAGCCTCAGAGACGTACAGAATTCAGCAGTAAGGAAACCAGTGACCACGAACACTCATGAGGGCGAAGACGTCACAGTGAAGGACGGCGTGACCTATCACCAGTTCGACGTTGTAATCGTCGGAGCGGGTGGTGCGGGCATGCGCGCCGCGATCGAGGCTGGCCCGAAGGCCAAGACCGCTGTCATCTCGAAGCTTTACCCGACTCGCTCCCACACGGGCGCGGCGCAGGGCGGCATGGCTGCTGCACTCGCAAACGTCGAGGAAGACAACTGGGAGTGGCACACCTTCGACACCGTCAAGGGCGGCGACTACCTCGTCGACCAGGATGCGGCGGAGATCCTCGCCAAGGAAGCCATCGAGGCCGTCATCGACCTCGAGAACATGGGCCTGCCCTTCAACCGTACGGCTGACGGCAAGATCGATCAGCGTCGCTTCGGCGGGCACACCCGCGATCACGGTAAGGCTGCGGTTCGCCGCGCCTGCTACGCCGCTGACCGCACGGGCCACATGATTCTGCAGACGCTGTTCCAGAACTGCGTGAAGCTGGGCATCAACTTCTACAACGAGTTCTACGTGCTCGACCTCGTCATGACCGGCGAGGGCAAGGACCGCAAGCCCGCAGGCGTCGTCGCCTACGAGCTCGCGACCGGCCAGCTGCACGTCTTCCAGGCCAAGTCGATCGTTTTGCGACCGGTGGCTTCGGCAAGATCTTCAAGACGACGTCGAACGCGCACACCCTCACCGGTGACGGCGTCGGCATCATCTGGCGCAAGGGTCTTCCGCTCGAGGACATGGAGTTCTACCAGTTCCACCCGACCGGCCTTGCGGGCCTCGGCATCCTCCTCACCGAGGGTGCGCGCGGTGAGGGTGCGATCCTCCGTAACGCGAGTGGCGAGCGCTTCATGGAGCGCTACGCGCCGACAATTAAGGATCTCGCGCCGCGTGACATCGTCGCCCGTTCGATGGTGCAGGAAGTGCTTGACGGCCGCGGCGCCGGCCCGAACAAGGACTACGTCTACCTCGACTGCACCCACCTGGGCGCCGAGGTGCTCGAGACGAAGCTCCCGGACATCACCGAGTTCGCTCGTACCTACCTCGGCGTCGATCCCGTCGTTGAGCCCGTGCCCGTCTTCCCGACCGCGCACTACGCGATGGGCGGCATCCCGACCAACGTCAACGCCGAGGTCCTCATGGACAACGACACCGTCGTTCCCGGCCTGTACGCCGCGGGTGAGTGCGCGTGCGTGTCCGTGCACGGCTCGAACCGTCTCGTCACCAACTCGCTGCTCGACATCAACGTGTTCGGTACGCGCTCGGGTAACGCGGCAGCTGACTACGCCGTGACCGCCGATTTCGTCGACCTCCCCGCGGATCCCGCGAAGGAGATTCGCGAGCTCGTCGAGCAGTTCCGTCACGGTAACGGCACCGAGCGCGTTGCGGACCTCCGCCGCGAGCTGCAGGAAGCCATGGACCGCGGCGCCCAGGTGTTCCGCACCGAGGATTCGCTCACGGAGGTGCTCGGCGTGATCCACGATCTGCGCCTGCGCTACATGAACGTTGGCGTGCAGGATCGCGGCATGCGGTACAACACCGACCTGCTCGAGGCGATTGAGCTCGGGTTCCTGCTCGACCTCGCGGAGGTGCTGACCTACACGGCGCGCAACCGCAAGGAGAGCCGTGGCGGCCACATGCGCGACGACTACCCGGATCGTGACGACGAGAAGTACATGCAGCACACGATGGCCTACCCCACGGGCGACCCACATTCGGCGAACCCCGAGGACCACATCCGCCTGGATTGGAAGCCGGTCACCGTACTGAAGGACGAAGACGGCGAGTTGCGTTACCCGCCACTGGAGAGGAAGTACTAGAACATGAGTGCTGTCACCACTGAGGCACCCGGCGAGAACGCCGTGGAAGAGATCAAGCCGTTCAACGTCACCCTGCTGATCCGCCGTTTTGACCCGGAATCGGGCCGAGGCGCGTACTGGGAAGACTTCGACGTCGAGATGTACCCGACGGACCGCATTCTTGATGCGCTCCACCAGATCAAGTGGGACATGGACGGCACCCTGTCGTTCCGTCGTTCCTGCGCGCACGGCATTTGCGGCTCGGATGCGATGCGCATCAACGGCCGCAACCGCCTCGCCTGCAAGACCCTCATCAAGGATCTTGACATCACGAAGCCGATCTACGTTGAGGCGATCAAGGGCCTGCCCCTCGAGAAGGATCTCATCGTCGACATGGAGCCGTTCTTCGCGTCGTTCCGTGAGGTGCAGCCGTTCCTCGTCGCGAACTCGGCGCCGGAGCCCGGCAAGGAGCGCATCCAGGACATTGCAGCTCGTGAGCGCTTCGATGACACCACGAAGTGCATCCTCTGTGCTGCCTGCACCACGTCGTGCCCCGTGTTCTGGACCGACGGCCAGTACTTCGGCCCGGCCGCGATCGTGAACGCACACCGCTTCATCTTCGATTCGCGCGACGATAACGCACAAGTTCGCCTGGACATCCTCAATGACAAGGAAGGCGTGTGGCGCTGCCGCACCACCTTCAACTGTTCAGAGGCATGCCCGCGCGGCATCCAGGTCACCAAGGCAATCGCCGAGGTCAAGGCCGCGATCCGCACCGGCGTCACGGTGTAACGCTCTGCGGCGAATGCGCCCGCGCTCAGCCCCTCCCGGGAACGGCTACTGCCGAATCCGGGAGGGGCTTTTGCTTTGCCGCTGGTAGTTATCTAATTTACAGCTGACTGTCAGTGTTTCGTGAAACGGTGTCCTCGTGGCGCACAGCGTGGCGTGCCAGAGGTACTCAGGGTGCTGCGTCATGGGAGTATCCGCGTGCCTGTTGTGGGGATAGGGGACGTAACCATTGTTCGAAACGGTCGTTACCCAACGAGTTCGCATGGTGTTGGCGTGGCGGCGACAACCTTGGAGACACCATGAAACGAAGAATTCGAACGGTTGGCGCCCTCGGCGCAGCCGGTGCATTGCTCCTGACCAGCATGGGGGTGACTGCGGCCTCGGCCGCCGAGCCCGAGTTCACCATCGACGCCTATGCGAGCGATGGAAGTGAACAGATTACCTCGATGGGTGAATTCCTGTTCGACTCCCGTAAGAGCGACGAGCCGGGTACCACCTACGACATGGCGTACCGCGGCTCGCTCGACATGACCAGCATCTGGGCCGAGTATCTCTCGTTGCGCGGGGCGGGGGCGGGGTTGGTTGGCGGTGAAACTGCCTGGCAAAACTCAAGATTCTATGGCACCTGGGACGCAACGTTTGGGATAGATCCCGAGGTGGTCAGCGTTGACGAGTCGCTGTTGACCTGTGAGGCAATGCAAGCGGAGTTCGTGGCCCAGAACGTCGGCACGTCCGCTGGCGACATGCTGCAGTGCGAAAGTGTTGCATTTAACGCTGCCTCAGGCAGCCTCACCATCAGAATTGCTCTGCTCAGGGCGAATGGCGACCCTGTCATAGGCTCGGATCTTGATCGCGCTGCGACTGAGCCTCCCCAAGTGCTCATCCCGACCCCGCCCGGTGCGCTCTTCGTGCAGCAGTCAGCGTTCGAGGCGGGCAAAACGTTCGCGCTCACCAACGCGAATATCTCTGGGGAGATGAAAATAGACCACTGGCTTGCGGGTAACATTCCGGTCAGCTTCAATGAGCCCGGAAACGATGTTCCGCTGAGCATGGTCCCCACGTTCGACTCCGAGTACAGTTTCTCGAGTCTCACCGAGGGGGAGGAGCTGCCCGAAGCCGTCCTCGCCCAGCTGCCCGCAGGAGAATTCATGCTGCGGGACGGGACCGAGGTCGCGCCAGTGGCTCCTGCCGAACCCAACGTGCCCGTCGACGAGGACAGGGCGTGGGTGTTCCGCGGCTGGGATCCGGCAACCACCACGGTTGCCGGCGAAAACCTCAGCTTCGTTGGCGGCTGGGAGCTGACGGAGGACGACGGCTCCGGTGGCGACGATGACGATGAGGACAACGTCTTCGGCGTCAGCTATCGGTTCCATGCGGCAGACGCCGTGGGTGACGGGCCACTCCCCGACGCAGTGCTTGCGTTGCTGCCGACAACTGACGACAAGTTCGCCCCGGGTGACACCGTCGTCCCTCTGCCGCCAGCGCAAACTCAGGTCGTTGAAACGAGTGACGACCTCGAAGCAGGCGTCCGAACGGTGACAACCTGGGATTTCGTGGGGTGGGACAGCGAATCAATTGAGATCAGCGACAGTGACATCGTCTTCACCGGAACATGGAGCAAGACGGTCACCGAGGAGCCAATCGTTGTCGAAGATACATTCGGCGTGACCTACGTGTTCCGGGCAGCTGACGGGGTGGACAGCCCGCTGCCTGATTCAGTGCTTGGGCTGCTCCCGGTGAGCAACGAGCGCTTCGTCAGCGGTGACACCGTGACTCCCATCGCGTTGAGCGAGACCCAGGTCATCGAAACCGCGGACGATGAGGGGCAGAACATCCGGACCGTGACGACGTGGACGTTCGGTGGGTGGGAGCCAGAGACAGCCGAAGTCACTGACTCCGATGTGGTCTTCACGGGAGCATGGGAGATGAAGGTCGAAACCAGCCTGATCACGCCGGGCCCTGATCCCACGCCGGACCCGGATCCCACGCCAGATCCAGCGCCGACGCCTGACCCAACACCTACGCCCGAAGACGGCAAGAAGTCGCCGCTGCCGGGCACCGGTGGAGCCGGTCCGGGACTGCTCGTCGCCGGAGCAGCGTTGCTGCTCGCAGCGGGATCCGCAGTCGTGCTGCGGAATGTTCGACGCCAGGCACGCAACGCGGACCAGGCGGTCTAAACGCAGGATCTGCATCCGTGCCTGACGCGCGTGTGTAGTCGCGGGGTGAGTGGTGGGGCCGAAAGGCCTCCACCACCCACCCCGTTCGACGTTACGTTCAAGCCTGCGCAGCGGAGGAGGGGGTGTGCGAACTCACATCTTCGATAGTCGCCTCGGCTGGCGGAGCGCCCGTTAGGTACTGGCCTTGGGCGACCAGGTAATGGGTGGTCGTACCCACGGCGGCCACGTCGTTGGAGGGTCAACGGTTGGTGGCTCGATGACCGGTGGCTCGATGATGGGTGGCTCGATGATGGGTGGCTCGATGATGGGTGGCTCGATGATGGGTGGCTCGATGATGGGTGGCTCGATGACCGGTGGCTCGATGATCGGGGGTTCGACGATGGGCGGCTCGATCACCGGGGGTTCGATGACCGGGGGTTCCACGATCGGGGGCTTGATGACTGGTGGTTTCACGATGGGTGGCTCGATGACCGGTGGCTCGATGACCGGTGGCTCGATCACCGGGGGCTCGATGACCGGGGGCTCCACCGTGGGTGGCTCCGTCACAGGCGGATCGACCAGAGGAGTTGGTGTGTGCGGCTCGTCGGGTTCTCGTGGTGCGGGGGTGGCCGGCAGCGGCAGCGGCTGCGGCACCGTGACATGCTCGCCGCTGTCGGGTATCAGCGCGGGTGGCAGGCCGTCTGCCGTCGCGATTGCCTGGTCGAGCGCGGGGAGGACCTCGCCGCTAGTGGCAGCTTCGCCTGATTGATCTGAGGCCCGCTCGCGCGTGCGGCTCGGGGCCTGAGTGCCAGGAGACGCGGCCGCGGGGGCACCATCCGCGCCGTGATCCGTGCCGGCTGAGGCGACGGGAGCTGCGAGTGGAACTTCGGCGGGGAGCGAGATCGCGGCGACGCCGACACCGGCGGCTGCGACGAGGAGCAAGCTGGCGCCACCGATCGCCGCGGGCAGGCCAATGGAGCTCACGAGCCCGCTCACTCCGGAGGCAATGGCGGCAGGAATGGATCCCGCCGTCGCCCCGCCTCCCGCAGCCGCGCCCCCGCCCTGGGCGCCGGCTGCCACTGCGGCTCCGCCGGCCGTAATTCCGACGTAGCCTGCGATGTTGAGTTGCTCGGCGAGCGCGGCGGTGCCGGCAGCGCCGAGGGAAATCCAAGCGAGCACGAGCCCGAGCTGCCGGTTCAGGGTCGCGGCCTCTACCGCCGCGAGCGCACACGACGCGCACTCATCGAGGTGGATTTCCACCTCCCGAGTCACCCTGGCCGTGAGCTTCCTGCGTTGGTAGCGTTGCAGGTTCTCGATCGTGGATCGACACGCCTCGTCAGCAAGCTGCCGATTCACGTGGGCTTCAACCCAAGCAGATTTCAGGGCGTCTCGGGCTCGGCCGGCGAGCACCGAGGTGCTGTTCGCTGAGATACCGAGCAGCTTCGCTGCCTCGCGCGGCGGCATTCCTTCGACCTCGGTGTACCAGAGCACAGACTGCCAGCGAGGCGTGAGCGTGGCGAATGCCTCGGTGACGGCGTTGAGGTCAAAGGCGTTGTCTTCCCAGGGAGCGGTTTCGTGGAGCGCGGGGGCGTCGGTGAGTTCCACGTCGGTGTGCTCGCCAGCGCGGAACCGATTCGCTGCCGCTGAACGGATGACCCGGTAGAGGTACGGGCGGAATGCTCCCTGTGGGCCGCGGCCGTCGCGCACGAGCTCGAGGATGGTGAGGTAGGCCTCTGACACCAGATCTTCGGGGTCGAGGGAGGGAGCAAGGCTGCGTGCGGCGGTGAGCCCGGGTTTGCGGTGCCGCTCCCAGAGCTCCGCGAATGCCGCAGTATCCCCCTCACGAGAGGCAGAGAGGAGCTCCTCATCAGGCATCGCTTGACGATCCTGGTTGACATCCTTGCGCACATTTCCCCCGTGAAGTGTTCCCCCGTAGGCACGGCAACGCGACCCGCGTTGGCATGCCTCATGCTCAGTATCCGCGCCCCCCAGCGCGAATGCTTCCTTACCAGTATCGCGGGTCGCAACGCGAATTTACGAATCCGAAATCCTTTTGAAATAATTTCGTGAACGCGCGTCACGATTTGTGGTTTTTCACGTGTTATTAAATGCCCGGCTCCTCACCGCAATCCCCCCAGGACTGCATTCGTGGTGCGGAGCTGGGCGCTTAACACGCGGCCACGAGCCCTCGACCGCTCTGCGGTCGCGCTACACTCGCTCTCATGAAGAAAAGCCCGCAGCCAGGAGTCATTGCACGCGGGCTCACCCTGTGGCAGCGCATCCCGCGCACGCGGCCCTATCGCGCGTTCTCCCATTTCACCGATGTTGGTGGGAGCGTGCTCTCGGGCGGCATGAGCTATCAGGCGCTGTTCGCGGTGTTCGCTGGTGTGCTCGTCGGCTTCAGTGTGTTCGGCATTGTGCTGCGTGGCCAGCCCGAACTCCTCGCCACCATCATCGAGCAGATCAACGTGTTCGTGCCGGGGCTGCTGGGAACCGATAAGGATTCGGCGATCCAGGTGCAGAGTCTGCTTGGCGCGCGGGTGCTCGACTGGACGACGCTGGTCGCGGGTATCTCGCTCATCTGGGTCGCGATCAACTGGTTCACTGGCACTCGGCGCTCGATCCGACTCATCTTTGGGCTTGAGGTCAAGGAATACCGGAACGCCCTGCTGCTGAAGGTGCGCGACCTCGCGCTCGCCGTCGGCTTCTTCCTCGCGATCATCGTCTCGGCCGTGCTCGTTGTCGTGAGCTCGAACCTCACCGACTTCCTGCTGTCCTGGCTCGGGGTGAGTTCTGACAACTGGTTCTTTGGTGGGCTCGGCACAGTGGTGCGCTACGGAGCCATGTATCTCTTCGACGTGCTCGTGCTCGTCGCGATCCACCGCTACCTCGCCGAGGTGCGGGTCGGCTGGTGGCACCTCATCACCGGCAGCCTGGTCGGGGCCGCTGCGCTGTTCCTCCTCAAGCTCCTCGGCACGGCGCTCCTGGGCGGGGCGACGAGCAATCCGCTGCTCGCCCCGTTCGCGATCTTTGTGGGCCTGCTGCTGTGGTTCAACTTTATTTGCCGCGCACTGCTGCTCACCTCGGCGTGGATAGCGACGGGCCTCGATCCGGAGCTCGGGCTGCCGGAGGCAGTCGCCCCGAGCGACGCAGTGCGCCTGCTCGAGTAACGCTGGCTCCCGGGCAGCCCGAGATACGGCAGAATGGAGGGGTGAGCGAAATTCCTGAAGTTGCTGCTGCGAATCCCACTGTCCGCGTCGGCGTGATCGGCGGCGGCCAGCTCGCCCGCATGATGGTGCCGCCCGCGATTCACCTGGGTATTGAGATCTCCGTGCTCGCCGAGACCGAGGGCATGAGCGCGGCACGCGCCGCCGACATGGTCGGCGACTACCGCGACCCAGAGACGGTGTACGCCTTCGCCGAGACCGTTGACGTTGTCACCTTTGACCACGAGCACGTGCCTCACGAGATCTTGAACGAGCTCGAGCGCCGCGGCGTCGCCGTGCACCCCAGGCCACACGCGCTGCAGTATGCGCAGGACAAGATCCTCATGCGTGAGAAGCTCGCTGAGCTCGGCGTGCCGATCCCCGCCTGGGCGGCAGTCGATTCGGAGGAAGCCCTCCAAGAGTTCATCGATGCGAACGGGGGCCGCGCCGTCGTGAAGACCGCCCGCGGCGGCTACGACGGCAAGGGCGTGCGCGTCGTCTCGCAGGCTGACGAGGTGCGCGACTGGTTCACGGCGCTCGCGGAGGACGGCCGCGGCGGCTTCCTGCTGGTAGAGGAGCTCGTCGATTTCACCCGCGAGCTGGCGCAGCTCGTCGCGCGCAGGCCGTCGGGGGAGACCCGCGCCTGGCCGCTCGTCGAAACCATCCAACAGGACGGTGTCTGCGCCGAGGTGCTCGCGCCCGCACCCGTATCGAACCCCGAGACCGCGGCAGAGGCCGCACGCATCGGTGCCGTTGTCGCCCAGGGCGTTGACGCGACCGGTGTGCTCGCCGTCGAGATGTTTGAGACGCGCGACGGTCGGGTGCTCGTGAACGAGCTCGCGATGCGTCCGCACAACTCCGGACACTTCTCGATCGAGGGGTCACTCACGAGCCAGTTCGAACAGCACCTGCGCGCCGTCACTGACCTGCCGCTCGGCGACCCCGCGATGGCCGCGCCCTTCGCCGTGATGGTGAACGTGCTCGGTGGCCCCGCCGAGGGCCCGATGCCGGTGCGCTATGCCGACGTGCTGGCTGCGCACCCCGCCGCGAAGATCCACAGCTACGGCAAACTGCCGCGTCCCGGGCGCAAGGTCGGGCACGTCACCGTCGTCGGCACCTCGCTTGAGGACGCACGCGCAGAGGCGCGGTCGGCGGCCGACGGCTTCGCCTAACGCCGAGCCGGGTGCGCTGTCGCGCGGTGAGCCCGCGCTGCTCGTACGGGCTCACCCGCCGCGCTGGCGACCGCTACGATTGGGGTATGAGCGAATCATCCCCCCTCGTCGGCGTAATTATGGGTTCTGACTCCGATTTTTCGGTGATGCAGGACGCGGTGCACATGCTCCGTGAGTTCGGGATCGCGCACGAGGTCGAAGTCGTGAGCGCGCACCGCACCCCCGACAAGATGGTGGACTACGCGCGTGCAGCCGCAGGCCGCGGAGTGCGGGTCATCATCGCGGGCGCCGGAGGGGCCGCACACCTGCCGGGCATGGTCGCATCGATGACCTCGCTGCCGGTGATCGGAGTTCCCGTGCCCCTCGCGAAACTTGACGGCATGGACTCGCTGCTCTCAATCGTGCAGATGCCAGGCGGGATCCCGGTTGCGACAGTCTCGATCGGGGGCGCGAAGAACGCCGGCATTCTCGCCGCACGCATCCTCGGGACGAGCGATGACGCGCTCCGTGCCAAGCTCGACGCGTATGCGCAGGGTCTCACCGAAATGGTGGAAGAGAAGAACGCGGCGCTGCAGGCGCGCGTCGCAGCGGAGTAGCGTCGGCCGTGGTGGCCCTCGCCGCTAGATGAGGGCGTGGGTCTCCCACAGCTGCCACGCGACCGAGTTCCACGAGTACGTGCGACCGCGATCCGCTGCGTGCACGGTGAGGCGTTCGAGCTCGCTCGATCCGTCCCCGCTGTTCGGGATGAAGAGCCGCGACAGTGAGGTGATGAACCCGGGAGCCTCGGGCTCCGCGTGCCCCGCATCGAGGATGTGCTCTTCAAACGCCGGCACGCCCGCGTGCAGTACGGGAACGCCTGCCATGAGCGCCGCGATGACGGTATACCCGGTGCCAGCAAACGACTGCGGCTGCAGCAGCATCGCCGCACCAGAAATGATGGCTCCGACGTCAGCGAGATCCTCTGCGGGGACAACGGTCACCCGCTCGCGCACCGCCGCTGGGAGGGCAGCGACGATGTCGTTCTGCTGTGGTGCGCCCTTAACGTGTAGGAGCGGGTCGAGGCCAGTGATGACGACGAGGTGGGGGAGCGACGGGTCTGAATCCAGCGCGTCGAGCACCCACTGCAGGCGTCCGTGATCATCGAGATTTGCCGTGGTCACCAGGTAACGCTCGGGCAGGCCGAGATTGTCGCGGCGAGCCGCAGCGTCCTCTCCGGCGAGGAATACCGACGGGGCGACTGGCGGGACGACCTGAACCGGAACATTGTGGCCGTAGTGCTGCTGAATGAGCGAGGCCACTGAGTGTGAAGTCGCGATGAGCACATCGGCGTACTTCGCGGCACGCTTCACGAACGAGCGGGTGAGACGGCCCTGGGCGGGGGTGAGGAGGTCAGGAGCCTCCCACGCGAGCCCGTGGGGGATCGTCACGGTGGTCTGGGTGCCGTCGTCCTCGGATCGAGAACGGAGCGGGATCATCGGTGTGACCGCGTGCGTCATCTCGCCGTCGAGGGGGCGGGCGGTCGTGCTCGACTGCCAGAGAATGGGCAGCGCATTTGCGCCCATGGGCAGCTGCTCGGCACTGATCCGCGGCGAGGAGAAATCGGGCGGGGTCGTGCCGCGGGCCGACAGAAACCTCGCACTGCAGCTGCGCGGTGCGGTCGCGGCAATGGCGTCCGCGAGGTCGGTAGCAGCCGCGAAATGTACGGGGGCTTCCCAATCCGGAAACGGCTCGGCGATGAGGCTGAGAGTCGCCATTTCCACCTCCGGGGGTTGCGTTACCAATAACTATGAATCCATAGCCATTCTACGGTGCAGGAATTGCACTTCCTGTGCGCCGCGCCCCGCGAGTCCTCGGAGTGCCGCATGGTTCTCTCTGCTTCGGTGAAGTAGCCTCGATGCTATGCGTGTTCTGCTCACCGGAGGTGCCGGCTACATCGGCTCCCACACTGCCCTCGTGCTCCTCGAGCGCGGCCACGACGTCGTGGTGCTCGACGACTTCTCGAACAGTAGCCCGGAGGCGGTGCGGCGGGTCGCGGAGTTGACGGGTCGCAGTATTCCGGTCATTCAGGCGGATCTCGCCGATCGCGTCGCGGCCGAGGCTGCGTTCGCGGGGCTTGAGGTCGACGCGGTGGTGCACTTCGCCGGGCTGAAGGCCGTCGGTGAATCAGTGGCGCAGCCGACCCGGTACTACCGAGTCAATATCGACTCGACCCTCAACCTGCTCGATCTCATGCGCGAGCGCGGTATGACCCGCCTCGGATTCAGTTCGAGTGCGACGGTGTACGGCGACCCGCAGTACGTTCCACAGGACGAAGACCACCCGGCAGGCTTCGGCCTCACGAACCCGTACGGCTGGTCGAAAGCGATGATCGAGCAGATGATCCGCGACACCCAGACATCGTGGCCAGAGCTGCAGGCGGTGCTGCTGCGGTACTTCAACCCGGTCGGCGCGCACCCGTCGGGCCGGATCGGCGAGGATCCATCGGGCATTCCGAACAACCTCATGCCGTTCATTGCGCAGGTCGCAGTTGGTAAGCGCGAGAAGCTCAGTGTCTTCGGGGACTCCTACCCGACGCCCGATGGCACCGGCGTGCGCGACTACATTCACGTGATGGACCTCGCCGAGGGGCACGCGCAGGCCCTGGAGCGGATGGGCGAGGGTGTGTCCACCTACAACCTCGGTTCGGGTGCCGGCTCGAGCGTGCTCGACGTCGTCCGCGCGTTCGGGGAGGCCGCTGGCCGCGAGATACCCTATGAAGTCGTTCCTCCTCGCGGCGGCGACGTCGCCGAGACCGTGGCAAACCCGGCGAAGGCGAACCGCGAGCTCGAGTGGCAGACGACGCGCTCGCTCGCTGACGCCTGCAGGGACTCCTGGGCCTGGCAGTCGGCAACCCCCGATGGGTACGGTGTATGAGCGGAGCCCTCGACTACGACCTCGAACGGCCGATCCGCACACCCGACCTGTCTTCGCCGCCGCTGATGACCAAGCGGGCGCGTTGGCTTGTCGTGCTCGGATTTTTGCTGCCTGGCAGCGCGCAGCTGCTCGCGGGCAACCGTAAGCTAGGTCGCTTTGGGCTCAGCGTCACCATCGCGGCCGTTGTGGTCTTGGTGATCTCGCTTCTCGGTCTGCTGTTTGCCAGGGCTACGACGCTCTCGGTGTTCACGAACAACCTGTTCTTGTTTGTGCTGCAGTGGCTCATCGCAGCGCTCGGGCTCATGTGGCTCGTACTCGGCATCGATACGCTGCGCCTCACCAAGCTTGTGCGGGTGACGCCGAACTGGCGGGTGCCGGTCGCGATGCTCACGGTGAGCCTCACCCTGGTCCCCGTCGCTGGCGCTGCCTGGGCGTCATCCCTCATCGGCACCGGCCGCGGCGCGATCGGCAGCATCTTCATCGGTGCACCGGACGTGAAACCCATCGACGGTCGCTACAACATCCTGCTGCTGGGAACCGACGCCGGCTCCGACCGTGAGGGCATCAGGCCCGACTCGATTTCACTGGTGAGCGTCGACGCGAAAACCGGGCAGTCGGTCATCATCGGGCTCCCGCGCGAACTCATCGAGATGCCGTTCCCCGAGGAGTCGCCTATGAGCGCGCTCCACCCGTACGGCTTCGGCGTAGCTCCGAACTCGGTCAGCGAATGGGGCGGCTGCTACACGACCTGCTACCTCAACGCCGTCTACACCGAGGTCGAGAACTTCCCCGAGACCTACGCCGGACTGTACCCAGACGCGGAGTCGCGCGGCTCCTCGCCCGGCATCGAGGCGACGAAGGACGCGGTGCAGGGCGCCACCGGTATCGACCCGCAGTTCTACGTGCTGTTGAACATGGACGCGTTCTCGAACATCATCGATTCGCTCGGCGGGGCCACGGTGAACGTGCCTGAGCGACTGCCGATCGGTGGCGGCATCGACGAGTACTCGGGAGAGCTCGTGAATGTTGATGGCTGGATCGAACCGGGCGAGCAGCACCTCAACGGCTGGGAAGCACAGTGGTTCGCCCGCTCGCGCTACGGCTCCGAGAACGGCGACTACGACCGGATGCAGCGGCAGCGTGATCTGCAGGGCGCAATCCTCGCGCAGATGAATCCCGGGAACGTGTTGCTGCGGTTCCAGGAGATCGCGGCGGCTGGCTCGCAGTTGGTGAAGACCGACATCCCGGACTCGATGCTCGGACGCTTCGTTGACCTTGCCGGCAAGGCCCGCGAGCACTCGCCGGTCAACGTCGAACTTGTGCCGCCCGCAGTCGACCCGGAGGCTCCGGACTACGGGGTCATCCGCGAACTCGTCGACGCTGGCGTTGCTGCGGCAAGCCCGCAGCCGGAAGGCGGCGGCGAGTAACGCCTGCCGTAGAATAGGTCGGGTTTCACGTGCAACGAAAGGGTGACATGCGGGTCACGGCAGTACTTGTCGCCTTCAATCGGCGCGAATTGCTTGGCGAGGCGCTCGACGCGCTCGCGGCGCAGTCGCGCCCGGTGGATCGGCTGGTCGTCGTCGACAACGCCTCCACTGACGGCTCGACTGAGGTCGCGGAGGCGAAGCTCTCCGAATGGGGGGAGCGCGCTCGCCTCATCAAGCTCGAGAAGAACACGGGCGGCGCCGGCGGGTTCGCCGTCGGTATCGCTGCCGCAGTCGTTGACGAGGAGACCGACTGGGTCTGGGTCATGGACGACGACACCGTGCCCAGCCCCGACGCGCTCGCGGGCGCGCTCGGCGCGCACGAGCGCTACCGCGCCAGTGGCCCGGACGATCTCGCGGTGATGGGCTCGCGGGTCATCTGGACCGACGGGGCGGATCACCCGATGAACACCCCGAAGTCGAAGATCCGCGCGGCCGCCGCCGAGCGCGAACGCGCGGCGGCCGTCGGCGCGATGGAGATCCGCTCGATCTCGTTCGTGTCCGCATTTCTGCGTGCGGCGCGGGTGCGTGAGCTTGGACTGCCGCTGGCTGACTACTTCCTGTGGAATGACGACTTTGAGTACTCGGCGCGCCTGTTGCGCGGCGCGCGCGGCATCTTTACCCCCGATTCCGTCGTGACTCACAAGACCGCCAAGCGCGGATCGAGTGACGCAGACCCCGGCCCGCGGTTCTTCTTTGAGGTGCGGAACAAGCTGTGGGTATTCCGGCGTTCAGACGCGCTCTACGGCTGGGAGAAGTTCCTGTACTTCGGTGCGAGCGTGCGGCGTTGGATCCGCACTTTCCGAGCCTCGAGCGATCGCGCGCAGCTGCGCGACTGCCTGCAGCGCGGCTGGCGCGAGGGCACGCGCACGAATCCGCGATCCACCCGCGACGTACTGCGCGACACCGGCGTACCCGTCGACGTGATGGTCGAGATCGAGCGGCTTGAGAAGGCCGAACGCCGCAGCTAGCTCGTAGCCGCTGCGCCCCACATGCGGCCGGGGCCGAGGATCTGCCACATCCAGCCAGCAGCGACCTCCGGGGCGGGGAAGGGATCCTGCGCGATCCATGCCTCGACGACGCCGAGCAGCGCGCCCGAGGTGCCGGCTGCTGCAATATCGAGCGGCAGCTCCGCCTGAGTGATCGGCTCGGGAGAGATCTGCATGCCGGCACGCACGAAGCCGAGCATGCGGGCGCGCACGCGCGCAGTGACGAGCGCGGAGCCGCGTGGCCCGAAGACACCTCGGTAGAGTGCAGCGTTCGCGGCAAAGTGGCGCATGAATCGCACGAGCTCCGCCGGTGGTTGCGTGGCGTCGGTGATGACAACCGGTTCGTCGGCGTGGGCCATCTCGATCTCGATCTGCTCGAGTGCGGCCGCGAGGAGCTCCTCGCGGCTCACGAAGTGCTGGTAGAAGCTACTGCGATTGACGCCCGCGAGCGAAATAATGTCGATGACCGTGATGTCGGTGATGGGGCGCTCTGCTGCGAGTTCGAGTACCGCTGCGTGGAGAACGGACTGGGTGTGCGCGGCGCGAGGATCCATACCGTCAATTCTCGCAGGTGTGCGCGGATGGAAGATCCAACCTGGCTTCTCCGACACGTGTTGGAGTAGTCTGGTGGGGCTCGGCCTTGCGTTGGGCAGGGACGCTCATTCAGGGAGGCCCCATGTCCACGCTCACAGCCCACAGCACCATTGGTGACTGGCTCGATCACCCCGAAGGTGGGGCAGCGATCCGCGCCATGCTCGCGCAGTCCGGCGGCGACGCAGCATCGCTCACCCAGGTGCGTTCACTTCCGCTGCAGCAGCTCGTCACGCTCAGCCAGGGCAAGATGCCGCAGTCCGTCGTCGACGACCTCGTGCGCTCCGTGAACGGGGGCGAGATTCCGGCAGATACCGGTTCTAACGCATGGCAGGAGCGCATCACCGGAGGCCGCTTTGACGGGCAGACCGTCATTGTGACTGGCGCGGCGAGCGGCATCGGCCGCGCCACGGCCTCCCGAATCGTCCGCGAGGGCGGCAGCGTCATCGCCGTAGATCTCTCGGCCGAGAAGCTCGAAGAGTTCGCGGCGGAGGCCCCTGCCGGGCGTGTTGTGCCCGTTGCTGGCGACGTCACCAAACAGGAATCAATCGACGCCGTCCTCGCCGCAGCCGGAGGCCGCATCGACGCGCTCGCGAACATTGCTGGCGTGAATGACGACTTCTCGCCGATCCACGAGACCAGCGACGAGATTTGGGACCGCGTCATCGGCATCAACCTCACCGGCGTCTTCAAACTCACCCGCGCGGTCGTGCCGGTCATGCTTGAGGCAGGCAAGGGGGCCATCGTGAACATCTCCTCCGAAGCGGGCATCCGCGGCAACGCCTCGGGGAACGCATACACCGCCTCGAAGCACGGCGTCATCGGCCTCACCAAGAGCGCCGCGTTCATGTACGCGCAGCAGGGACTCCGCATTAACGCGGTCGCGCCAGGCGGCGTCGCCACCGGCATCCCATTCCCCGCCAACGTCTCCGAGGCCGGCAGCGCGCGGCTGCAGCCCTTCCAGGCTGCGATCCCGACCGTTGCTACCGCCGAGCAGCTTGCTGCCTCGATTACGTTCCTGCTCAGCGACGACGGCGTGAACATCAACGGCGCGATCCTCACCTCCGACGGCGGGTGGTCGGTGCAGTAGGTCGACTGGCGGGGGCGGGCGGCGGTAGCCCGCCGCCCTTCCTCGCGGGGAGCTAAGCTAGTGAGGTTATGGTGCACGCCCCGGAATTCTCGCTCTTGCTCCCCGTCTACGCTGGGGACGATGCGGACGCCCTACGGCTCGCATTTTCGAGCTCCGTGGATCAGCAGACGCTGCGACCCGCTGAAGCTGTGATCGTGCAGGACGGGCCTGTCTCCGACACGTTGGAGCGGGAGCTCGCGCGTCTCGAAGCCGAGAGCCCCATCCCCGTGCGGCTCGTCCGACTCCCCGACAACCGGGGGCTCACCGAGGCGCTCAACGCTGGCCTCGACGCAGCGCGGTACCCAGTGGTCGCGCGCATGGATGCCGACGATGTCTCCGTGCCGGAACGCTTTGAGAAACAGTGGGCGCTATTGAGCCAGGGCTACGACCTTGTCGGCACCGGAATGGTTGAGTTCGAAATCGACACGGAACAGCCAATATCCGAGCGGGTGCCCCCGACGGGAGCGGCGCGCATCAGGGACCACGCGCGCACCCACAACCCCTTCAATCACCCGACCATGATGTATCGCGTCGCGGCGCTCGACGTCGTCGGCAGGTACCAGCCGTTCGGCAAGATGGAAGACTACTGGCTCGGGGTGCGACTCATCGCCTCCGGTGCCCGTGTCGAGAACATTGCCGAGCCGCTCGTGAAGTACCGAGTTGGCGCAGGAGCATTCGCGCGTCGCGGTGGTTGGCAAGAGGCCAAGACCGAGTGGGCGCTGCAGCGTGAGATGCTGCGGATCGGGTTCATTTCGCGCGGGCAGTACGCGCGGAACGTGGTCGTAAAGGGCGCCTACCGGCTCATGCCTGCGTCGCTGAAGCGTGTGCTGTTTCGGAAGTTCGTCGGATCCGGGCTGCCGGGGGACCGGGCCTAACCTCTGGCCTCTAACCTCTGGCGTCTGGCGTCGAGGCGTCACCCGTGCAGCCTCCTCGTGCGGGTTGGATGTCGAGACCCAACTGGTGGTTGTGGGGTGTGACAGACAGCAACCAGTGGTTGCGGTGACCCAACTGCGCCTCCCGGCGCAAGCCAGCGAGTGCTGGGTACTATCTCAGCAGTAGATGGTTTGCGAACACTGGAGCGAGGAGCAGCTATGTCAGGGATCGGCGCGATGGTCGCGGAACTACGTGCGCGACGCGGGTGGACGCAAGAAGTGCTGGCTCAGCGAGTGGGGGTGTTGCGATTCGGGGTACGCCTGTGGTCAAGCCTGCCGATGCTCAACGACTACCCTGAGATTGACTAAGAGGTATTGCTCGAGCACATCGAGCGGGGGCTCGTCGGTCAGGTGATGCGCGTCGCAGCTCAGGACGGCTCGATCGTGACCGTTGCCTTGGAGGAGTAGCGCGCAGCGAGAAGCCGCTAGGCGACGTGGTCGATGGCCGGATTGAACCTGATGCCTTCCCCCAGCTTGCCGCGCATCTGACGCTGCAGCGGTTTCGCTACGTTACCCCTGCGCATCCCAACCACCACCTGCGCAGCAAACATCAAGAAGTGCAGTTTCGATCGGTGGTGCCACTGGTACGAGGCCTGGTTGCGGGCACCGTACGCGAATTTCCAGGCGTTCTTCTCGTCGACCATTCCCCAGTTGACGCCCTTGTTCTCGCCCATGTCGTGCACTGTCACGCTATCGAGCACCTGGATACCGGGAGTCTCGCGGGTGATGCGAATCGTGTACTCGGCGTCATCGAACCAGATGAAGTACTCCTTGTACGGCAGCCCGTGTTGTTCGAGCACCCACCGAGGCACGAGTACCGAGACGAACGAACACTGGCTCACGAGCACCGCCTGCTGCCCCTTCACGAGGAGTCGGCCCCAGTCCCAGGTTGGGACTGGGTTGTTCATCTCGCAAATATTTCCGTCAGTGAAGACGACGGCTGAGCATGCGAATGGGACCTGCTTGCCGAGTTCATCGCTTGCAGTGGCGATGCCGTCGTGGAGTTTCGCGAGGGCATCCGGCTCGGGGTACCCGTCGTCATCCATGATCCAGACGAAGTCGGCGCCGAGATCGTAGCCGCGACGCATACCCGCGGAGAAACCGCCGGCACCGCCCGTATTCGAATCCAGCGAGACGATGTCGAGCGCGAGCGTCGACGAAAGTCCTGTGAGGAAGTCGCCTGTCCCGTCCGTTGACGCGTTGTCGACGATGATGAGGTGCGACGGTGTCAGGGTCTGCGCCTCGAGCGCAGCAATGACCTTCTTGAGCTTGTCGAGACGGTTGAACGTCACAATGACTGCGGCTACGCCTGCCATGATGCGAAGAGCTCCTTCATAAAGTGGTGCGCGGAGGGAAGCGCAGAAAAATCGGTAACCTCTGCCCGTTGACGTGCCCAGAGGCGTTCTCGGAGCTCCTCGTTCTCGGCGAGGCGCTCAATGAGCGCCGCTGCTCCTCCGATGAACCGGCGTGCAGGTCGTGGCAAGAGCGCTTCGCCCTGCACGATCGTACGCTGTGAGCCAACGTCGGTCGAAATGACCGGAATGCCAGCAGCGACCGCCTCGAACGTGGTGAGGGTGAGGCCCTCGTTGATCGAGGTCACCACAAGAACATCGCTCTCGGCGAGTGTGTCTGCCACCGGGGTGTCTTCAAAACGCTGCTCGATGAGGTCGGCGAGATCAAACCGATCGAGCAGGCCGTCGACGATCTCCCGCATCTCCCCATCCCCGTGCAGAATCGCGCGGAACCGAAGCTTCCGCTTTCGCAACTCGTTTACGAGCCCGAGGAAGACGTCGGGGCGTTTCTGGCGCGACAGCCTGCCAACGAAGGCGATAGTGATGGGGGCTTCGCTGGCTCGGGGAGCGAAGCCACCGATTTGATCGACGGTCAACGCGGTGAGTGGCGCGAGCGTGAGCTTGTCACGTTCAACGTTCTGCACGTCGGCAAGCCACTCGACGAGTTGTGGCGAGATGACATGATGGACGTCAATGAACTCGTCGAACCGGACAGCGAGGCCTGGGTAGCCGCCGCCGAGGTACTCAACAATGTGCAGCGAATCGACAACAGACAGATCTGGCCGATGCTGTTTGATCCACGGCAGCATTTGGTACAGGAAATAGGAATGGTGGAGCACCACTCCTGAGAAATTGAAGTTCTCGAGCAGCGCATGTGTGAGCGCAACGTCGATGGGATGCTCATGATCGTCAAAGCTGAGCGTGATGACCACGCAATCCTGTAGCTCCGGGCGGGTGAGCCACGGGTGCACAGAGTTTTGGTCGGTTACTATGACCGGCAAAAAGCCAGCGTCCTTGGCTATCTGGATAGACTCGATCGCCCAGCGCTCAGCGCCGCCGGTCTGCAGCCAGTGCAGCCCGAACAACACCGCGGCCGGCGTCGCCGGTGCAGGAGCCGGGACCCGGGCCCAACCATTGAAAGCGGTGGAGACATCGACGTCGTGCTGGCCCTGCGGAAACGGGGGGAGCTGACTGGCTATTTCGCGTTCCCGTCGACGCATGATGAACTCGCGCACGGTATCGAGGATCACCGGACCACGCTGTTCGAGCGCGCGATACACACGCCGGGGAAGGGACTGCTGTGCTGGCGGGCGAGTGGTTGCCGGGGAGGCCTGTGAATGTCCTAGGCGAACCGCGCGCCTGACTGCATCAGCGCCCTGCGTGCCGAGCGCTGTGCTGCGTACCCGAATCTCATGCTGAGGATGCAGGTCCACGACGGCGGCCCCAGACAGTGAAGTATGGTCTGTGAGTGCCGGCACCTGCGACGGATCGCCGATCGCGACCACGACCGTAATGACCGAACCGGGATTGAGTAGTGCGTGGTACGTCAGCGCCGCGTGCAGTTGTGCGCGTTGCCCGTCAGCCAACTGTGCGACGAATTCATCATCGGTGTCACTGACGGGGGTGTACAAGGGCGGTACCGACGAGGCATCCATACTACTCCGACCGCCAGATGGCTCGGGCGGGCTTTCTGGTTTCCCGCATGCGCCACTGCAGGATCTCGGCGGCGAGCGCCTCGTCGAGATCGGTCTCGTTACAGGAGTCGAGCAAGAGGTCGCCCGCCTCATAAGCCGAAGAAATCGCCGCTATAGCTGCGGCAGAGACGCCTCTCCGCTCGAGCCCGATCGCGTTCACACCGTGAATGCGTAGGGGGGAGCCGAAGGCCTTGACATGGGGTGGCAGATCTCGGGCGACCGGCGTTCCCATTCCAACCATGCAGCCAGCACCAATGAACACCCGCTGGTGGACGCTCGCGTTCATACCAATATTCACGCGGTCACCGATGACACAGTGACCTCCGATTGAGACTCCAGCGGAGACAGTGACACCCGAGCCGACGAGCACGTCGTGCGCAAGGTACGCGCGATTCAAGATCCAAGTGCCGGCGCCGACTGTGGTCTCGCGGTAACTGCCCTGGTGAATGACGACACCCTCGCGGATGACCGCGCCAGCTCCGATACGGACCCCGGCGTGCTCAAGCGCCCCCGTCCAAGCAGCATTCTGTGTCTGATCGGTCATCTCGGGCGGTGCCCCGATTTGCGCGCCCGGACCGATCCACGCGCCATCTTCGATGACACACGGTCCCAGAATGACTGCGCCAGGCCCGATGGTCACGTCGCTACCAACGTCCACGCCGGGCCCAATGAACGCGTGGGCGCTGATGCGTGAATCGTTCACGCTGAAGGTTCCATCGCGATTGTGGTGCCGGTGCGCGAAGATTCGAGCGCAGCCTCACAGACGCGGAGCACCTGCAACCCCTCGCGCAGATTGACAATTTCGGTCGGTTCGCCCAAGATACGGTCGCGGAAGGCTTCGTGTTCCGCCTTCAGCGGTTCCCGCTTCTCAATCTGGAACCGTGTGACGGTGCCCTCGCTGACGCCCCGGAACGACGTTACCGCGTCCCACTCTGAAGTATGGGTCCCGTTTTCGTAGAAGGTGAGGTCTGCTGTGAGCGTATCTGCGATGAACGAGCCTCGTTCACCAGTGACAAGTGTGAGACGTTCCTTGAAGGGGGTCAGCCAATTGACGACGTGGTCAGTGATGATGCCGTTCTCGAGCTTGGCAGAGATGCTCACCATATCTTCGTGTTCACGTCCCGAGCGGAACGCGGTTTGTGCTGCGACCTGTACGAACTGCGAGTGCGCCAGCCAAGCGGTGAGATCGACGTCGTGGCTACCGAGATCCTTCATTACTCCGACATCGGCGATCCGGGCAGGGAATGGCCCCTGGCGGCGAGTGTGGATCTGGAAAACTTCGCCGAGATCGCCGTTTGCGAGACGCTTGCGCAGACTAATGAGCGCCGGGTTGAACCGCTCTATGTGTCCGACTGCACCGACGAGTTCGTTCTTTTCGAAAGCATCGACCAGGAGCTCGCCCGCCTCGAGCGAGTGCGCAACCGGTTTCTCGATGAGCGCGTGTACGCCTGCTGCTGCGAGCTTGAGCCCGACGTCTTGGTGAAACTGGGTGGGGACTGCGACGACTACTGCATCAACACCATGCTCGATGAGCTTTTCAACCGAATCGTAGAGCGGGAGATTGCCGGCGACGCCGTGCGGGTCACCCATCGCGTCGGCGACGGCTACAAGCTCGACGCCCTCGACCTCACGTGCGACACGCGCGTGGTGACGTCCCATCATTCCGAGGCCGATCAGGCCAAACCGGAGCGTCATGCGTTCTCCTTAGGGTCGGTGTATTCTCCACTAAAGTCTACTGGACGCGCCCAGTGGTACCTGCGGGCTAGACTGCAGGGCTCCCCCCGCGCGGGTGAAAATGGATACCCGTGTCTAGCGTAAAGACTGCAGTTCCGTTCGAGTACTCCATCGTTCGAGACTCGTAATCCTCGAGCTTTCCTGACGGCTGCGAGTGGATGAGCCCCCAGTCGCCGTTTGGGCCGCCGTTGCGCTGGTAGACAGCGAGGAAATGTCCACGGGAGAGGCCCGAGGTGAGCGTCTCTTCTCGGCCTTCGGGTACGTAGCTCGTAATGACCCCAAGCTCGAACTCTTGGTAGATACCGGGCGTAGCTCCGCGGGCCTCTTGCTGCGGGCCGAGAGGGGCGCCGAAACGCTCAGGATCTGCTGAGTAGTAGTCGTAGATCACGCCGGTGACTGGGAAAGCAGTTTCGACCGCGTCAGGGTTTGATTGAAGGCGCACGATAGCCTCGTCAATCGGACCATCGAAAATGACTTTGCCTTGGCTCAGCACAATGCCACGTTCGCAGAGCTTCTTGACCTGATTCGCGTTGTGGCTCACGATAAACATGGTCTTTCCCTGCGCCTGCAGCTCAAGCATTCGCTGCTCGCACTTCTTGCGGAACTCGGCGTCCCCGACTGAGAGCACCTCGTCGACGAGAAGGGTGTCAAGTTCGGTGTGGACTGCTACCGAAAAACCTAGTCGTGCGTACATCCCCGATGAATACCGCTTAACCTCGGTGTCGATGAAGTCACCAATCTCTGAAAAGGCGAGGATCTCGTCAAATCGATCGTCGGTCTCCTCTTTGCTCATTCCGAGGATTGCCGCGTTAAGGTACACGTTTTCACGGCCGGTGAGATCAGGGTGGAAACCGGCTCCAACCTCGAGTAGGCCAGCGATGCGGCCGCGCGTGCGGATCCACCCTGACTCTGGCTCCATGACGCCGGAAAGTAGCTTCAACGTCGTTGACTTACCGGACCCGTTGCGGCCCATGAGCGCCACTGACTGCCCTTCGGGAACCTGGAACGACACGTTGTCGACGGCATGGAAGTCAGTAGACAGCTCCTTTCGCTTAATCTTCGAAATGAATGCCTGCTTGAACGAGTGTGCGTGCTTGATCTTAAAAGTCTTGCTCACACCCTCGAAAGCGATAACCGGCTTGGGGGCGGGGTTAGAGGTTCTGGGCAAAGGACCCCTCCAACTTCTTGAACGTGAGCTGACCAATGAGGAGGGTTCCAAGCGCGACAGCGGCGGCAATCAGGAGATGCATGACGAGGTCACTTGGGCGAGGATCCGCGGGCGCGATGGGCACCCAGAAAGCTGTATGGAACAGCTCAACCGCTGCCGTCATTGGATTCGACATGTAGAGGTGATAGAGCCAGTCAGGTGCATGCTTCTTCACCATCGTCCAGCTATACAGCACAGGGGAAGCCCAAGTCGCGAACATGAGGATGAGGTCGACGAAGTTCTTCGCATCTCGGTAGGCGACGTTGATGGCGCCGAAAAAAAGCCCGAGCCCGAGAGAGAACGTGAGAATGAGGGCCACGCCGCCAAGGAAAGCCGCGATCTGGATCCAGCCAACAGTCCAGCCAAAGACGAGCGATACGACAAGAAGCAGGATTGCCTGCGGTAGGAAATGGACGAGCCCAACCCCGACTGCCGCTACAGGGAAGAGCGCACGCGGGAGGTAAATCTTCTTCACGAGTGCCTTGTTATCGATGATGGCGCTCGTCGTGTTACGGAGGACCTCGCTAAAGAGGTTCACGGCGACAATTCCAGTGAAGAGGTAGATCGGAAAGAGGGTGATGTCCTGACGTCCACCCATGATGACACCGACGACGAGGAAGTACATAAGGAACTGGGCAGCGGGCCGAATATACGACCACACCCATCCCAAGGCGGAGCCGTGATAACGGGTTGCCACGCCTTTTTTTAGCAGCAGGGACAGCAAATAGCGGTGCCTGAAGACGCCAAGGAGACCACCACCGGTCCCTGGCCTTCGAAAGTCTGGGTCGTTCAGAATCGCGTTTGCGCTCACACGGGGAGTCTAGCGTCTGGAGCCTCCACGCAGCCGCAAGCCAGCTACCATGGAAGCCGCGAGCAACATCACAGGTGCTCCTACGAGTGAGGTGTTATGTCTTTTTCGGCCACTGCCGCAGGAGTTGCGCTCCCCGATCTCGACCCCGACATCCAATCTGTCGATGTCCGATTTGGAGATGACAGGGTCTGGTCGATCGACCTCACGGTGCTACCGTCGAAGCGTCCTGAATTGATCGAATGGCCGGTTGCGTTGAAGCCCTATCTCGTCGGGACTGCGACCGTTGTATTGGTGCAGTCTGGCAGCGGTCGCGTGCTCGCGACAGAGCAGGCGCGCTTTACCGACGCGGAGGTGGCGACTCGGGTACTGGATGACTCGGGTGTACCGCTTGCCGTGAATAAATGGGGCAGGCTCGGGAAGACGCTGGAAGCGGGTAACCCCGGAGTGCAAGAACGCATTCTCGAGCGGACCGAGGAAGTGATGGGCAGACTTACAGAGATGGGCCTGCGTCCATTCGTCGTTGGCGGCACTCTCCTTGGCGGCGTTCGTGACCAGGCGCTGCTCCCACACGACGATGATGCTGACGTTGCATACTTATCGCGACACCGTAACCCTCTCGATGTCGCGGCAGAGGGCTTTACGGTAGGCCGAAAGCTCGAGGCGCTTGGGTATGAGCTCGTGCGGCACAGCGCGACGCACATGCAACTATATTTCCGGGACAGTGGGGGCGGCCTTGACTACTATGTCGACGTGTTCACGGCATTCTTCACTGATGACGGACATATCAACCAGCCGTTCCACGTGCGCGGTGAAATGCGCGAAGACCAGATGTTGCCCTTTGGGGAAGTTGAGATTCAGGGGCGCATGTTCCCAGCGCCGGCAGATGCTGAAGCGTGGTTGGTCATCAACTACGACGAGAACTGGCGTACCCCGATTCCCGGCTATCGGCTCCACACCCCACGTTCGACAGTTCGACGCTTCCAGAATTGGTTCGGGTCCTTCCACTACACCCGCGACTTTTGGAACGACCACTACCGCACGGGTGACACAGAAGTAGACGAACCCTGGGCGAGTGGTCGGGATTGGATTCTCGCCCACGAATCAGCGCTCCAGTCTCGCTGGCTTGTCGATTTGGGGACGGGAGCCGGCGTGCTTGCGGCCGAGTTGCGGGACCGTGGAGCCCACCGCACCGTCGTTGCAGCCGACTACTCTCCAAATGCATTGGCGCTCGCTTCGACCCATGGGGGTGAACGTCTCGCGGTAGTCCACACGAACCTCTACCGAAACCTCTCGCTGGCCATGCCCGTAGACGCGGGTATCGATGGTCCCTTTGATCTGGTTGCAAACCATCTCATTCAGCACCTGGGACCGCACGCCTTCCCGCAGGCCATGAGACTGATTCGCATGGCACTCCGATCCGGAGGCCGGGCATATGCGACACTTTACGGCGAGGTTGATGTTGAGGCCACACACAGTGGGCCGATGTCGTGGGCGATGCCTCCGGAGGTGCTCCAAGAACGCGCGGCCGATTATGGTCTCCGAGCAGAAATTTTCGAGATTCCGGCAGGGTCTCACGAATCGTTGCGTGCCCCCTACGGCGTTCGCTTTAGCGCCGCCCATGTTACCTTCAAGGAGAAACTATGAAGCAGCAGATCAAGAGCTTTTCTCAGCGGGTGTTAAATACGCTGTTTCGGAGTCGCCAACTGGCTGTGAGGGTGGACGAACTTGAGCGCGAACTCGACGAGTACCGACGCGACAGCCTGAGAGTCGCGGAGATGCTTGACCTGATTGAAGCGCGGCTCACGCCGGGTATTAACAACCCTAAACTCCCGAACAACTAGAGCTAGCCCCCAGCGGTACTAGACGATCATCAGCAGACGAGAAAGGCCAGACGTGGCAGAATCCTTCGACGAGACGCGCCCAGAGACCAGGCCAGTTCCTATCGTTAAGAACCCGCAGCCCGCAGTGGACCAGGGCCGCGTAGCCGCAGTCATCGTGACCTATAACCGGCTCGCTAAGCTCCCGAAAACGCTCGAGACGGTGCTCGCTCAGAGCTATGCATGCGACTGGGTCGTTATTGTGAACAATAACTCGACCGACGGTACCCGCGAGTACCTTGACGGGCTCGACCATCCCAAGCTCGATATTCTGCACCTCGATGATAATCTCGGCGGTGCAGGTGGGTTCGAACACGGGATGGCGCGCGGTTACAACCTCGGCGCGGACTTCGTCTGGATCATGGATGATGACTGCTATCCGGAGGAGCGAGCGCTTGAAGTGTTGCTGCGGCAGCGCAATAAGTCATCGCAGTCACTTGGGTACGATGTCCCGTTTGCGTGCTCGCTTGTGAAATTCATTGACGGCTCACTGTGCGAGATGAATAATCCGATCACGACATGGGACTGGCCTCGAGCATACCTCGATGGCCAGAACTCACTGCTCGTCACCGAATGCACGTTTGTGTCTGTTCTGGTACCTCGGTGGGCTATCGAACAGTCTGGCTTACCACTCGGCGAGTACTTCATCTGGTTCGATGATAAGGAATACACTAAACGACTCAACCGTTCTTTCGGTGCTGGAATCGTTGCCTTGGACTCCCAGGTTGTCCACGACATGGGAGTGAACGCGGGTGTGAACTACCGAATGGTGGACGAGTCTAACGTCTGGAAATTCGAGAAGGGTGCCAGAAATCAGGCGTCCTACCGGCTCCACAATGAGGGACGAATCTCCTACGCGCTGTACTGCCGACGAGTTATCAGGGAAATGCGCGAGGGCGAAGTTGCCCCGGCAGTTCGCAAGCGGATGCGTCGTGCCCTGAACGAGGGGCGGAAATTCAATCCCCAGCCACGGTTCCCGAGCAACGCTCGATACGCGCGGGTGTGATCCTCCTGGCGCAGCCGTGTGTCGTCGGGACTATTTTCTCTCCGACGGCACACGGCTACCGACAACAGTCTGCGACTACGCGCAACCAGTGAGCTCGTAGAGTGTCGCGTCGCCCTCAGTGAGGATCGGTGTGAGAACAGGGGATCCGCTCACGTCCGTCAAGCCTGGGTAGTCGAGGTGACGCATCGCATCACCGCGCACAGAATACAGTTCTCCCATGTCAAGCACATGCGTGACCCCGTGCCTGTTGGCTGCGTCACATGCTTTGAGCGAGCCCATCTTGAGGTTCTTGGCAATCTGGAGGGCGTCCTTCCCGTATTGCCCGCCCAGATGCGGGAACACGACGCTTCGGTCTGCAAAGGTATAGGCGAGGGCGCTGCCGTTCCAAGGATTGCCTGCAATGACCGCATCCTCTGGAAGTATGTCCTTCGCCTCGCGCATGAGCTCGATCTCGTTGGTTGAGAGAAGACGAGACTCCTCGTCGATCTGGTGTAACTCGTGGAGCTTTTCCACCATGAGGTTCATACTGCCTCCGCGAAGCCCAAAAGCGGCTCCGACGAGTACGACTGCGATCATCGCTCCTGCAAACACGGCAAGCTTCGCTTGCGGTAGTCGTTCAGAAATCTCCGCGGACCTAGCACCTGCCGCCACCATGTCAGTGAGTCTTGCAAGCGTGATGGCGGCAAGCGGCACAGCGGCGATAGCGATGAGCGCAGCTAGCCTGTGTGCATCGTTGTACCAGAGGCCTGTGATCGCCGTGCGCACGGGCCCAGAGAGGCCGCTCGCGACGACGTACAGCCCAACGGCAACGAGGTACGATCCAACGAGCCACCGGTGCTCCTTGCACCACATCGTGATGAACACTCCGCCAAGGACCAAGACGGTGAGAAACCACGCCCGCTGATCCAGCAGCGGAGAGTTGGTGAGGGCGCTGATTGCGGCCTTCACAGGGTTCTGCTCAAACTCCCTGCCATTGTCGCCAGTTCCGAGTCGCAGCCAGAGAGCTCCGATCGCGATGAATGGCAGCAGAGCTGCACTCGCGCGCAGTACTTGTGCGCCGGTGGACCCAGCAGCACGAAGAAACGAGGGGAGACTCGCGATCACCAGGGGTAAACCGAGTGCCGCAAATCCGAACAATGCGTTTGGGTGCGCAGCAGCACTAGCCATGAGAGCGCCAGCAAGGCCTACCCACATGGAGAAAGGCGCAATCCTCGTCCCAGCAGTGTTAGTGCGCAGCACAGCGCCCAAGAACCCGAGCGCGATGGGGATGAGAGCCGTAGACAACAAATTCGGATAGAGCACGCCCCATGACAGCAGCATGTAAGGGAACGCGGTGAAGCCTGACGCTACAACAGCAACGGCGAGGTGGTGACGCAATTTCTGACCGACGAGCGGTGACGCGAAGAAAAGTACAGCAACGGGCCACACCACGCAGGCCGTGGCAAAAATCATGGAGCCTGTTGCGAGTTCTACGGATGCGCCGGTGAGCTGCACGACGAGAGCCGCCGTGGCATGCCAAGTGTTCGGGTAGAACTGAGACGTGGCCTCAGGGACCGCCAACGTCATATGCAGTGGGGACGCGTCACGGCCGTCGAGAATGAACTGCACCAGATTGAGATGGAAGACGTTGTCGTAGCTCTGAGAGATAGCGTCAGGCGCGCCGAGACCTGATTTTACGAGCGTGCCGATGAGAGCTGCGGCGACTGCTACGGCGATGAGCGGATTCACCAGTGAGCGAATGATGCCGACGGCCGGCCTCGGGCTGAAACGACGACCCAGCGGAAACAACACTGCCGAGATGCCAATGGCAGTCACCACGGGCAGGATAATAGACCAGCTCAGTCCGAGCAGTGGTGCCAGGAAAGAGGACAGGGTAATGATCGCGAATGAACCAGCGATCGATGCTGCCAGGAGCGCGAACCCCCGTAGCCTCAAGGCCAGCGCTACCGGGAGCCCAAGGAAAACGACGAGTGCTAGCGCGGTCAGGTAGGCCGGGGCAGCCTGAATCCACGCCCTGCTTACTCGGGCCGCGAACCGCTGGAGGGATCCGTCACGCGCGCCTCGATGAGGGCAACGGCACGAGCGAGCTCAGTGACACGCGCGTCACTGCGAGCCTTTGCGCGAACCGTCATCACAGCGAACACCAGACCGGCAATGACAAAAAGGTACAGAAGGAAATCTGTTCCGCGCCCCACGCCGAAGAAATTCGCGACCGTGGAGAGAAGCGGAGGAAACAAGATCGCGAGAATGGCGCCGGCGACGAACAATAGCGCGAGAATACGCTTGATCGCGAGCGACTTCTCGCCCGGCAGACTGCGGACTGCGAAGACTGCGATTACGATCACCAACGCGATGAGAAGAAACTGAAACAACATGGTGCCTACCGAATCACGAGATCTACGAGGATGTTCACTGAGTTGAGCAGAGACTGGCCCTTGGCCTTTGAATAGTCAGTGTAGAGAACCTCGACAGGCTGCTCGGCAAAGGGAAGCTTGGTCCGCCCCAACTGCACGACGATCTCCGTCCCATGTGCCATGCGATCTTGGCGGAGTTTGACCTGGCGGAGCGCATCCCTCCGGATAACTCGAAGACCATTGTGGGCATCGGTGAGTTTTGTGCGTGTCGTGACGTTGGTTACCCAGACCGCGGTCTTCAACACGATCTTCTTAAGGAATCCCGGCTTCGTTCGATCATCGAGAAAGCGGGACCCGAAAACAATAGCAAGGTCTTCTTTGCGAGCCCGATCGACCATCGGGACTGCATCGACAACGCGGTGCTGTCCATCGGCATCGAAGGTCACCACGTATTCAGCGTTGTGGGACAGCGCATACTCGAACCCTGTCTGGAGTGAAGCGCCCTGGCCGAGGTTGATCGGATGGGTGACGATTTTAGCGCCGGCTGACCGCGCGATAGCCCCAGAATCGTCAGTCGAGCCGTCGTCAATACAGACGACGTTCGGAAAGCTCGGGAGCAAGCCCTCAACTACCGACGCGATAACGGTTGCCTCGTTATACAGTGGTATCACGATCCACACGTCGTTATTCGTTCTTGAGCGCGAAGCGTCACTCAGAGGGGCGGGGGTCATAGCCCTATTCTGACAGAAATATACTGACCCGTGAGTGTTCTGGCGAACGCAGGCGCCCGAAGTAGATGATTTGACGGTAATCTAATCCAAATGAGCGCAACTCAAAACATTTCTCTCTCTAGCGCAGTAATTGGGCAGGGTAATCCTGTTTTTACTATTGCTGAGATGTCCGGTAACCACAATGGAGATTTGGCCCGAGCACTTGAAATTGTCGATGCTGTTGCTGCTACTGGTGCACACGCATTGAAGATTCAGACCTACACTGCTGACACGCTCACCATCGACTCCGATGCGCCTGCCTTTCGAGTGCGCGGGGATCATGGACTCTGGGGAGACCGCAATCTCTACTCCCTTTACCAAGAAGCTCACACGCCATGGGAATGGCACAGTGAGATCTTTGATCGGGCACGTTCGCACGGATTGATTCCGTTTTCCACGCCATTCGATCCGACATCGGTTGCCTTTTTGGAGGACCTGGGGGTCGAGCTTTACAAGACGGCCTCTGCTGAGATCGTGGACCTACCGCTATTGCGTGAGGTTGCACGCACCGGCAAACCGGTTGTCGTCTCCACGGGCATGGCTACACTTTCGGAGATCGATGCGGCGGTGACCGCACTGCGTGACGCTGGATGTACTGAGCTCGTGCTACTTGCGTGCACTGCTGCTTACCCGGCCGAGCCTGAGGAAGCGCGACTGGGGAACATCCAGGTGCTTCGTGAAGCGTTTGACGTGCCAGTTGGGCTGTCGGACCACACCCTAGGCACCGGTGTTGCTGTTGCTGCAGCGGCACTCGGCGCAACGGTTATCGAGAAGCACCTCACCCTGGATCGTGACGACGGGGGAGTGGACTCGGAGTTCTCCTTAACGCCCGCTGAGTTCGCTGCCCTGGTCGTGGGCGCAGAACAGGCTCGAGTGGCGGTGGGAAGCGGGGTGGCGTTTGGGCCAACCGAACAGGAACGAGCTGTACTTGCTCTCCGACGTTCCCTCTACGTCGTCGCCGATGTCGTTGCTGGGGAAAAAGTCACTTCCCACAATGTTCGTTCTATCCGTCCCGCGGGCGGACTGCCTGCCGACGACTTTGCCCGAGTTGAGGGGCGAACGTTTTCGAAGAGTGTGTCCCGCGGTACTGCCCTCTCCTGGGACCTCCTGTAGCAGACCAAAGGCGGGGCGACGCTAGCTGCTGGAATGGTCGCTTGGGAGTTGCCACTTTGCAAGGGTTTCGAAGCCGTTGCTGTCTGCCGGCAGATGCGGCAAGTAGTGCGCGCCTAGAAACAGTCGCCTCGACGCAGCGTTCGAACGGTGGACGGTAGCCAACAGCAGTTTTGGCGAAGAATTGGCGAACCAGTGTTCTCCAGTCGCCAGGACAGATTTCCCCAAGCCTTTGCCGCGATAGGAAGGGGCGATGGTGATTGAGGCTTCCCATGCGCTGTCGCCCAGGCGGTCCCATCGCACAGTCGCGACGGGCTCATCCCCGTGCTCGATTATCAACAGTTGTCGATGCTCGTCGGCCAGCACCCGGCCCATCCACGTGACGTGCTCGTCCCATGCGATGGGCTTGTGCGACCGGGATACCGCCCTTGTTGACGAGTCATTGCGCCACTCGAAGAGTCGGCCTGCGTCAGAAGCTAGTGCTCGCCGAGCGCGAAGCTGCGGGTGCCGAATGGGCGGTGTCTGCTCGCCCGTACCCTGCACAAGCGCCTCCCATGCCGACACCACTCGCCAAGCGCCAAGCCCGTCAATCGCGGATCTGCCGCGTTCGGCGCTGTCTCGAAGGTAGCCGGGGTCCTCCACAGAGGCCAAGAAAGCTCCAATGGAATCCTCTAAGCCGGTGAAGGGGGGAGTGCCAAGCGGGAAACCAATGCCATGCTGCGCGCATGATGAGTAGCCTGGCAATTGGTTCTCGGTGACGGCGACAATCGCCATTGGGATCCCTGCGGAAGCGAAGTCCCAGACAGATGTCCCCGCTGCCGATATCACTGCGTCCATCGAATCGGCGAGTCGAGGCAGATCATTTGTGAACGAGAGCATCTTGACACGATGCGCGTCTGCACCGAGGGAACGGAGGAGCTCTGGCTGAGCCTCGGGGCGGCAGATAACTGTGAGGTGAATCCGCGGGTGCTTCAACAACGCCAGCACAACTTGTGGAGTGATGTTGAATGGATCGGTGCCACCAAGCACGACGAGCACGCGTGGCGCCCGAGTCGGCCTCTCACCAACCTCGTGGTGGATTGCCCGCATTTCTCTGCGTACCTGTACAACGGAGGACCCGAGCAAGACGCGATCGGACTGCGAGATTGCGCTGTAGCGGTGCTCCGCGTCAAGGTTTGCGTCAATGTGCAGATCCGCTGGGCGGCGCCCAAACATCCCGTCTTGCATATTGCTCGTGAGCACTGACGGGGGCCTGAAGCTATCAAGCGCCTCATCATAGGTGTCGAGGTGGAGCAGGTCAGCTGAGCGCTCCGCGAGGAGCGTGGAGAGCGCCAGTTGGAGCGGGCCATCACCAAGCTCAACGATCTCTTGGCCGGGAAAAAGCGCAGCAACGTGTTCCACAGCGCGCCCACCAAATTCGCCCGCAATGGTAACGTCCCAGCCACGAGACGTGGCCTCCTCCGCGAGGCAGAGTGCTCGCATGAGGTGTCCCATTCCACGCTCCAAATCGGCGTTGCAATGAAGGATCACACTCCGAGTTACCATTAACTTCCTTTCGCGCTAAGCCTTGAGGCTGAGGGGCCGACCCTAACGATAGAATAGTTCGAAAGCACCGGAAGGTTTGTCGTCAACTAGCGAAGTTGACGCGGGAACGAGGAGATAAAGTGTCGATACTTGAGGGATCCACGATCCTCGTTACCGGAGGTACTGGCTCTTTCGGCAAAGCCTTTATCCGATACGCCCTCGACAACCTGAATCCGCGTCGGCTCATTGTCTTCTCCCGTGACGAACTCAAACAGTATGAAGTTCGGCAGCAATTCAATGACGACCCGAGACTGCGTTGGTTCTTGGGGGATATCCGAGATGAGCGTCGTCTAGCTCGCGCGCTGCACAAGGTTGACTACGTGGTTCATGCAGCAGCGTTGAAGCAGGTGGACACTGCCGAGTACAACCCGTTTGAGTTTGTTAAGACGAACATCATTGGCAGTCAGAACGTGATCGAGGCCTCGATCGACGCAGGGGTAAAGAAAGTTGTTGCGTTGTCGACTGACAAGGCATCGAGCCCGATCAATCTCTACGGCGCCACCAAACTGACCGCTGACAAATTGTTCATTACCGGCAACCATTACGCTAGTGCATACGACACTCGCTTTTCTGTCGTCCGCTACGGCAACGTGATGGGCTCGCGAGGATCAGTGATTCCCTTCTTCGAGAAGCTTGGGGCTGCTGGGGAGCCGCTGCCGATCACGGATCTGCGGTGCACACGCTTCTTCATCACTCTTCCTGATGCTGTGCAAATGGTGGTAGATACTTTCGAGTTTATGCAGGGAGGCGAGCTTCTGGTGCCCCGAATCCCGTCAATGAGAGTGGTAGATCTTGCACACGCTGTCGTCCCTGGGGCGGAGCTCGTTGACGTCGGGCTGCGTCCGGGAGAGAAGCTCCACGAGGAAATGATCAGTCCGGAAGAAGGACGTCGAGCGGTGTCGATTCAGGATGGGAAGTACTTTGTCATCCAACCCGACCTCGCGACCTGGGGTTATCAGCCCCCAGTTGACGCGACGCCAGTTCCAGACGGCTTTGCGTATCGCTCAGATTTGAACGATGAATGGTTTACCCAGCAAGAAATCGCCGACATTATCCACGCGGGTATTTGACGATGCTTCCATACGGTAGGCAATCAATCGCGGAAGAAGACATCAACGCTGTCGTGGAGGTCCTTCGAGGGGATTGGCTCACGACGGGACCCGCCGTTGAAGCCCTTGAAACCGAGATTTCACGCATCACAGGCGGCAGTCGTGCGGTAACAGCGACTTCGGGTACGGCAGCGCTGCACATGGCATACGCCGCAGCCGGTATCGGCCGAGGTGACGAAGTGGTCTCTACCCCGATGACGTTTATTGCGACGGCTTCGACGGCATCTATGCTGGGCGCGACCGTCCGTTTCGCGGACGTCGAAGAAGACACGGGACTGATTGATCCGGCCTCTGTCGCGGCGCACGTGAATGAGCGGACCAAGGTCATTGCCGCGGTCGACTACGCAGGGCACCCTGCTGATTACGATGCTCTGCAGCCCATCGCAGAGGCCGTTGGAGCCCTGACACTCGATGACGCAGCACACTCCATTGGTGGCACCTACCGGGGGAAGCCGGTCGGTGATCTCGCGGACATCACGACTTTTTCCTTCTTCCCGACGAAGAACCTCACCACGGGGGAAGGGGGAGCGCTGGTAGCCAAGCGGCCGGATCTGGCTCAACGTGCGCACGAGTTCCATTACATTGGGCTGGTACGCGACCCCGAGCGCTTCAAAGTTGTATCGGAGGGGCCTTGGCATCAAGAGGTTCACGAGTTCGGGTTGAACTATCGGCTATCTGATGTCGCATGCGCGCTCGGTCTTTCGCAGCTGCGTCGACTTGAGAGCTTTAAACAGCGCAGGGCAGAGATCACTGCACGGTATAACTCGGCGCTGAGTGACGTCGAGGGGCTTAGAGTGCCTGTGCAAAAGGACCATGTTGACCCTGCTTGGCACCTGTACCCCCTCCGGGTGCTCCACGGGCGCCGACAGGAAGTCTTCGAAAAGATGCGGGCGGCCGGTATCGGGGTGCAGGTCAATTACATGCCTGTCTATTGGCATCCGGTCTACGCTGAAATGGGATATAAGCGTGGGATGTGTCCGAACGCAGAAGCGTTTTATGCGCAAGAGCTGTCGTTGCCGATTTTCCCTGGTCTCACCGATTCGCAAGTCGATCAAGTGATCGATGCGTTGCTTACCGCAGTCAGGTAACAACGCTGTGAGCAAAACTGGTACAGTCAGCGCGCTTCTCGCCGCAGAGGACTCGGGTTCTGATGTGTTGTTCGAGCGGCTGTCCGGCTCGAGCGCATTCCTGTGGCCGATTGCTCGATGGCCGATTGCCCGCGCGCTCGCCCAGGCAGAAGTCAAGCTTGAGCTGCGTGCGAGCAAACCCGCAACGAAAGCACAAGTTCTCCAGCGCGTAGCGCGTCTGGCGCTTCCTAATCCGGCGTCGGCGGACAACGTGTCATCTGTGGAACACCTCTTCGTGGTCTCCGGCACCACACACGCGGACGCGCCGCGCGGCGTGGGTAACTGGCTCTCAGATGACTTCTCCCAGGCGCTTGGTGAGCGGGCGGCTGTGGTGCAGGACGCTGCCTTCGACATCCTCACCCCGCGGGTTAAGCGCCCAGCGAACCCACGCACGTGGACATATTCCCAAGCATCTGCACGCATTTGGCGCGCCGCTCAAGCATCGCCGTTGTCGGATACGCAACGTGAACGTGCGACCCAGGCTTTGTCAGGCATGTTCGATCTGTTTGGTCCGCTGCTTTCGCAGGATCTCCGGCAACGGTTATTGGGGCAGATCCTTCCCCTCCTGGAACTCACCCCGCATGCAGAAGCTGAGTTCATTGCGCTTCTCGATCAGGCACAGCCTCGCGCAATATATATGCAGATGGCGGCTTACGGGGATCGTTCAAACCTTATTCGCGTTGCGCATGACCGGGGAATCTCGGTTGCGGAACTGCAACATGGCTGGATCGGTGCAGCGCATGCTGCCTACAATTTCGGGCGAGCGTTTTTCGATTCTGAATTGACCAGCAGTCTTCCCGACACGCTATTCACGTTTGGACAGTATTGGGGGAAGGATCTTTCCTTCCCAGGGCGTATCGTCCCCGTTGGAAAGCCGCCGTTAGAGACGACCTGTCTTTCTGCACCCAGCTATGATGCACGCCAGCAACGTCTGCTAGTGATCTCTAGCGAGTACGAGACTGGAAAGCTGATAGAGGCTGTGACACTTCTCAAACGGCACCTGCCGGATGAGTGGGAAGTCGTGCTTCGGCCTCACCCGGCGGAGCGCGCTGATGGTGTAGTGCGTTTTGAGGAAGCGTTGTCGCATGGCGCGGTTCTTGACCCCATGGTTGACTTGAACGCGTCCTTGAGTGCCTCGCGTGCAGTTGTCGGCATGACCAGCACGGTGTTGTTCGAAGCGCTTCCGTTCAACATCAACGTTGGGGTGATCGAGACGGACCTTGCCAAATACTATGCGAACGCCGCGACCTTCCCAAACCGGCTTGATGACGAAGCGTCGTACTGCGCCTTCGCCAGGGCTATTCAGCGACCGCCTGTGACCCGGAAGTCCGAGATAGACGACATGTGGCACCCAAACGCAGTTGCTACATTTCTCACTGAAGTTAGCGGGAGATAGTTCGGTGACGCAGTTGGTTCTTGGTACAGCGCAATTCGGTACGGAGTACGGGGCCATGAACACCGTGGGACGCCTCGGTGATGCCGCAGTGCAAGCGGTGAGTACGGCTGCGGTGCAGGGAGGGATCGAAGTGTTCGACACCTCGTCCTACTACGGCGACGCTCAAGGCCGGCTCGGAGAAGCGTTTGAGGGTAGGCCCAAGCCTCGCTTTATCTCTAAGTTCGGGCTCGATGGGCCTACTGTCGAGCTGGGGAAACAGCTCGACGCAACACTGCGATCTTTGCGCGTTGACAGCCTCGAGGCCCTGCTGTTTCATCGGGTGGATGATTTGCGTGATCCGCGGGCTCCCCGTGCATGCCAGTTGCTTCGCGAGGCTCGAGCCGCGGGCCTTGTCAAGCACGTAGGTGCGAGCATCTATGACTCTGCAGACCTCGAAATTGCGCTCGAACTTATGCCAGATCTCGATATTGTGCAGTTGCCAGCCAACGCGCTGGACCGCCGACTCCTTGAGCATCCAATGCTCGACGAATTTCACCGTCGGGGAGGTCTGGTGCACGTGCGGAGCGCCTATCTGCAGGGTGTTCTACTTGCGCCACTATCGTCGATTCCTGGGCATTTGTCAGAGCTGCGACCTGCGGTAGCGCACATCCAAGAAGTAGCGACAGAACGCGACATTCCGTTGATCGAACTTCTCCTCGGATTCCTCAAACATCATCCGCTCGTTGACGCGGTCGTGGTTGGAGCTCTGACAGCGCCCGAAATGAGGCAGACGCTCTCCGCGTGGAATGACGCAGCAGCAGTAGAGTTTGAAGTACCTGTTCTCGCGGACGCTTTACTCGACCCCCGCAGATGGTAGGAAGGCAAGCGAACATGATTCTTGGGATCGTGCAGGCGCGCTCAAGCTCGACGCGTTTTCCGCGAAAGGTGCTCCAGCCACTTGTCGGGGAAGCTATGATTCTGCGACAGCTAGAGCGGATTATGCTCAGCCAGAGCATTGGACGAATCGTCGTTGCCACATCCAATGACGAGTCAGACGACGAGCTTGCAGACGTTTTGACTGTTCACGGCTATGAAGTTCGGCGTGGCCCACTCGACGACGTGGTGAAACGGTTTGAAATGGTGATTGACGAGTTTCAGCCAGAACACGTCGTCCGGTTAACCGCTGACTGTCCGCTGGCCGATCCGAGCGTGATTGACAAGGTAGTCGACGAACACCTGACGCGACAGTGCGACTACACGTCGAACGTTCTGACACCAACGTTCCCAGACGGACTAGACGTAGAGGTCTTCTCCATGAGCGCTTTCGAGCGCCTGATTGATGGGGAGCTCTCTCCCACAGAGCGTGAGCACGTGACGCTCGGGATCTATACGCACCCTGAACGTTACTCACTGTGGGACGTCCGCCAGGAGACGGACTACTCCCACCTGCGTTGGACAGTGGACGTGCCCGACGACTTAGAGTTCGTTCAGCGAGTATACGAACAGCTGTATACCGTTGACCCTGCCTTTGGGCAGGAGGACATTCTCGACCTGCTGGAATTGCAACCCACCCTCTCGAGAACATCTCAAGACCTCGCTCGCAATGCCGGGCTCGTAAAGGAGAAATGATCATGGCTGCACTGGGACGCTACGCGAAGTCTCTCGAACAACTGGAACGCGCGCGACGAGTGACTCCGCTCGGCACCCAAACCTTCTCTAAGTCGACGAAGACGCTTCCCGCTGGGCTTGCTCCGTTGTACTCCGACAGGGCGAAGGCGGGGCGAATCTGGGATATCGACGGGAACGAGTACGTCGACCTGATGAGCGCCCTCGCCTCAGTGAATCTCGGTTATGCTGACTCTGAAATCAATGCAGCCGTGGCTGGGCAACTCGAGCGGGGAACGACGATTTCGTTGACCCACCCGATCGAGGCTGAGGTTGCACAGCTTGTAATCGATCTCGTGCCGTGCGCGGAGAAGGTCAAGTTCGGTAAGAATGGGAGTGACGCAACGACCGCTGCAATCCGCATTGCTCGTGCACACACCGGACGGGACCACCTCGTCACGTGCGGCTATCACGGATGGCAGGATTGGTTCATCGGCAGTATGGACTCCCGCTCGCTAGGTGTACCGCAGGCTTACGCCGATCTTATTCATCCGACGCCCTACAACGACCTGGGTGCGCTTGAAGACCTGTTGAGTTCGCAAGCTGTTGCCGCGGTTGTCATCGAGCCGATGACATTCATTTGGCCAGAACCTGGCTATTTAGCTGGCGTCAAGGAACTCGCTCATCGCTACGGGGCTCTCCTCATTTTCGATGAGATGGTGACCGGGTTTCGTTTCGCGCCAGGAGGAGCACAAGAATACTTTGATGTGACACCCGACCTTGCAACGTTCGGCAAGGGGATCGCGAACGGGTATCCACTTTCTGCCGTCGCGGGACGAGCAGAATTGATTGATGTGCTCGAGACTGCCTTCATCTCGGGGACGTTTGGCGGCGAATTGCTTTCGCTGACCGCCGCCAAAGTCGTGCTCGAACGAATCAAAGGATCTGACGTCGTCGCACGGGTCGCGCAGACCGGGAAAGAGCTGGCGCAGCGAGTCGACTCAGAGATTGAAGCTGCAGGACTTGGAGACGTGCTGAGTCTTCAGGGGCATGATGCCTGGAAGTTCCTGATTTGGAACCCCGAAGCCCAAGAAATCGACGCGTTGAAGTATCTCTTCATGCAGGAAATGAGCCGTAATGGGGTGCTCATGATTGCAACCCATAATGTGACCGCCGCCCATGACGCAGCAGACCTTGATCACGTTGTGGCAGCCTACCGTGCTACCTTCGCCGTGCTGAACGAAGCAATTCGAGGGAACGACGCAGCAGCGAGGCTCGACGGAGATATCGCTGAAATCGGCCGTAGCATTCGATGAAATGGGCAGTTGGTCGCTGAGCCAGGTCCCCTGACCAAGAGGCGTACAGTGTCGCGTGCAGCGATACGTCGTTGGGGCTCATGTAGATAGCTTGCCGCGTAAAACGGCTATCAACTACAGTGGTCATATTATTGGATCTCAATGTTTAGTTGAAGGTGAATCTGTGGCGATGAAGAAGCGGATTTGGTCCGTGCTGATGGCTGCCCTTTCCGCCAGCGCGATTGTTGCTGCGTCGGCTCTAGTCGTAGTCGCTCATCCTGCGCCAGCTAACGCCTGGAGTACAACCGATTTTAAACCGAGCAACATCATCGACGACGGCCTCTTCTACAACGGCAACTCGATGAGCGTTGCTGAGGTGCAGGCTTTCTTGAACAAGCGTGTTCCTCAGTGCTGGCTAGGCCGGGCAGGCTACGAGGTGGGAAAACCTGTCACTTGGAACGGGCCGACAAAGCTTGCATCAAAGTGCACTCGTGACTTCACAACGACGACGAGCTCACGCGCTGCCAACGCGTACTGCAAAGCCTATACAGGTGCACCGAATGAGAAGGCCGCCGCAATCATTTCTAAGGTCGGTGCGGCCTGCGGTATTAGCCCCAAAGTTCTTCTGGTGATGCTCGAAAAAGAACAAAGCTTGATAACCGACCCCTGGCCGAATGAAAACCAGTACTTTATGGCAATGGGGTATGCCTGTCCTGACAGCGGGCCGGGTGGCACTGCCGCCTGCGACCCAAAGCAGGGAGGGTTTTTTCAACAGGTTTACCGGGCTGCATGGCAGCTGAAGGTGTACCGGGCCCATTCAAATTCTTACAGTTACAAGCCTCTCAAAAGCAACTATATTCAGTGGCACCCCAGCCAGTCGTGTGGCGGATCCAATGTTTACATTGAGAACTGGGCTACCGCTGCGCTGTACATTTACACGCCATACCAGCCGAACCAGGCAGCACTCAGGGCTGGTTCAGGGACCGGCGACAAATGCTCCTCATATGGGAATCGTAACTTCTACATTCTCTGGAACTCCTGGTTTGGCGCGTCGGTGATCGATGATCAGATGTCGCCCGGAATCCGACAGGTGTTCGACCAAGCGTTGGCTTCGGGCTTTAACTACGGTAAACCACTCAGCGCGAGACGCACCGTCTCTGCGAATGGTGGCGGTTTCCAAATGGAATTCGAAAACGGGTTAATCACTGAGTCGAAAGTGCTCGGTAAGAGTTTTGGAATCCTGCGGGGCTGGATGATGGACGCCTATCTTGCAGCGGGCGGAGCTGAAGGCTCGTGGGGCTTCCTTGCTAGCGGGATCTCCGGTGTTGCGGCGGATGGTAACTACCGGGCCGCATTCCAGCACGGAACGACCGTGTACGATCCCAAGAACGTCGTCATGCAGCACATGCCGACGAAGGTGTTCCAGGCTTGGCAGAAGCGAGGGGAGCAGAACGGCCCTCTTGGGTTCCCCACGCAAGGTGCGTATAGACACGCTGCTGCTGCAGTGAGCCAGCTGTTTCAAGGCGGAACGCTCATGGTTTCAGGGGGAGGAAATGCTGTCCTAAACGCGACCGAACTGCAGTCGTGGAAGACGCTCGGGGGCTACGCTGCTGTTGGTCTGGTGACCGGGGACGCGGTGGCTTTCGGAGGCAAGAGCTATCGACCCACTCAGAAGGGAGGAATTGTTCAAACTTCAGCAACAGCACACGTTTTCGTGCCTGCCGGAATCTTCGAGCGGTTCGTTTCTTCTGAAGCGACGGTGCAGAGCTGGGGTTGGCCGGTATCTCCGATCAAGTTGAGCGGGGGGATCGGGATGAAATTCCAGAACGGTAATGCGGTGTACTCCTCAACGACCGGGGTTGCAGCTTTCATGCAGACTGGGACGTTTGACAAGTGGGT
>NZ_LOHP01000002.1 GCF_001482305.1 Leucobacter sp. G161
GACGACCCGGAGCACCGGGACCGCCGGGGCGGGGAGCTGCGGGACGCGGGATGTTACCGGGGTTCGGGCGGTTGCCGCCCATGCCCTGGTTCGCCGCGAACGGGTTGTTGCCCGGGCGCGGGGGACGGGGAATGCCCATGCCCTGGCTCGAAGCGAACGGGTTGTTGCCGGGGCGCGGGCCGCCGGGCTTCGGAGCACCAGCCTTTGCGCCACCGGGCTTCGGGGCGCCAGCCTTTGCGTCAGCTGCGGGCTTGCCGCCGTCAGCCTTTGGCTCCTCAGCCGGAGCCGCTGCTGCCTCGGGGGCAGCAGGAGCCGCGGGGGTGGGAGCTGCAGGAGCAGGCGCAGCCTTCGGGGCTGCGGGAGCCGGAGCCTCAGCAGCCGGTGCTGCAGGAGCAGGGGCTCCTGGCTTCGGGGCACCGGGACGTGCGGGCTTCGGCGCGCCGGGCTTCTTCGGAGCAGCGGACTTTGCCGGTGCCGCGTCAGCCGCGGGCTCGCCTGCCTTCACGAGTTCGGGGTGGTCCTTGACGAATGCCTTGAGCTTGCGCACAGTAGGCGGCATGATCGTCGACGACGGGGTCTTTACGAACTCATTGAGTTCGTCATTCAAAATTTCGACCGCTTTTTTGCTCTCAATACCGAGCTCTTTAGCGATCTCGCTTACGCGTGGGTTAGCCACTTTTCTCCTGTCTGGGTTCACGCCAGACAGGCGAGAACCAAAATTACCGGACGGGTCTCATTGTGAGCCGCTCATTACTTGTCCATCAGCATTTTCAGCCTGTTCTCTAGTGGTTGAACATCGAGTTGCCTCGACGCTCTGAGTGCTCGCGCGAAGGTCCCACGCTGCACTGCAAGATTCATGCACTCTGCGGTCTCGTGCACCCAAGCGCCTCGCCCTGGCAGCACAGCACGGTCATCGATAATCAGATGACCGTCACGCACCACCACACGAAGGAGTTCCGCGCGCGCCGCCCGTGTCCTACAGGCAACGCAAGTCCGAATCGGATCCATCTTACCAGCTTCCAGCCGTGCGTGTCCCCGGGTGTTGCCCCGCTGCGGAGCAACACCCGGGGACAGTGAGCTATTTTGTCCCGCTGTGACTCAGTCGTTCATGATCGAGTCGGGCTGGATATCAATCTTTGCGCCGGTGAGCTTCGCGGCGAGGCGGGCATTCTGGCCCTCCTTACCGATCGCAAGCGACAGCTGGAAGTCAGGCACGAGCGCCCGAACCTGCTTCAGAGACTCGTTGATCATGAACACGTCGGTGACCTTCGCGGGCGAGAGTGCATTGGCGACAAACTTGGGCAGCTCGGGCGAGTAGTCGACAATGTCGATCTTCTCCTCGCCGAGTTCGTTCATGACCGCGCGAACACGGCTTCCCATCTCGCCGATGCAGGTGCCCTTCGCGTTGATCCCTGCCTGCTTCGCGCGAACCGCTACCTTGCTACGGTGACCAGCCTCGCGAGCGAGTGACACGATCTCTACAAGCCCTTCGCCGAGCTCGGGAACCTCGCGTTCGAACAGCTTCCGCACGAGACCCGGGTGGGTGCGCGAGAGGACAATCTGCGGCCCCTTAAGGCCCTTTGACACACTCGTCACGTACACGCGGATGCGGGCTCCGTGCGTGTATTCCTCACCCGGGATCTGCTCCTCGGGAGGAATAATGCCCTCAACCTCACCGAGGTCGACGTGCACCATACGCGGGTTCGGGCCCTGCTGGATGACGCCCGAGACGACCTGGCCTTCCTTGTCCTTGAACTGGCCGAGCACCGCGTCGTCCGACAGGTCACGCAGTCGCTGGAAAATGACCTGCTTGGCTGCGCTGGAAGCGACCCGACCAAACTCATCGGTTGTCACCGCCGCCTCGCCGATCACATTTCCGTTGTCGTCCTCTTCGGGGACAAGTACGGTAATCTCGCCGTTCTTCCGGTCAAGCGTGACCCGAACGTCCTCGGGTGAGGGGACTGTGAGGTTCTGGTTCTCTGCGTGACGGAGGTACGCGGAATGGACAGCCTGCTCGATAATCTCGGCGAGCTCCTCGAAGGGGGTCTCCTTCTCGCGCTCAAGCCCCCGCAACATGGCAAGATCGATCTTCACGGTTTCCTCCTGGATATTGAGATGTCTATTCAGATGTTCCGGCAGATGTTCGCGCTCGGATAGTCCATAAGAATAGCTCACTGCTCCCAATCTGACCTCCCGGTACGCTTGGAGCATGATCCGCGTTCCCGAGCATGAGCCCCCAGCCGGTGCACCGCACTCTCTCTCCTCGCTCGGCGTGGTGCTCGTCGCTGCCGGGCGCGGTGAGCGACTCGGCGCCGGGATCCCCAAGGCGTTCGTCGAACTCGGAGGGCGCACCCTCATCGAGCACTGCACCTCGATCGTGACCGGCCTGCCGGGCGGCGGGCACCTGGTTATCGTCGTTCCCGAGGCCTCAGCTTCCGAGGCCCTCGGGCTCGTGTCACACGTTATTCCCAGCGGACCCTCTTGGGAGGTCTCCGTCACCCCTGGCGGCCGCGAACGGCACGAGTCGGTGCGGTTCGGGCTCGAAGCTTTGCATCCCCAGGCGGACATCGTGCTGGTCCACGATGCTGCGCGGCCGCTCGCACCCGCCGAACTCTTCGAACGGGTCGCCGCGGAGGTGCGTCACACGGGAGCTTCCGTGATTCCCGCGCTTGCCGTCGCGGACACGCTGAAGCACGTCGCTGCAGATGGCGTCGTGCACGAGACAGTGGATCGCGCCCCGCTGGTGGCGGTGCAGACGCCGCAGGGCTTTCCCCGGGAGCAGCTCGCTGCAGCGCACGACCGCCTCGGCTCGGCCGGCGCCATCGAGGGTGAGGATCAGCCGACCGACGACGCCGAGGTCGTGCAGCGTGCCGGCGGCACGGTGCGCACCGTGCCGGGCGACATCCTTGCGCACAAGCTCACCACCTCCGGTGACCTCGCGCTACTTGAGGCGCTGCTGGCCTCGCAGAACGGAGACCCCCGATGAGCCCCCTCCCCGATATTCGCGTTGGCTCAGGCTTTGATGTTCACGCGTACGATCACGAGTCACCGCTGCGGCTCGCCGGCATCGACTGGCCGGGTGAGCCGGGACTCTCCGGGCACAGCGACGGCGACGCGGTCTGCCACGCAGTCGTCGACGCGCTGCTTTCGGCGGCAGGACTCGGTGACATCGGCGGACTCGTCGGCGTCGACGACCCCGCCACGCACAACGCTGCGAGCACGGGTTTCGTGCGACTCGCTCTGCAGCAGCTGGCCGAGGCGGGATTCCGCCCGGTTAACGTGTCGGTGCAGATCATCGGCAATCGGCCGAAGTTTGCGCCGCGCAGGAGTGAAGCAGAACAGGTGATGACCGCACTCGTCGGCGCACCCGTCTCGCTCAGTGCAACCACGACGGACCATCTCGGTTTCACGGGCCGCGGCGAAGGCATTGCTGCGATCGCGACAGCCCTCATCGTCCGCTCCGCGTAGCAGGCTGGCTCTGCTCCGGCAGCGCCACATGCACAGGCGTGACCCTGCCACGCTCGACCGCGAACCCCCGGCCCGGCGGAAAGTCCGCCCGCGCTACCCTGCCGAACGTCTCCCGGAAAGGGGTCTGTCCCTCGCTGTCGTCGGGTTGCAAGGCGAGGCCCCAGTTCGGTTGCTTGAGCGCCGCCAGGAGATCCCATGCGCCTCCGCCGCCCAACTCGTATTCGAAGAGCACAAGCACGTTTGCGCGGCGTGCTGTTTTCGCGAGCGCAACGAGCTGCGGCAGCGCTTCGCTCTCCTCGGCGTCTCCCGGTCGCTCGACGACAATCACCCCGCGGCTCCCAGGGCGTGGGAACGCCAGCGGTTCTTCGGTGTCGACCTCATCGGCGGGCTGCTCGACGCCGAAGCTGCCGCCGAGCGCGCCGGTGAACGGCGCGGCGGCCCGATGCGGCCGCCCGCCAAGCGCCACGACCAGCCGCCGAGCAAGCACCTCAACCTCGGTATCACCCTGTGCTTGAGAGTCCCATTCGACCGCGTCGCGCCCCTCGTCGGTGCTGCCCGCACAGCTCAACAACGCCCGATCCACCGCCTCGCCACGGGCGAGCGCCCACCGCTCCAGCGCACGCACACAGCTCCGGGTCGCCGTCGAGAGTCCGGATCCTGGCGGCCCGGTGATCACACCAAGCCCGGCAAGCGGCAGGCTCACGCCGCCAAGCGTCCGGGTATCGATTCCATAGACGGGCCGCTCCCCCACCTCGACGGGCAGCGCATCGAGCGAGACGCGTTCGGGAGCATTGCGGATCTGCGCCGGCCCCGTCACGCGGACGGCGGCAAGGCGACGCCCGAGGGATTCGAGCGCCTCAGCCTGGTCGGCGAGATCCGGCGACGCCCCCACGAATGCGAGTTGGAGTTCCTGCGGCTGTCCCGCGAACTGGCACCGGCCGGGTCCGGCCGTCTCGAGTGCGTCAGGTTTTACGTCGAGATATGCGTAGTCGTTCGCGGATGCGAGGCGGAGCACGAGTCGTTCCTGCACGGTTGCGGCGAGCGCACTCGAGAGCGCGGCAAAGCGTTCGGCGGTGAGCACGACGTGCACCCCGACAGACCTGCCCGCGCGCATGAGCTCAGCGAGGTGGTTCGCTGCGACGCCCCGCTCGCCAAACCCCTCGATGGCTTCCGTGAGCGCTGAGAAGCCATCGATGAGGACGAGTATTCTCGATTCTCGCTCCGCGTCATCGCGCCCGCTCGCCCGGTACGCACCGAGGCCATTCGCTCGGGCAGCGGCAAAACGCTGACCGCGCTCCTGTACGACTTCCCACACGTGGCGGAGCACCCGGTGGGTGAGTTCGGCGTCGGCGATCGGCGCGACCGCACCGACGGTCGGGAGTGATGCCAGGGGATCCAGGCTGCCGCCGCCGGCATCGATCGCGTAGATGTGTACCGGTTCCGCATCCGCGGTCGCACTCGCCGCGGCAGCAAGCGTGAGCAGCGCCGTGGTTTTTCCGGTGCCGCTCGCCCCAAAGATCGCAAGATTGCCAGCCTCGTCGAAGTCGATGTGCACGGGCTCCTGTGCCTGCGCATCCGGCAGGTCAACGAGTCCGAGAGGGAACCCGCGGTGTGTCGAGTGCTCTGGCTGCCCGAGGAGAGTTTCGAGCGGTAGGAGCGCGGGCAGCGTCGGCAGCCAGGGTTGTGTCGGCACTCGGAGTTCTCCCTCCGCGGCCGCTGCGGCGAGCGCGTCGCGAAGTCGTTCAATGTCTCGCGCGGCTCGCGCGGTCTGCCGGGTATCGCCGTGCTGTTGCTCAGCCGGAATGTTCCACGGTTCTCCTTCGACAAACCCGAGGGTTCGCACTTCGAGACGCGACAGTCGAGGGTCGCCTCCGGCGCGACCCCCGAGGTACCCGGTTTGGAAGTGTTCGATCCGTCCCGGGCCGACCTTCATCGCGCCCCTGCCTGGCGTCTCCGCGGCGAAGAAGGCGGCGTCTGGAACGCCGAGTACGTCGCCCGAGTCTGCCTCGTCCGCCATGCGCAGTGCGATCCGCAGGTTGGTGTTTGCGCGCAGGTTGTCGGTGACCACTCCTGCGGGGCGTTGGGTCGCCATCACAAGGTGGAGCCCGAGCGAACGGCCGCGTTGAGCGACATCGATGACGCCGTCGACGAACTCTGGAACATCACCAGCCAGCGCGGCGAACTCGTCAATCACGATCACCAGCACGGGCGGAGCCGCCGGGTCGGAGCGCTGCTCCATCGTGATGAGGTCTTTCGCCCCGTGTTCCGCGAGCAGCTCTTCTCGTCGTCGTAGCTCGGCGCGGAGCGAGGTGAGTGCGCGGCGCACGAGGTGCGGCGACAGGTCTGTCACGAGCCCGACGGTGTGCGGGAGGTCGACGCACTCCGCAAAGGCCGCCCCGCCCTTGTAATCCACCAGGAGAAACGTGAGCCGGTCCGGGCTGACATTCGCGGCGAGGCTCATGATCCAGCTCTGCAGAAACTCTGACTTTCCGGCCCCGGTCGTCCCGCCCACGAGTGCGTGTGGCCCGTGGGTTCGGAGGTCGAGGACCGCGGGCCCCTCTGCGCCCTGCCCGACGACAGCAGCAAGCGACACCGCCGCACGATCCTCGCCTTTCTGCCACTCACGCACCAGGCTGCCGGATCGTTGCCAGTTCTGCAGGAACGGTTCGGCGCCGCCCAACAGGTCGACTCCGTGGACCTCCCGGAGGTGCACGGAGCGTGGCAGATCGCTTTCGTCGAGGGCGCGGGCAGCCGTATCGTCGACGGGCGCAATGGCACGGGCCAGGGTAGCCGCGGCTGCGGCGTCGAGATATTCCATGCGGCTGAGCCGCACGCGTTCGCGTTGCCTCACAAAGTTGACTGTGCTGGTGGTGGTCTCGCCGGCGGCTCCCACGTCGACGAACGTTCGACAGGCCGCTGGCACCCGCTCGAGCCTGTCGGCAACCCAAATGACATGCATCCCCAGGTCTGGACCGTCTTCCGCGAGCGCAATAAGCCTGGATCGGTGAGCCTGCGCCACCCCACTGTCGAGGACGAGCACCACGATCGCGGGGGTAACCGGGAGGTCGGTCACAGCCTCGGTCGCCGCATCCTGCCCGGTGCGCTGCGGCAGGTGTGAACGTAGCGTGACGCCCGGCCCTCGCCCTCCGGCGGCCTCACTCCGCTGTTCGATGACACCTTCGAGCGCAATCAAGAGCTTGAGTGACGCTCGTTCATCATCCGCGAGCTGCCAGCTGGGGATCGGTCCTCCGACGGGATCAGCGTGCGGCAACCATTTCAGCCATTCCCATTCAGCGGGGGCACGCGTCTCGCCAGTGAACGCCGCGACAGTGAGCTCTGCCGGCGAATGCAAGCCCGTGAGCTGGACGAGGAGCGACCGTGCGAGGCCGGAGGCGCCCGGGTCGACGCCTGCTATCCCGATAGATCCGCACTGATCCAATCGCTCGGTGACCGGGACCGGTGCGACGCGTGAAAAATCTTGCTCGATCTGCTGAATCGCTTCCCACTGCGCTCCCGCCGCTTCGCCGCGCTTCGGGATGACAATCTCAGTCCGGCTGGGGAGCTCGCCCTCGCCGAATCGGAGCTCAAGGAAGCTGCGGTGTTCGGGTCGCCTCGCCCACAGTAACCGGCCCTGATCCCGCATGCCGTTAGCAATGTCCTCGAGCTTGGGGGTTTCGGTGGCCCTCGTCGCGATCTCGTCCTCGCGAAGCGCGGTGAGCTGCTGACGCTCGGAGGCGAGGGTCTCAGCGAAGACGCGGTCTTCGCCGCGCCGCCTGCGTCGCGCGGTCAGGCGGCCGTCAAGCCATGAGCCAATCATCATCATCGGCGAGAACGCCACCATCATGAGACTCATCGGCGAGCGGGTGATCGCGAAGAGCGCACCGCCCATGAGCATGGGCGCCAGCATCGCGAGCATTGGGATGCGGTTCCCCTGTGGCTGCTTCGGGGGTGCCGGTAGCTCTCGTTTGCTTGGCTCGAAGTGGGGGTCGACGCGCGGCGCACGTGTGTGTGGGCGCCGGTGGTCAAGTGCAACGTCGCCGGGGTGCCGATCGGGCTGCCACGGGGTAATTCGGATACGTACAGATCCCAGCAGCACCTCGACGGCATGGTCTATGGGGAGTACCGCTACGCGATGTCCGCGGATTTCAATACCGTTCGCCGATCCAAGATTGCGCAAGATCATGCGGTCGCCCGCTTCGATGACCGCGTGCCGGCGGGACACACTTCTGCTGTTCAGCCTGATACGGCTTCGAGTATCCCTGCCAACACTGTTGTCGCCGGGGACGAGGCTGAAGCGTGCACCGTCCTGCTCCCCGCTCAGCACCTCCACGAGCCCGACCGCTGGGATCGGCCGAGGCAGGTTCAGATCGAACTCGCCGGCAACCCGGATTTGCCAGCCGGACTGCAGCCCGGAGTGGCCGAGCGGTGCAACTGGGTCGAGGAGGTACTCATCGGTGCCGTCCGGGCTTCCGATGAGCGTGACGTGGCCGTGCTGCAGCGCTTGGAATGCCTCGATGTTGGTGTCTCGGTAGAGCCCGGAGCGTACGAGCGTTCTGGCGGTGTCTCCGACTGTGGTGGTGACGTCGCAGGAGAGCGTGACGTCGTGGAGTGCACCGTTGGGGAGCGCGAGTGCGACCTTGAGTTTCATGAAGCCGGGTGTTCGGGGTCTTGTGTTTCTGGTGGCCGCTGTTCGGCGGTTGCTCGCATGAAGCGATCGACGAGCGACGGTGCATCTACTTCGTCCTCTGCACGGTCACCACGAAACGCTGCGAGATCACGCACGTTTTTCTGCACCGCAACCGCAGCGAACAGGCTCATCGCGAACCCGATTCCGTAGAACCCTTTCTCGCTGAGGCTCAAGCTCCCCGCATTCCAGAGACCTATGCCGAGCAGTGCGACAGACAGGAGGAGCGCAACCCATGCGATTCCGTAGTACAGGCTGGTGGTCGGGATACCCTCGGCGCGGTCACGCACCGTTTTCTGGAGCGATACTGCCGAGAAGAGGCCGAACATCAGCACCGCAAAGTAGTAACCCTTCTCGTTGAGTTCCATTGTCGCGTTGAAGAGCCCGATCAGGAACGCCGTCGCTCCGATGAGCAGGGCTGCCCAAGACGCCCCGATAAACGCTGGGGTGGGTTTCTGCGGGGAATTAGGTGTCGGTTCCACGTGCTTCCTTCTGTTGGGTCCATGGCAGGGTGCCAGAGCGTCGGTTTGAGTCGTACTGCGTGGTGTTCACTCTTCAGCCGGGTTGTACGGGCGCTCGAGCATTTCCTCGAGGTATGCGTCGCGCTCTTCGAGACGGAGGGTTTTCGTGGACATTGTTGGGTCTCCAGAGCACGGACTCTCAACGCTCAGGATCATCCCTTTCTCACTGGCGTTCAAAGCAAGCAGGGCCCCGTCCTCCCTGTCCGCCCGGAAATACGGGTTACTCGGCCGATCGACACTGAAAACATCCATAACGACCCAGCCGTCGGCTTCCCAGGCCGCACGCATACGCTCAGCAATCTCGGCCCACTTGGGGACATCGCGCACGACCAAATTCTGCACAAGAGCACCTCCGCTACCGCAGGCGCGGGGGAGTAAAGAGCCAAAAATCTCGTACCGAGACTTTGGATCATCCGTCCACTCAATCTCCTCACCAGAGAAGGACTTGAACCACCCCTCTTTCACACCGCTCACAGCGATAGCCTTATCGATTTCTTCCTCTACCCATTGGAGGTGATCGACAAGCGTTCCTCCGACGTACGTCGTTGGCTCCGAGACAATCGGCACTCCTTGTAGGGAACACCCCGAAAGCGCCGGAATCAGCGTCAGTGCCATAATTCTGCTGATAGCACAGCGCCTTCTCCGCATTTGGTCAAACCGAAGTATGAGCCTCGTCCGGTGAGTGGTTTTATTTGCCTTCTTGCCTCGATACATAGAACCTGGTTCTTTTTTGGGGTCTACTCGTCATCCTGCGGGTAGGGCCGCTCGAGCATCTCCTGCAGGTATGCGTCGCGCTCTCCGCGATCTGAGACTGTTACGGACATAGTGGGGTCACTAGAGCAGGGGCTTTCCACACTCAGGATCATTCCTTTCTCACTGGCGTTCAAAGCAAGCACGGCGCCGTCATCCCTGTCCGCCCGAAAGTACGGATTACTCGGCAGATCAACACTGGAAACATCCGTAACGCCCCAGCCTTCGGCCTCCCATGCAGCCCGCATTCGCTCAGCGATCTCGGCCCACTCGGGTAGGTTACGCACAACCAGATTCTGCACTAGAACGCCTCCGTTGCCGCAGGCGCGGGGGAGTAGCGAGCCAAATATCTTACGGCGAGACCGGGGGTCATCGGTCCATTCAACCTCCTCATCTGTGAACGACTTGAACCACCCATCTTTCACACCACTCACGGCGATAGCCTTGTCAATTTCCTCTTCGACCCATTGGAGATGCTCGACGAGCGTTCCCCCCACGTAGGTCGTTGGCTCTGACACAATCGGCATCTCCATCTGGGAGCAAGCCGAAGCGGTAGCTGCCAGGACCGCTAGGCATGCAACCGCACGCACCGGGCGGCTCCCGTTAGCGCGGTGCATAGAATCGCCCCCTCTTACAGCGACAGCCTGTAACGGCGGCTTCTGTTGGGAGCCGCGCAGTTTCAGGGCGTCTACTCTTCATCTCGCTGGTAGGGACGCTCGAGCATTTCCTCGAGATATGCGTCGCGCTCTTCGAGACGGAGGGTCTTGGTGGACATGGTTGGGTCTCCAGAACATGGACTCTCCACGCTCAAAATCAGTCCCTCGTCATTGGCATTTAAGGAGAGCATGGCCCCGTCTTCTCTGTCAGCACGGAAATACGGATTGTCCGGCCTTTCGACGCTGAAGATATCGCTCACGACCCACCCGTCCGCTTCCCAGCCAGCCCTTATCCGGCCGGCAGTCTCGGCCCATGCAGGGACGTCTCGAACAACCAGGTCTTGAACAAGCTGCCCTCCCCTCCCACAGGTCCAAGGAAGGAGCGACCCAAAAATCTCGTACCGAGACTTTGGATCATCCGTCCACTCAATCTCCTCACCCGAGAATGATTTGAACCACCCGTCCTTCACGCCGCTGGCGGCCACAGCTTTGTCGATCTCCTCCTCGACCCATTGGAGGTGCTCAACCAGCGTTCCTCCAACGTACGTCTTGGGCTCTGACACAATCGGTACCTCCATCGGGACACAGCCAGAGAGACTTGCGGCCGCGAGAACTACCCCAACCAAGGTGACCCGGGAACGCACCGCCAGCGCTCTTACCCGGGGTCCACTCTTCGTAAAACCCGGCGTTCCACGTGCGCTGGGTGTCGTCTGCTCACCCGGTTGCAGCATCATTATCTCGGGGGTGTTGAGCGCGCGGCGCAGCGCTTTCTCCGGAAAGCAACTCTTCCAAAAAAGCATCCCGTTCTCCTACTTCAAGCTCGTCAGGACTGGAACCGAGCGCAGCCGAGCATGAGGTCGTCGCTTGGAGGATTATGCCGTCCGAGTTAACGTTAACCACGAGCATTGCGCCGTCGTCTCGATCTGCTCGAAAGATCGGATTCGTTACTTCGGGTGGATTAAACACATCAACAACGGTCCAGTCTGACGTCTCCCAGTGTGCTCGGATGCGTTCGGCCGCCTCGAACGGATCCTCAATTTCCCGCGCTACGACTCCTTGAGATAGCCGTCCTCCTTGTCCACAACGGCCGGGTAACAAGGAGCCAGAATGTCCGACCGGGCTACGAGGGATCCATTCCATCGGAACTCCTCACCGCCCAAGGGCGCAAGCCATGGTGTTTCGATGCCGCTAGCTGCTATCGCATCATCCAATTGCCACTCAATCCATCGAAGCTGCTCGACAAGAGACTCACCGCTGTATGTTAAAGGTGTTGAAAGCATCTGAGTTTCCTTCGCTGTGCACCCTGACAATGTGAAGGCAGTCGCGACTGAGGCGATGATCACGGAACACTTGAGTTGGTTTCTCTTTTTCACCTTTGCGCCGCCTCTCTGAGTGGGACCCGGAGGAAGGTCTTCCTACCTGACTCGGAGTCCACTAACACTCTGACGTCTTCTCCTGCTGTCACAGCCAGCTTCTTCAGCGTCTCAGGGCCGATCTCTTGCATTGTTATCTGCGCAGTGATGAACAAGGATTGGGAGCCTATGTCGCCGTACCCCACGTCCCTAACTCCCAGCGGCGGTCGGCTCTGGCTGCCTATCAATGGATGGCCTGTCGTGCCGAGCTGCCCGAGAGAGGGATCACCGTCCGAGGGGAAACTTACGGCTCCTCCAAGGACAGGCACCTTTCGCTCCCAGCCCAGTATCGATTTCGCGTTGGCATCCACGAGACCGCGTCCTGCCCAAGCAGCCCCTGTCGGAGCAACACGGTCGCTCTGAGCCGTCGTCGCGAAAACGCCCTTCTGAGCGTTCGTAACGTTCTTCACGTTGAGCACCCGGAGCGAAGGAACCAAGTCAAGATCGAGACCAGCGCCTCCAAGCATCACAAAAGAGTCAACTGGCACCTTTATAAGGGTCAAGGCAATTGCTGCCATCGTCGCACCGTAGGAGTGCGCAACAACGTTGGTAATTGGCATTCCTATATCGCTTACCCCGCGCAATGCAGCGATTCCATCCAGTTCTGAACCCAGCCTCTTGGAACCTTCTGAGGCAGATTCAGAGTTCAGTACCTCACCGCTCAAAGACTTGTCCGGAGTGTCGTAGCCAAGCCAACCAATTGTCGCCGGTGAACTCGTTGCATCGCGCACAGACATCAATTGCTGTTCTTGTAAGAGGTTACGACTCACGGTATCAGCGGTCTTGATCCCGTTCTGAGCGTCGTTGTCCATACCAAATGCCATCCAGCTGAGGTGGGAAGCGGAGTCAATTTCACCATACCCAACAGCAACCATCGGCACTGTTTCCCTCAAACTGAATGAAATCAACTGGATCGGAGGATTGGGTACGTGCTGCTCAGCCTCATCATCGAGTATCCGCTGCACCTCAGCGACGAGCTTGAGCTGCTCCGGGCCGAGCAGCTGCGGGTTGGCGCGGTAAAACTCGAGGGACAGCTTGTTCGCGCGGTCACGCGCCCAGGCGGGAAGCCCTGGCAGATTACCGATCACATAGGGAACCGTTCGAATGAGTACCTCTTGTTCTGGTTGACTGAGCGCCGCCCACCAGGCCACTACGTCCTCGGGGTCGGGCGGCGAGTCCCACACCCTCGACCCATCGCTTCCCGGAAAGAGGCCCGCCAACAACGGGTGCCCAGTGTTCAGGGCATCCACCACACGGGGCACACCCCCAAGCTCCCCGGTCAGACCGACCGCGATCGCGCGCTTCCGGCCACCCGGGGTTCCTGCCCCGACGGTGATGAGCTGCCCAAGTGGTGTGTCGGCTAGCGCGCTGCTGAGTGCGTCCTCTGCGCCACGACGTTCTTCAATGAGCTCCGCCCAACGGCGTCTGGCGGTCGCGACCTCATCGACCTCGCGTTGCCACCTGAGTGCGCTGTCGTACCACCGTCTCTCGTGCACCTGCCGGAGGCGCTTCACCTTGTCCGCCAGTTCGTCAGCGTCTGTTGGCGCAACCCCGGGACGCATCCGTGGTTCGGGCATCTCCATCGGTGGCGGTGTATTCCAGGTGTATCCGAACGGTGCGAGGATCGCCTGACAGATCTCTTCGGTCTCACCCATTGCACGCTCGATGCCATACAGCAGGGCCACCACATTAGCCCGCAGTCCATCGGCTCGTCGATGAATGCTGTCGACTTTGTTCGCATAGGTGTTGAGCGCGCCGCCAGCGGCCCTCGCCGATCGTTGGAGTGCCCCGGCGCCGGGTAGGAGGTTCTGGTCGAAGTTTGCTCGGAGCGCGGTGAGCGCGCCGCTCCGAAGCGGGACCAGGTCTGCCTGAGCCCCGCCAGCGAAGTGGGAGAACAAGGACGCATTGACTCGAGCGTTTTGCGCATACTTAGCCACGGCGCGCACTTCACCACCGGTCCCGGCCTTCGGTGTGCCACGCAAAATATCGCTGACTCCCGGTACGCGCCCGCTCACGATTTGCCCTCCCGCAGCGAGAAGCCAGCGGGCAACGCTGCGGCGATCTCGGCATCGAGCGCGGCGCTCTGCTCCATTACCGACAACACTGTGAGGCTCGCGGCTTTCGCAGCGTCAGCGAGCGCAGCCCTCGCAACCGAGATGCCGCGCAGATAGAGGTCGATCTCTCCGCTGAGAGCGCTGATCGTGGGCACGGCCGCAGGCCGCTTCACGCTGTTGTTCAGCATCCCGGCTGCGGCTTCGATGAGCTTGCGCCCCGCTTCGGAGAGCACTGCGTCGTTGAGCGTCAGACCGTCAGACATGAGCAGTCACCCGCAGGACCGGGCTAGTTGATCCGAGCGGCGATCTCGTCGTCCATCGAACGATGCGCCGCGGCGGTCTGAGTGATGAACTGTTGGATCTCTGTCAGCTTTTCGATGACACGGTTCGCGCTCGTCGTGTACTCGGTGTACGCGCCCTCAAACCGCTTCGAGGCGTTGTCCGTGACAAACCCTGAGCTGACGAGCCCCTGAATCTGTCGCTGCAGTTGCTGCAGCTTCGCGGTGATTTCGTCACGCCCAGCTCCCAGCTGGGTCGCGGCGGATTCCATCTCTTGGTAGGAAATGTTGACGTTTGCCATGTGCGTGCTTCCAATCTGATTCAGATTGCGAAGAGCCCCCAGGTTCGCAGCGCCTGCCGGCTGGGCGGGCGATCGCGCGGTGCGACGCACTTAGACTACGTTGATCAACACTCGTAGCAAAGAACTTTCTGTAGATGTGGATAACGGGCCAATCAAACACAAAACCGGCTGGCCTCGAACATTCGTTCAAAACCAGCCGGTGATGGAGTGCTTAGTTCTTGTACGCCCCAACGAGACGCACTGCCCCGCCGTCAACACCCTTGGCGCCCTGTTCGAAGCCGGTGAAGTCGCGTACCGAGGTCGAAACGGTCCCAACGAGCCACGGGTCAAGACCCTCAGCGGTGAGCGCAGTCGCGACGAGCTGTGCCTTGTCTGCGGCGACGACGGCGAACATGCCGACGCCGAGGTTCCATGCGCCCTCGAGCGATTCGAGGGTGTGTCCGCCGAGGTCGGCGAGGTGCCGGAACACGGGCAGCGGCGACCAGGTGGAACGATCCACCTCGATCCATGAACCAACGGGGAGCACGCGGGCGAGGTTCGCCGCGATGCCGCCTCCGGTGACGTGGCTGAGCGAGTGAATGGCGCCCGCGGTGGCCGGGGCTTCGAGTACGCGCAGCAGCGGTGCGGTGTACAGCGCAGTCGGGGTGAGCAGCGCCTCACCGTAGCTCGCGCCGAGCTCAGCGCTGTGCTCTGCGTAGCCGATGCCCTTCTCGGTGAGAATGTGGCGCACGAGCGAGAACCCGTTTGAGTGCAGGCCCGAGGCTGCCATCGCGATGACGACGTCGCCATCCTCCACGAGGCCCGAGTGCAACATGTTGTCGGCCTCGACCACGCCGGTCGCGGCGCCAGCCACGTCGTAGTCATCAGGGCCGAGCAATCCGGGGTGCTCTGCGGTTTCGCCGCCGACAAGTGCGGTGCCGGTCGCTTCGCACGCTTCGGCGATGCCACGCACGATGTCGGCGATGCGCTCGGGCACGACCTTGCCGCAGGCGATGTAGTCAGTCATAAACAGCGGCTTCGCGCCGACCACGACGATGTCGTCAACGACCATCGCGACGAGATCCTGTCCGATGGTGTCGTGCTTGTCGATCGCCTGGGCGATCGCGACCTTCGTGCCGACGCCGTCGGTCGAGGAGGCGAGCAGCGGGCGCTTGTATCCCGTGAGCGCTGACGCGTCGAACATGCCGGCGAAGCCACCGAAGCCACCGAGCACCTCCGGCCCGTGTGTACGCTGGACGGCCGACTTCATGAGTTCGACAGCGAGGTCTCCGGCGGCAGTGTCAACACCGGACTGGGCATAGATCGACGAGTTTTCGCTCACACCCTAAGGCTACCCTGCCGCGGGCGGGTGCAGCGGCACCGCCTTTCAAGACTCGGTTTGTTTCCTGATCGTTTACACGGTCGCAGGTGTGGGAAACTGTTAGCTGCGTCGTTTGGCGCAAACACCTTACCCAGTGGAGCGAACTCGCAACATGTGCGGCATCGTCGGAATCGTCTCGTCTGAAAACGTCAACCAACAGATCTACGACAGCCTGCTGCTGTTGCAGCACCGCGGCCAGGATTCCACCGGCATCGCGACCCTCGAGGGTGATCACTTTCACACCGTAAAAATGAAGGGCCAGGTGCGCGAGGGCTACCGCACCCGCGACATGCGCATGCTCATGGGCAACGTCGGCCTCGGCCACGTGCGCTACGCCACGAAGGGCGACGCGGCCCGCGAAGAGGAGGCGCAGCCCTTCTACGTCGGCGCGCCCTACGGCATCATCCTCGTACACAACGGCAATCTCACGAACACCCGTGAGCTCACCGCAGAGCTGTACAACGTGGATCGCCGCCACCTCAACACGCACTCGGACACGGAGCTGCTGCTCAACGTCCTCGCGAACGAGCTGCAGGCGAGCATCACCGGCCTGTCGCTCGACGCCGACCAGGTCTTCGAGGCGGTCACCCGTCTCCACGAGCGTGTCGAGGGATCCTACGCCGCGATCGCGCTCATCGCCGGCTACGGCCTCGTCGCGTTCCGCGACCCGAACGGCATTCGCCCCCTCGTGCTCGGCCACCGGCTCTCAGAGTCCGGTCAGGACGAGTGGGTCGTCGCTTCCGAGTCGCTCGTGCTCGAGTCCGGTGGCTACGAGATCGTGCGCGACGTCGAGCCTGGTGAAGCGATCCTCATCGCCGCCGACGGCACCATGGTGTCGCGCCAGTGCACTCCGAACACGCAGCTCGTACCCTGCGCGTTCGAGTACATCTACCTCGCCCGCCCAGACTCCGTGCTCAGCGGCATCTCCGTCTACGACGCGCGCCTGCGCATGGGCGACGTGCTCGCAGAGCGGATCCGCGAGGAGCTGCCAGGCGTGAACATCGACGTCGTCATGCCGATCCCGGATTCGGGGCGCCCGGCCGCTATGCAGCTCGCCCGCAACCTCGGCATCGAGTACCGCGAGGGCTTCTTCAAGAACCGCTACGTTGGCCGCACCTTCATCATGCCCGGCCAGTCGGTGCGCAAGCGCAGCGTGCGGCAGAAACTCAACGCGATGCACATCGAGTTCAAGGGCAAGGACGTGCTCCTCGTCGACGATTCAATCGTGCGCGGCACCACCTCGCGCGAGATCGTCGAGATGGCTCGCAACGCCGGTGCCCGCTCGGTGATCTTCGCGTCGGCCGCTCCCCCGGTGCTGTTCCCGCACGTGTACGGCATCAACATGCCGTCGCGCGATGAGCTCATCGCGCACGGCCGCACCCCGGCCGAGATTGCTACGGAGCTCGGGGCGGATCACCTCATCTACCAAACCGTCGAGGGCATGAACCGCGCGATTCTCGCGGGCCAGTCCGAGGTCACGAAGCTCGAGGAGAGCTGCTTCACCGGTGAGTACATCGCCGGCAACGTCGACGCCGAGTACCTCGCTTGGGTCGAGGAGACGCAGACGAGCTAGCCGTACAGCGGGAAGCCGCGCTACGAAGAAAGCCGCCGCGTTCGTTATGAACGCAGCGGCTTTCTTCGTATGTGAGCTCGAGAGGAGCGCGCTTACTCCGACTTCTTCGGAGCCTCGGTCGTGTCACCCTTGCCAGCGGAACCAGAGTCCTCGCCGGTGGTGGTGTCGTCTGAACGAACTTCCTTCTTCAGGATCTTCATCGACTGCCCCAGGCTCTTCGCGAGCGCGGGAAGCTTCGGCGCACCAAACAGCAGCAGCACAATGAATACAATGACGATGAGGGTGGGTCCACCCATGTTGCCGATCATGATTAACGCACTCCTCGCTATATAACGCTTAGGTCAAAGCTACCGCAGTTCCGCGATACGCGCGCGGAGAAGCCTGAGAACCCGCGCCACACCGTCGGCGCGCAGACTCGGGCAGACGCCGCGTCTAGTTCGCGCCCGCAGTGCCGCCAGGCTGCTGCGGATCGGTGTCACTTGGCTCGTCGGAGCGGACCTCCTGCTTCAGGATCTTCATCGACTGGCCCAAGCTCTTCGCGAGCGCGGGAAGCTTCGGGGCGCCAAACAGCAGCACGACGAGGAAGACGAGAACGATCAGATGTGCTCCGCTAAGTCCCTGCAACATGGCGAGCCCCTTTCACTAAGAACTGGCTGATTATTGCACAGCTCGCTGCGGGTTATTCGCGCTCGGACTCAGTTTTTTCGCTCGCAGCGGGCTCGGCAGCGGGAGTTGCCGGCTCGGCGGAGGCGTCGCTGGAAGCGGCGACGTCCTGTGGCTCGACACCCTCGTCAACAACGACCTTGTGCTCGATCACTGCCGTACCGCGCTTGCGCTTCGCCACAGCCGAGAGGATCAGCGCGAGCACGCCGCCGAGCAGGAGCCCCACGACGCCACCGATGAGCAGCATGAAGCCGGCGATCTGGCCCATCGAGTACAGGGCCTTCTCGGGGATCGGGAACAGCGTCGTCACGAGCGCGCCAACGATCGCGCCGACAATTGCCCCGACGATCAGCAGACGCCCGATCCGCACGGATCGCTGAAGTTCGACGGTCTGCTGGGTTTCGCTTGACATGGGGTTATTCTCTCAGGTTTCGGTTGTGTGTTTCGTTTCAGCCGGATTCGCCGAACGCGATCGAAGATTCAGGGACGGCGGCGGATCACGGGCAGCAGTCCCTCGAGGTTCGCGCGCGAACCGGAGGCGAGCACGCGCGCGCCCGCCTTCGCTTCGTCCCAGCTGAGGGTGCCGGTCGCGATCCCGATCCACGTCTCGGCATCGGTCTCGATGACGTTCGGCGGTGTTCCTCGCGTGTGGGTGAGCCCGCCAACGCACTGCACCGCGCCGAAGGGCGGCACGCGCACCTCGACGGTTTTCCCGGGGGCAAGCTCGGCAAGTTCCTCGAGGAGGAACCGCACCGCGGTCGCGATATCGGTGCGCGCGGTGCTCCCTGACTCGACTGCGGCGAGCGCAGCGAGCCCGTCTGCTGCTGAGATCCTGCGTCTGGCCATCTGCCCAGACTATCCTTGAGGTGTGAAGATTCTCGTCTTGGGGCCGGGTGCCCGTGAACACGCCATCGTTCTTGCTCTGCTCGCTGAGGATGCTGGGCACAGCATTGTCTGCGCTCCCGGGAACGCCGGGATCGCCGCGAGTGGGGTCGACACGGTGGACCTCGCGTTCACCGACCCCGTCGCCGTGGAGAAGTACGTGGCGGATCGCGGCTTCGACCTCGTCATCATCGGCCCGGAGGCACCGCTGGTCGCCGGCGTCGCTGACCCGCTGCGCGCGGGTGGCGTACCCGTGTTTGGCCCGAACGCCGATGCTGCCCAGCTCGAGGGTTCGAAGGCGTTCGCGAAGCGAATCATGGACGAGGCAGGCGTGCCGACCGGCCGCGCAGCCCAGGTCACCTCGGACAGCGCCGCCGCTGTGCTCGACGAGTTCGGGGCTCCCTACGTGGTGAAGGCCGACGGGCTCGCCGCGGGCAAGGGCGTGCTCGTGACGGAGGATCGCGACGCAGCGCTCGCGCACGTCGCCACCTGGGCCCCGCACGGCGAGGTACTCGTCGAGGAGTTCCTCGACGGCCAGGAGGTCTCGCTGTTCTTCTTTGCCGACGGCACGGACGTCGTCGCGCTCACCCCCGCGCAGGATTACAAGCGCATCTTCGACGGCGACGAGGGCCCGAACACCGGCGGCATGGGGGCGTACTCGCCGCTCCCCTGGCTGCCGGGCGGCACCGAGGCGTTCGTCGAGGAGATCAAGCAGACCGTCGCGATCCCGACTGTGCGGCAGCTCGCGGCCGAGGGCACCCCGTTCATCGGGCTCCTCTACTGCGGCCTCATCGTCACGTCGAAGGGCGTGCGCGTCATCGAGTTCAACGCGCGCTTCGGTGATCCGGAGACCCAGGTTGTGCTCGCACGCCTCGAGTCGCCGCTCAGCGCGTACCTGCTCGCTGCAGCACAGGGCGAGCTCGCATCGCTGCCCGCTCCGACGTTCTCAGACGAGCCGGCGATGATCGTCGTGCTCGCGAGCGAGGGCTACCCCGGCGACGTCGCAACGGGCCGTGAGATCACCGGTCTCGATGCCGCCGCCGCGGTGACTGGCGTTCACCTCGTGCACGCCGCGACCGCCCGCACCGCGACCGACGGCTGGATCGCAACCGGCGGCCGCGTGCTCGGCGTGGTGTCGCGTGGCCAGAACTTCGCTGAGGCTCGCGCACGCGCATACTCGGCGATGAACGAGATCGATCTCGAGGGCGGTCAGTTCCGCACCGATATCGCCGAACGCGTCGTGTAGGGGCCCCGCGGGGTTACTCCCCGCGCTCGAGCTCTTCTGACCGGCGCACGTTCGCCGCGAGCGCCCGGTCGAAGAGCTCGCCCCACCCGGCGTCCTGCAGCACGATGACGGCCTGCTCGGTGGTGCCCTTCGGGCTGGTGACGTTCCGGCGCAGCTGGCCGGGCTCCTCGCCGCTCTGTACGAGCAGCTCCGCGGAGCCGGACACAGTGCCGTTGACGAGCACGCGCGCCTGTTCCGGGGTGAAGCCGCGGCGGATCGCCGCCGCCGTCATTTCCTCGACGTAGAGGAACACGTATGCGGGGCCGGAACCGGACACCGCGGCGACGTCGTTGATCTGGTCCTCGCGGACCACGATGACGTCGCCGACGGTCTCAAACACCCGGCGTACGGTCTCGACGGCCTCTGCGGAAGCCGAGTCCCCGCCAGCGACACCCGTGACGCCGCGGCCGAGATGCGAGGGCGTATTCGGCATTGCCCGCACCACCTGCGCGTCAGGCAGGACCGCCTCGATCTGCGCACAGGAGACGCCAGCAGCGACGCTCACCACGATCGCGCCCGGTGCGAGATCGGCGGCGATCCCCCGTGCGACGTCCGCGATCATCCACGGCTTGACCGCGAGCATCACGATCTCGGCGTCGCGCACCGCGATCCGGTTCGCGTCTGGCTCCGTCTCTGCCGCGTACGCGACGACATCGGCCGCGTCAGCGAACTCTGCCGCGCTTGCGGCAGAGTTCGTCGTCACCGTGATGGGGCGCGCGATGTCCACCGATGGGCTGCGGAGGCCGGCGAGAATGGCCCCGCCCATCGAGCCGACTCCAATCATTGCGGTGCGTGGCAGGGTTACGGTTTCTGGCTGCGTCGTCATGCGTTCCAGTCTGCCCGAGTTTCGCTCAACGCCCGGTCAGGCTCAGCGGGCATTTTGTGGTTCTCCAGCGTGACCCCTGGTAAAGAATGTGGTCCCGCATACACTTGAGGCCGAAGGGCAACGTACCCAGGAGGCACAATGAGCAGTGAAGGCGGTAAGCGCGCGATCATCGCAGCGCTCCTCGCGAATGTCGGAATCGCCATTACGAAGTTCATCGCGTGGGCGCTCTCCGGCTCCTCGGCGATGCTCGCGGAGGGCGTACACTCACTCGCGGACTCCGGCAACCAGCTCCTGCTCCTCCTCGGTGGCCGCAAGGCGAAGCGCGCTCCAGACCGCGAGCATCCGTTCGGCTACGGGCGTGAACGCTACATTTACGCGTTCATCGTCGCCATCGTGCTGTTCTCGATCGGCGGCCTCTTCTCGATCTGGGAGGGCATCTCCAAGATCCGCGACCCGCACACCCTCGCGATGTGGTGGTTGCCCCTGGTGGTGCTCGCCATCGCGATCGTGCTCGAGAGCTTCTCGCTGCGCACCGCGATCAAGGAGAGCCGCCCGCACAAGGGCGCCGCGAGCTGGCTAACGTTCATCAAGCGGTCGAAGTCTCCCGAACTTCCCGTGATCCTGCTCGAGGATTTCGCCGCGCTCGTCGGTCTCGTCTTCGCGTTCCTCGGCGTCGGCCTCACCGCGCTCACCGGCAATACGGTCTTCGACGCTGCTGCGACGATCCTCATCGGCACGCTGCTCATCGCGGTTGCCGTGATCATCGGGATTGAGACGAAGAGTCTGCTCGTGGGTGAGGGCGCTACCGCAGAGGATGTACAGAAGATCCAGCTGGCGCTCGGCGATGCGAAGGAGATCAACCGCATCATCCACATGAAAACCCTCTACCTCGGCCCCGACGAGCTCATGGTCGGCGCGAAGGTGTCACTGCCTGCGTCAACCACGATGGGAGAGGTGTCGGTCATCATCAACATGGCTGAGCGCAGAATCCGCGCTGCGGTACCCGCGGCGCGCGTCATCTACATCGAGCCAGACGTCTGGCTCGACCCCGACCTGCCGACACCGACGACGAGTTCGATCGTCATGCTGTCGAGCGATTAGGCGCGGGAGGCCCCAATGGTCCTCATCGACGACCCGAGGTGGCCGGCCCACGGCAAGCTGTGGGCGCACCTCGTGAGCGACGACAATCTCGAGGAGCTCCACCTGTTCGCGGCGGCGAACGGGATCCCTCGGCGCGGCTTTGATGTCGATCACTACGACGTGCCCGCCGATATGCATGCCGCGCTTGTTGCGGCAGGGGCGACCCACGTGAGCGGGCACGAGCTCGTGCGCCGGCTCATCGCCTCGGGGCTGCGCGTCACCACGCGAGAGCGACGCGAATTGACAGGCGACTAGCGCCGCTCGGCGAAGAATTCCGCGAGCAACTCCGCGCACTCTTCCGCGCGCACGCCCGCGACAACCTCCGGCACCGGGTGCGGGAGCCGGCCGTCGCGCAGCAGATCGTAGACGCTGCCGACGGCGCCGGCCTTCTCGTCCCATGCCCCAAAGACGACGCGCGGCACCCGGGCTGCGAGAATCACGCCGGCACACATCGTGCACGGCTCGAGCGTGACGACGAGTGTGCAGCCCGCGAGATACCGGTCTCCGAGCGCGGCCGCGGCACGGCGGATCGCGAGCACTTCCGCGTGTCCGGTGGGATCCAGGCTCGCCGCGCGCGCATTCCGTCCCGTCGAAATCACGCTGCCATCGGGACCAAGCACCACCGCCCCGACCGGTATTTCACCCTCGCCGGCAGCGAGTCGAGCCTCTGCAAGGGCGTCCGCCATGGCGAGATGCTCGTCTGGTGATGGAGGGATGGTGGTCACGGCAATAGAATAGGCCCATGCGAGTCTTCGTTGCAGATCATCCACTGATCACACACAAACTGACGGTGCTGCGCGACGTGAAGACGCCGCAGCCCACGTTCCGCCTCCTCGTTGAGGAACTCATGACGCTTCTCGCGTACGAGGCCACCCGCGAGGTGCGCGTGGATCCGATCGAGATCCAGACGCCCGTAGCCACCACCACCGGCGTCCGACTGAGTGAGCCGCTGCCGCTCATCGTGCCGATCCTGCGTGCGGGGCTCGGCATGCTCGAGGGCATGGTCACCCTCATCCCGACCGCGGAGGTCGGTTTCCTCGGCATGGTGCGCGACGAGGAAACCCTCGAACCGACGACATACGCTGAGCGTCTCCCCGATTCACTCGCGGGCCGGCAGTGCTTCGTGCTCGATCCGATGCTCGCCACGGGCGGATCACTCGCCGCGGCCATCGATTTCCTGTTTGAGCGCGGCGCGGACGACATCACCGCGATCTGCATCCTCGGCACGCCCGAGGGCGTTGCGCTCATGGAGAAGGCCGCTGGCGACCGCAACGTGACGCTCGTACTTGGTGCCCTCGACGAGGGGCTCGACGAGCACGCGTACATCGTGCCGGGCCTCGGCGACGCAGGCGACCGCCTGTACGGCACGGCCTAGGTCTGATCGCTCTCTCCTGCTGAGCGTTAGCGCTGCAGTGTTGGGTTCGCGGACGCTGCGATGCTGGGCACCGGTGCGCCTGCTCGAACGGCAAGGGCGCGAAGAGCCCGCGGCAGCCTCGCACCGTGCAACCCCCCGAACGCCGACACGCTTCAAGCTTTGACCCCCGAGTAACCCATTCCGACCCGTTTTTCGCCCTCGCAGGAGTCGGTCTGGATGAATCGGGTCGGAGAGGATGGATGCGCGAGCTCCCTCCGAGGCGCCTGGCGCTCCCCTGTATTCCGAAGCACCCGTTTTATCTAGTCCGACCCAAAGCCACACTGGACAAGGGACGGACTAGATAAAACGGGGTGTGGAGATGCGGCAGGGCTGCGTCGTGCTGAGCGCTGCCGAGCGCTGCCGGGCGCTGCCGGGCGCTGCTAGACCTTGCTGGGCGCGCCGGCGGCCTCGGTGAGGGAGGCAAGCTCAGCGGAGGAAAGGTCGAGCTCCATCGATGCGAGCAGCGCCGGGAGCTGTTCCGCGGAGCGGGCGCTCGCGATCGGGCCGCCGATCGTCGGCTGCTGGCGGAGCCACGCGAGCGAGACCGTTGCAACTTCGACGCCGTGCCTCTCGGCGACCGCATCGAGCGCGGCCAGCACGCTGCGTCCGCGGTCGTCGAGGTAGCCGATTGCCTGCCCGGCGCGCGGGCTCGCGTCAGCTGCCTGCGCCGCGCTCTGCTCGCGGTATTTGCCGGCGAGGAATCCCTTCGCGAGCCCGAAGTACGGGAACACCGTGAGCTGCTCGGTTTCAGCGACCGCACGCAGACCGTTCGTCTCGAAGTCGCGTTCGAGCAGGTTGTAGTGCGGCTGCAGCGCGACGGGCAGGTGGTAGCCGCCCGCCCGCGCGATCTGGAACCACTCGGCGATGCGATCGGCGCTGTAGTTCGACACGCCGATTGCGCGGATCTTCCCGGCATCGACGAGCCCGGAGAATGCGGCGACGGTCTCCTCGAGCGGAGTTTCCGCGTCGTCGAAGTGCGCGTAGTACAGGTCGATCCTGTCGGTCTGGAGGCGCCCGAGCGACGCTTCGGCCGCGGCGCGCACGTTCTCGGCTGCGAGCCCGGGGTACTCGGGGTGAGTTGAGACCTTCGTCGCGATCGTGAGGCCGTCGCGCGAGCCGCGCGCAGCAAGCCACTCGCCGATGATCGTCTCGGACTCACCGCCCGAGTTCCCGGGGACCCACGCCGAGTACCCGTCGGCAGAGTCCACGAAGTCGCCGCCACCGGCGACGAACCCGTCGAGCACCGCGAACGACGCGTCGCGGTCGGCAGTCCAGCCGAACACGTTTGCCCCCAGCGAGAGCGGCGCGACCGCCAGCTCAGATTGACCGATACGAACACTCTTCGACATGTATCTCCTTCGTCAGCGGCGCGACAGCGCACTGCCCCTGACGCTACACGTCGGCGCTGAGATCTCCGCGCCAGGCCCAAGCGATACCGGATCATCGGTGATCACGAGGTCGATGCCGCGCGACCGGGCTTTCGCCCACTGCTTCTCGGTGTTCAGCGTGTACACCATCGTGCCGATACCGAGTACGCGCGCCTCGTCGATGAGCTCGAAGTCGCGTTCGAAGACCTTGTTTCGTGCGCCGATTGCTGAAACTTTGAGCTCGATCGCCGTCTCCAGGGTGGCGCGCCCCCAGTCACGGGTGAGCATCACCCGCGCGTACTCGGGCGCGAGCAGCGCCAACCGTTCGAGGTTCTCAACCTCGAACGATTCGAAGGCGACGCGATCGACGAGATACCGCTCCTGCAGCATGGCGACGGCGTTTGCAACCTGCTCGTCACTCCACGTGCCTTTGAGTTCGATGAGTGCCCGGCTGTTCGTCGGGGCGAGCTCGTCAAGGAACTCCTCGAGCGTCGGTACGGGCTCACCCGCGAAGTCACTGCCGAACCAGGAGCCCGCGTCGAGCGCCCGAATCTGGTCCAGCGAGTGGGAGGCGACGGTGCCGCGGCCGGTCGTCGTGCGGTCGAGCGTTGGATCGTGCATGAGCACAGGCACCTCGTCCGCAGTGAGGTGCAGATCGGCCTCGACGAAGTCGACTCCCTGGTCGAAGGCGAGCCGCATCGCCGCGAGCGTGTTCTCGGGCGCGAGCGCCGCGGCGCCACGGTGCGAGATGATGCCGAACCCCTCGGCCCGGCTCAGCGCACCGTGGAGTTGGAGTGCGCTGGCGTTTGCGGCGTACGGGTTCGACCCGATGCTGGCGATCAGGGAGAGCACGAAGAGCGCCGCGTGGAACGCCAATCGGCCTCGTCGTGTGGGGAGGGGCACAGCCTGTGTGCGGGACATGCGGTGCATCTGGGGGCTCCTCACTCTGCGCAACTTCGCGCGGTGCCCCTCACCCTATCGAACTACGTTACCGTTTTGTGATATTTATTCTGCCCGTGCCGCCGGGAGGAGTACGAGCTCCTCACCGCCCTGTGCGACATCGATTCGTGCGACGTCGCCGTCACGAATCTCGCCGCCCAGAATGCCGCGTGCGAGCCGATCATCGATCTCGCGCTGCATGAGCCGACGTAGCGGCCTCGCGCCGTATACGGGGTCGTAGCCGCGCTGTGCGAGCCACGCACGCGCCTCGGGCGTGACCGCCAGCGTGAGCCGCCGCTCGGCGAGCCGATCCTGCAACCGGTCGATCGAGATCTCCACGATCTGCGCAAGCGCGTCGACCGAGAGCGGGTGGAAGATCACCATCTCGTCGAGCCGGTTCACGAATTCGGGCTTGAACGCCCGGCGCACGGTTTCCTGCACCGCCGCTACCTTGTCATTCCACGGCATGTCGGGGTCGACGAGGTACTGGCTGCCAAGGTTTGAAGTGAGAATGAGGATTGTGTTGCGGAAGTCGACCGTGCGCCCCTGACCGTCAGTAAGCCGACCATCATCGAGCACCTGCAGCAGCACGTCGAACACCTCGGGATGCGCCTTCTCGACCTCGTCGAGAAGCACGACCGAGTACGGGCGACGCCTGACAGCCTCCGTGAGCTGGCCGCCCTGCTCGTAACCGACGTACCCGGGAGGTGCACCGACGAGCCGCGAGACCGAGTGTTTCTCCCCGTACTCGCTCATGTCGATGCGCACCATCGCATGCTCGTCGTCGAAGAGGAACTCGGCGAGCGCCTTCGCGAGCTCGGTCTTGCCCACGCCCGTCGGGCCGAGGAAGAGGAACGAGCCCGTCGGGCGGTTCGGGTCGGCGATGCCAGCGCGGGTGCGGCGCACCGCGTCGGCGACCGCGCGCGCGGCCTCCTCCTGACCAACCACGCGCTTTGCGAGCTCGCGCTCGAGCGCGAGCAGCTTCTCGGTTTCGCCCTGCATGAGACGGCCCACCGGGATGCCTGTCCACGCCGCAACCACACCGGCAATGTCCTCGTCGGTGACCTGATCGTTCACCATCCGAGCATCGCCGGTCTCGCTCGCGGTCGCCTCAGCATTTTCTGCCGCCGCGAGTTCCTTCTCAATCACGGGGATCTCACCGTAGAGCAGTTTCGAGGCTCGCTCGAGGTTGCCCTCGCGCTGTGCACGCTCGGCGTCCATGCGCGTCTGGTCGAGCTGTTCGCGCAGCGCACCGACGCGGTTCAGCGTCGCGCGCTCCTTCTCCCAGCGTTCTTCGAGGCCGGCAAGCTCGGTCTGCTTCTCGGCGAGGTCCTCGCGCAGCTTCGCGAGACGCTCCTTCGAGGCCTCGTCTTTCTCCTTCTTCAGCGCGAGTTCCTCGAGCTTCAGTCGGTCGACGGCGCGGCGCAGCTCATCGATTTCGAGCGGCGCCGAGTCGATTTCCATGCGGAGTCGCGACGCTGCCTCGTCGATGAGGTCAATTGCCTTGTCGGGCAGCTGTCGCGCGGTGATGTAGCGGTTCGAGAGCGAAGCGGCGGCGATGAGCGCCGAGTCGGCGATCGTCACCTTGTGGTGCGCCTCGTAGCGTTCCTTCAGCCCGCGAAGAATGCCGACGGTGTCCTCGACCGACGGCTCGCCAACGTACACCTGCTGGAATCGGCGCTCGAGGGCCGCGTCCTTCTCGATGTACTCACGGTATTCATCGAGCGTGGTTGCGCCGATGAGGCGGAGCTCGCCGCGGGCGAGCATGGGCTTGAGCATCTGCGAGGCCGCGACCGAGGACTCGCCCCCGCCGGCACCCATGAGCGTGTGCAGCTCGTCAATGAAGGTAATGATCTCACCGTCGGATGCTTTGATCTCTGCGAGCACAGCCTTCATGCGCTCCTCGAATTCGCCCCGGTACTTCGCCCCGGCAATGAGCGCGGAGATGTCGAGCGAGATGAGCTCTTTGCCCTTGAGTGACTCTGCGACGTCACCCGCGACGATGCGCTGGGCGAGGCCTTCGACGACGGCGGTCTTGCCGACGCCCGGCTCGCCGATGAGCACCGGGTTGTTCTTCGTGCGGCGCGTGAGCACCTGGCTGACGCGCCGAATTTCACTATCGCGCCCGATCACGGGATCGAGCTTGCCCGAGCGGGCGACCTCGGTGAGGTTCACGCCGAACTGCTCGAGCGCGCTTTCTTTGCCTTCGCCTTCGGCTGGCTGCCAGTTTGCCTGCATGGTGTCCTTTCGTGATGAGCGGGCTGTGCGACTCGGTGCAGGGTGCACCACGTCGCAAACTTGAGTGCATGTGACTCAAGTTTATGTGGAATTCTGAATTTCCGCTACTCCAGGTGCCTGAGATAGCGCTCGGGAGCTGCCATGAACCGTCGCCAGCTGTCGACCATCTCCAGATCGTCGTAGGTGCTCGTCCGCATCCCCCACTCCCCAAGCTCATAAATGTCGGCCCCTGGCACGGCGGCAAGGATCGGCGAGTGCGTCGACAGAATCACCTGGGAGCCAGCAGCCGCGAGCTCGCTCATGTGCGCGAGCAGTCGAAGGGAACTCGCAAACGACAACGCCGACTCGGGCTCATCAAATACCCACAATCCGGGGATGCGGGCGCGCGCCTCAATGAAGTCAAGGAAGGACTCCCCGTGACTCTGATAGTTGTAACGCCCCGCAGCTCCAGGCGGCCCGCCCTCAATCTCCTCCAGGTATCCAAAATGGGCATGCATCGTTTCGGCCCGCAAGAACACCCCCTTGCGCGAGGAGCCGGCGCCGCGTGCAAGCTGCAGATGCCCGTCGAGCGGCGACTCGCTCGCGAGCGTTGCGTACCTGGCATTGTGGGTTCCGCCCTCTGGGTTGAGCCCGTAGGCGGCCGCGAGCGCCTCGACAATCGTCGACTTGCCCGCGCCGTTCTCGCCAACGAACACGGTGAGCGCACCGAACTCGAGTCGCCCCTCGAGCAGCTGCCGCACCGCTGGGATCCGCGCGAACCACGATTCGCGATCCGCCGGGTGCGAGCCGTCCTCTTCCACCCACCGCAGCGGGAGCGTATTTAGTCGCAATGCAGCACCTCATTCCACAGACCCTTGAATCATCTGATGATTCGATCTAACCTGAACTGACCCTACTGCGCGGCACTGACGTTCGGAACCCTATGCCCCTCCACAGTCGGGTCAGCGCACCCGAGGGAACCGTAAGGAGCCGCCATGGCAACGAACATCGCAGTCGATCACGCGCCGACGGGCTTGGTCGCCGCTGAGGTCACGCGCGCCGAGCAGATCTCTCCGAACTTTGTGCGGGTGACGCTGAGCGGTGATGCGCTCGCCTCGTGGCGCCACCTCGGCTACGACCAGTGGTTCCGCATCGCGCTGCCGGTCAGCGATGGCACCCGCTTCGATAGGCTCTCCGATCGCTTCGACATGCGCGGCTACCTCCGGTACCTCACCCTGCCCAAGGCCACGAGGCCCGTGATCCGCAGCTACACGGTTCGCGAGTTCCGGCCCGAGCGTCTCGAACTCGACGTCGACTTCCTCACCCATGGCACCGCTGGGGTCGCGGGTCCCTGGGCGGCTTCGCTGCCGGTGGGCGCGCCCGTCGGGCTCATCGACCAGGGCTGCGGATTTACCGCCGCGGACGCGGCCCGTCGGGTGCTGTGCGCTGGGGACGAGAGCGCCATGCCAGCGGTGCTGGGGGTGCTACGCGATTTGCCGCCGGATAGCGAGGGTGACGCCGTTATCGAGGTCGCTGACCTCGATGACCGGCAGCCCGTGCACGCACCCGCTGGCGTGAACGTGCACTGGATCGAGCGGGAGAACGACGCCCGCCCCGGAACCGCGGCGCTCGCCGCCCTGAGATCGTTCCGCCCTCGAAGCGCCGCGGACGCCCCCACCTCTGCGGAGAGCGGCATCAGCGACTTCCATGCATTCGTCGCTGGCGAGCAGCAGCTCGCCAGCGGCGGCCGCAAGTACCTCGTGAACGAGCTCGGGATCCCGAAAACCCAGGTGAAGTTCTGCGGCTACTGGCGGCAGCGCTAGGGCGTGGTGTCGCCGAGCGGACCACCCCCAGTGGGTCTAGGCTGAAACAGTGACCGAGAACAGCGCAGCCACTCACCCGCATGCCTTCGCCTCAGACAACTGGGCAGGCATCCACCCCGAGATTCTCGAGGCGATCACCGCCGCGAATGTCGGCCACACCGTCTCCTACGGTGGGGATCCCTGGACGCTCGAGTTCCAGGAGACCGCGAAGCGACTGTTCGGAACCACGGCGGAGGCGTTCCCGGTCTTCAACGGTTCAGGCGCGAACGTGCTCGCGCTGCAGGCTGCGCTGCCGAGATGGGGTGCGGTGATTTGCGCTGCGACTGCGCACGTCAATTCCGATGAGACCGGCGCACCGGAGAAGACCGGTGGTCTCAAGCTTCTTCCCGTACCGGCCGTGCACGGCAAACTCACCCCCGAGCTCGTTGACCGCGAGGCCTGGGGTTGGGGCAGCAAGCACCGCGCCCAGCCGCTCGCGGTAACCATCTCGCAGACCACCGAGCTCGGCACCTGCTACACCCCCGAGGAGATCCGGGCGCTGGCCGACCACGCACACGAGCAGGGCATGCTGCTCCACGTTGACGGTTCGCGCCTCGGCGCGGCGGCCGCCCACCTGGGCACCAGTTTGGCCGCGGTGTCGAGCGATGCCGGCGCAGACCTCCTGAGCCTTGGCGCGACCAAGAGCGGTGCACTCGGGGCCGAGGCCATCATCGTGCTGCGCCCCGACGCGACCCCAGGGATGGAATACCTGCGGAAGATCAACCTGCAGCTCGCCTCGAAGATGCGGTTCGCCTCGGCACAGCTCAACGCGCTCTACGGCGGCGACCTGTGGCTCCGCTCCGCTTCGCACTCGAACGCGATGGCAACCCGTCTCGCTGCCGGGCTCGCTGCAGCCGGTAATCCGGCCGTGCGGATCGCGTTCCCTGTGCAGTCCAATGCGGTGTTCGTCGAACTCCCCGAGGAGACCGCACGCCGCGCGCAGCAGCGCTTCGCGTTTGGAGCCTGGCCGACGCAGCCGGGACTCTACCGGCTCATGTGCGCGTTTGACACTACCGAAGCGGACGTCGACGAGTTGGTCGGACTCATCGCCGGCTAGAGGCCTCCGAAGGCGAGCCGCGCAGCGATGAGAAGCATCACGCCGGCCACCACGCCGTCGAGAATCTGCCAGGAGCGCGGCGTTGCAAAAAACCTCGTGAGCGACCGGGCGCCATAGCCCAGCACGAAGAACCAGGCAATGCTTGCGAGCCCGCCACCCGCGGCAAACCACCATCTGTCTGGGTCACCCTGCGCGTTGCCGATCGATCCCATGAGCACCATCGTGTCGAGGTACACGTGCGGGTTGAGATAGGTGATCGCGAGGCACGCGAGCACCACGCTCTTCAACGATTTCGGCTCGCCGCCGCCCGAGGCGACGAGCGATTCCGGTGTTGCAGCCCTGCGCGCCGCCGACCAGGCGTACCAGAGCAGAAACGCGACTCCGCCCCAGCGAACGACCTCGAGCAGCAGGGGCGCGCGTTCGATGACCAGCCCTATCCCCGCGACGCCCAAGATTTCGAGCACCGCGTCGGTGAGCCCACAAATGAGCACCACGGGCAGTACATGCTCACGGCGAATACCCTGCCGCAGCACGAATGCGTTCTGGGCGCCGATCGCGATGATGAGGGCGAGGCCGCTGCCGATACCCGTGAGAAATGGAAGGATCACGGAGATGACGTTACGGGCTGGCGAGGGCGACCCGCCAGTTCAGCTCAGTGAATGTTTGTGACGCTCCATTAGCTGCGCTTACTATGAGCGTGTGGACCTTCCCTTCGAACACCTGCGCACCTTGGCTGCCGTCATCGATGAGGGCTCCCTCGACGGCGCCGCACGCGTGCTGCACATCTCCCCCTCGGCGGTGAGCCAGCGGATCCGCAGCATGGAAGAGCGGGCCGGCTCCGTGCTCCTGCAACGCAGCAGGCCCGTTGCGGTCACCGCGAGCGGAGCAGCCGTGCTTCGCGCCGCGCGGCAGGTCGCCCAGGTCATGAATGACGTCGCTGTCGAGCTCGATGCGGGAACCGGAGCCGGATCCCTCGTGAAACTCGTCATCAACGCGGACTCGCTCGCGACATGGTTTGTCACGGCGCTCGCGCGCGCAGCCGAGACCACCGGCGCGCGTTTCGAAGTACTCCGGGCCGATGAGACGCTCTCGACCGAGAAGCTCCGCAGTGGCGAGGTCATGGCTGCTCTCACCGCCACGGCCGAGGCCGTGCCCGGATGCGTGTCCGAGCGGATCGGGACAGATCAGCTCTCCGCGGTCGCCGACCCCGCGTTCTTCGCGACGCACTTCTCCCACGGCGTGACCGCTGACGCCCTTGCCACGGCCCCGATGATCGAGTTCGACCGTCACGACATGCACCAGCAGCGCTTCCTGCAGCGGTTCAGCGACGCACCCGTGCTGCCTCCCCGGCACTTCGTCCCGTCCTCAGCCGCGTTCCTCAGCGCTATCCAGCTCGGGTTGGGCTGGGGCATGCTCCCTCGCCTGCAGTGCGACGCCCTGATCGCAAGCGGCGGGCTCGTGGAGCTCACGCCGGGGAGGCCGCTCGCCCTCCCGCTGTTCTGGCAACGCTGGAATCTCCGGTCGCCCGTGCTCGACCAGCTCACGAGTATCGTCGCCGCGGAAGCCCGCACAGCGCTCACCTTCGCGTAGCTGGAATACCGGACGCGCATCGGACGTTCCATCCCCTTGGCGGGGCACCATCGCTCCGCGTTTTTGTTTCATCCAGGAGATTCATGTCTGCGAAGCACGCAACGACCAGCACACCCATCCTCCCCACACTCACTGAGCGGTGGAGCCCACGCGCGTTCGACACCGACCACGCGCTCCCTGAGAACGCGCTGCTCAGCGCGTTCGAGGCTGCCCGCTGGTCGCCGAGCGCAAGTAACACGCAGCCCTGGCGCTTCATCGTGGCCCGTCGCGGCAGCGAGTCGTTCGCGAAGATCGAGGCGACGCTCGCAGGATTCAACTCGCAGTGGGCGGGCGCAGCATCGGCGCTCGTCGTGAATCTCGCCGTGGTCGAGAACGACAACGGTGAGCCTCAGCGCTGGGCCGAGTACGACCTCGGCCAGGCCGTCGCGCACCTGTCGGTGCAGGCGCACTCTGAGGGGCTCTACGTCCATCAGATGGGTGGCTTTGATGCGGCGAAGATCAGCGAGTCCTTCGCGCTGAGCGACAAGCTCCGTCCCGTGTCCGTGATGACGATCGGCAAGCTCGGCCTGCCCGAGCAGCTCGCGGAGCCGCTCAAGGAGCGCGAAATCGCCCCGCGCTCGCGCATGGTCGTACACGACCTCATCGTCGTCAACGACTAAGGCCAGCAGCCCGTTTGGGGCCGAACCTACTCGGTAGTTTCGGCCTCAAACTCTGCGCCATCGAGGCGTAGCGCTCGCACCAGGTCAGCAGCGTGGACCGTCGAAATGATGACGCGCGAGAACGTGTCGAACTCACCGATCCAGCCGCGGCCCTCGTCGGCACCCTCCGGCACATCAAGGTCAATGACGACCGCCTCACGACCGCGACGGGCGAGCACAAAGTCCCGGCCCCCACGGGTGCGCCAGGTGCCGTAGGCAAGGCCGCGCGGCAGGCCGGCACCCGGCGAGCGAATGCCCCTGATCCACACCCACGGGTCCTCGGTGATGACGGCGGAGCGGATGGCCGCACGGTCGAGCACGATGTCGCGGCGGCGCAGGGCGACCGTCTTTTCCGCGGCGGTGAGGCGGATCACCACCCGGTCGGCGTGTACTTCTACGCGAGCCATCGCTAGTCCAGCATGTCGCTGTGGTCGATGGCTGATTCGACAGCCTCGATGATCGCGTCGACCTCAGCCTGGCGGGCTTGCCCACCGTCGGCCAGCTCCAGCGCTTCCGCGGCAGCGAGCGTGTTCTCTCCGACGCACACCACCAGCGTGTCCGCGGGGAGCTGCGGGAACTGCTTCAGGACTTCCTCGGCGATCTTCGCCGAAGCGACGAGGATGGCGTTAATGCGACCCGAGTCGATGTCTTCTCGGATGTGCACGGACGCCGGCACTCCGATCGTACGAAACGCAAGCACCTGAGTGACATCGTGGCCGCGCTCAATGAGCCCGGTCGTGAGCACCGGCGTCGCGACATCAGAGCGGAGCGTGAGCACCCGGAGCACCTCGCCCGAGTCAATCTCAGTCCACTCTTTCAGCAGCTGAAACGTCGTGTTGTTGTCTTCGTCGGGCGTGATGGTCACCGGATATCCGGCTTCACGAAAGGCAACCGCGGTGGCCTCCCCGACGATCGCTACCTTTGTACGCTCGTGAAACGTCGCACTGTGGTGCTTCAGAACGTCGGCGACGGTTGCACTCGTGGCGGTCATCCAATCGAAAACGCCGGACTCCAGGTCCTTCAGCGCATCGACTAGCTTGTCCTCTTCGCTCGTGTGAGAGAAATCCACGAGCGGCGCGATCACGGTCTGGGCGCCACGGTCGCGTAGCGCCTGCGAGACAAGGTCTCCCCAGATCCCGCCCCGTGGAACAAGCACACGGAGGCCGCCGAGCAGCTTAGCCTGATCCGACATACACCCCACATCACTCGAAACGAATATCAACCGCGCTAAGGGCGACTTCTCAAAGATACGGCCTTTTTCAGCGCCGCGTGTTCACCTATTCTCGCTCTGCGCAGGTCAAGACGCAAAACCGAGGGCCGCATCCGGCCAATTGAAACCTACCTGTTACGCGCGCTGAGGGCACGAATTCGGCATCTACAGTGCAACTTACCGCAGATTTCGCCCCGCTCGGCGAGCCAGCGCCCACACGACTGCGCCCGCGGTTGCTGCTACAACGACAACACCCGTGATAAACACGAGCGGCCGCTCGCGCCGTTCCTCACGGATCCGGAGCCCGACGCGCTCGGTGGCTTCGTCGATGCGCTTGGCGTAGTTCAACCGGTTGCTCAGCTGGCCCAGAGTGTCGTAGAGCTCGGCCCGCGCCACCTCTGCCTCCGCGATGCCGAGTGCGCGCTGCTCCTGCGGGTTCATCGATCCACTCCGTATCCGTAGGTCTCCGCCGTGTGTGCTGCAGCGGGCGCCGCGGCACCGGTGCGGCTCGACGCGGCCGCCGCAGCGGGACTCGTGTCGCTGTTGAAGCGCACATCGCCCAGGGCTGCAATATCTCCGCCGACGCGGTTCAGCGTCTGCTCGGGCACCGGGTTGCCGCGTTTCACGAGTGTGAACCCGGCAAAGAGCGCTGCCGCTGCGAGCAGCAGCAGCCCCGCAGCCACGACAAGCGCTGCGAGCCACCATGGCCACACGAGCGCGAGCGCGGCGATCGCGGCGATCACCAGTGCCTGCAGCATGAAGAAGATGAAGAACAGGGCGACAACCACGCCAGCCGCACCGATGCCAGCTTTCTTCGCTGCGCCGATCGCTTCGCGCTTGGCGTTGTTGTATTCGACCTTCGCCAACGAGACAATCTGCTGCGGCAGTCTGGCCATCAGCTCGAAGGTGCCGGCCTCATCGCGTTTGCGGCTCATGCCGAAGTCTCCTCCGTTGTGCCTTTCGGCGTCGAAGCAGTGGCCGATGCTGCCGACTGCGACGCCCCGGTTGTGGTGTCTGGTGTGCGGTTCGGCTGGGTGACCGCAACAAACGCAGACTTTGCCGCCCGCGAGGCCGCCGCCTTCACGTCGTCGACGCGGTCACCGACGGCGCCCTTGACGGAGCCGACGCCCTGCTGCACGAGCGGGGTTTCCCACACGGCAATTGCGCCACGCTTGATCTGCTCGTACCGAGCGCGCCCTGCACGAGTACCCAACACGTAGCCGAGTGCGGCTCCCAAAACGAAACCTACTTTGCCCCTCATGTGGCGCCTCCCGACCGTATTGTTCCCAGCCTACTCTTTGCGGCCAGATCTGATACATTCCTGATTCGAAATATACAGCTTGTCCGGCGAGGCTATCAACGCCAGCTGAGCTATTTAGAGATCCCGGTCAGCTTTCGCCGTAGCCGGACAGCCTCGGTCCGCGCTTCTGCAAGCGCTTCGCCCAGCGCGGCGCCGTGCAGAGCTGCCCCGGCCACGATCATCGTGGGGAAGGCCTCCGCCCAGGCGGCGCGCGCTGCCGCCTGGGCGTCTCGCTCCGAAGCAGTCGCGTGTGCGGCAGCACTCGTGCGGACGACCGGCGGCGCCGCAGTGGCTGTCGCCCCTGCAGCTGCCAGCGCTTCCGCGACCGGGGCAGCCCCCTCGGCGCCAGTGGGCTTCGCTGGCCCGGAGAGACGCAGCACGGCGTCGCCACTGGCACTGCGTGTGACCCGAGCAGCCCACGTCTCAGAGGATTCGGAGTCGACGAGAAACAGCGCAGCCGTGGTGTCGGAAGCGGGTGGGGAGTCCGGGCCGGGCTCAATGCTCATTTCGACATATTCGCGCACGGCTCCGGGCCGCAAAGCGACGAGATGATCCACGATTCCCGAGGCGCCGTCGTGCTCGACGGTCGCAGAATCCGTGGGTGCTGGCTGGCCGACGATACGTGACACCTCGTCAAGACCGCCTACGATGCCGTCACAGTGATGCTGCTCACCCGTGTCATCGGTCACCGTCCACCCGTGTTCTGACGGCTCACACGAGACGACCGTTGCGGGGAACGGTTCCGCTCCGTACAGGCGTAGCCGCTCGAGGAGCAGGGCCGCGAGGCCGCGCCACCCGCTCTCGGGCTCGATCACGGTTTCACGTGCAACGTGTTCTTCACGCTGCTGCATGACGCCGCCGCTCAGCGACCCAGCACGTGTCAGGGCTGCGTTCAGCCCCGGCTCAACGCGGGCAACTTCAGCCTCATCAGTGCGGACGCCGAAGCGTTCGTAGACGATGGGTTCGACAAGCGTCGACCGTGCCGCCTTGCCCAGCCGGGAATCGACAAGCTTGCGGAGATTGTGTTCTTTACCGATCGTGAGCACGGGCTTGAGCCGGTCGAGGTAGGCCCGGAACGCGCCGCTACTCCCCAGCATCGCCATGCATTCCTTCGAGAGCGGAACGGCAGGGATGCCCCACACGCTCAGTTCGGGCACCGGCTTCCACGCGCCATCCCGTGCACGCAGCACCACGCGTGGCTGCGTGACGACGCGCGGGTGTGCCCCGGGGGTAGCCGGTCCGCCAGCGGTGAGCGGCGCCTCGATCGCCTGCAGAAACCCCGAGATCTCTCCGCCTGGGTCACGCACCGGCTCGTGCGGAATGGTGACCGACGGCTCGGTGAACCACACCTTGATCCCAACCTCGGCAAGCTCGAGGGCTGCCGCGTAGGCCGCGAGGTCACCCCCGAGCAGTAGTACCTGGCTCACACGCCACCTTGCCCGACGGGCGCAACGGGAACGGAGCGCCAAACCGTATCGATCCGCTCACGACCGTAGCCGTGCTTGCGGAAGATGCGCACGACGAGCCAGACAAACAGCGCGAGCCCCACTGCCTCACCGATGAGCGCTTCGGGTCCACCCGAGCTCTCCACCTGGCCGGTATCGCCGCTCATCCCCGCCGACATGAAGCCGAAGGCAGCAATGTTGTTGATGACGTGGATCGCGATCGCGGCTTCGAGGCCGCCGGTCTTCCACGTCACCCACGCGGCAGTCAGCCCCATCAGGCCGACAGCGAGCAGACCCCAAATGTCATAGATGTGCATCATCGCGAATGCGAGCGTCGACAGTCCGATCGCGAGCCACGGCGAACGCATCCACGAACCAAGGACCTGCAGGAACAGCCCGCGGAACACAACTTCTTCGGCCGCGGCCTGGAACGGGACGAGCAGCAACGCGATCACAAATGACGCGAGGGCTGCGGTCGCATTGAAGTCTGCGCTCTCGGCAGCTAGCGGCTCGGTCGCGACGGTACCGGACAGGCCCTCCATCGCCACTCCGATGAGGATCCCGATGCCGTTCATCACGATCACAGCGAGCACGGCAGCGCCGGTGGTGCGCAGCAGCAGCCCCCAGCGGATCCGGCCGGCGACCGACCACACGCGGCCCGTCGGTCGGATGCCAAGCGCGAGCATCGCGAGCAGCACCGCGGGAATCATGAGCGCTACGCTTCCGAGCCCAAGCACGATCGACCAGGGGTGCTGCGTGTCGAGCACCGGAGCGATCTGTAGGAACAGCGCATCGTTGACGTAGTCCGGGTCAAACATGACCAGCAGCGGCATGAGCGCGAGCGAGAACGCGATATTCATCGCAAAATAGATGGCGGCTGCGAGCAGCAGCACCACCAGCGGCTTCCACCACTCGTATTTGGGTGCGCCACGGTAGAGCCGGTGGTATTCCAGCGGCTCAGTCTCGATCTGCTGAATCTGCTGCTGCGGTTGTACCCATGCCCACTGCTGCGGCACCCCCGGCCCGCCCGGAGCCTGGTGCTGCGCAGGCGGAACGGGTGCCCCCGGGGGAAGCGGCGCCGCTGGCGGAACCGGCTCCCCCGGAGGCTGCGAACCTCCGGCGGGTGGTGTGTAACCGTCGTTCGGGGGTTGCGTCATCGTGCTCCCTGGTTATGCGCCGCGCAGGCGCTGTGCGAGGTAGGCGTGCAGTTCGGCGCGGGGCACGCGCTCCTGCTGCATGGTGTCGCGCTCACGAACCGTGACCGCGTCGTCGTCCAGCGAGTCGAAGTCGACCGTGACGCAGAACGGCGTACCGATCTCGTCCTGGCGACGGTAGCGTCGGCCGATCGCGCCCGAATCGTCGAAGTCGATGTTCCAGTCCTCGCGCAGCTCCTGCGCAATCTCGCGAGCGAGCGGCGAAAGCCGCTCGTTACGGCTGAGCGGGAGCACCGCAGCCTTCACCGGTGCGAGACGCGGGTCGAGTGCGAGCAGCGTACGGGTGTCAGTGCCGCCCTTCGAGTTCGGCACCTCTTCCTCGCGGTACGAGTCGACGAGGAACGCCATGAGCGAGCGGGTAAGGCCCGCAGCCGGCTCAATCACGTACGGCATCCAGCGCTCGTTCTTCGTCTGGTCGAAGTAGCTGAGGTCCTTGCCGGAGTGCTCAGAGTGCGTGGTGAGGTCGAAGTTCGTGCGGTTCGCAATACCCTCGAGTTCGCCCCAGTCGCTGCCGGTGAATCCGAACTTGTACTCGATGTCGGCGGTGCGCTTCGAGTAGTGGGAGAGCTTCTCCTTCGGGTGGTCGTAGAAGCGCAGGTTCTCAGGATCGATGCCGAGGCCGACGTACCAATCCATGCGCTCCTTCATCCAGTACTCCTGCCACTCTTCGTCGGTGCCGGGCTCGACGAAGAATTCCATCTCCATCTGCTCGAACTCGCGGGTGCGGAAGATGAAGTTGCCCGGCGTGATCTCGTTGCGGAAGCTCTTGCCGATCTGGCCGATGCCGAACGGCGGCTTCATGCGAGCCGCCTGCAGCACGTTCGCGAAGTTCACGAAGATGCCCTGCGCGGTCTCGGGGCGGAGGTAGTGGAGCCCTGCCTCGTCGTCGACGGGGCCGAGGTAGGTCTTGAGCAGGCCGGAGAAAGCGCGCGGCTCGGTGAACTGGCCGCGGGTGCCGCAGGCAACACAGACGATCTCGGAGAGGCCGTCCTTGGGCTCGCGGCCCTTCTTCTCTTCGAACTCTTCGATGAGGTGGTCTTCGCGGTAGCGCTTGTGGCACTGCAGGCACTCAACGAGCGGGTCGCTGAAGACCTCGACGTGGCCGGAGGCCTCCCACACACGCTTGGGCAGGATGATGCTCGAGTCGATACCGACGACGTCGTCGCGACGCTGCACCATGGCCTTCCACCACTGACGTTTGATGTTCTCCTTGAGCGCGGTGCCGAGCGGTCCGTAGTCCCACGCGGAGCGCGATCCACCATAAATTTCACCCGCCTGGAAGACAAAGCCGCGGTGGCGGGCGAGAGAGATAACCTTATCGAGGCGGGACTGTTCAGCCATTGTGAATTTCACTCCAAGGGGCAGACGGGGATCTTGGTTGCTGCCGGGCGCGCGGGCGCGCACCGACCATGTAAGCCTATCTTGCTCACGCTGAGGGATCCCGAACGTCACTCCGCCTGTTGCGCAGGCCCTCGATGAGCGCCCCGAACCCCAGTTCGAACGCGGCCACCGCGCTCGCACGCCGCCCCGCCTCACCGGACAGGCCCGCGTGGAGGGCTGCGAGGTCAGCCGGCAAGGATGCAACGCTCAACAGGCCCTCGGGCGCGACGAGGTCAAGTGCGGATCCCAACACAAATGCCTCGACCGTGCGCATCGCGGCCACGGCGTCGCCCGGGGCCCAGCCTCCGCGTATCAGCGCAGCAATCACCGACTCGTACATTCGCAGGGTGGAGTGGTCCGTAATCATCGTCGTCGCCATGAGCGGAATGCTGTTCGGGTAGGCAGAGAACGCGGCAAGGTAGGAACGCCCCCAGGCGGCGAGCGCCTCGGGCCACGGGGCTGATTCGAAGGGGCTCACGTCGATCCCCTCGACAATGAGCGCCCGCATTTCCTCGATGACGGCCTGCCTCCCGCTGACGTGGTTGTACAGAGAGGAGGGCCGGCGCTGCACCCGGTCCGCGAGCTGCCGCATCGTGAGTGAGTGACGCCCCTGCTCCTCGACGAGGTCGAGCGCTGCACGCGCGAGCTCTCGGCGATTCAGTCTCATGTCCCGGACGCCCTCCCGCCAGGGCGCCTGCGACCCGGCTCTTGACACCGCAATTTCACACTATTACATTACAAGTGTAAATCACGAACAATGTTCGTTCGTCCCGTATTTCCCGCCGCCGGGACAGCCAAGGCTCACCCGGTGCAGAACCGAGCAAGGGGTCACGATGGCAGAGCAGCACGCGAGCACCGGATCCCCGTGGTCAACGGGGACCCCCACGATCGGCGGCCCGGCCACCCCTCAGCTTCGCCGGGTACTCGGGGTGCCCTCACTGGTGCTCTTCGGCCTGGTGTACATGGTTCCGCTCACGCTCTTCACGACATACGGGATCGTCACGCAGCTCACCGGCGGTCGGCTTCCTCTCGCATACCTCGTCACCCTCGTCGTCATGCTGTTCACCGCACGCTCCTACGGGCTCATGGCACGAGCCTTCCCATACGCGGGCTCCGCATATACCTACTCACAGCGCAGTTTCGGCCCGGGGATTGGTTTCATGGCGGGCTGGGCGCTCATGCTCGACTACCTGTTCCTCCCAATGATCAACTACCTGGTGATCGGGATTTACCTGAATGCCGCGTTCCCCACCGTTCCGAACTGGGTGTTCATCGTGCTCGCGATCGCGGCAGTCACCGTGCTCAACACCGTCGGCATCGTGTCAGTGAGCCGCACGAACACCGTCATCATCGCGGTGCAGGCCATCTTCATTGTCGTGTTTGTTGCGCTCGCGATCGTCGCCATCAACGGCGCTGGCCCTGGCGAGGTCGACCTTACTGCTCCGTTCGTCGGCACTGGCGACAGCGAGGGTTTCAGCCCTGTGCTGGCGGGTGCGGCGATCCTGTGTCTGTCATTTCTCGGCTTCGACTCGGTGTCGACGCTCGCGGAAGAAACGCGCGAGCCGCAGCGGGCGCTCCCCCGGGCGATCACGCTCGTCACCGTACTCGCCGGGATCCTCTTCGTCTGCCTCGCCTACGTCTCGCACCTCTCCTACCCAAGCCACGCGTTCGCCGACCCCGACAGCGCCGCTCTCGATGTCATGACCAGCGTCGGCGGCCAGTTCCTGGCAGTCTTTTTCACCGCGGCCTACGTCGCAGGCGCTTCCGGTTCTGCGCTCGCTTCGCAGGCGTCAGCCGCGCGGATCCTCTTCGCGATGGGCCGCGACGGCGTCCTGCCCAGGCGGGTGTTTGGGCGCCTGAGCGCCCGCTTTCGCACCCCGGTGACCGCCATCCTCATCGTCTCAGTGATCTCACTGCTGTCGGTCGTTGTGGATCTCGGGCTGCTCTCTGAAACCGTGAGCTTTGGGGCGCTGGTGGCATTCTCCGCCGTCAACCTGTCGGTCATCAAACACTATTTCGTGGACCGCGGCCGTCGCAGCGGCGCCGACAGCGTCCGCTTCCTCGTGCTGCCACTGATCGGCTTCGGCCTGACGGTCTGGCTGTGGACGAGCCTGTCGAGCACGGCCCTCACCATTGGGCTCATCTGGCTCGCAGTGGGCATGGTCTGGCTGGTGTGGCTTACCCGCGGATTCCGCAGGCGCACACCAATGCTCGACCTCAGCGAGTAGCTCGGGGCGGTGTACACCCGCTGCCGCCCGACTATTCGGTCCACTCCCCGACCACAGTGTTTTCGGGGTGTTGGCCCGCGCGGAGCCGCTCGATCTGTCGGCGGATGAGATCCACCATGCGCGGCAGCATCGCGCTCGAGTCGCCACCGGCGTGCGGAGTGATGAGGGCGTTCGGTAACGACCACAACGGGTGATCCGCTGGGAGCGGCTCGGGGGCGGTGACGTCCAGCGCCGCACGGAGCCTCCCGGCGGTGAGCTCGGCGACAAGCGCATCCGTGTCGATGAGTGGCCCGCGGCCAACGTTCACCACCAGTGCACCGTCCGGGAGCGCTGCGAGCGCTGCCGCGTCAAACAGGCCCTTCGTCTCCGGACTCAGCGGGAGGCCCAGAATGAGCACCTCGGCCTCGGGCAACAGCTCGTGCAGCTCACCGAGGCCGTGCACGTGCACGAGCTCGCCTGCAAGATTCAGCTCATCACGGGCGGTGCGGGCAAGTCGAGTGATGTGCGTCTCGAAGCCGGCGAGCCGCGCCTCGATGGCCTTGCCGACGCCGCCGAAACCGACGAGCAACACCCTGCGATCCGCGAGGCTCGGGAATGACACCAGATCCCACTTGCCCTCGAGACCGTCGCGGATGAACCGGGGCAGGCCGCGCTGCGCTGCGAGGGTCAGCCCGACCGCGAGCTCAGCGGTCGACGCTTCGTGCACCGTCGTCGCGTTCGCGAGAACAAAGCGGCTCGGCAAATACTTGTCGACCCCGTTGTACCCGATCGACTGCCACTGCACGAGACGCGCCTCGACGGCATCAAGGTTCGCGAGCATGCGGGCGCTCCCCCAATACGGCGGCACCACAATGTCGAAACGTTCGCGGGGCGCAGGAGTGTCAAGATCCCATTCGACGATGTCCACACCGTCGATCTCTCCAATCGCCTCTCGCAATCCCGGGTCGGTCGGCAGTGACAAAACGAAATCGCTCATGCCCCAATACTAAGGGGATGCGATGGGCGGCACGCCAGCTGCCTCGGGACTGACCGGGGGCCCGTTTCAGGCGCCGAGGACGCGCCGAAGCTCCTGCGCGAAACGCTCGATCGTTGCTGCCGACTGGCGCTGCGCCGCGGAAGACTCGGTCGGCCTATTGAGGTAGCCGTGAACGGTGTCGGGCTCGATCGCCTCTGTCACGGGCACTCCTGCCGAGCGGAGTTGCTCGGCGAACTCCTCGCCCGAGGCGCGCAGCTCGTCAGCGTCCGCGTGCACCATGATTGTCGGAGGCAGCTGCCCGAGCTGCTCAGCCGACAGCTCCCCTGCGACACGAAGCCCCGCGATATCCTCGCCCAAATAGAAGTCGTACATCTCAGCGATGCGATCGGCCCGGAAACGGCGGGCCTCGGGAAGCGCCGCCGCGGCGTCAGCAATCCGGGGGTCCGCGCGCTGCACCCGGTGCAGCGTCGGATATTCGAGGAGCAGCGCTTCGGCGGCTCGCTCCGGGTGCGCCTCGTGCTGATCGAGCGTCGCGAGCACCGCGAGGTGAGCACCCGCGCTCGCCCCGCCAGCGACGAGCGGCCCCGCATACTCAGCGCCAGCCCATGCCAACACGGCAGCCACGTCGTTCGACGGCGCCGGTGCCTTCACGCTCTCACTCGCAAGCACGTAGTCGACCGAGATCACCCGGATGCCGGCCTCGGCGAAGCTGCGCGAGACCCAGTCGGCTTCGGGCCAGTCCAGGGTGCCGCGAATGAACGATCCACCGTGTGCCCACACGAGCGTCGCCCAGGGATCGACCCCCTCCGCCGGTTCGTAGCTGCGGACTGGCACCGCCACGGATCCCACCCGGTTTGGCACCGCGGCCGGCGCGACACCGGGACGCGGCACCGTGAACGATGCGACCCGTAGTTCTCCAGCCACCAGCTCTTCCCCCTCAGCTTCGGTTGCCACGCATCCGGGAAGTGCCAGCAGCGCTCCCGCTGCGAGGAGCGGTGCCCACACGAAAGGATGCCGCATTGGCCCAGTATATTTGCGCCCGGTGCGCAACAATGGAGGCATGAACGACCAGCACACCTCGGGACGCCGCGACTTCACGTACACGGATGCGCACGGCATCGTCATCAGCGCGTACTCGTGGGCGCCGAACCCGGCCACGACGCCGGAGCCGCACGGCGCCGTGCAAATCGCGCACGGCATCGGCGAGCACGCCCTCCGTTACGACGCATTTGCCCGCTTCCTCGCCCGGGCGGGCTTCGTGGTGTACGCGAATGATCATCGCGGTCACGGCGAAACCGGGAGGCGACAGCACGGCGGCGACCTGTCGTTGCTCGGGAAGCTCGGCCCTGGCGGGCTGCGTGCGGCCGAGGCCGCTATCGAACAGCTCACGGGCATTATTCGAGATGCGCATCCGGGGCTCAAACTCGCCCAGTTCGGGCATTCGTGGGGGTCCCTCATGACGCAGCGGATCCTGAACGAACAGCCACGGCTGTGGGACGCTGTCGTGCTCTCGGGCAGCGCCTTCCGCACGCCGCGCTACATGGAGAGCGGCAAGCTCAATGCGAAGTGGGCCGACGAGGCGAATGCCTCGGGCTTCGAATGGTTGAGCCGGGACGCCGCAGTGGCGGCGGCGTTCATCGCAGACCCGCTGTGCTTCGAAGCGAATATCCTCAAACTCTTTGGCGTGAGCGACGGGCTCCGCCTCTTCGGAACGCCGAGCGAGCGGCTCGTCCGTGACGTCCCGATCCTCATCGTGTCAGGCGGCGACGATCCGCTCAGCCGCGGCGACGGCCTCAAACGCCTGGCGGATGCGTATCGCGCTCGCGGTGTACGGGACGTCGCGCTGAAGATCTACCCGGGGGCCCGCCACGAGATCCTCAACGAAACAAACCACGACGACGTCTTCTCTGACGTCGCCACCTGGCTCGTCGACCGGCTGGACTAGCCGGGTGCTCCGCCCGGTCTAGCCCCGATCGAGGCGCTCATAGCCGGCAAGCAGAATGCGTTCGGCGAGGAAGAGGTATTCCTTCAGGTGCGCGGCAGCTTCCTGCGTATTCCCCGCTTCAAGCAGCTCGACGATTTCGAGATTGCGTTCCAAGAAGGGGGCGTGGAGGTACTCGGGGTCATCGATGAGGCCGAACGCCAAGCGAAGCTCGGTGGCGAGCTGCACATAGAGCCGATTGAGTCGGGGGCTGTCAGCGAGCTCGAACACTGCCTGGTGAAAGCGGATGTTTGCGCCGGCGATCGATTGCCAGTCGTCTTGCTCCCGGTGCGTGAGTGCTTCTTCGACCGCCGCTCGCATCTGGGCGAGCGCCGGGTGCCGCGGTAGGGCCTCGCTGACGGCCTGGCACTCGATGAGTCGGCGAACACGGTAGATGTCGATAATCGTGTTGATATTTGGGATCGCGACACAGGCGCCACGGTTCGGAACCTGGGTGATGAGGCCCTCTTGGCTCAGCGTGCGGAACGCTTCGCGGAGGGTATTCCGAGAGATGCCGAGCGACTCAGCGAGCTTGGCCTCTGGCACCCGGTCGCCCGGCTTGAGCTCACCGTTCGAGATGCGTCCGCGGATCTCCGCGGCGGCCTCCATCGCCCGCGAGAGCACCGCCCCGTCACCCTGCGAAGACGCTGCACTGCGGGCTGATGACATGCGTGAAGTGTAGCAAGCGCACAGTCACCTCCAAAGATTGTTGAGCAATCGCGCTTGCTTTGTTCAAACAAGTGAGTATTCTGGTAGTACGGTCACAGCATGACTGACCCTCATTTTTTTCTCTCCCGTGACGCAACGACGCGAAAGGCACCCGCGATGAGCACCCAGCAGCCCCCGGATCAGCACGCACACACCACACGCCCCGAGAGCCCCGACTCACAGGAAGCGGACACCAAGGTCACCGTCCCCGGCCCGGCAACGGTGGCAAGCGGCACAGTTGGCTTCGCCAAGTCGCGACGCGCGTCCCTGCTCGGAGCGATCTTCCTCATGGCAACCTCGGCCATCGGCCCTGGGTTCATCACCCAGACGGCAACGTTCACTGCGACGCTCGGGGCGGCCTTCGCCTTCGGCATCCTGGTGTCGATCCTCATCGACTTCATCGTCCAGGCCAACATCTGGCAAATCATCACGCTCTCGGGCAGGCGTGCGGCCGAACTCGCAAACTCCGCGATTCCGTTCTCCGGCTACGTGCTCTCGGTACTCGTCATCGTCGGCGGACTCGTCTTCAACATCGGCAACATCGCTGGCGCAGGCCTCGGCATGAACGCGCTCTTCGGACTCGACGCAAAGATTGGCGGGGCAATCAGCGCAATCCTGGCCATCGCGATCTTCCTCTCGCACCGTGCGGGGATCATCATGGACCGGGCGATCATCGTGCTCGGCGTGGTCATGGTGCTTCTCACGATCGCCGTCGCCATTGTCGCAAACCCGCCCGTCGGAGAGGCACTCCGCCAGACCGTGCTGCCCGACACGATCGACTTCGCAGCGATCACGACGATTGTCGGCGGTACAGTCGGCGGCTACATCACCTACGCTGGCGCGCACAAGCTCCTCGATTCAGGTACGGCCGGGCCAGAGCACATCAAGGAGGTGACCCGGTCAGCCTTCTTCGGCATCGCGGTCACCGGCATCATGCGATACGTGCTCTTCCTCGCCTTCCTTGGCGTCACCGCAAGTGGCGTACTCCTCGATCTGTCCGCGAATCCCGCGGCGCAGGCCTTCGAAGCTGCCGCGGGCGAGTGGGGAATGCGCGCGTTTGGTCTCGTGCTCTGGGCCGCGGCGCTCTCGAGCGTCATCGGCGCTGCGTTCACCTCGGTATCGTTCATGACCGTGTTCAGCGCAAAACTCGACCTGCGCCGCCGCAGCTGGGCGACCGTCATCTTCATCGCAGTTGGGCTCGTCGCGTACCTCCTCATGGGGACCACGCCTGTTGCCCTGCTGGTCTTCGCGGGCGGCTTCAACGGCCTCATTCTGCCCATCGGATTCACGGTGTTCATGTACATCGCCTGGTTCAGGCGGGATTTGCTCAACGGGCACCGGGTGAACCCGTGGCTCCTGTGGCTCGGTACGCTCATGACCATACTCACCTGGTACATGGGTGTCGTCTCCTTCAGCACGATCTTCAAGTTCCTCGGCGCCTAGGCACCGACACACCCACTGAGAAGGGAAACAGACCATGCGGATCGATCTCAACAGCGACCTCGGGGAGCACTACGGCTCCTGGCGGATGGGCGACGACGAGAGCATGCTCGAAACCGTCACGAGCGCGAACATCGCCTGCGGCTTCCACGCGGGCGATCCGAAGACGGCATTTGCCACCCTCACCGGCGCTGCTGCCCGCGGCGTCGCGGTCGGCGCGCACGTGGCGTATCCCGACCTCGCTGGCTTCGGACGCCGCCCGATGGTCCTGCCAGCCGACGAGCTCGAGGCCCTGGTGATCTACCAGATCGGTGCGCTCCAAGCCCTCGCGCTCGCGGCTGGAACGGAGGTGCGCTACGTCAAACCACACGGCGCGCTCTACAACAGCATCGCGTTCAACGAGGCGGAGGCCGCCACCGTCATCGCAGCAATCCGCCGCGTGAACCCCGAGCTTGCGCTTGTGTGTCTGGCTGCTTCCCCGCTCGTTGAGCAGGCGCGCGCTGCCGGCCTGCGCGCCGTGTCCGAGGCATTCGCCGATCGGGCGTATGAGCCAAATGGCGCACTCGTCTCACGCACCGAGCCAGGCGCAGTGCTCCACGACCCCGAACTCGTCGCGGCACGCATGCTCCAACTCGTTGAACGCGGAACGGTCACCGCTCGCGACGGCAGCGAGGTCGAGATCCAGGCAGAATCAATCTGCGTGCACGGCGACAGTCCCGACGCAGTGAACATGGCACGGGCAGTGCGGTCACGGCTGTTGGGAGCCGGGGTGGATCTCGCGAGCTTCACGGATGCGGTGCGTCAATGAACGCAGTCGAACCGCGGATCCTGCCTGCCGGATCCAGCGCGCTCCTCCTCGACTGCGGCTCACTCGACCGCGCGCTCAGCGCCTTCGCAGCCCTGTCCGCCGCGATCGAACGCGGCGAACTCAGCGTGGACGAACTCGTCCCGGCAGCCGAGACCGTGCTCGTATCCGGCGGCGAGGCGCGAGACGCTGGCGCGCTTGCGCCAAAGCTGCGCAAGCTTCTCGCAGGAGCAGCGACAGCAGCTCGCGGTGCGACTTCGGGCCCCGAGGTACTCATCCCCGTGCGCTACGACGGCGAAGATCTGGACGACGTCGCGAACCTGACCGGGCTGAGTCGGGAAGCTGTCGTGGAACGACACCTGGCCGCCCTGTACACCGTCGCATTCACCGGGTTCGCACCAGGCTTCGCGTACCTCTCCGGCGGCGACCCCGCACTCGCGGTGCCGCGCAGGAGCACCCCGCGCCCGCGGATCCTCCCGGGCTCCGTTGGCCTCGCAGGCCCGTTCTCCGGCGTCTACCCGCGCGAGAGCCCCGGCGGCTGGCAAATCATCGGTTCGACGTCGCTCGTACTGTGGGACATCGACCGGGAACAGCCAGCGGCCCTCGTCGCGGGCGGAACCGTGCGCTTCGCGGCGGAGCGCGAGTCGGTGCCCGCACATGCACCTCTTGCGAGCCAAGCGGCGCCGGCGGCGAGCGCCGCACCGCTCGGTGCTGCCACACTGCGGGTCGTCGACGCCGGACTGCAAACGCTCGTGCAGGACGCTGGGCGCAGCGGCGTCGCCGGCATGGGTGTCGGCACCTCAGGGGTGGCAGCGCGCGGCGCGTATCGACGCGCGAACGCCCTCGTCGGGAACCGCCGCGGGGCTGCTGCCCTCGAGCTCGGCCACGGCGGTTTCGCTGTCACTGCGATCGCGACGGCCGTCCTCGCGCTCACCGGCGCTCCCCGCGCGGGGCGCGTGTCCGGCCCCTACGGCGAGCGCAGTGTGCCGCACGGGGCGGCGTTCCGCTTGAGCGTTGGCGAGCAGCTGTCGCTGGACGCCCCCACACGCGGGCTCCGCACGGTACTCGCGCTGCGCGGCGGTATCGCGGCACAGCCGGTCCTCGGCAGTGTGTCACGCGACACGCTCGCGGGGCTCGGTCCTCGTCCGCTCGCAGTCGGTGACAAGATCTGTGCCGGCGACTGTGGCGTGCGGTCGGTCTCGCCGCCGCTTGGCGCTGAGCCGGCGCTGCCCGCCCCGGGCGAGGACACCGTTCTCAGGGTGATCTTCGGGCCGCGAGACGACTGGTTCGATGACGATGCGCTCGCGCGGCTCACAGCTCAGACTTGGACGGTGACACCGCAGAGCAATCGCGTTGGTGTCCGTCTCGCAGGAGATCCGCTCCCGCGTGCCGCCAGTGTTGCGGAGCGTGAGCTTCCCAGCGAGGGCGTCGCCCTCGGATCGCTCCAGGTTCCACCCGACGGCCAGCCCGTGCTCTTCCTCGCCGATCGGCCACTCACTGGCGGCTATCCCGTCATCGCTGTTGTCCATGACGACGACCTCGACCTCGCCGCTCAGCTTGCCCCCGGCAGCCGCGTACGCTTCACCCCGGCAGCCGCCACCTCTTCCGTTCGACCACAGCCGTAACACCTGGAGACGCACCGTGACACTCAACAAGATCCTCATCGCAAACCGCGGCGAAATCGCCGTGCGTATTATCCGTGCGGCCCGCGAGGCCGGCATCACGAGCGTCGCCGTGTATTCGGACGACGACGCCGACGCCCTCCACGTGCGACTCGCTGACGAGGCGTACGCGCTTGGCGGCGTCACGCCCGGCGAAAGCTACCTGAACAGTGCCGCGCTGCTCGCTGTGGCCGAGCGGGCCGGTGCCGACGCGATCCACCCCGGCTACGGTTTCCTCTCTGAGCGCGCCGACTTCGCGGCGGCGGTCATCGCCGCCGGTCTCACCTGGATCGGCCCAGATCCCCACACCATCGAGGCCCTCGGCGACAAGGCGCGCGCACGCGCGCTCGCGGCCGAGGTCGGGGCGCCACTCGTGCCTGGCACCCCCGGCGCGGTCACCGACGTGTCGGAGGTCACAGCGTTCGCTGCCGAGCACGGTCTGCCGATCGCGATCAAGGCTGTGTTCGGCGGCGGCGGCCGCGGCATGCGGGTCGTGCGCGAGCTCGACGAGATCGAGGAGGCTTACGACTCTGCCGTGCGCGAAGCAACCGTCGCGTTCGGGCAGGGCGACTGCCTCGTCGAGCGTTTCCTCGACCGGCCACGCCACATCGAGGCGCAGGTGCTCGGCGATCGCCACGGGCGCATCGCGGTGCTCGGAACCCGCGACTGCTCGCTGCAGCGGCGCAATCAGAAGCTCGTCGAGGAGGCCCCCGCGCCGTTTCTCACCGACGAGGTGCGTGAGCGCATCCACCGGGCAGCAGCCGACGTGTGTGCTGCCGCAGAGTACGTCGGCGCTGGCACCGTCGAGTTCCTGCTCGGCGAGGACGGCACGCTGTCGTTCCTTGAGGTGAACACGCGGCTGCAGGTCGAGCACCCGGTCACCGAGATGGTGACCGGCGTCGACCTCGTGCACGAGCAATTCCGGATCGCGGCGGGCGAACCCATGAGCGTTCCCGCGGAGATTCCCACGTTCGGTCACGCCATCGAGTTCCGTATTAACGCGGAGGATCCCGCGCTCGGCTATCTGCCGACCCCAGGAACGGTTGAGCGGTTCGAAACCCCGGGTGGCCCGGGGGTGCGCGTCGATGCCGGAGTATACGCCGGCTACACCGTGCCCGGCAGCTTCGATTCGATGCTCGCGAAGCTCATTGTTTGGGGCGCCGACCGCGAGCAGGCGCTCGCCCGCTCGCGGCGCGCCCTCGCGGAGTTCACGATCACGGGCGTTGCGACGGTGATTCCGTTCGACCGGCACGTCGTCACCGACCCGGCGTTCACGGCCGAGGACGGCGACTTCGGTGTGCACACCCGGTGGATCGAGGAGGAGTGCACGGCAGAGTTCGAACCGGCCGCGGCCGTGGCGACGCCGGCAGCGCCGCGCCTAACGCGACTCCCGATCGAGATCGACGGCAGGCTCGTCGAGCTCGGACTGCCCGAGAGCCTGCTCTCCCGGCTAGAGGTCGGGGGCGCCTCCCCCGCGGGCGCTGCGGCCGACGGTGCTGCGAGCGCCGCAGGCGCAGGCGAACAGGCGCCTGGAGCGGTCCTCGCACCCTTTGCCGGCACCCTCGCGTCGTGGCAGGTCGACGATGGCGCGGCGGTATCAGCTGGCGACACCATCGCCGTGCTCGAAGCGATGAAGATGGAGGTCCCCGTCAAGGCGACCGCCGCCGGCACGCTCCGGCACTCGGCCCCAGCCGGCGCAGTCGTCGCGGCCGGTGCGGCGATTGGCGTCGTGCAGACGCACTAGTCGGTGGCCACGGCGGCCGCCCTGTACCAACGAAGGAGAACAGGTCATGACACGCATACTCGCAACCGAAGCTCAGCTCAACGCAGCGCGCACCGCCCGCGCGGAATACCGGAGGGGTCTCATCGCGCCAACCAGCGGAGTCGCCCACGGGTTGGTGCAGGCCAACCTCATCGCAGTGCCAGCAGACTGGGCCTACGACGTGCTGCTCTACGGGCAACGCAACTCGCAGGCATGCCCGGTGCTTGAGGTACTCGACGCTGGCGCAACCGAATCGCGACTGGCACCTGGCTCAGATCTGCGCACCGATCTCCCTGCCTACCGCGTGTGGCGTGACGGTGAACTCACGGCAGAGCCAAGTGATGCCTCGGCTGCGTGGGAGGAACACCCCGATCTCGTGTCCTTTCTCATCGGGTGCAGCTTCACGTTCGAGGCGGGGCTCGTTGATGCTGGCATCGAGGTACGCCACCAGACGCTCGGCCGCAACGTTCCCATGTACCAGACCACCCGCCAGTGCGCGCCGGCCGGTCGCCTGAGTGGGGAACTCGTGGTCTCCATGCGCCCGATCCCCGGCGACAGAGTCGCGGATGCGGTGCAGATCTCAGGCCGCTACCCTGCGGTTCACGGCGCACCCGTACACATTGGGGACCCGGCTGGCCTCGGCATCACCGACCTCGCCTCGCCCGAGTTCGGCGACGCCCCAGAACTACGTGACGGCGACGTACCGGTGTTCTGGGCCTGCGGCGTCACCCCGCAGGCCGCGATCATGGCGTCGCGCCCGCCGTTCGCGCTCACGCACGCGCCAGGCTACATGTTCGTCACCGACGTACCAGACGCAAACTACCTCGTGTAGCCAGCCCCGCGAGGGCAACTACCGCCGATGGCCCGTGCGGGGCATCCACCGCAGGAACGCAGCGGTTCCGAGCAGTCCGATCGCGCCCATCGCCGCGGTAGCCACCCCGATCGGGGCTACGGCGGCCATTCCAGAGAAGATCAGTGGCGCGACTGCGGCACCCGCGCTCGTCAGTGTGCGCCACGATCCGAGGAACGGTGCCGGGTTCGCCTTTGGCGCGAGGTCGGCGCCCAGGGTGAGCAGCAGTCCACTCGAGAGGCCGTTCGCGACCCCGATCACGGCTGAGAGCACGACGAACCATGTCGTCGCTGAGTCCCACTCGCTCGTGAAGGCCAGGATGAGGAAGCTGACACTCATCATGAGCATCGATGGCACGACCGCCCACAGCCTGCCGAACCGGTCCATGACCTGGCCGCTCGCGTAGAACAGGGCGAAATCGAGTGCCCCCGAGATGCCGACCACAAGCGCAATCGTTTGGGCGTCGAGTCCAATCGCGACACCCCAGAGCGGGAGCACCACCTGGCGGGCCGCTCGTAGCGCCGAGAGCGATGACGCGGCGAGCCCGAGCCGGGCAAGCACCGAGCGGAACCGCACCATCGTGCGGAAGACCCCCTCGCGTGCGGCCTCCGCATCGGGAAGGCTCATACCTGCGGTAGCGGGTCCAGTGACGGCCTCACGCTCGCCCGCAACGAACTCGCGCTCGGGATCGGGCCCGAGCCACACGAGCAGCACGGTCGCCGCGAGGCAGATGATCAGACACCAGATCACCCAGGTGTCATCGCCGGTCGCCGACAACAGGAGCGCGGCGATGAACGGCCCGAGGAAGATCCCGAACCGGTAGCTCCCGCCGAGGAGTGCGAGCGCACGCGCACGAAAATGGAATGGCACGTGTGAGGCCATGAACGAGTGCCGCGCGAGCCCAAAGGCGGCCGCACAGAAGCCGTTGACGAAGATCGCGATGGTGAGCACAGTGATGTTCGTCGCGAATGGCAGCATCACTGCTCCGGCGAGCGCGAGCAGACCCGAGAACACCATCGCGTAGCGTTCGCCCACCTTCGCGACGAGCCAGCCCGCGGGGATATTGCCGCACAGCTGCCCGACGACAAGGGCCGAGGCGACGAGGCCAGACGTTGCGAGATCCGCGCCCAGCCGGGTCGCCATCGTCGGGATGAGTGGAATGATCGCGCCCTGCCCGAGCGCGAAGAGCAGCGTCGGGCCGTAAATCATGGGTGCCAGGCGCAGCAGAAACGCGGAGATCGATTCAGCCATGGCGGTTCCTACTCATTGTTCCCACAATACTCATGCCGCGTGCCCGCGCCGTCTCAGTGCGCCGCGCAATGGGCTTTCGTGGCCGAGACTGGCGCCGAAGAGTACCCTAGGGAGCAGGCACACAAGGAGGCTGACATGCACGGCGAATATAAGGTTCCCGGCGGCAAGCTCGTCGTCGTCGATTTCGAGGTCACTGACGACAAGATCACCGACTTCCGGCTGTCGGGTGACTTTTTCCTTGAGCCAGACGAGGCGCTCCTCGACATCAACGCTGCCATCGAGGGCATGAACCCGAACTCGACGATCGACGCGTTCGCCGAGGCAATCCTGGCGGCGCTGCCGAGCGAGGTACACCTGCTCGGTTTCACGCCGGATTCGGTGGGCGTCGCGATCCGCCGCGGCGTCACAGGGGCCGCGCATTGGCGCGACTACGACTGGCAGATCGTCCGCGAGCCTGCGGTCACCCCAATGCTCAACGCAGCGCTCGATGAGGTGCTCACGACCGCGGTCGGCGAGGGGCTGCGCGGGCCAACCATGCGCATCTGGGAGTGGAACGAGCCTGCGGTGATCATCGGCAGCTTCCAGTCCGTAAAGAACGAGGTCGACGAGGAGCAGGCCGCCACGCACGGCGCCACGCTCGTGCGACGAATCTCCGGCGGCGGCGCGATGTACATGGAGCCCGAGGCGAGCATCACCTACGCCCTGTACATTCCGGGCGAGCTGGTGCGCGGCATGTCGTTCGCCGACTCGTACGCCTACCTCGATGACTGGGTCCTCGAAGCGCTAAAGTCGCTCGGCATCGACGCCGTCTACAAACCGCTCAACGACATCACGAGCCCCCAGGGCAAGATCGGCGGCGCAGCGCAGAAGCGACTCGGCTCTGGCGCGATCCTGCACCACGTCACGATGGCCTACGACATGGATCCGACGGCCATGACGCAGGTGCTGCGCATCGGGCGCGAGAAGCTCTCAGACAAGGGAACGGCGAGCGCGCAGAAGCGCGTCGATCCACTCCGGAGCCAGACAGGTAAGACCCGCGAGGAGATCGTGGAGCGCATGATCGAGGTGTTCCAGCGCCGTCACGGCGGCGTCATGGGCGAGGTCACCGAGGGCGAGTGGGATGCCGCGGAGCGCCTCGTTGAGCAGAAGTTCTCAACCGAGGAGTGGCTGCGGCGCGTGCCGTAGGCGCTCCGCTCCGCACACCGTTCGAAGGAATTCACGATGATCCGACTCAGTATGGTGACGATCGACACCGCAGATCCGCGCACGCTCGCGGGCTGGTGGGCCGAACGGCTCGGCGGCGAGATCGTGCACGACGCCGACGGCTGGTTCTGCATGGTCAGCGCACCCAATGCGCCCGTTGCGCTCGGGTTCCAAAAGGTTGAGGATCCCACGCCCGGCAAGAACCGGCTCCACCTCGATCTCGACCGCAGCCCAGACGTGGACCGCGAAGTGATGGTCGCCGAGTGGATCGCCGCCGGCGCAACACATCTCGGCCACCGTGGCGAGGCCGACTTCTTCTGGGATACATTCGCCGACCCCGCCGGCAACGAGTTCTGCATCGGCGACCCGCACTAGGCGCGCAGCCCGGGGTGCGGGGGCCTGGGTGCGGGGCCTGGGAACGCTGGCCCTGGCCCGGGCTGCGCGCCCCGGGCCAGGGCGGCGGCGCGTACCGTAGATATGCGATCTCCCGTTCCTATGCCCGATTCGCCCGTGGGCAGCATATGAACGGGATTTCCCCGACCGTAGGGCACACGCCGTAGGGCACAGGCCGCAGGGCACACGCCGTAGGGCACACGCCGTAGGGCACACGCCGTAGATCACAGACCTCAGGGCACCCGCCCAACAGCGATCAGACGCGGGCCCTGCGCGCGCCCTCGCCGAGCGATTCGAGCTTCGCCCAGGCGATCTGCGGGTGCACGCGCCCGCCGAGACCGCAGTCGGTCGCCGCGATGACCCGCTCGGGGCCGACAATCTTCGCGAAGCGCTCAACGCGCTGCGCGACGAGATCGGGGTGCTCAACGAGATTTGTTGCGTGGCTCACGACGCCGGGCACGAGCAAGAGGTCATCGGGGATAAGGGCCGCGTTCTCCGACCACACCGCCCACTCGTGCTCGTGGCGCGCGTTCGCCGCCTCGAACGAGATCTGGCCGACGTTCGCGCCGAGCACGGTCTTCAGAATGTGCTTGAGCTCGATGTCGGTCGTGTGCGGGCCGTGCCACGATCCCCAACACAGGTGCAGCCGGATCTGCTCCTTCGGGAGCCCCTCGATCGCGGCGTTGATCGCGTCGATGCGGATCTGCGTGAACGCCAGGTAGTCCTCGACACTCGGCTCGGGGTTGATCTGGTCCCAGTTCTCGGCGAGCGACGGGTCGTCGAGCTGCAGGATGAGCCCCGCGTCGGTCACCGCGCGGTATTCCTCGCGCAGCGCCGCCACCCAGGCATCGATGTGCTCCTGCTCGCTGCCGTAGAACTCGTTTTCGATGCGCGCGGCGGATCCGGGCGCGATCGCGGTGAGGAAGCCATGCTCCCCCGGCGCAAGCGCGGCCGTAAGGTTGCGGGTGTCTGCGGCGATCGCGGACTGTCCGGTGTAGCTGATGGGGCCGGTGGTTGCGGGGAACGCAGTCGCGTTCTTGCCGACGCTGATGCCGCTATCGGGATCTTGGTAGGCCTCAGCGAAGGTGCTCCAGTCGCGGCGGTCGGGGAACGTCGTGAGGCGCACATCACCTGGCGCGGAACGCACGGGCTCCTGGCTGAAGATGTCCTTGCCGGTGAGCTCGAGACCCGCGGTGCGCTGGAACGAGTACGTCCACCAGGCGCCGTAGTCGACCGCGTTCGACATTGCCTTGCCGAACTCGCCGTCGCCGGGCTGCGTGATGCCGGCGGCGCGCTGCCGTTCGACGACGTCACGGGTTGCCTCGGCGACGAGCGCTTCGAACTCGGGGGTGGACTGCAGCGTGAAGCCGTCGTCTGCGAAGGTGCGGGCCGCGTTGGCCTCAATGAGCGCCTGTGTACGTGGAAGGCTGCCGGCGGTGGTGGTTTCGATGCGGGTCATATCCCGAAGCTACCGCGGCGGCCACGGGAGCCCCAGTTGGGTGACGGTAGATGACGCCGAGTGTCACCCGGTTACGGGATCAGCACCACTTTTCCAGTGGTTGCACGCCCTCCGAGGGCGCGGTGTGCGTCGGCTGCCTCCGCGAGTGGGAAGGTCGCCCCCACCCGGATGTCAAGCACCCCGGCTTCGATCCCGGCGAAGAGCTCGTCGTAGCGCCAGCTGCGTTCGCCGGTCGAGCGGAGGAAATGCACAAGAGATGGCCGCGTCACGGACAGTGAGCCGCCAGCGTTCAACCGCTGCGGGTCGAATGCGGGCACCGGGCCGCTTGCCGCGCCAAACAGCACCATTTCACCGCGGACCCGGAGCGATGCGAGCGAGTCGTCGAAGGTGTCCTTGCCGACGCCGTCGTAGACGACTGCGACGCCCTCGCCGTCCGTGAGGTCGCGGACCCGCTCGCTGAACCCCTCGTATGGGAGCGTCTCCACCGCGCCCGCCGCGCGACTCAGCTCACGCTTCTCCGGAGTGGACGCGGTCGTGATCACCCGGACCTCACGGGCGGTGAGGAGCTGTGTGAGGAGCAGCCCGACGCCACCAGCGCCGGCGTGCACGAGCACGGTTTCGCCCTCGAGGGGCTGCGCGGCAGAGGTCGCCAGGTAGTGCGCCGTGAGCCCCTGCAGCGGAAGCGCCGCAGCTGCCTCGTCGGTGAGTACCTCCGCAAGGGTGTCAGGCACGCGCACCGCTGCGACCGCTGCGACGACGAAACGCTCGGCGTAGGTGGCCCGGCCCTCCGCGGTGACCACGCGGTCACCGATGCTGAACCCAGTCACTCCCTCGCCCACGGCCACGACCCGGCCGGCGGCCTCTGCGCCCGGGGTAAAGGGGAAGCCCACCGGGTACAAACCCGAGCGCTGGTAGGTTTCGATGAAGTTCACTCCGACCGCGACGGTATCCACCAGCAATTCGCCAGGGCCCGCCGAGGGATCGGTCGTTGGTGAGTACTGCAGCACCTCGGGGCCGCCCGCCGTTTCAGCAATGATCGCGTGCATTCCCCCAGCCTACGCCGCACCGGGGTTAGACTGCTCGGCAATTGTGGGGCTCACCGTCGAGCGCTGCAGCTCACAGCCTGTAAGGATCCCAATGTCCGATCTCAGCACGACACGCAACCGGGTTGGACCGGGCTGGTTCACGCTGTTCACGCTCGGCTGGCTCGTCATCTGGACGGTGCAGCTCACCCCGCTGCAGCTGTTGCTCCCGTTGCAGCTCGATACGCCCGAGAGCGCAGCTGGCTGGGTGAGTGGTGTGGTGTCCTCGGGGCTCGTGCTCGGCGTCGGCGGGCTAGCCGGGGTGCTCGCCGGACCGCTGTCCGGGGCGCTCTCCGATCGGCAGTCGGGGAAGCGCCCCAGGCGGCGGCCGTGGGCATTGGTTGGCGTCTGGCTCGCGGTCGCATGTCTGCTGCTCGCGGGAGTGAGCGAGGGCCCGCTGGCTGTGGGCACCGCGTGGATCGGAGTGTCAGCGGGCGTCGCGATCGCATCGGCCGCGTTGACTGCGATGATCGCTGACCAGCTGCCGGTCGAACAACGTGGTGCTGCGTCCTCAGCAGCCTCCTCGGCACAGGCGCTCGGCATCGTCCTCGGCGTCGGCACGGTCGTGGTGCTCGGGCTCGACGTCGGTGAGGGCTACGTCGTGCTCGCGGCAGCGATGGCCGTGCTCGGGACGACCGCGGCCCTATTACTCCCCGACCCCGTTGGGGGAGCCACCCTTTCCCGGTCGGTTCGGTCGCCGGGCGAGGCCCGCTTTGCGTTCCTCACAGCCCGCGATTTCCGATGGGTACTCATCGGCCGTCTCGTCGTGAACATCGGCAACGCCCTCGGCACCTCACTCTTCTTGTTCTTTCTGCTCTACGGGCTCGGTCAAGATCACGTCACCGCGGAAGACAATCTCCTGCTCGTCGTCGTGGTCTACACCGTGTTCGTCGTCGCCGCTTCAGTGATTGCTGGGCTCGTCTCCGACCGCAGCGGGCGGCGGCGCGGTCTCGCAATTGCTGCGGCTCTCGTGCAGGCTGTCGCCGGACTCCTGCTGGTCGTATCGCCAACCTTCGGGATGACGTTGACCGCCGCGGCGGTAATGGGGGTTGGCTATGGAGCGTTCTCTACCGTCGGCCTCGCCTTCGCAACCGACCTGCTGCCCAGCGAGCGCGACCACGGGCGTGACCTTGGCATCGTGAACACGGCGGCCGCGCTCGGCCAGCTGCTTGGCCCGGTAATCGGAGCGCTGCTCGTCGCGGCCGTCGGCGGCTTCTGGCTCGTTTTCACGGTCGCGACAATTCTCTCGGTCGTCGGTGCCCTCCTCACTGGCCTTGCGCGAGAGCCGGGCCCCGTACCACGCGCGCCGGCCGCCGAGCCCCTGCGGTAGAGGCTGGGGTAGAGTCGCTGCGTGAGCAGCCAGTCGAAGCATCTAGGGTGGCAGTTCCTTGCGGTCTTCCTCGTCGCGCTGAACATGCGCATGACGATCTCGGGTGTCGGGCCGCTGCTGAACGACATCGCGGAGAGCCGCGGCGTGAGCGCCGCGACGCTCGGTCTGCTCGCGTCAATTCCCCTGCTGACCTGGGCGCTCGTATCGCCCATCGCTCACGGGCTCTCCGAGCGGCTCGGGATGGATCGCACCATCACCTGGTCGCTGCTCATCCTCGCGCTCGGCATTCTCTGGCGGTCGCTGCCGTTCGCGCCGGCCAACCTCTGGCTCGGCACCGTGCTCATCGGCGCCGCGCTCGCTGTCGCGAACGTGCTCATGCCGGCGATTATCAAACGCGACTTCGGGAGCCGCACCCCGACGGTCATGGGCGTCTACTCGGCCGCGCTCGGCGGGGCTGCCGGCGTCGGCACGGCGATCGCGATCCCCGTCGCCCGCGCGGAGGTGGGAGGCAGCCCGCTCGGCTGGGAGGCCGGGCTGCTCGCGAGCGGCATCGCGATCCCGTTCGCGCTCATCGCGTGGGTCCTCGTCACCCGGCGAACCGCGGCCCGTAGCGCAGCCGAGGCTGCGGCGAGCGCTCCTGCCGCGCCCGTGCTCCCCGGCCTCGGCCGGCGCATTTGGCGGTCGCCCACCGCGTGGCTCATCGCCTGCTATATGGGCAGCCAGTCGATGACGTTCTATATCTTTGCGACCTGGATCACGCCGATCATGCTGTCGCGCGGCGCGGCTGAGGCGACGGCGAGCGCAGGGATCACGCTGTTCCATCTCAGCGGCATGGCTGGCTCGCTGCTCGCCCCGTTCGTGCTGCGGTACGACGGCAGGACCCTGTTGCAGGTCGCGCTCCCGGTCGCCCTCGCCGTGGGCGCGTCAGGTCTTGTGTTCGTGCCTGCCGCCTCGTTCGTGTGGGTGGCGCTGCTCGGACTGTGCTGCGGTGCCGCGCTGAGTGTGTCCCTGACGCTCATCGCGCAGCGCTCCCCCACGGCGCACACCGCCGGCGCGGTCTCGGGGATGTCGCAGGCAGTCGGCTACCTCATCGCCGCGTTCGGGCCGGTGCTCTTCGGGTGGGCGTTCGACCTCACCGGCGCGTGGCTGCTGCCCCTCGGTGTCGCCCTCATCGGTCTCAGCGTGCAGTTCACCGCTGGCTGGATCCTGCGCGACGGACGTATGGTGCGGGCATAGGAACGGCCGGACCCGTTTCCATGGGTCCGGCCGTTCCTCCACAGTGCGGAGCGTGGTCTACAGCGCGCGGAGCACGACCGCCGAGCCCTGGCCGCCGCCGCCGCAGATGCCGACGGCGCCGAGCGAGCCGCTGCCAGCCTCAGCGAGCTGGCGGGCGAGCGTGCCGACGATGCGGGCACCCGAGGCACCGATTGGGTGGCCGAGTGCGATGGCGCCACCGTGCTGGTTCACGATCGCGGGATCGATGCCGAGTTCGCGGGTCGACTGAATGCCGACGGCTGCGAAGGCCTCGTTGATCTCGACCGCTGCGAGCTCGCTCGCCGCGTGGCCGGTCTTCGCAAGGGCAGCTGCGATGGCGCGCGACGGCTGCGAGTGGAGGTGCGAGTCGGGGCCGGCGACGAACGCGGTCGCTTCGACGCTCGCGATGGACTTCAGCCCGAGTCGCTCTGCCGCGGCCTCGCTGACGAGCACGAGTGCTGCTGCGCCGTCGGTGATCTGCGAGGCGTTGCCCGCGGTGATCGTGCCGTCCTTCGCGAACGCTGGGCGGAGACCTGCGAGACTCTCGGCGGTGGTGTCCGCGCGCATGCCGTCGTCTGCGGAGACGACGGTCTCGCCGCGTCGCGTGCGCACCGTGTACGGCGCGATCTCGGCCGCGAGGAAGTCGGCCGAGGCTGCTGCGCGCTGGTGCGATGCTGCAGCGAACGCGTCCTGCTCCTCGCGGGTGAGCTTCAGGGGGACGTTGCCGGTCTCGGTGAGCGCGCCCATCGCGACCTGGTCGAAGGCGTCGGTGAGGCCGTCGTGGTCGACGGTGTCGATGAGCGTCGCCGGGCCGTACTTGGTGCCGGCGCGCAGCGGCATGACGTGCGGCGCGAGCGACATCGACTCCTGGCCAACTGCGACCACGATCTCGGCCTCGCCGGAGTTGATGAGGCGGACGGCCTGCGAGACGGCCTCGGTGCCCGACAGGCAGACCGCGTTGAGTGTGATCGCGGGGACCCCCATTGGGATGCCCGCGCTCACTGCGGTCTGACGCGCGGGGTTCTGCCCTGCGCCGGCCTGCAACACCTGCCCACCGACGACGATGTCGACCTGATCCGCTGCGACCCCAGCACGCTCCAGCGCGGCCTTCGTCGCGTGCGCTCCGAGCGCGACGGCGGTCTCGGCGGCGAGCTGGCCGGTGAACTTCGTGAATGGCGTGCGCGCGTACCCTGCGATGAGTGCGGTCATGGGGAATCCTCCTCGATTGCGACGATCGTCTCCTCCTCATTGTGCCTGGTCCGCCTGGGCAATGCACACATAGATTGCCCAGGCGGATGCTCTCCGGCTGGGCAAAAGCATCCGGCGACCGAGCGCATCGTCCGCGCCGCCAAAAGACTACCGCCGCAGCTAGGCTGTTCACCATGCAAGCAGCCCGAGCGTCCACCATCTCTCGACCCAAGCGATGGCTGCGGATACTCGCCTGGAGCATTCCCGCGCTGCTCGTCATCGGCGCCGGCGGATACGTCGCAGCTGCCGCGGCAGCCCCTCTCCCGGCCCCCACGCTTCGGACCGCGGCGGAGCAGTCCACCACCCGAAGCGCAGACGCTGCTGCTGCGCAGGCTGCCGTCGACGCACAGGAACTGCCGACAGCGATCGGCTGGCTCGACGGTGAGAAGATCTGGACAAATGACGAGGCCGCGTACCCGCTTGCGAGCATTTCGAAGCTCATCACGGTGCTCGTCGCGCAGGAGGCTCAACCGCTCGCGCCGGGCGAAGATGGCCCGAGCTATACGTGGACAGCGGCCGACCGCGAACGACAGGAGCAGTATCTCTCGCTCGACGGTGTCGCCTATCCGATCCCCGTCGGCACCGAAGTCACGCTCCGCGAGATGCTCACGCTCATTTTCTTGCCCTCTGCAAATGATTTCGCAGCCGCCTACGCCTACTCAGTGTTCGGTGACAACGACGCATTCGTCGCCGCAGTGAACGATTGGGCCGACAGGCACAACCTTGAGTCGCTTGAATTCGTCGAGCCGACGGGGATGGATGAGGGCAACCGGGCGAACCCCGCTGACCTCATCCGTATTGGCAGGATGGCGCTCCACAACCCGACGATAGCTGAGTTCACCAGCACCCAGTCGGCGGTGATGCCGTGGGGTATCGGTCTCATTGAGAACACGAACCCGCTCCTCGGCGAGCTGCCCGGGATGCTCGGCATCAAGACCGGCCGCTCCGCGTCCGCTGGCTTCAACTTTCTCGCGGCACAAGAGAGCACTGCAGATGGCCGCGAGGTCGTGAAAATGAGTGTCACGCTCGCGAGGCCCTCAATCGCTGCACGCGCCCAGTCTGGCCGCGACATGCTCGCCGCCGTTGAATTGCTGCCGGAACGCGTGGAAATAGTCGCTGAAGGTGAGGAACTCGGAACACTCGTCGGACCCGACGGCAGTTCCGTGGCCCTTCTCGCGGCCGGCGAAGCGAGTACGACACTCCTCCCGGGAGAGTCCGTGACGCGGTCTGTCGTCCTGGACGAACACGCTGTTTCTGGCGAGTTTGGTGAGATCACAGTCACCACGCCCAGTGGCGATATCGTGGTTCCGATCCGCGGTGAGGGGACGCTCACCGCGCCAGACCTGTGGTGGCGGATCACCCACCCACACGTGCTCTTCAACTGATCAGGTACCGCTATGCCGCAAGACACTCCCCCGGTAGCACCGAACACAGCCACCCGCCGCCGCGGACGCAACTTCGCGCTGAGTCTCGCGGCAGCACTCGCCGCCGGCGCGGCGTACGTCGGCGCCTGCGCCCTCGTGCCGCTGCCCGCGCCGACGGTGGAGTTCGCGGTGCCACAGGAGCAGCGTTTCGCGGTCGACGATGCGGCTGCTCAGGTCGCAGTCGACGCCTACGACCGGCCAACGGCGGTCGGCTGGCTCGACGGCGATGATGCCTCGGTCTGGGCAAACGACGACACCCCGCAGCCGCTCGCGAGCATCACGAAGCTTGTCACCGTGCTCGTCGGTCAAGAGCGCGACGCGCTTGAGCCGGGCAGCGACGGTCCGAGCTACACGTGGACGGCAGCCGACGTTGTATTTCAGGAGGAGCTCCTCGCAGACGATGGCATCGCGTTCCCGATCGACGAGGGCACCGGGGTGACTAGGCGCGAGATGCTCACTCTCGCGCTCATCCCCTCGGCGAACGATTTCGCGACCGCGTACGCGTACTCAATCTTTGGCGACAACGCCGGCTTCGTCGCGGCCGTCGACGACTGGGCGGCACGCAACGGGTTTGGATCGCTGACGATCCGCGAGCCGAGCGGCATGGATGACGGTAATGTCGCGAGCGCGGCCGACGTGCTGCGGATCTCCCGACTCGTGCTCGCCGACCCCGTGCTCGCCGAGATTGTTGGTACCGAGTCCGCGACGCTGCCGTGGGGCATCGGCGAGGTGACGAACACGAACGCCCTGCTCGGCTCCATGTCCGGCGCGATCGGGGTGAAGACCGGGCACACGGAGACCGCGGGCTACTCGCTCGCGGCGGCAGCCCGCGGTGAATACGCTGATCGTGAGCTCACCCGCATCGCCGTCGTGCTGGGCCGCGACACCGAGGAGGAGCGCACGAAGCAGGCGCGCGCCGTTCTCAACGGGCTCGCCGAGCTGCCCGAACGCCAGGCGGTCACGACCGGCGGCGAATACCTCGGCACGCTCACCTCGGTTGACGGCCAGTTCCTCGAGCTCTCGGCCGACGCGAGCAGCGATCTTGTGCTCGTGCCCGGCGAGGAGGCGACGCGCACGCTGCTGGTCGGCTCCGCCGCCACCAGCAGCGGCACCGGCACCGGCGAGCGCATTGAGATCAAAAGCCCCCAGGGCGACGTCGCGGTCGGCATCAACCGCGAGGGCGCGTTCACCGAGCCGTCGCTGCGGTGGCGGATCACGCACCCGCGCGCACTGTTCGGCTTTTAGTCGAGCTTGGCTGGTCGCTCCCGGAGCACGCCCGAGGCCATCGCGAGGGCGGATCCGACAGCCGTATCGACGAAGCGCTCGGTCGCGGTCGACAGCTGGTTCGCGTCGCCGATCGCGGCGCCAGCGATGAGCAGCACGAGCGGCGTAATGAATACGAGGGCGAGCGCGTAGTTGCGCACAACCACAAACTCGATGGTGAACTGCAACAGCGGCAGCAGCAGCACAAACACCCACGGCAGTTGGGCGAGCGGTGCGAGTAGTAGGTAGGCACCGGCGCCGACGAGGGTGCCGAAGGTGCGGTGCAGGCCGCGCGCGAACGAGTGGTTTGGTACGGTGCTCAGCCCGACAACTGCAACGCCCGTCGACACGGTCCAGTAGGCGCGCTCAGGGTCGACCCAGAGCATGCTCAGCACGGCGCCGAGCGCTGCGACGATCGCGATCCGCACGACGAGCCACTGCTCGCCCGCGCCGAGCCACGGGCCGGGCAGCATCTCGCGCAGCGGCCTGACTGGCCTGGCCCGCTCCTCGGCGAGCACGAGCGGCACGAGGGCGAGGAGGTAGGAGAACAGGAGGCCGCCGGCGAGGGTGGTGAGAAACACTGCCGGTTCGGTCACGCGGGCACCGTCGCGCACTGACGTAATCATGCCCGAGAGCCCGAACATGAGCACGAAGAACACGGGGCCGGGCGGGCCGACACGATACGCGAAGGAGAACGCGCTGCCGGCGATCGCGACGACAACGAGCCCGGCTGCGGTGAGCCACGGCGACGGCGCGAGCAACGCGCCGAGCGCGGCGCAGGCGAACAGCACGGCACCGATCACGGGCAGCACGCGCGCCCGTTCGGCGGCTGCCGCGCCCGCGAAGAAGAGCGCGAGGAAGGCACCGGTTCCGGCCATCAGCCCGAGGTCTGGGCGCCCGGCGAGCGTGAGCACCGCGAGCGGAATGCCCATCGAGAGCGCTGCCCTGGTTGCGATCCAGCGCCGCGGTCCGGGCGGCCCCGGAGCTAAGACGAAGAGACTGCGCAGCGCCGCCGCGAACTCATTCTGTGGCTTCTGGCCCTCGTGCACGCGTCTCCCCTGATCTCGCGGTTGGGCACGGCTGCCCGCGACCCGCGGTCTTCACCGCCTCAGTGTAACCGCGCAATTCTCGCGTTTTTGACCACGCAGGCGGCGCTGGATCGGCGGCGCGGCGCCCACGCGGCAGCCGCCGATCGCCGCGGCAGACCCCAGCAAAACAGCACAGCGAGGAAGGATAACATCCCGCCCCGCTGTCCTGCGACACGCCTACAACTGGCGCAACAGTTGCCGTGTTAGTCGACGAGCGCGCCAGCCGCGAGCTTGCGGATGACGCCGCTGAGCTGGTCGACGCCCGCGACGAGATCTTCGTCGCGCGTGAACTCGTTGAGATTGTGCGACACGCCGTCGACGCTCGGTACGAACAGCATCACGGTCGGCACGAGATCCTTCATGTTCGTCGAGTCGTGGCCGGCGACGGTCATCACGCGATCGTGGGTGAGCCCGAGTGACTCTGCGACCTCGCGCGCGAGCGCGACGCCCTCCTCCTGGTACGGGTTCTGATCCCAGCTGTGCTCGGCTGTGATCTCGATCTTCACGCGATCCTCACGCTCGACGCGCTCGATCACGGCCATGAGCCGCTCGTGCGCCTCGCGGATAACCTCGGCGCTCGGCGAGCGCAGGTCGAGCAGCAGGCGCACCTCGCTCGCGACAACCACGGGGGAGTTCGGGTAGACGGTGAGCTCACCGCAGGCGGTGTGCAGCGCCTCGGGCTCGAAGCCGTCGACGAGTTCGCGCGCGGCGACGACGAGGCGGGCGGCCCCGAGCAGCGCGTCGCGGCGATCAGCCATGAGCGTCGAGCCGGAGTGCGCCTGCTCGCCGAGCACGCGGAAGTCGTACTTGTGCGCCGCCCAGGTCGCGTTGACCAGGCCGATCGTGACGCCGTCCTCTTCCATACTGCGGCCCTGCTGCACGTGGATCTCCGCGTACGAAGCGACGTCGAGCTCGGCGAGGTCGCCGCGCTCGACGATCGCATCGAGCGCATCGCGCACAGTGACGCCCTTCGGATCCTCGGTCGCGAGCGCCTCCTCGAGCGCGAGCTTTCCGGTGAACACGCTCGAGCCCATGAGCGACGGCTTAAACCGCGAGCCCTCCTCGTTGAACCAGTTCACGACGGCGAGGTTGAAGCGTGCGCCCTCGGGGTTCGCGCGCAGCTCATCCGCGATGCGGAAGCACGCGTGCGCCGACGCCATGACGCCGTACGCGCCGTCGAAGCGGCCAGCGGTCGGCTGCGAGTCCATGTGTGAACCGGTGAGCACGTAGGGCGCGCCGGGCACGAGCTCGAGCAGGCCGAACTGGTTACCGACTGCGTCGCGGCGTACCGTGAAGCCACGCGATTCGAGGAGCTCGGCGAACCACTTGCGCTGCTCGCCGTCGGCGGCGCTTGCGGCCTGCCGGTCGACACCGTTGGTGCCCTCGACCGCGCCGAAGCGCGAGTGCATCGCCCAGTCGGCGAGGAAGGTCTCGTTGAGTTGCTGGTCAGTCATAGTGTGTCCTTTCCAGGGGCTCAGGCGCGGGCGGTGCCGGTTGCGGGGACGTCGCTCGAGGCGGGCGGCATCACGGTGTCGGGGATGAGCACGTGGATGAGCGCAGGAGCATCAGCTGCGAGCGCGCGATCGAGTGAGGGGCCGAAGTCCTCGGTGCGCTCGACACGTTCGCCGTGCCCGCCAAAGGACTGCATCCACGCGGAGAAGTCGGGGTTCGCCATGCGGGTACCCGAACGGCGGCCCGGGTAGTGGTTCTCCTGGTGCTGCACGATGGTGCCGTAGATCTCGTTGTCGATGACAATGATGAGGGGCTTGGAGCCGTGCGCGACCGCGGTCGCGATCTCCTGGCCGTTCATGAGGAAGTCGCCGTCACCACAGACCGCAACAACGTTGCGATCGGGGAAGATGAGGGATCCCGCGACGGCCGCCGGCACCGCGAGGCCCATCGCGCCGTTGCGCGCACCAACGAGGCTCGCCGGCGTCAGGTGCTTCACGAAGCGGTGCGCCCAGATCGTCGCGTTGCCCGCACCGAAGGTGAGCACTGCCTCGCCTGCGAGCCGGTCGTCGAGTTCGCCGAAGGCGACGCCGAGGTCCATCTGCTGGGCGACGCCGTCGATCGAGGCGTCGGGGCGGTGCGCCGCGGTCTGGCGCTGCGCTGCCGCGCGGCCTGCCTGCCACTCGGTGCCGCGGTCGCCGCGCGCAGTCGCGGGGTCGACCTCGGTGAGTGCGCGCACGAACGTCGCGGGCGTCGCGAGGATGTGCTGGTCGGTGCGGCCGGAGTGCATCGTCGCGTCGGGGTCTGCCGTGACGAGCACGGTCTCGGCGTCGAAGCCCTGCGTGTAGCCGTCGCTGAGCACGTCTGCGCGGCCGCAGCCAACAAAGACGAGCAGGTCGGCGTTGATGTAGCCCTCGGCGACGGCGTCGGTACGCCCGTAGCCGAGCCAGCCGGCCCACGCCTCACCCTCGTGGGGCACGGCGTCGTATGCGCGCCAGTCGCAGAACACGGGGATGCCCGCGGCCTCGGCGAACGCGAGCAGCTCGCGGCCTTCGCCGGCGTGCCAGCCGTCGCCGCCGGCGACGATTGCGGGGCGCTCGGCCTTCGCGAGGCGCGCGACGAGCGCATCAAGCTCTGACGGGTGGGGTGCCGGCGCCGGCGGCGCCACCGGGTGCGCGACCGTGGGGACGGCGGGCAGCACAAGCACGTCTTCGGGGAGGCCGATCACTACGGGGCCGGGGCGGCCAGACGCAGCGATCCGCATCGCCTCGGCGACGAGTTCACCGGCACGATTCGGGTCGTCGATCGTCATCACGCGCTTCGCGGTCGAGCCGAACCAGCCGGTCAGGCTGAACTCCTGGAAGGCGTCGCGTTCGCGGTCGTTGACGGGGACGAGGCCGACGAAGAGCACGAGCGGCGTCGCGTCCTGGTAGGCAGTGTGGATCGCGATCATCGCGTTCGCAGCGCCCGGTCCGCGGGTCACCATTGCGATGCCAGGGCGTCCCGTGAGGCGTGCCTCGGCGAGCGCCATGAAGCCCGCGCCACCCTCCTGGCGGCAGACGACCGTCTCCACGCCGGAGTCGTGCAGGCCGTCGAGCACGTCGAGGTAGCTCTCCCCCGGCACGGCGTACACGCGCTCGATGCCGTGCGCCTCGAGCGTACGGACGATGAGGTGGCCGGCCGAGTGAACGGCGCTGTCTGGTGCCTGCTGCGAAGTCATGATGTTCTCCTTGTGAAGCGGTGCGGCGCGTGGCCGCGAAATCTCAGGGTCAATCTGGTGGGGCGAGTGCCGGGCCGCGGGGAAGCGCGGCCCGGCACTCCCGTCACTCGGTGGCGAGGATCGCCGCGAGCGGCTCTCCCGATGCGATGCGCGCGACAAGCGCGGGCTCTGCGGCGTCCGATGCGAGTGCGGCATCGAGGACGTCGTCGCCGGGGCCCTCCGGGGGAAGGATGAGCACGCCCTGGGCGTCACCCAGCACGAGATCGCCCGGCCGCACAGTCTGGCCTGCGATCTCGATCGTGCGATCCAGCGCGCCGTCCGGCTCGTTCGCGAGCTCGCCCGAGCGCTTCGTGGTGCGCGCGGTGAGGCCCGTCGAAAACACGGGCAGCTGGTCCTGCAGTTCGCGCAGCGCGGCCTGGTCTGTGACCGGGCCGTCGACGACGATGCCGGCCGCGCCCTGGGCGATGGCGGCGTGCGCGGTGACCGCGCCGACCGGGGCGTGGCCGCGACCCGCGACGCGGATCACGAGCACATCGCCCGGCTCGAGCGCGAGCAGCGCGCGGTTCACCGCGAACGCGTCAGGCTTCGTGAGGTCGAGCGTGCGTGCGCGACCCACGAGCTGCGGGCCGCTGTTGACCGGGCGCAGATCCTGGTCGCAGAACCCCTCCTCGAGGAAATGTCCGAGGGTCGGGATCTCGACGGTCTTGAGCGCCTCAATCAGTTCTTCGGTGGATCGACTCATGTTCAGGCCTCCTCGGTTGCCTCGTCCGCGCGGACGACGGCGACGCACTCAATCTCGAACGGAATGTCCCAGATATCAACGCACACGGTGGTGCGTGCCGGCTTCGCGTCGCCGAAGTACTCGGCGTAGATCCGGTTAAACGGCTCCCGCTGGGCGACATCGGTAAGGTACGCGTTCACCTTGACGACGAGGTCGAGGCCTGAGCCTGCTGCCTCGAGCACCGAGCGCAGGTTTTCGATGCAGACGCGCACCTGGTCCTCGAACGCCGCGGGGGCGGTGCCGTCCGCGTGGAACGGCACCTGACCCGTGGTGAAGACGAAGCCGTTCGCAACGACCGCCTGTGAGTAGGGCCCGATCGCCGGGGCGAGCCCCGGCGCCGAGTCGATCCGACGAATCACGACTCGACCGAGATTGCGCTCGTCGCGCCAACGCGGTCGATGTCGCGCTTGTGGTTATCGGTGAGCAGGAACAGTGCGATGAGCGATGCTGCCGCCGCGCCCGCGATGTACCAGGCAATCGAGTCGCTCTGGCCAGTCACGTCAAGCAGCCAGACGGTGATCGCCGGGGTGATTGCCGAGCCGAGCAGGCCGGAAAGCATGTACGCGATCGACAGGCCCGAGTAACGCACCTTCGAACCGAAGAGCTCAGCAAGGAACGTTGCGATCGGTCCGAAGTTCGCGGAGAACGCAATCATCATGAGGCCGTAGGCGAGGAACACCGCGGCGGTGTTGCCCGTGTTGATGAGCCAGAAGAACGGGAACGCGAGGACGATCTCGCCGATGATACCGGCCGCGATGATCGGCTTACGGCCAATGCGATCGGACAGGTAACCGAAGAACGGGATGAGCACGAGTGCGATGAGGCATGACAGCAGTACTACCCAGAGCATCATGTTGGCCGAGAAGCCCATTTCGCTCGTGCCGTAGTTCATGCCCGAAGCGACCATGAGGGTGAAGGTGGAGCCGGTCGACAGCGTCGCGATACCACCGAGCACAACCTGCTTCCAGTAGTGCTGCATGAGGTAGATGAAGGGCAGCTTCGCCTTCGCGCCCTGCTCGCGGACCTGCTGGAAGCTCGGGGTCTCTTCGATGTTCAGGCGGATGTAGATGCCGACAGCAACGAGGAGGATCGAGGCGATGAACGGGACGCGCCAGCCCCAGGTGAAGAGCGCTTCCTGCGAGACCGATGCGGTCACGATGAGGAACGCAACGTTTGCGAGGAGCGTGCCGAAGGGAACGCCGACCTGCACGAGCGAGCCGTACCAGCCACGCTTGTTCTCGGGGGCGTGCTCAACGGTCATGAGCACAGCGCCACCCCACTCGCCGCCGAGCGCGAGGCCCTGGATGATGCGGAGGAACAGCAGGATGAACGGAGCGGCGATACCGATCGTGTTGTAGTCGGGAATGAGCCCGATGAGCAGGGTCGCGGCGCCCATAGTGAGCAGCGAGACGAGCAGCATCGACTTGCGACCGAGGCGGTCACCGAAGTGGCCGAAGAGGATCGCGCCGACGGTGCGCGCGACGTACGCGGCAGCGAAGGTGAGGAACGAGAGGATCGTGCCGACAGCGGGCGGCAGGTCTGGGAAGAAGACCTGGTTGAAGACCAGCGCTGATGCGGTGCCGAACAGGAACAGGTCGTACCATTCGACCGTGGTGCCGATGACGCTCGCGGTAGCGATCTTCCGCATCTTCGACTGGTCGATTCGTCCGTTCGGGACAGCCTCGTCCGTAGCTAGCTGTGCAGTCATTGTTTCCTCCATGGAAATACGTTTTGGGCACATCTTCGGCCCACCTATCAACGGTCGCCTGTTCCCGATTCAGCGGCAATCGACATTCGCACACGGTTAACGCCATTCAATAGGCATCTGCACAATCGGAGTGAAAGTATTGCCCGATTCCGTCACTTACAGTGTGTGAATATTCAATACTATGGGAGTAACCACTTCCAAGGGAGGAGCAGCGTGACGAGCATGCCAGTGGCGACCACCCAGCAAGACGACTGGTGGATCGCGACCCTCGCAGACCTCCGCGGTGACATGGACGCGCTCGTCGACGATTTCGTCGCGAGACTGCGCGCCGTGGGCAGCGGCTACGAGGACGTGTCAGAGGCTGATGTGCGCTCCACAGCCCGCGAAACGCTCACACTCCTCATCACGGAGCTTCGGGGAGAACCCATCCCTCCCGCGCTCGCTGACCTTCCGCACCGCCTCGGGGTGCGGCGCGCCAGACAGGGCGTGGACCGCGACCGACTCCTGGAGGCAGTACGCCTCGATTACCGAGTGCTGTGGGCGGGACTCACACGCGTCGTCGCGCCTGCCGACGCTCGCCTACTCGTCGACCATGCGGAGGTGGTGCTCTCGACCGTGGAGGACTACATCGGCGAAGTGCAGGTCGCGTTCCTCAACGAACGCGAGATCTTGGCACTCGACACTCGCGCAAACGAGACGCGTGCCTTCGCAAGGCTACTTGCCGCCGAACGGCCCGAGGAGGTCGCCGCGGACGTCGCGCGTGAACTCGGTGTCGCTGCCGATGCGGAGTACGAGGTCATTCTCGTCCCCTCAGCGTCGGCAGCCGAGGCCAGGCGGCTCGTGTCAGCGATCCAGCACACCCGCAGCCGGTTTCTCGTGTGGGACTTCGACGACGGCGTACTGTTTGTGCGGCCGCGCGCCGAAGTACTCGCGAGCCACCCGCTCGCGGCCACGCGAGGCGTGGTCGTCGATGAAATCGCGGGGTTCGCCGGAGTCGCGGATGCGGCACGTCTCGCGCACAGGCTCGTGCCATATGCACCCGCGGGCCGCCTGAGCGACGAGCACGAACTCTGGCCACCGGTCGCCGCAGCGGCGCTCGCGCCCCTACTCCCCGGCCTGAGTGCCGCGGCCCTCGGTGGGCTCGAGAGCGTCTCGCCCGGAGACCGAGAACGGATCATTGGCACCTTCCTCGCCTACTGCGAGAGCGGCTCGGTGAAGCAGACCGCCGAGGCCGGGTTTGTGCACCGAAACACGGTCGTCAACCGGCTGCGCACCTTCCACGACCTCACCGGGATGGATCCGACGGTGCCACGCGATGCTGCCCGAGCCCTCATCGCGCTCGCAGACGCCAGCGGAGAGACGAGCAGTTCGCTTTGAATGTCCCCGGAGCGGCCTGATCCCAGCTGTTTCGCGGCCTGCGTTCTCTACGCTGAAACCATGAACTGCCCTAGTGACGGAACCACCCTGCTCATGAGCGAGCGCCAGGGAATCGAAATCGACTACTGCCCCCAGTGCCGCGGCATCTGGCTTGACCGCGGTGAGCTCGACAAGATCCTTGAACGCGCCCAGGCGGAGTCGGAGGCCTTCACCGCGCCACAGGCGCCGCAGCATCAGACCCCGCAGGCTCCGCAGCCGCCGATCGTCCCGCCGGCCGCACCGCCGCTGCCCGATCACTACGGCCAGCCGGTTCCCCCGCAGCCCTATGGCTACGACGATCGCGGCTACGATGATCGCGGCTACGACGATCGCGGCAAGAAGCCGCGCTATGACGATCGCGGCCGTTCAGGCTATGGCGACCCGCGCTACCGCAAGAAGAAGAGCCCCTTCGAGTTCCTCGGCGATATCTTCGACTCCTAGGCTCGGCGCTCGCTTGCCCTGCGCCCGCGCCCACCGCGTGCGCCCAAACAGGATGCTCTCAGCGAGATCAGGGTGTTTCAGCTGTAAAACAGGCATGACCTCGCCGAGATGATGGCAGGTGAACGATGTCGCTCGGGGCCGGGTGCCCGCTGGGCGGGGAGTCTAGGCCTCCGGATCCGCCGCGGCGCGGACAGCGGTACGGTCAGCGATGAGCGTGTCGCGCACGGTCCGCCGCAACACCTTGCCGATGAGTGACTTCGGCAGCTCCTCCCACACGAGGTAGCTGCTCGGACGCTTGAACTCGGCGAGCTGCTCGTGTGCGGCCGCGCGCGCAGCCGCCTCGTCGAACTCGGCTCCGTCCTCGAGCACGACGACAGCGGTCACCACTTCGGCACCGCCGCCGCGGGCGATCCCGACGACGGCGGACTCCGCTACGCCTGGCACCGTGTTCACGACCCGCTCGACCTCGCTCGGTGAGACGTTGAAGCCGCCCGTGATGATGAGTTCCTTCTTGCGGTCCACGACGGTGACGAAGCCGTCGTCGTCCTGCACGACGAGATCTCCCGTGCGCAGCCAACCGCCCTCGAGCAGCGTCGCCGCTGTCTCCTCGGGCCGGTTCCAGTAGCCCTTGAACACCTGCGGGCCCGCGATGAGTAGCTCACCGACCTCGCCGAGGGCGACCTGGCGGGTAGGCTCCTCCGGGTCGACGACGCGAATATCGGTCGACGGGAACGGGATGCCGATCGCGCCGATCCTGCGGGCGTCGCTGAAGGGGTTCGCGAGGGCGACCGGGCTCGTCTCGGTGAGGCCGTAGCCCTCGTTGAGCATGCTGCCCGCGAGCGCCTCCCAGCGCTTCACGACCGCCGGGGTGAGCGTCATCGCACCCGAGATCGCATAGACGACGCCGGTGAGATCGAGCTTGCCGTCGCGGGCGACGCGCGCGAGCCGGTCGAACATCGGGGGAACTGCCGGCACGAACGTCGGCGGAAAGCGCTTGGCCGCCTGCGAGACGAGCTCGGGGTCGAAGGTCGGGAACAGCACTGCGCGCGAGCCCGTCTCGACCGAGTAGATCACCGAGAGCAGCACGCCGAACGAGTGGAACATGGGCAGCAAGCCGTAGATGCTTCCTTCGCCGCGCGTAAAGTCTGGCATCCACGCGGCACCCTGGCGGGCGTTCGCCCAGAGGTTACCGTGCGTGATCATCGCGCCCTTCGGCGTGCCCGTCGTGCCCGACGTGTACTGCAGGCAGGCGACGTCGTCGCGACCTGGACGCGGGTGGTTCGCGGCAATCGGCTGCGCCTGTTCGAGGTCGGCGAAGTGGATCGCGCCCTCCGTTGGCCCCGTGAGCTTCGCGCGCGAGGCCTTCGCCTTCGCAATCGGGAGGCGCAGCGCCGCCCGGGTGGCGAACGGCATCGCACGGGTCACGTCGACGGCGATGACGGTGCGGATCCCGAGGTCCTTCGGCAGCGACTGCACGGTCGGCACAACCTTGTCCCAGGCGATAACTACCTCGGCGCGGTGATCTGCGAACTGTGTCTCGAGCTCGCCGCGGGTGTAGAGCGGGTTGTGTTCGACAACGATCGCGCCGAGCCGCAGCACCGCGTAGAACGCGATAACGTGCTGCGGTGCGTTCGGCATGATGAGGGCAACGCGATCCCCCGCACCGACCCCGAGGTCAGCAAGGCCCTGCGCGACGCGGGAGACGCGCTCGCCGAGCTCGCGGTAGGTGACCGTGCGGCCGAAGAAGCTGATCGCGTCGCGGTCAGCCCACTGGGCGCAGCGCTCGTCGAGCAGGTCCACGAGGGAGCCCGTCACCGGCTCGATGTCGATCGGAGTGCCCTTGGCGTAGAAGCGATTCCAGGCACGTGTGTCGTTGAGGTGCATAGGTATAAGGGTATCTGGGGTTTTCGGCTTGGGGCTTCAGTCTCGGCTCGCAGCCCTGGCCCGGCGCCCGCTCGCCCGGCGCAGCTCCCCCGGCCTCGCTCCCCTGCAGGCCCGGGCGGCTCCACCCGTGCGGCTGTCCGCCCCATTCCGCTGCCCCCTCGGGGCCTTGTTTTATCCTTTCCGAGCCTTGCAAGCCCGATATTCGCGGCAGAAAGGAAAAAACGGGTCGGTGAGGATGGCGCTGTCCGGATTGGCGTCTGGGCGTAGGCTCCCGGCCTGAAAGCGGGCAGCAGAGGTCAGTTCAGTTCGCGCACCGTCGCAGGAATGACTCCGTCAGCGTAGAGATCGATCGCGAGATCCTGGAACGCGGTGAGCGCTGCCCGCTGCGTCGTCGGCCCGTAGGAGATGCGGGCGACGCCAAGCTCCTCGTACTCGCGAGCAGTGAGCGCACCGGGAAGCCCGATCACGCTGATCTTGCGCTCGCCGATGCCCGCAACGAGCTGGCGCGTGGTGTCGGCGTCAAGCACGCCCGGCACGAACACCACGTCGGCGCCCGCCGCAAGATACGCGCGGCCGCGCTCAATCGCGTCGGCGATCGACTCTTCAAGCGGGCGACCGCCGCCGCGCACGAGCGCGTCGGTGCGGGCGTTCAGCGAGAACGGAACGCCTTCCGCCTCACCAGCTGCCACGATGGCCTCCACGTCGGCAACGAACTCGGCGAGCGGCCGCAAGCGATCCTCAACGTTCGCGCCCACGACGCCCTTACCAATTGCGCGGCGCACGGTCTCGCCCGAGTTGCCGTAGCCCCCGTCGAGGTCGGCGCTCACCGGTAGGTCACCAGCGGCCTCGACGATGCGACCGATCATGTCCAGCGTGAGCTCGAGCGGGATGTCGCCGTCGGCGTAGCCGTAGGTCGCTGCGATGGAGTGCCCCGCGGTCGCGATCGCACGCGTCTCGGGCAGTTCTGCAACAGCCTTTGTCGAGATCGCATCCCACACGTTCACGACGCGCAGGACCTCAGGGGCGGCATGGAGTTGGGTGAGGGTCTGGGCTTTTGCAGATTGTGTGCTCATAGTGCCAACGTATCAAGCTGGTGTCGGTGGCGGAAGGCGTTCCGAGGGGACACACAGGCAAGTTCGAAGAGACCAGGCCCGTTACAAACGTAGGCCCGGATCCGCGCAGAGCGGTTCCGGGCCTACGTTCTGCCGAGGACAGTACTAACCAGAGCTTAGAAGTCCCAATACTCGTCGCCACCCGCGTGATTCCGCGGATTATCGGCAGTCGTGGAGTTGTCGTGCCCCCAGCGTGCCACTGTGAAATGGGCTTCGTGTCCACCTCGCGAATGCGGTCGCTGGCATACTTCTAAGGGTAGTCGTGGAACGCTTATACCTCAACGGATTGGAGCGCGCGAAGTCGACTTTTTGGATCAACAACTACGACCGCCCTCAAAAGAATCTGAGACTACTGGCTAACGCCGAAGGGTGCGTCCGATCTGGAGCGTTCCGTCCGGCTTCGGCCTGCCGATTCGGACCAGACCGCGGCTTTGGAGGAATGCCAGGAAGTCCCGATTCTCCTGAGTTGGCTTGAACTTGGGAGACTTCGTTCCCTCGCGGTTGACGATGGCTGCGTAGTCTCCGCCGAGGATGTCGAGCGTGGTGACTGGATCAGCCACGAACTCGTCGCGTGCGCCGGGCAGAGTCAGCAACGCGAGAAGACGACCTCGCTCGGCGCCCAACCGAGCAAGCGCGTGAATCTCTGCTACCCCGATGCCGACACCTAGGTTCCGAAGGAAGCTAGCGATGGCATTTGCGTTCCGCATCGCGTGGGGGCCGATCAATAGCGTGTCGAGGTGGAGGTGCACATAAGTGCGGACCTCTGTTTCAATGGCTTCGCTCTCCAAGAAAGCAACGACGTCTTCAGGTTCGACGAGGTTTCCGACGTGACTCGCGTCAGGCGCAGGCTCCATGGCGAGCAAGGCTTCTCTGACAGACCAATCCAAATTTGAGTCGGCCACGGCACGGAACCCACCCGCCTCCCCCCATCCGTCATTAATGAGCTGCACCGCCACCGCTGGCTCCGCCGCCAGCAAGGAAGATTCAGAAAGAACGTAGTCACCGCCGAGATGCTCCAGGAGCTCTCTGAGGATGTCGGCTGAGAGGAGAGCCGGGAAGTGCCGGGTTGCAATAAGAACTGCTGCCAGGAATGGGGCAAGGTCAGCGTCGACGTTTCGCTCGGGGCACGAGTTTTCGTGCAATGCAGTCGCGATACCCTCGGTTATCCTTCCCTGATCCGCGAACCGTGCCATAAGGTTTCCCGTGGTGATCTCAACTCGGTTCTCGAGCAGCAGCGCCTCCTGCACAGATCCAGCGTTTGGCTCGATATCCATGACTCGCAGGGATGGACTTGAGTGATGGGCGACAGCCCTAAGGGTGCTGCCAGCGGATTCATCCCCTTCATCCAATTTGGCAAGATTCTCGAGAATCCTCGTCAATCCCTCAGAAGTTTCTGAGGTCACGACATCCTCGGACGGATCCTGCCTTTCGAGAAGTGTAAGGTACTCGTCGATGCGTGGGAGCGTGGCTCCAAGTGCGTCCTCATCGTCTTGGAGTCGCTCCAGTGACACCCAGCGAGGTTCCTCGTTACCCAAGATGGCGTTGAGGTTTGACAATGTCATCTCGAACTTCCCGGCGGCAACGAATACGCCACGAGCATCAGGTGAGAGCGGCTGCAGGTTCTCAACTATGACGCCGAAGTGAATCAAGTGGCGGGATACCACACGCGCTAGAGAGCCATCCAGTGTCAGCGATTCCAATGCCGAGTGGGCTTGCTGCGCATAGCGACGTACAGCTTCATTCTCAGACACCGAAGTGGGTGCCGAATCCGGCGACAAGCCCCTAATAGCTGCGTCGAAGAGTACGGTACGCCGGGCCTCTGGGACGGCCGAGTCATTTGCGACAAGGCCGACTGCGGCAGGCACCAGTCCGGTGAGCAATGACATGGCGTTCGCTAGCGAGGAGAGCGGCGCTTTGCTCCCATACCGACTAAGGAAGGCCCTGGTGAGGTTCTGATCTTCACCGGTCCAGCTTCTAAGCTGCGCGACGATTCGGTGTGCTTCATTTGGCAACTCGTCGAGTAGGTAAGCGAGTACGTGGATGTTGACCATGCCGGAACGCTCAAGTATCGCCGGGGAACGTTCCTCGATAACCTCTCGTATCGCGTCAGGTGAGACCGGAGCGAGAGGTCGACGCCCCGGATGCTCGGTGATCGATGTGATGAAGTTCTGCGCTTCGATGCCAAGGAATTGGGAATCGAACTGGGCGCTTAGGAGTGCGAAGTTTTGGGTCAGGTGCCCTGCAGCGATGAGATCAGACGCGAGGCCTTCCCCGATTGTCTCACCGACAATCTGTGCGAAAGACAGCGCCCCGGCTGGTCGCGATTTGCCGTCACTCCAGACGGGCGATTGCGGATCCAGTACGAAGTTCGGCGCGCTCCATAGCCCCTCCCATGTCGCACTCTCTAGGTCGCGGCGTTCGCGTTCCAGCCGGGCCCGTTCCTCCGCCGGTAGTGGGAGCGCCGTGGCCTCAGCGAAGCTCAACGAGACGTCGAAGCCTCTTTCAATTGCGTCCCGGCTGAGCTGCTTCCCGTTGTTGAAGGCTAGATTCTGCCCGGCCACGACCTGCCGCCAGAGCTCAATACTGGCTAGCTCATCGTGGCGGAGAGTGAGATAGTCGTCCGCGTACGGGTGGTTTCGTCGAACCCGTTGGAACTGAATACCGAGAGAGTCACCTCGTTTGACAATGTGCTCAGCAAGGTCCCTTGCGCGGGCCTGCTGGGACTCCTCTGACGGGTGCCCCAGACGGATGTTGATGCGGTCCAGGTTCTCGTGGACAAGAGCTTGAGAGAATCGCAACAGATCATGCAGCTTGCTCTTTCCGACACGAATCCGCTCGAAGTCAGCTACCTCGAGATTTTTATAAAGGATGAGCGCGAGAAGCCTGTCGGGGTTGAGCTCGACGGGGTGTTGACCAGGCCGAAGCAACCGATCTCTATACATCGAGAACTCATTACGAATGTTTCGAATCTGCCGCTGATCCGGGAAGTACTGAGCGATTGATCGAACGAGATCGTTCGAGGGACGTGCGTGCACATCCTGCGGCGTTGCGGGGCCTTCCCCCACAAGGAGGTCGAGCTCCTTCTTGAGGGCACCCCGAGCGTTCTGCTCAGTGACGAACGGGACGACGGGCACGATGAGGTCAAAGAACTTCGTCCGCGTGAATGCATCGTGGCGAACATCGTTAGTGGTCGTGACGGTTTCCGCGAGGAGTGAGTCTCGAATCGCATACACGAAAACGATGGGCCCAACATGAAAGCCCGGAGGGATCTCCTTGAGACTTTCTAGGGTATCAAGATCCAACTCCTCAGTCTTTGCCCAAGGGCTACGACTCTTGAGCCGGTTCCAAACTCCGAAGTTGCCATGAATCCGTTGAGGCTGTAACTGTGCGGAATGATTGAGCAACACGTTGAGTGCCCGAAGGTCTTCGAACACTTCGACGTTGTCGAATCGGTCCATGTCTTCAAGCACGAGGATGCGCTTCTTGGAGACTTGGAAGAAATAGACAATCTCGTCGAGGTAGTCATCGAAGTAACTACCGCTAGCGTCAGTGAGAGTCAGCTTTGCCGGTCCCGCGGTGAAGTCACTGATAGCAAGTCGACCATTTGTGATCCGCAGCAATAGGAACGTAACAAGGACCACACCTACCAAGGTCGGCACATAGAGTTCGGGGCGCCAGGCCAGGTTCGTGTCTTGCTGCGCGAAGGCCAAGATAAGCGTAATGAGCCACTGAACGGCAACGCCAGTTAGTCCAGCTAGGAACGCCCAACTGAGACTTCGAGGCCAATGAAACTTGCTCGTCCTGGGGAATCTCGAGGCCGGAGTCCTGGCCGGGTCCATGACATAGAGGATCTGCTTGACGATCTCCTTCTGCAAGTCGTTTGCAGATGCCCCTGGAGCCCGCTTGCCGATGACGCCGTCGTCCCCCGCAGGACGAACAGTCGCTAGCGAAACCTGAATGGTCTGTGCTGGGTATCGTTGCCCGAGGCCTTCTAGAATGCTGCTCTTTCCCGCACCATACGGTCCCGACAAGGCAATGTTGGAAACTTCGTCCGACTCGATGCCTTCTAGGAGAGCGCGAAGGTAGCTCCCATGCAAGGAGGGCGCATAGTGCGGGGCAAGGTCGTCGAGTCGGCGCCACGGCAATCGGTCCGGAGACACATCATTCGAGACGGAAGAACTTACTTCATTCCCTACCGATTCACCAGATTCGCTCTCCAATGAGTTCCTTTCGCAACTGTATAGTTCTGCTCCGATAATGCCATGCATGTGCGAATCATTAAGAAAACCGACTCCGCCTAATACGTACGTAGCGACGGCGCGCAGGATTCATGAGGGTTTCATTCGTTCAGCGACTCAAGTCAAGCTGAGCATAATAGTTCACCTTTACCTGACATCATCGTGGTCAGATTGATCGTATCCTCACGCCCCGTTGAGACGGTTCACGAGGGGGCTGTAGCCTCCTGCCAGCGCTATCCAGACCGCGGATCTCCTTGAGCGCGGCTTCAGCCCTTGCATGATCGATTCGCTGAGCCGCAGACTCGGGCCGGAGACCAAGCGGGCTCGGCGTCGTGACGGAGTATCGGTCGCGGTACGCAGCGATTGTCCGCGCTGCCGATAGCCAACGCTCGCGCCTCGATTCGGCAGTGGGAGCCTCACTCAGCGATGCGATCCATTGCTCACCGTCGGCGATGGCTTTGTCGAGCACTGCGTCGGCTCGCTGTGTGATGAGGTCCCGACGTTCATCGAGTGCCTGACGCATGTCATCAGCAATCTCACCCATCGTTTCGGGTACGAGCCCGACGATGAGCCTAGGTACCCTACGAGCGCGCCCCGCTCCGGCAGGACGAGCTGTAGCGGCGTTGAGCCGATGCCGCATCACCGCAGCGATGTCGTCCGCGTCGTCGAAGTCGCGTGCTCGCACCAGACGCGGGAGCAGAACCGCGAGATCATGGTGATTGGCTTCAGCTCGGCGCAACTCGGCAGTCAGCGGGCCGAATGCATCCGACGCAACCACCTCCTCGGCCTGCTCTGCGCTGAGACCAGATGTCTGCACCAGAGCAGCCCACCGATCGCCCTGCGCGGCCGCGGCAATCGTCTCGTATTCGGCGGCAAGCTGCGCAATCGTCCCCCAAGACTCTTGCTCGACGGCAATCGTTTCATGCGCGGAGAGTTCTGCGCCGACGTGTTGGAGAACACCAACGAGAACGCTGCGGCCGGTGACGTCGTCGTTCTCACCAGGATGTGGACCATCGTGGGAAGCGTCGGGCTTGTCGACGGCGACATAAGCGACGTTGGCGTCTCGACCCCGTGTCATCGCCACGTAGAGGGTCTCCCTGGTCATGGTCGAGTCGACGAGCACATGGGCAGTGTCGGTGGTGAGGCCTTGCGCTCGGAAGGATGTCACAGCATAACCGAGTTCGACATGCTCCGCGACATAGTCGGCTGGCAGAAGAACATTTGTCCCCCAGGAGCTTCCAGCCCGTCGAACAAGCATCGATCCGTCGCGGCGAACATCGACGACGTTCCAGCGATCCCCATTGCGCACCCAGCCGCGTCCAGCCAGCAGACGACGGTTGTTGCGGCGCGTGATGACGATGTCACCGGAAGCCACATGCGTCCCGTCATGCAGCTCGGATTCACGCGACCCGCGAACGGTACCGTCGATGATCAGATCGGTGCGCGCTCGGTTGTTGAGTGCAGTCACAGATTCATTGGAGTCTGAGACGAGAACCGTTGCACGCCCTGCAACGAGATCGCTGCGCCAGGCGGCGTAAGCCGCATCGACCATTCCCTCGGTTTCACCATCAACAACGCGTTGGTGCTCGTCGTAGATGTCGATGACTTCGGCGTGTCCATGCCGGAGGTCGAGTGACGCACGCTTTTCCCAGTCGTGCGCGAACCGGTGAACGTCGACAAGTTCAGGCACGTCGTCACGATCGTGCGTGAGCATCCCAAAGGCGCCGCCCGCGTCGACCGCCTGGAGTTGTGCGTAGTCGCCGACGAGTAGTACTTTCGCCCCGGCCTCATCGGCAAGCTGGGTGATTCGGTCCAGGGAGAGCGTTCCAGCGAGTGAGGCTTCATCGACGATGACGAGCTGGCCCGGCTGGAAGCTCTCACCTTCTTGCAGGTGATTCTGCCACCACTTCGCCGTGTTCTCGGTGTCGATCCCGAGATCCTCGGCAAGCACTTGTGCCGCACTCGAAGACGGTGCCAGCCCGACAACGGATCCTTGGCCGTGTTCCTTTTCCCATGCCCGGCGTAGTGCGTTCATGGCGGTCGTCTTCCCGGCGCCAGCTGGGCCGACGAGCAGATCAACGACACGACCGGACACAGCGATTTCCGTCAGCGCAGACGCTTGGTCCTCCCCCAATACCAACCCGTCACGGTCAGGCTCCCGCGTGACGCGTTCGACCGTCGCCAGCGAGACCGTCGGTGCTGTCGTTGTGTGCGCGAGTTGGAGCAGTCGCTCCTCGGCGTCGAGCAGCTGACCTGACGAGAACACCGTGGAGTTCTTTGGTCGGAACACCGACGACTCGTCGCTCCGGCGAAAAGCGGCGGGGCTGGATGCGAATTCAGGTGGCGTGAGCTGAATCGACACGGCTTCGGCAGCGTCGACCACCATGCCGATGATCGCTTCACGATCACGCGTGCTGGCAAACCGGTACCTCATCGTTTGGCGCGCAGCTTCGGCAGTGAGATTCCACCGGCGCCAGGTCGAACGCTTCTCCCCAACTGTGGCGACGACGCTCTCCCCCAGCCCACGGACTACGTCAAGGGGCAGATCATCGGCGCGTAGAAGCAACGGAGCCTCATTCGCCGTGACATCGCGTGCCCAACTGGTTGCATAGACACCAAGGACCTTGCCCACCCGCTGCCTCCACTGATCGGTGAGTTCAGCAAGGGAATGGATCTCCTTCTCCGGTCTTGTGGCGAGCGTCGCTTGGGCGCGCAGTTTGATGATCGTCGTGCTGGAGGGTCGCCTGCCGTGCTTCTCCACGTACGCAGCGATGAGACGATCCTTCTCCTCATTGATGTGCCGTGAACGCGACGAGAACTCTGACACGAGTTGCTCAGGGACCTTCGCGATAGCCCAAGCCGCATTGCGGTCCCGTCCGCGATCACGCGTTTCCCACTCAACCCCGAAGAGCCGCGTGAGGTGATCAGCGAACACCGTTTCATGAAACTCCGAGAGCGCCACCGTCGCAGCGTGCAGGGGACGCCCGTCCAAGCTCCGCCATTTACTGTCGAGCACGGTCTGCACCTTGTTGCTGATCACGACATGCGTGTGCAGATGTGGGTCGCCCGCGCGTGAGTCGTAATGGTCGTACGCTGTTGCGATCAACCCACGCACCTCGACCTGCGCAACGGCACCGTCCCCGGGGGTTGCACCGGCGCGAGTGGCTGCAACCTCGCGCTCCATGAACGCAACCACCTCTGCAACCGCGGCATGGTGTGCGTTGACGATGAGCGATTGCGTTCCCGCGTCAGCGACGGCCCACAGCACGGAGGCAGACTTCGGGATGGAGAAGGTGAAGTCGTATCCGGCTACTGCTCGCCGCGTGCCGCGCTCAGATTCTTCGGCTTCGATCGCCGCGACAGCTCGGCCCCGAGCGGTCGGACCCAGCTCAGGATCAATCGCGCTTGCGCGCTCTTCAACGCGTTCAGCCACCGATTTGTATGCCGGGTAGGCGCGCCCAAGCGGATCACCAGTGAGCGGATCACGACCCATGCCAATCAGCAGCTGAAGCTGTGCTTCGGTGACTTCATCGCCTTCGTGAAGCTGACCGCTTCCGAGCGCGGGGAAGCCGCTGCCCATCCATCGCCCCGGCGGAGTACCGTCGGCGTTGTAGTACCGCGTCAGCGGTGTCGAGAGATCTCGCTCGCCATCACCGGCGGCCACCGTGCGAAGCAGGTACTTGTAGCCGTCACCAGCTGACATCACCCGCATCGACACCGTCATCGCCACTCACCTTCCCTCCGTCAAGGAGGAGGTGGACAAGCAGGATCGATAACTTCAAAAGTCACATGCGAATGGTCACTGCTGGTGCAGGGTCCGTATTCGCGCGGGGCGAATAGCACACGAGAAGTTCGAGCTTGCGATCGTGAATGTGGGATGCATGGTTAGCCTTGACAAGTGACTATTTGCTGGATGTGTCAGACCGCTGAGGCAACTACCGGAGAGCACAAGTGGCCTGCCTCCTACCTTCGGCGCATCCCTGAACCGTGGAATCAGCTACAGCACGGCAACTGGGACGGAGATCGCTTCCATACGCAGGGCGTTCGCTCCCAGAACCTCATGCTGCCGGTGCTCTGCGCGAACTGCAACAACTCGATTTCCCGCAATCAGGATCGAGCGCTCGATGCCTTCCTACAGACGGTAGCCAGCCACGAACGAGAGGTGATTCGCAGCAGAGCGGTCGACCTGTCGCTTGCGACTGGGCATGATCCCCTCGATATTTACCGTGCGTTGCTCAAACTGGAGTTCTCTCGCCTCTACGACGATGGCATACCGGTACCGGACGCGGTAGCCGATTTCGTATCGGGCGGCACAGATTGGCGGACGGTGAATGGTATCGTCCGTGTGCAGTTTCGAATAGTAGTGAACCTACTCGAGATGGGCTTCTCATACCCCTCAGACTCAGACGCCCCATATTACGAGCAGCCCTATTTCATCACCCACCAGATCAATTTCGGATGGTTGGGAGTCCACTACTTATTTGCGCCTGACGAGAGACCAGAACTCCCTTGGCCAGAATGGTGCATGACCCGAGCACCTCTGCGGCCTTGCATGACTGATGGTCGAGCTATGCAGCCACCATACTGATCAGTGGCCGCTATGTATGGAGGGTAGCGGAGCCGCGAGGCTATCGAAAGAACCCCGGAATCGTAGCCTGAATCTTCATTTCCAGAGCCTCCAATAAGGTCGTCGGCCAGGCATAGTAAGACGTCACATAGCTGAGCGCATTATAGAAGGCAGCGAGAGCAGCTCGTGCTTCATCCTCGATAGGTCCCATGCCGACGTGCAGGTGGGCTACCGCGTGGCCGCTCGTCTCATCACCCTCCCACTCGCGAAGCTGCCGTGCTGGATAGAGGGTCGGATGAGTCCTGTTAGAGAGGAAGCCGTAGATCCCCGATGCCTGCTCCTGTGTGATCGTGCCGCCGGCAGCTTCAGTTAGGGCGTACATCTCCTTGACTGCATCCTCGAGCTTCGGCAACTTCTGACGGTGCAGCTCGTATTCGCCGAGTATCTGCTTGGTCGTGTCGGGAAATCTTGCGAGGATCTGCTTCTTGAGCTGCCGGTATCGGTCCGCTGAATGCACATGGCTCGCGTGCAACTTGCCGTACATATAGCCAGCGTTCTTCTTCGCCTCCTCTGCACTCTTGAGTTCTTCGAGGTAGCAGCGCGCAAGCCGATCTTCCGCGGGTTCGCCTTGTCCCCCGAGGACCCATATGGCGTGAGCGCAGTTTTCGATGATTGATCGAATGAGCAGAGCTGGAGAGAACAGCACCTCCCCGCTTGTATAGAGACTCGCCAGGCCCCCGAGATGCCCGCTTGAAGTAAGGAGGAAGGTCTGAACAACATCTGCAATCAATCGATGACCGGTCTCAACCCGAGGTTCAGGAAGCAGGGGATCGGGTGATGGGAGCCGGAGAGCGTCCTCCTCTGCAGGAGATCCTGGGGCCGGAGTCCAGTGGAAGCGGTCCGCAATCTCATGAAACGCAGCACGACAGGCTAGCGACAGAGTCGCGAGTTCCTCAAGACGAGTCTGGAACTCCGGTGTTGCGGTCTGCCTGTTTGCCATGTCTTGAAGGCTACTAGCAGTGCACGTTTGCGCCATAGGAAGTAGTCCCCACGACAGAGGTCGACCAGGTTGGTGTGCTGGAGATGCGCCGGAACCACGAGGAGTATGGCCGACCATCGTGCCGAGGTGAGCCATATGGGCGAGTGCTTTGCTTAGCGGGGAACTTAGAGAGGCCCCAGGAGACGCCGTGCGGCGCTGTCGTATCGGTGACCAGGATCACGAAATTCAGATGACGGTAACCTCAGGATATGACCTTGAGCGAGCGAACCGTCGGAATCATGATCGACCAGGCCGCAGAATGGGGTCACAGTGAATTGACAAGCTTGCTCATGCGTTCAGGCGTCGGCAAGGGTGATCCTGGTCATGAAAGCGGGCTCAGCAGAGCCAAACGTGCCGGAGCTGCGTTGAAACAAGCGCACGATGATGAAAATGACACCGGGTTGCTGGATGTCGCACGCAATCTCTTGAACACCTCACGACCTGCCAATCCCAAGGAGCAATGGGTGCAGGACTTGACCGCCAGCCTCCGTAATGACGGACAACTCGCGCAAGCGCAGATCACACAGGGAGATGCAACAGTGTGGCCGCCGGTGCCGGAAACCATCCGTTGGACTGTAGAGCCGCTGGGAGGTGATGAGATTCCGCTCCCACCACAAGCAGGTTCTCTGCAGCTGCTCCTGGAGGAACGTGGCCTCGCCATCGCAGCGACGCATCTTGCACAAGCGTTTCGCTCGTTTTCAAAAAATGATCTCGAAGCCTCGAACTCCCAGTTGCGCCCCACCTTAGAGAGCGTGCTGATCTTCATTGCAGAAAGCCGCACGTCTTGGCGGGGAAGCTCCGGTGGGCAGGCCATCGAAGCGATGAACCAAGCGGACCTGTTCGGGAAAGGCGAGTACGAGTATGTGATTGGTCTATGGAGGATGAGCCACAAGAACGGCTCCCACCCGGGGCTTAGCAACGACGAGGAAGCACTGTTCCGCTTCCATGCTGTTGTCTCCTTGGTGCGCTTTCTCGTCCACAGATTCTGCTAACTCCGCTTCTACAGAAACCCGGCGGAGGATCTCTCTGAGTAGCCTTTTACTGGCGCAGGGGCCGTATTCGAGTCCCGCGAATACGGGCTGGCTCAGGTGTCTCGCTGGGTCACGTATTCGGACCAGTCGCGGCCCGCGAGAGCAGCCCATTTGACGGCAGTTTTGTTGGCGACGCCGATGAGTTCGGCGAGAACTGGGGCGGGAACCTCGCCGGCGAGGGAATACATGGCGGCGTGGCGGGAGTAACCTGGCTTGATCCCGACCGCGACGAGGTGGCCGCGAAAGGTTTCTCTGACGAGGTGGCGTCCAGGGTGTCTGCCTGGGAACAGCCAGCCGTGTTCACGGCTCACGATCGAGGGGGTGCCGCGCTTGGCAAGGTAGCAGCGCAGCAGCGAGTCGAGTCCTGGAGGCATCTCGATTGGGATGGTGTCGAATGTGACGAGAACGCGGCCGTTGTGTTCGAGGGTGATCTGATCGGCGCGCATCGCAATTATCGTTTCGAGAGGTTGGGCAAACAGGAGCGTAAAGAGCCCGCCGATACGCACGTAGAGCGGGGTCGCTGCATCATGGAGCAGTTGGCTGATTTGGTTCCAGCGGTCGGCATCAGAGACGACAACTTCCGGGGTCGTCTGCCCACGCCAAGGGATGTTGATGCGAGTGTTGGTGCGGGTGCGTCGCAACCACGCGATGAAAGTCTGCTGGCTGTTGCGCCCGCCGGGATATTCAGCGAGGTAGTGCTCAAGCTGGGTTTGGGTGAGCATATCGAGAGTGGTTTCGTGCATGCTTGCCCAGAGAGCGAGACGGACTGCGCCGTTGATGTTCGCTCTGGCGGCATAGATCACTGATTTGTTCAGTTTGCCGCGTTCAGCGAGGCTACGTAGCCTGCGAAGGTGATGCCAATGCGCATAACGGGAGATCATCGCAGTACTGTCTGGGTCGAGGGGGTCAAGGAGGTCTATGAGCCAGCGCTCGATCTGCTCGATGGGCGGGTAATACGGGGGCAAAACGCCGGTGCTGGTGAGCAGTTCGCGGAGGTAGTTGTGGGAACGGTCGGCGGGCAGCCGCCGGAACGTGTCATGGTTGATCGGTAGTTCGCCCTTGGCCATGAGCGCGAGTAGCCGTGCCCCGGTGGCTGGCGGCTTCTTCAACCAGGTGATCACGCTCTGCGGCCTGGGCGTGGTGAGCAATTCATCGTAGAGAGACTGCAGTTCGGGGTGGAGCCTCCCGGTTGTCGGGTCGGTGAGTAGTGCGGTGAGGCGCTCGGCGAGGATGCAGCGGGCGCAGCGCTCGGCCCCGTAGGGGTGATCTTCGCGCCCGCATTCAGCGCAAGCGAATACCGATGTCTCACCTGCGCAAGTGGCGCAAACGAGCACGTTGGGACTACTCACCGATGGGTAGGCGACCGGCCGCAACTCGAAGCATTCCGGGCAGATGTGCGGATGGTAGGCGAAGTGACGGCGGCAGCGGTAGCAGATCGGTCCGGTCGGCAGCATGACCGTCGTGCCTGGTGCTCCGCAGCGCGAACACTCCTGGTAGCGGTTCTGGTTCACTCGCCAATGCCGTCGGGGCGGCGCACACGGGCGCGAATCGGACGGATGTCCCCGATACCTGCCCCGTGGTCGTTCACTACTGATGCTTGCCGGTGTTCCTCGACGTGGAGTTCGAGGAGATCTGACGGGGTGCAGTCGAGGATGTCGCAGAGCGCGGCAAGCAGGTCTGTGTTGATCCGCTGTGGTGGTTTCGTGACGGTCCGGTGGATCATTTGCCGGGAGATCTCAATCCCACGCTCGCGCAGCGGTTCGACCAAATCAGTGGTCTGGAACATGCCCTTCGCAGCCATGAGCTGGCGCAAGTGCCAGAGCATCGTCAGTTTCTTTGTCATCATTCCTCCCGGGGTTCGTAGACGCGTGCGAGCGCGGCTTTGAGTGTTTTGGTCTTGAAGTCGTTGGACACCGAGGTGTAGATCGCCGTGGTCGAGGCGTAGGAGTGGCCGACCTGCTCGGTCACGAACCGTTCTGGGTAACCGAACTCGATCAGATGCGTCACATACGAGTGCCGCAGGCAATGCAACGACAGGTCGGCATCGAGCCCGGCCTGCTCGCGCAACCACAAGAATCGGCGGTCCATCGTATCGACCGAGATGCGTTGGCGGCGCTCAGTCAACCAGAGCACATTATCTCCGACTCGTGCAAGTAACGGTCTGGCCTGCTCGACCCATTGCCGCATCCCGTCGACCACCCAGTCAAACTCAGGAACCGTCAGCACGGTCCGCCTTCGGGGCGTACCGCCCCGAACTGCCTTCCCGTAGCGGACATGGACCGCGCCATACGCACCCCACTGGCGCATGTGCGGGTTCGGGCGCAAGTCCGGGATGTCGAGGTTGCAAAGCTCTCGGCGGCGCAACCCGTAGGCGTAACAGGTCTTCACCATCTGCGCGTCGCGCAACGCAGCCCATGCGCCCTTACGACCCGAGTGCGCGGTCTGCTCCACTCGCGTGTCGAGGAAGTCGAACAGGTGCTGCAACTCGTCATAGCTGAACGGTCGACGGCCCGGTCGGCCCTCATAGTCATTCAGGTGCGCGACCGTGTTGAAGTCGTGGCAGACCTGTGACGGGATCTCATCGAAGCGCTGCTCACACTCGGCCACCCACCCGTAACGGCCGTCGAGCAGGTAGTCGCAGAACATCCGCAACGTCAGGTGATAGCCGCGGATTGTCGACGGTGCCAGACGTGAGCTGCCGCTCATCAATGACAGCGTGAAGTCTTCCACATCGCCCGGCCCCCACTGCCACGGAAACGAGCCCGCGAACTCGGTGAACCGGCGCAGTAACGCCATCCGGGGCTCGATCGTCGCATCAGCGAGCAGCCTGGACTTCTGCTGTCGCTCCCACCCAACGAGCATCGCATCGAACACCGCCGCCTGCTCGTTCAGATGGATCACACCCGAAGCTAGCACCAGCCGCACAGACCCCGGAATCTCCACCATCACACCACCCCGATCGGTAAACTCTAATTTGTCAATGACAAGCTTAAGTTACCATATGATGGCGATCTCACTACCTGATTCAAGCCCAAGATCGCGCACGAGGCCATTCGCACCCCTGCGCATGCTTGGGTCGTCAACTTTAAGTTGATTCGCCGCAATTGACCTCGATCTGCAAGACGCGTGGTAGATCGGTGACTGGCGCCAGGTTGACCATCCTGAACATGCCGCGAGTCAGCAATGTCAGGGGTGCAACCTACGATTCTCGTAGCGGCATCCACTTTGGATACCCGAGCCATGCATAACAGGAGAACCGTTGGCACTTCCACGCATAGGAGCAGAAGAATCTATGTCATTCATCCAAATGTTCGGCGGGACATTCGGCACAAAGCGGGTGTTGGTTACTCCTCGGCCAGAATCGCCCAGCCGCAGCATTGCCGAGTTCGATGCGCTCGTGCAGGCTGACTCGGTCGATTTCAATGTGGACACCCCCATCTATGAAGGTGATCTTCTTGAATGGGACGATCCTCGCGGCGGGCAAAAGCGAGTACGCGCCAGTGAAGTCCAGGTATTTGATGCTGGCAACATGAATCTGCGACACATTTCAGTCAAATGGGCCAACGGCGCCCAAGCTCCAACGCCCAGTACGAATCCGGGCCACACGATAGTAGTCAACGGCAATAACGTGAACATCGCGTTTGAAGGCAGCACGATCACCCAGCAGGTACCAATACAAACTGAGTATGCCGCGCTAGTCGATGTCGTCGGACGCGCGCTCGCTTGCATTGAACAGACGGCAGGTATCGATGCTGATGAAATCGAGGTAGCTCACGAAACAGCCATCGCAGTCATTGAGGAAAGCACCAAACCTGCCCCAGACGCCAAAACGATCAAGCGACTCTTGCCGACCCTTCGTGGCGTCCTAACCTCTGCAGTGAATGCTGGCGCAGGTGCTGCAGCCTCACAGCTCGTGAGCCAGCTCATCACCTAGAAAAGCCAGCAAGACCCAGAATGCCCCTTTGCGTTGGGCTTGTCCAATAAACTCGAAGCCCGCCCAATCCTGCTCTAATCAGCCTTGATCCGGTAAAGTCCGGCATAGAGCTATTTGACCGTACGAACTATTGAGGGTGGATCATGGCCGAGCCTTGGTTGGGTGCCGACGAAATCGCCGTGCATCTTGGCGTTTCCAAGGACACCGTGTACGCCTGGATCAGCACCCAGCAGATGCCCGCTCACAAGGTCAGTCGGCTCTGGAAGTTTCAAACAAGCGAAGTAGACGAGTGGGTACGCCAAGGCGGCGCCTCAACACAGGAGAACGAATAACGGATGTCACGACTCACGGGTCTGATGCACGTTTAGGTGACAGTTTGGTCAGGCCGCGAGTGCGACCTGTTCGTTCATGATGGTCTCGTATTCG
>NZ_LOHP01000003.1 GCF_001482305.1 Leucobacter sp. G161
TCGAATACGAGACCATCATGAACGAACAGGTCGCACTCGCGGCCTGACCAAACTGTCACCTAAACGTGCATCAGACCCATATGACCGGCAGGGAAGTCGCTTGTTTCTAGTGACCGGGACTGGAAACCAAACTGGTAGGGCGGCAGGTTACCTAAACGTGAATCAGACCCAACCCCAGGAAATCGTAGCTAGATAGATCTATCGGAATTGCACGCGTGCCAGATGAGTGTTCCGCCGGCTCTGACTCGTTTGATTCGGGCGAAGACGGCGGAACTGGCGTGGTCTTCATCTGCCTGAACTGCGGCCTACTCTTCGGCGTAGATCCTTTTGGGGTATCTCAGCTTGGCGCTTACAAGGTCAGTGTTGTCGTATCGATGTCCCGACCGAGAACCCCACACATGTCTACCTAAACGTCGTCACGATTAGATGATTCCTAAACTCGTTTCCTAAGTCCGCTAAAAAGTAACTCTGCGTACCCGGAGGATCCGGTCGTACCCTCGAACGGTCAGCGCGCCGTATGCGAGCGCACGATCAATTGCCGCGGTAGTGCTGCTGGGGAGAC
>NZ_LOHP01000004.1 GCF_001482305.1 Leucobacter sp. G161
ATGCTGCGGCTACTCAGGCGTATGAGTTTGCGGATCCGGTGACGGGTGATCTGACGCTGTATGCGGGTTGGACGAAGGACAGCGTTCCCCCCGTCAAACCGGTACCACCGACGGGCGAAACCACACCACCGAAGGGTGACGGTGGCCCGCTCGCGAACTCCGGTGGAGCAGGTCCCATGGCACTCGTCGCAGGCGGTATCGCCGCACTCCTCGCGGGTGTTGTGATACTCATTAGGCGCCGCCTGGCGAGTTAACGTAGGCGACCAGAGGCCCCGCGTTTCACTCCCTATTGGAGTGCGACGCGGGGCCTCTCGCGTCCGCGCGGCCGATCCACATCGAACTGAACTACGCTTAGAGGGTTATGGCGCATATTCTTGGGGCCGAGGCCCTGCACCTGGAAGTTCCGACGAAGGTCGTTTTCGACTCAGTGACGCTTGGCGTCGATGAGGGAGATCGCATCGGCATCGTCGGCCGAAACGGCGACGGCAAATCTTCGCTCCTGATGATGCTTGCTGGGCGGCGCGAACCCGACTCGGGCCGCGTCACCTACCGTGGCGGCACCACGATCGGCGTGCTCGATCAGGCCGATCGCTTCGACGACGGCGAGACCGTCGGCAACGCGATTGTCGGCGACACCCCGGAGTACGAGTGGGCGGGCGAGCCTCGTATCCGCGACGTCATCGCGGGTCTCGTTGCGGATCTGCCGTGGGAAGCCGAGCTCGACTCGCTCTCGGGCGGCCAGCGCCGCCGCGTCGCGCTCGCGCGGTTGCTCGTCGGCGACTGGGAGGTTCTCTTCCTTGACGAGCCCACGAACCACCTCGACGTCGAGGCCGTTGCCTGGCTCGCCGAGCACCTCAAGCGCCGCTGGCCGGCGAACCAGGGCGCACTGCTCGTCGTCACCCACGATCGCTGGTTCCTCGACGAGGTCAGCACGCAGACCTGGGAGGTGCACGACCGCCTGGTCGAGCCCTTCGAGGGCGGCTACGCGGCCTACATCCTGCAGCGCGTTGAGCGCGACCGCCAGGCCTCCGTCGTCGAGCAGAAGCGGCAGAACCTCGCGCGCAAGGAGCTCGCCTGGCTCCGCCGCGGTGCTCCCGCGCGCACGGCGAAGCCGAAGTTCCGCATCGACGCGGCAAACGAGCTCATCGCCGACGTCCCGGAGATTCGCGACAAGGTCTCGCTGCAGTCGATGGCGGTGTCGCGCCTCGGCAAGGAGGTCGTGAACATCCTCGACGTCGGCGTCACCTACACCGACCCCGCAACGGGTGAGCCGCGCGAGGTGCTCAAGGACATTGAGTGGCGCATCGCCCCGGGCGAGCGCACCGGCATCCTCGGCGTGAACGGCGCGGGGAAGTCGACGTTGCTCGGCCTCATCTCGGGTGCGGTTGAGCCGACGAGCGGCATCGTGAAGACGGGCAAGACCGTCAAGGTCGCCCAGCTCACGCAGCGCCTCGACGAGCTCGAGGCACACCTCAACGAGCCCGTGCGCGTGGTCATTTCACGGCTCCGCACGAGTTTCACGGTCGGCTCGGGATCGAAGGCGCAGGATCTCACCCCCGGTCAGCTGCTCGAGCGCATGGGGTTCACGAGCGCGCAGCTGTCGACGCCGGTGAAGGATCTCTCTGGCGGGCAGAAGCGTCGCCTGCAGCTGCTGCTGATCCTCCTCGACCAGCCGAACGTGCTCATCCTCGATGAGCCGACGAACGACCTCGACACCGACATGCTCGCCGCGATGGAGGATCTCCTCGACTCGTGGCCAGGCACCCTCATCGTCGTGTCGCACGATAGGTACTTCCTTGAGCGCGTCACTGACCAGCAGTACGCGATCCTCGACAAGGGGCTTAGGCACCTGCCGAACGGCGTCGACGAGTACCTCAAGCTGCGCCAGGCGGAGGAGCGCGCGAAGGAGGCTGCGGCGGCCGGCGGCAGCGCCGGCGGC
>NZ_LOHP01000005.1 GCF_001482305.1 Leucobacter sp. G161
CGGGCTGATGCTGAGGTGGATCCGTGGACGGGTGAGGCGAGTGTGCGGGTTGCTACGGAGGATGGTTCCGCGGTTGCCGGTGAGCACTTTGTGGCCCTTGATGAGGTCGTGACTTGGGCTGCCGGTGAAGCGGGTGATCGGACTGTTGTGGTGCAGACGGTTGCGGTGCCTGCTGGGGATCCGGATCGGTCGTTCTCGGTGAAGCTTGGTGATGCGGTTCCTGCGAAGCACAGCGGGTTGGGTCGATCGGCTGCGGTTGGAGTGATTGGGGCTGCGGTTCCGGGTGAGACGGTGTTTGCGTTGGGTGCTGATCAGTCTGTGCTGGCTGGCAGTGCGATGACGTTTGTGGT
>NZ_LOHP01000006.1 GCF_001482305.1 Leucobacter sp. G161
GACTACCGTCATGAATCAATCACTGCAGATCCAGGACGAGGCCATCACCGGCCTCGAAGACCAGACGCGTGAGATCCGTGTAAGAGAAGCATCCAGACTCGAACACCTCGCCCGCGGCTACCAGGCCGTCACGGGCGGCGAAATGGCCAGACGCGCCTACACCACAGAAGCAGCGCTCGCGCTCGGAGTATCCGCGCCGCGCGTGGACTCGATGCTCGGCCTTGCCGTGTTCCTTGCTGACGTGTACCGCGACACTGCAGTACTGACCCGCACCGGTGAGCTCTCACTGCAGCACGCACAGATCATCACCGACGCGGGCATGGTCATCACGAACGTGACAGTGACCGGTGTTGATGAGGCCGCGATCGCCCGCTCCATCGAACTCGA
>NZ_LOHP01000007.1 GCF_001482305.1 Leucobacter sp. G161
ACGAGGAGGCATAGGTTCATCCTTCCAGGCCAGCAGAAACTAGCCATGTTGAATGTCACCTAAACGTGCATCAGACCCACCGGCTATCTCAACTTCCTCAAAGACCGTTATCCAGACCCGACTATCAAGTACACCCAAATCGAGTCGGTAGAGATCTTCTATGACCTCATCAGGAAGGCTCAGAGTGTTCCAAATGGTGATTATGGGCTCATCATCCCTTCGAGCGGTTACTACGTCACAGGCGTCAAGAGAGACCGTGAATACGAGCTTTATACATCCAGTACGAAGCTCAACATGCAACGTCTCACAAGCCATGAGACGGGCAACTTCGACTTCAAGGTGCTCCACGACAAGACCGTTATGACCTACCCGCAAGTGGGCTCCCCACGGACTGACTTCCGTCTCGTATTCGACCGTAAGAATTTCCTCTCAACCATCTCGAATGCGCGGCTTAATAGGAGCGCAAGCGGACTCTATAACCAAGTAATAGGCATCGGCTCTGGTTTCGGCCAAGACATGCTTATAACAGTTCAGAACGATGTAGACAGCCAAGTTGAGTTCGGACTCCGCCAACTCCCTGCACAATTCAACGAGGTGTCAATTCAAAACACACTCGATGAAAATGCGCGTGCACGGCTGGAGCGAGTAAAAAACTTACTCAGGCTCCCACAGATAACGCTGAGCGGAAAAGACCTCCCAGAAGATGACGTACAGGTAGGGGACTGGATTCAGCTCGCAATGTCGGGGCGAAAGCTCATCGAAGACATGACTGGAGTTCACCGTGTAGAGCGCAAGGAAGTGAGGCTCGACGCCAACGGCTTCGAAGAGGCGGTGACCTTCTTCTTCGAAAAGATGGGGGTGGAATGAGCGAGTTAATAGATCGCATCCCAGGAAGTGAATCAGTACGGGCACGGATTCGTGGCATTACAGATACGACCTTGCAGCTCAAAGCTCGACAGCGGCTCTCAGGTCGGAGTGGGCAACTCGGGTATGTCATTGGAGGGGCTCCCGGCTGGGACTACGAAGCCTCTATCCCAGTTACTTCGGGCTCTTACGACATCGCAGAGTTTCGCATCACAGTGACAGGTGATGGGACGCAGAAGTTCCCCATTGTCATTCCAGAGCTGGACGTGCGAATCAATGGAACTGGTGAGGCAAACCGGATGGTGTTCAGTCCTGGAAGCCATGGCTACGCATTCGACTCCGCAACCCTTTCAGTGACGGCGATTGACTACGGCGCGCCAGTTGATGACCTCTACGAAGACGAACTCAAGAGCGCATGGACGCTCCGGATCATGTACATGGGAGTAGGCGTGAGTAGCACGATGGCGTTGCGCATAAAGCTCCGCGCACAAGCAAGCTGCGGCGGTTCTGTTGCAGTTGTGAGGGTTGTCTGATGGGAGTGACGAGATTCGATTTCCTGCCGGAAAACCGTGTGAGGGAGACGCTTCTTGAATCGAGGCGGGTTTCGTCTGAACGCAAGGGATCTCCCCAGCGTGTGAGCGGTTCTAATCTCGCTTACCACGTGAATGAGACAGCCAATACTTTTGATTGGTCGGGAAGGCTCGAGAAGGCGACAGGATCTGGAACCGGCTACGAGAAGTTCTACATCACGCTTGTTTCGGAGACGGCGGTTGTCCCTCTCGTGGGAGTAGCAATCACATTGTTCTACTCAACCGACGGCGTGACGTGGCAGGAGTACACGTACCAGAGGGGGCAGCAGGAGGCGTTCACAGGCGTCAACCCGCAGATAGTTCGATTCCTTGAGCCGCTCCAAGGCACAGACGTTGTGGAAAAAACAAGCGTCTACTTCCTGAGCCTGTACGGTCAAGAAAATGCGAGGGTGGCATTTAAGGTGCAGGCTCCAGGCGTTGATGTCGTCACGATAGGTGTCACGAGGTTGAGTGCATGAGTGGCCTAGATCGTTTGCCAGAGCGAATGTTGCAAGTAGAGCTGAAGCGTCAGGTTGCCGACAGTGCGGAGTTAAAGGGTTCATTTCAGGCACTCGGTAGCACGAGTGTATTGACGCATCGAATCTTTAGCGCTGCACCGTATGACGTGCAGATCAACCCCGGGAGTGCGCCGAACGTTCCCAAGTTCCACAGGGTTGACGTTGAGTATGTCCCCGACGACGAGACCTTTGGTGGCGCGTTCTGCTTAGACCTAAAGGTGAAGGCAAGAAACCTCAGCGGAGGGCGAGTTGATAGTTGGGCTATTGAGATTGAGCGAAAGCCAGTCGTAGATGGTGCGCAACGGTGGTCGGTCTACTACATCACTTATGGATTTCCAGAAGACGCGGTCCGTTTGAAGTTCTATCTCTTCGCATTAGGGTCTGGAACTTTTACGGTCAACGTGGTTAATTAAGGACATAAGAGAAAAGAAGAATGTTTGATGATTTTAAAGTAGTTAATTACCCTAAGTCGCTCCCCTCTCCTGAGGCTTATGCGCGCCATATGTCTCGGATGTTTACAGGAGACATAATCGACGGATTTACCGTTACACCGGGTACTGGTCTCCAAGTAGTTCTTGCTCCGGGCAATGCAATGATTCGCTACGGCTCAGCTGCTGTCGCATCAGCCCGAATGGTCAGTCTGGTCAACAACTTCTCACTCGCTATTGATGTGGCGGATGTATCTAACCCGCGTATTGATCTCGTTGTTATCTACGTCGACAACGCAGTCGACCTGCCAGGCGGAACGCCGACTGCAGCGAACCTAGACGGCAAGGGTGTAGCCAAAGCGAAGGTTGTAAAGGGCACAGCTGCAGCCGTTCCAGCGAAGCCAAACGCTACCGCTATTCAGGCTTCAGTCGGAGCGGGCAATCCGTACTCGGTAGTTGCTGAGGTGCGAGTGGACGCGGGTGTGTCAGTGATTGCGGCGAACAAGATTAGCGATTCTCGGAAGTTGACTGTGCTTCAGGGAGACAAGATTGATCTCGGTGTTATTACTGGCGGACTGACCCTTAACCAGACGACAGGATGGAACAATGCCGACACAATTGACGTTAGCTCATTCCCTGACGGGGCAAAGCTAGATGTTTTCGTAACCGCTTACATCGAGGCGACAACATCAGAGCTAAGAGGCGTGAGGATTATCGGCGACGTAAACCCATCACTAAATACAGTTGATGCGGGTAAGTTAGCGTCATTTACAACCAGCAGGATAGTTACAAAGTCATCACCGACAATTGCAGTACAGACCATCGGAAGTTGGGTTGATGCTACATCTAAATCTTGTGGTTATATTGTTAAGAGGGTTGGTTAGGCAGTAGGCTCCAATGGTTCCCGAGAAGCCGATTGCGCGCTTAGAAGCACCCTTTCCATTAATCTACTCGAGACCTTTTGCTTCTTCGTTAGTGCTGTATTTCTCAAAAGCTCAACGCCGCATAATTTATCTTCTCAAATCCATGCTTATTGACAGTCGAGCTGCTTTCCTTCACATTAAGCACTAATGACGATCAATCAACATAATCGGTTCAGTAGCTGTGCAGGGTGAGTCTGTTTGGTTAGCCGTAATCGCAATATTTGCAGCAATGGTCAGTGTCTTGGTCTGGCTGATTAAAGAGCAGTTCAAGCAAAGCTCGACCAACACGAAAGAGAGCAACGAGTCCAACCGGCTTCTTGCTGAATCAATCAACAAGCTCTCCAACGCCTCGGAAGAGCAGATCCGTGCCAGCCGGACTCGGGATGAGGAGCAGCGCACTTTTCAGCAGCACGTAATCGACAAGCTCGGCTCCATTGACGGGAAGGCCGATGAGCTAGTCAAAGCGCTGCCAGAGCGGGTCAATAAATAGCGCCGTAAGGAGGTGATATGAAGCTAAAAGCAAGTACTAACAAGAAGATCTCAGTGGCGCTCGGCGTCCTGACTGCTATTGCGGCATGCGTCCTAATTTTGGGCGATACGTGGGGATTCCCTGCACTGGCCAAGCAGATCTTTGCATCCATCACAGGCATGACTGCAATTGTGAACGTCTACTTCCTCGGTTCTACTGCCGAGAAGATCACGAAGGGGCAAGCGTAATGAAGCGCTTAAAGTCCTTCCTCTATGACAACCTGACCCCAATAGTGGTCCTGCTCATCCTCACAATTGTTGGACTGTTCGCGTATCTGGCATCGCCAAACGAAGACGGTTCCCGCACATTCAATGGCGAAGGGGCGAAGTACAGCGAAGCTATGGAAGCTGCCTACTGCGACGCGGTCAAGAAGAACGATGACGCAATTGCTGGTCTTGCTGGGATAAACGTCCCCCAAGACGCAGGTAGCGGGTGTGAGCCAACTGACCTCCCTCAAATGGGAAGCCTTGTCTATTACAAGGTCAATGTCTCCACCCCTGCCGCTTTTGTCAATGCAGTCAACGGAAAGGGATTCAACGAAGGGTACGGCCTCCAGTGCGTGGCGGGCTTCAAGCAGTTCATGTACGCACTCTCAGGCAAGTACGTTGCGACCAAGACAGGTGGCGCTTCAGGCTATGCGGCGCAGCAGAGCCAGATTGAGCCGCTCGGTTTTAAGTGGCACGGCGGTAAAGCTGGTCTCCAAGACGGAGACTGGGGAATCTTCGGAGGCGGTCAGTACGGTCACGTAGCCATGTACTACCAAGGGAAGTGGTTCGGTCAGAACCAAGGTGCAGCGAATGCCAACGCTGGAAATGCCTTCAACTTGATGGCCCTCGGTACAGGAAACCTCATCGGCTACTATCGACCAAACATCTACGTTAAGACCTCACCGTCTACCCCCGTAGCTCCGACTAAACCGACGACTAGTGACACGTCAAACACGACTAATCAGACAGGCGTCCATGTCGTGCAAGATGGGGAGACTCTCGGTGGCATCAGCCTCAGGAACGGTTGGTGGCCGAATGGAGCTGGGCTCTATGGTGACTCTGGCTATACGCAACGCCTAGCTGAGAAGAACGGCATTGAGTGGCGTGGAATGATCCTCCCGAATACGGTCATTAAGCGTGCCGAATAAGAAATCTGAAACAAATGCTCTGTGCTTGCATTAGAGCGCGACTGGAGGGCTTCTCCGCTCAAAGATGAATGAGTTCCAAGCAATCAAAATAAAGACCGTCTGAGCGCTTCTCAGACGGTTTTCTTATCACTAGGCTCTAAGTATGGCTCGCAAAACTATTGTCCAGATTCTTGACGACTTCGATGGTTCAGAAGGGGCTTCAACCGTAACCTTCTCGCTGGAAGGGAAGGCTTATGAGATTGACCTTTCGGCAGAGAACAAGGCGAAGCTCGTTGACGCACTTGCTCCGTTCGTTAAGGTTGCACGCTCGGCTTCAGTAGGCCGCGCTTCAAACAAGGGCTCACGAAAGGACCTTGCGGCTATTCGTGAGTGGGCCAACGCCAATGGCTATGAGGTGAGCCCCAAGGGCCGTATCCCGTTCGATGTTGTTGAGGCATACGACGCAGCGAAATAGCGGAGATAGCAAAGCGCCCTTACCGACTGAGGCAAGGGCGCTTTGCTGATGCTAGGAAGCGTTGAGTAGTTGCGGAGGTACAAGCCCGCTCTTTTGCTCAGGGAATGGACGATCTTTCATCGCCATAGACGCGTGATCAAAGGTGAAATTCGACCACTTGTTCTGTCCGATAGTCTCGCACCACAGCGCTGTGTGAGCCACCGTCGAGAGTGTGGATCTGTGCATCTTCCAAGCAGTCTCCTCTCCCTTTGGCCCGAACTGGCCGCCTGATGCCGCATGCCCCAATACATCGTGGACTCCCCGAAAGACATCGTTGAGTACTGTGAACCCCTCCTGGTGGGCTTCTACAGGCGACTTCATTGGATGGTCGGGTGGAAGGTGGGACCCCCCATTAGTCCACACCTTCAGCTCTTGACGCAGAATTACGTCTTCAAGCATGGAAGCGGAGGACGTATACGGATCTGTTTCCGAGGAGATGAAGTTGATCCCTCCTTCCTTGAGTTCATTCCATTGCCTCATGATTTCCTGCCTGAAAACCGAGTAGCTCAGGATCACGAACGCGTGATTCGGTGCGTGGCTCATAACCTCGTATGCCCAGCCCGCCAGCTGGGACTCTGCAAGTGTGTGCATTTTGACCCCTTCTTGTATTTGAGAACTGATGCGGACTTCTATGTCCTGATCAAGAGCGGAATGGTGTCCCGAATGATTCCAAACTGGAAGCGGATGCTCGCAGCTACGTCGCCGTTGAGCTTGCTCGCTGCTGCCTCAATCGCTGCATCCTTAATGAATGGCTCATTGTGTTCAATGGCGAACTGTGCCTGATCTCGGAGCACATCCACGGCTTGCCTGATCTCCCTCCCCTCAACAACCAGCGACTCTCCGAGTAGCTCCATCGAATATCCCGCGCGCTCCAAGCTGTCGAGCTTCGCTGCTGTATCGCTCATAATTACCACTCCTCTACTCCGATAGGTGGACGTTTCTTCTTGATAGAAGTCTTTGGCGCAGTCCGGCGCTGCTCGCGCTCCGCTACTACGTCGACAAGCGGCCGACCATAAGTCGCTCGGCTGGAGTCCCTTACTGCCTTAGAGGTTCCAAGCGAGACCTGAGGAGGAAGAGTCTTTAGAGAGACGTCCGCTACTCCGCTCTCGCTAGCGACTCTTACGTACGCCTCATAGTTGCCGAGGTTCTTGAAGTCTCGACTATCCAAGTCACGGTCGAACTCCGCGTTCCACAGACGCGCTTCTTCTGAGCTGACGCGGAAGATGACCTTGGTTAGTGCGTTATTGACGGCGGCATTGCGGACTTCTCGAGGCACACCTTCTTGGAAGTACTGGGTGGCCATCGCCAAACCGAGATTGTGTTTTCTTGCTCTGCTGAGCAAATCATCCAAGTTAACGGAGAGATTTGAGGTCATCACTTGGAACTCGTCGAGGTATAGATAGTTCGGCTCGGGTGACTTTATCCGGCGGGCTGACGTCCAGATGGCATTCATGAAGAGCGTGCCGATGATCTTCGCAGTGTCTGGAGACAATCCTGCGAGGTTAATCAGGAGGATCTTGTTGTCCTTGAGCGCCTGCTGGATACTGAAGGTTGACTTGCTCTGACCGATGATGTTGATAATCTCGGGCCGGCTCAGTACCTGCCAGATGCGGTTATAGAGGGGCTCTAGTCTCGTCTGCTGTTTAGACAGGTCCATCGCCTGCCAACGCGTCCACCAGCCTCGAATATTCGGGTCTTTGACGTTGTTGATGACGTAGTTTGCCCACTCCTTCTCCTCAGGGGTCTGGGGATAGAGAAGAGTGCTCAGGTCCACGAAACTGAGTCCACCGTGAGCGGCGAGGGTATAGACGCCGTGGTAGAGCAGCTGAGGCAGCCAAACACCAGAGATATCGTTGAATAGCCCTTGGAACAGGTGAACCATTTGGTCAGCGATCGTTCGCGGGTCAGTCTGCTCGAAGATATTGAAACCGACAGGGCTACTGCTCTCATTCGCAACGTTGATGACGATGACGTCATTGACCCTGTGCGGCGGGATTGAGTTGAGCGCTCCACTGAACATCGTCTCGTCCGACTGGCTGTCACCGGCATCCATAACAATTGCGCCGTAGCCCTTCTGCACGTCTTGCGCGAAGCAGTTCACCAAGAATGCGGTCTTGCCTGTGCCAGAACTTCCAGAGACAACCATGTGACGTGTGGCGTACCTGTAGGGGAGCGCAATGGGACGTTCATGCCCTGAGTAAGTAGAAGTGCCGAGGACGCGTCCTTCTGAAGATACTTCTGCTGTTGCAAAGAGCTGGCGAGAAGAGCCACGAGTAAGCCCAGGGATGAACTGCTTACCTACAGGCCAGGCAAGAAGGCTTGAGAGTTCGACGATATTGAGCTGGGCAGGAAAGGTCAGGGGAGTGGATGCTTTGTTTGACTCGTCTTTGAGTCGCGCACCTCGCGCCTTGAAGCGGAGCTGGGATGAAGCGGTATTCACCGATGAAAGAGCCGACTCCAAGCGCCGAACCAGCCTTGTTGCCTGTACCGGGTCGGGAGACTTTGCAAGAACGCGACCTACAGCAAGAAAGTTCTGCTCTGAAAGCTTGGCGCGACGGTCTCCAATTTCATCATTGGACGGGCTCTGCACTCCGTTGAGCAGCGCCTTGGTAAGGGACGCGCGTGAGTTGAAGTTCTCTTGCTTTGAAGGGAGTCGTTCAAACGTGGTGGGCGAGATCACCCACTGCAGGAGCATCATTTCATCGTCCTGAAGCGGTTGCATTGCGCCGAGGATGCTTGCTGAAACTTCTTCATCCTTGCCGACCCGGAGCTGGCTCAGAGGCCTCGTCATAGAGACCTCTGAGCCAGCGTTCCAGTCCACCTCTTCACGAGACTCCTCAAGCGCCATCGTGATGCCACGACCATGCGTGCGAAGTTGAGAGGTGAGATGCTCTGCTTCCGAACGTGGAACAATGAGCCGATGGGTAATGCCGGTTGGTGTCGCCATGACCTCGAACACCATTGAGCTGCGTACCGGGAAGAAGAATCCGCTCGTGCCGTGAGAGACGGCACCTGCTGCAGTTCGAAGATAAGCCTGAATACGATCCACAGTGATGTCTGCAGGGAAAGTGATTCGGTAGGAGTCGCGCTTGGCGTCCAGATCAGCTTGGTTCTTGAACAACATGATCTGCCTCTCAATGTGACACGTTGGGCTGGACTTGGAAAGGGACTAGAAGTTGCGCCTGCCTGAGCGGCGGTACTTGTAGACCTTGTAGGAGATAGTGAGCACCACTCCGATGACGAAGAGCGCTGCAATAACTGGGATGTATGGAGAAACCATCTGGCTGATGATGGTGAACGCAATCGCGCTCGCCACCACCAGCCAGAAGAATGACCAGAGTTTCTTCACTAGGGCAGCTGGCCGTTCTCGCGGAGAATCTTCCGGGCAATCTCTGCCTCGATCTCGGCGTCTTCGATTTGGCTACGCATTGCACGCTCCATCTGAACCCGCTTATCCCAGCGAGTGACCTTCCTCTTGACCTTGAGCATGACCATGACGAAGAGGACGATTCCTCCGACCCACAAAGCGACGACGATGAGGACGGTCAGCCAAGCAATCAGTGCATCCATTTTCTTTACCTTCTTTCTTTAGTTGGTTGAGATTTTCTTCAGCGAGCATCAGTTCGACTTCCATGACGAAGAGACGCCGCTTGAGGCGTGCGATGTAGGTGCGCAGGAGCCAGTCCAAAAGGACGAAGAGGCCGAACGCGGCGCCTACGACGGCGAGAATGGCGGCGACGACCAACAGAACAGTGCCGAGATCAGTCATCGTTACTTCCCCCAGGACTGGAAGTGAGTGCGGAAGTCTTCCTCGCGGACGAACTCCGTTGCGCCGATGACATTGCCATTGGCGTCGTAGTGCACCGTGCGCTCACGCACACGGTGCTGATAGCCACCCTCTTCTGCGCTTTGAGCGGGCCAACCAGCCAGCTCGCGGAGTGCGGCGTTGATGCTGGGATCAAGCCCGCTCTGTGCGGGTTTTGAAACTTCCTTGTTATTCAAAATTGTCTAACCCTCCTTGAACTAGACGTTAAAAGTACATCACGTTGCGAGTTAGAGAATATGGTCAGATTGTCGAAATGTCAATGAAAAGGGCGTAGGGTAGACACATGGAACATGAGTTCAGTGTTGATCAGCGCGCTAAAGCTGTTCGTCGCATTGCTAGGCGCGGGGGCTTTCCAAATGGTGCAGATTTCATGCAACTAGTTGGCATGCACTGGGATGACCTAAGCGTCGCTATCGGTCCAATCTCAAATGACTACCAGCGCGAAATTGTAGAAAAGATTCTGTCGACTCTTGGCGAAGTGGATGGCGGCAAGGAACTCCTTAGGGCTCTAAGGCCACCAAGGCGAGGCATGTCTCTAGCTGAGGTGAGAGAAGAGCAGGCACTTGCTGAGAACGTCACCGTCAAGACAATCGAGCGTCGTGAAATGAAAGGCGCGATTGCGTTCGTGCATCAAGCTGACGAGCTCCTAGCGAGACTGGAGCAAGCTATCGATGAAGAGATTAAGGGCGACCGCGAGAATTTTTTGCTTTGGGCTTTGATACGCGAGCTGGTGCGCGATAATCCTGCGGCACTTGAGAGGACGGAGCAGTACTGGGCAAAGCTCTATAGCGAAGTCTCTCCGGCCGACGATGAGGGCGTCTATGGTCCGAGGGACATCTTCCTCAGCAAGCTGGGTGATGCGTTGGATACGCCGTTTAAGCCCTATACGACGTGGGAGGACTACACGGCCCCACGAGATTAGAAGAGCGTATTCTTATCTTCCATGCCGCGCATAGCGTCGTAATCCAGCACGAGACATTCGATCCCACGGTCCTCAGCAAGTGTGCGTGCCTGAGGCTTGATCTGCTGTGCAGCAAGTACGCCGCGAACGGGGGCGAGGATGGGGTCTCGGTTGAGGAGTTCGAGGTAGCGAGTCAACTGCTCAACGGCGTCAATACCGGCGACTCGCTTGATTTCGATGGCTACGTGGTGGGCCTTTTTGCTATCGGCGGGTAGTTGCGTTATCGTTCCGTCGATCTCGCCGCGGCGCTTGATCTCGATGGCAACCGACGTGCCGCTCGCGTCCCGGGCGAGGATGTCGACCGGGCCGATCGCGGTCATGTACTCGCGGCGTACGAGCGAGTGGCCGTCGCCGACGAGCTCGATCTGCTCCGCGAGGAGCTCCTGCAGGTGCGCCTCGACGCCGTCCTTGATGAGGCCCGGGTCGACCCCGAGGTCATAGGAGGAGTCGTGGATGATCTCGAAGAGCGACACGATGAGCTTGTCCGCGGTCTTCTTGTGGGTGACCTGCCACTGCTCAACGATGCCGGCCTCGCGCACCTCGTCGTCGAGTTCGAGGGTCTCGTGTGAGCACGGCGGGCTCATCCAGTTCAGCGGCTTGTATGAGCCGCCGTCGGAGTGCACGAGAATGCTCCCGTCGCCCTTCAGCATGAGCACGCGCTTCGCGCGCGGCAGGTGCGCCGAGAGACGACCCGCATAGTCAACGGCACAGTCAGCAACCACGATACGCACCGTGACAGTTTAGCTGGTTGTCTGCTTGCCCGCCTGTAGCCCCGGTTCGCGTGCCGCGCCCGCAGCAACGATCACGAATGCGAGGAAGAGGACGAGCGGCAGGAACGCGCGCAGCAGGCCGAAGTGCTCGCCGAGGAAGCCGATCGCCATCGGCCCCATGAGATACGCGGCGTACGCGATGGCGGATACCGCGGCGACGCCGCGCACTGCCTTTGCGGGGTCGTCCGCGGCTGCGGAGACGCCGATGGGGAATCCGAGCGCGCTGCCGACGCCCCAGAGCGCCGCGCAGACGAAGGCTGCCCAAGTGAAGGGCAGCACGTTCATGCCGACGATACTCACCGCGGCGATGATGGCGCTTGCGCGCAGCACCCCCACGCGACCGAAACGGGCGAGGAGCAGGCTGCCGGAGGCGCGCGTCGCGAGCATCGCGACGAAGAAGACGCCGAGCGCGAGCGCAGCGGAGGAGTTCGTAAAGCCGCGGTGATCGGCGAGCGCGAGCGGCAGCCAGTCGGTGGCGGTGCCCTCGGTCAGGCTCAGGCTCATCGCGACGAGGCCGATGACGATGATGCGCGGATCGCGCCACGGGTTGTAGCTCGGCGGGGGCTGTGGTGCCGCCGGCGCGGCGGGACTGGTGAGGAGCTGGATCGGGCCCGTCTGGGTGGTGACCGGTAGCGGATCGGAGGGTGTCGCGCTCGGCTCGATCCGAGGGATCCGTTGCACCGCGAAGAGGATCCCCGCGACGATGACCGCAAACACGATGGCGAGGTGTACCGGCACCGGGACGTTGAACATTTCGGCGAGCGCGCCGACGCCCATCGCGGTGACGCCGCCGAGACTGTAGCCGCCGTGCAGGATCGGCATCCGTGATTTTCCGAGCGCGCGCTCGGCGGCTGCGCCGCTGACGTTCATCGCGACATCGCCGGTGCTGAAGAAGAAACCGAACGCGGCGATGGCGAGCATGCCGGGAACGGGAAGGCCCCACCAGAGCAGGGTCGCACCGAGCGGCATGAAGACTGCTTGGCCGAGCCCGCTCGCGAGGATCGATTGGCGTGGCCCGAGCCAGGTGACCGTGCGGCCGGCGAAGACGAGCCCGATGAGCGATCCCGCTGCGAGGGTGAGGCCGATGACGCTCATCTCGAAGGTTGACGCGCCCAGATGGTCGCGGACGGCGGGAATGCGGGAGAGCCAGTTCCCGAACCCGAAGCCGAGCATCGTGAAGACAATGAGGACGCCGAACGTCCACCGCGCAGGCGAGATGGTGGGGTCTTGGGCAGCCACAGTGCTCCTGACGGGAAAGGGAAACCGCGCGGCGGCTGAACCCGCCTATTCTACGCTGTGGCTAGGCTCCGAGGACGATCCACTTCCCGCTCTTGGCGCGCAGCCCGAGTGTGGTCGCCCGGGCGAGCATGAACACGATCATGAAGCACACAACGATGGCGACGAGCGCTGCGGGGCCGGAGGGCACGAGTCGCGTAGCGAGCCACAGCACGGGCAGGTAGACCGCGAGGTTGACCATGCTCGTCCAGGCGAGATAGCGGGCGTCTCCCGCCCCCATGAGCACGCCGTCGAGCACGAACACCACGCCACCGAGCGGCAGCGAGATCCCCAGCACGATGAGCGCCGGTGGCAGCAGCGCGAGCACCCCGGCATCGCTCGTGAACACCCTCCCGATGACGGGGCTGCCGAGCGCGAGGACAGTGCCGATCGCCGCGCCAGCGGCGAGCCCCCAGACCAGGGTGCGCGACACCACGAGCCGGGCCTGCGCCGCGTTGCGGGAACCGAGCGCGTCGCCGATGAGCGCCTGCGCGGCGATCGCGAGCGCATCGAGGGCGAACGCGGCCGTCGAGAAGATCGTGAACACCACCTGGTAGGCGGCCGTGGCCTCGGTGCCGTGGCTCGTCGCCGCAAACACCGTCGCCAACAGGGCGGCCCGCAGCCCGAGCGTGCGGATAAACAGCCAGCCGCCCGAGCGGCCGGCCTGCGAGAGCCCGTCGCGCTGCGGCAGCCAGCGTGCACCGGCCCCGCGCGCGTGGCGGGCCACGACGAGCACATAGACGAGCACCATGCCCCACTGCGCGGCGACCGTGCCCCACGCGCTGCCCGCGATGCCCCAACCGAGCCCGTAAATGAACCACCAGTTGAGCAGGGCGTTCGCCGAGAAACCAATCGTCGCCACGTACAGCGGCGTGCGGGTGTCTTGCAGCCCGCGCAGCAGCCCAGTCGCGGCGAACACGAGGAGCATCGCGGGGATCCCGAGGCAGGACACCGTCAGGTACGCGAGCGCCTGCGCCGTCGTCGCAGCGTCGGCGCCGAACGCGCGCACGATCGGGGCGGCGACGAGCCAGAGCGCCGTGCCGACGACCACGCCGATCCCGAGCGCGAGCCAGAGCCCGTCGATCCCCGCCTGCACGGCGCCCCGGAGGTTGCCCGCGCCGCGCCTGCGCGCCACCAGCGGGGTCGTCGAGTACGCGAGGAAGATCATCAGGCCGACGGCTGTCTGCAGAATGGCGCTCGCGATCGCGAGCCCGGCGAGCGGGGCCGCGCCGAGGTGACCGATGAAGATCGCGTCGAGGGTGAGGAGGAGCGGCTCGACGATGAGCGCCCCGAGAGCCGGGATGGCGAGGCCCGCGATCCTGCGATCGATCATGCGGCGGCGCTCGCGATCGCCCCCTGCGTGAATATCGTCCCCAGACATGAGCACCAGGGTATCGGCAGCCAGCGACACCCGTGCCGGATCGCTGAGAGTGAACGCCCTGCGCGCCCCAAGCAGCCGCGGCTAGGCTGAGGCCATGAGCAATTCCGGTATTGATATCACCGAAGTCGACGCGTCGGTGCGGCCACAGGACGATCTGTTTCGGCACATGAACGGGAAGTGGATCGACCGCACGGAGATCCCCGCAGATAAGGCACGGTACGGATCCTTCGCGGTGCTCGCCGAGAACGCCGAAGAAGCCGTGCGAGACATCATCACCGGCACCGAGTCGCCGGCACCCGGCCTCATCGAGGGCGGCGCCGAAGCCGAGCCCGACAAGGTCGCCGCGCTCTACACGAGCTTCATGGACACCGAGCGTATCGACGCGCTCGGCGCCGAGCCCATTCGGGCCGACCTCGACCGTGCGCTGTCGATCCCCTCGATCCCCGAGCTCATCCGCGTCACTGCGGAACTCGAGCGCCAGGGCCTCGGCGGCTTCTACGGCATGTTCATCGACAACGACCCGGGCGACCCCGCACGCTACATCCTGTTCGTGATGCAGGGCGGCATCGGCCTGCCCGACGAGTCCTACTACCGCGAGGAGCAGTTCGCCGAGATCCGCGAGCAGTACGTCGCACACATCGAGCGCATGCTCACCCTCGCGGGTGTCGGCGCCGCGACCGCGGGCGACCCGGCTCGCCTCGCGCGCCTCGCCTTCGACCTCGAGACGCGCATCGCCGCGACGCACTGGGACACCGTCGCAAGCCGCGACATCCAGAAGCTCTACAACCTCCGCGACTTCGCAGGCCTCCAGGAAATCACTCCCGAGCTCGACTGGACCGCGTACATCGCGGCGATGGGCGCCCCCGAGGCCGCATTCGCCGAGGTCGTTGCCGCCCAGCCCGACGCGCTCGCCGGCCTCTCCGCCCTGCTCGTCGAGGACGAGCTCGAGGCGTGGCAGGCGTGGCTCGCATGGTCGATCGTGCGATCCTCCGCCGCGCTCCTCACGCAGGAGATGTCGCGCGCCAACTTCGACTTCTACGGCACCGCGCTCACCGGCGCGACCGAGCAGCGCGAGCGCTGGCGTCGCGGTGTCTCGTTCGTCGAGGGCGCGATGGGCGAGGCCGTCGGCCGCATCTACGTCGAGCAGCACTTCGACGAGAGCTCGAAGGCCGCGATGGACGAGCTCGTCGGTCACCTCATCGGTGCCTACAGTGACTCCATCAAGGAGCTCTCCTGGATGGGCGAGGGCACCCGCGAGCGCGCGCTCGAAAAGCTTGGCAAGTTCACCCCGACGATCGGGTACCCCGAGCAGTGGCGCGACTATTCGGCGCTCGCCGCAGACTCGAGCGACCTCGTCGGCAACTCGCACCGCGTCGCCGAATACGAGTTCCAGCGCGAGTTCGGCAAGATCGGCAAGCCGATCGACACGAACGAGTGGTTCATGACCCCGCAGACGGTGAACGCGTACTACAACCCGGGCATGAACGAGATCGTCTTCCCCGCAGCGATTCTGCAGCCCCCGTTCTTCCACGTCGAGTGGGACGCGGCGACGAACTTCGGTGCGATCGGCGCGGTCATCGGCCACGAGATTGGGCACGGCTTCGATGATCAGGGCTCGCGCTACGACGGCGACGGCAAGCTCACCGACTGGTGGACCGAGCAGGATCGCGAGGCCTTCGAGAAGCTCACGGGCGCGCTCATCGGCCAGTACAACGAGCTCTCACCCGAGGGCGCTGACGGGCAGACCGTCAACGGCGAGCTGACGATCGGCGAGAACATCGGCGACCTGTCGGGTCTCGAGATCGCGTGGAAGGCGTACCTGCGCTCACTCGCCGGCGCCGAGTCGCCCGTCATCGATGGCCTCACGGGCGCCGAGCGCTTCTTCCTCGCGTGGGCGCAGGCGTGGCAGCAGAAGTCACGGCCCGCCGAGGTCGTACGCCTCCTGACGATCGACCCGCACTCGCCGAACGAGTTCCGCTGCAACCAGATCCTGAAGAACCTCGACGCCTTCCATGAGGCGTACGCGACGAAGCCGGGGGATGGTCTCTACCTCGCCCCCGAGGAGCGCGTGAGCATCTGGTAGATCACCGCTCTGCGTTCCAGCAGCGGCGGCATCCATTCAGTGCGAGCGGTGCCGCCGCTGCTGTGTGTTGGCGCGCTGTCGAGCGCTAGTTGGGCAGAGTGAGGTCTGGATCCGCGCCGAAGCGCGTGAGCTGCTTCCGCTCTGCCGTGAGCTGCTTGCGCTCGATGCTCAGTTGCTTCCGCTCCGCGCGGCGCACCTGTCGCGGCATCCGCGGCGGAATCGCTGCGAGGTTCTCGGGGTATGCGTGTGGTGCAGGGCCGAAGGCGATGCGGGCTGAGCGGACGACGCGACGGCCGAGCATCCGGTTTCCCGTTCCGCCGATGACGGCGCCAACGCCGTAGGGCAGCACCTTGCCGATGACGGACGCGGTGCCGGTTTTTGCGAGCTTCTTCAGAAACATGGAGCGCAGCTGCTCGAGGGCAGGGCTGACGAGGTTCTTCGGCATCGCGGTGGTGACGATCTCGCTCCAAAAGGCGCCCCGCGCCATGCCGCCGGCGACCTGGCCGGTGACCTGGCGCAGGAGCGTCGCCCCCTCCTCGCCGAGCATGAGCGCGAGGATGAGGGCGTGCGTGCGATCGCGGTCGGTGAGCACGATGCCGTGCACCTCGGCGATGGCGTGCGCGAAGAGCGCGGTGGCCTCGATGAAGCCGATCGTTTCGGCGCCTGCGATGGCGAGCGCCGCAGCGGTGCCGACTGCTGGGATCGCCGCTGCCGCGCCGACGCCGGCGCCGCCCGCCATGACACTGTTCACGTAGTGGCGCTCGAGCATCTCGACGAGCTGTTGCGGGCTGGCGCCCGGGTGGCGTGCGCGAATGCGCTTGAGGTGCGCGAGCACGATCGGTCGCTGCACGGTGAGGACGCCGTCGAGCGCCTTCGCCACCATCGGGTGGTGGTGATGCTGTGAGCCGGGTGCGGAGGCAGCCTGCGGCGCAGCATCGATGACGATGACGGGCTCTTCAGGCCGGGGCGCATAGCGGGGCTGATTCATAGCAACATGCTACGGAGTGAGCCTGTGCGGAAGGTATCTGTTCGCTGTCGGGAAACGGCGAGCGTCTGCGTGGACGAGGGGTGCGGTATGCGCGGCAATTGACAAACCTCGAATCACCTCCTAGGTTCATTAGTGAAGTAATGAACCAGGGAGGTGGATAGGATGCTTAGAGGAATAAACAGTCCGCGAAGATCGAGGTAACGCGTGTTCGAAGACTCCAGGCCGATTTTCCAGCAGATCGCCGAGGGCATCGTCGATGACATCCTTCGCGGGCGATACGCGGAGGGCGAGCAGGTTCCCTCGACGAATGAACTTGCGGCCTACCTGCGCATCAACCCGGCGACCGCTGGCAAGGGCCTCGGCCTCCTCGTCGACCAGGGCATCCTCGTCAAGCGACGGGGCATCGGAATGTTCGTTGCCGAAGGCGCAACGGAGCGGGTCGCCGCAGAGCGACGCGAACGCTTCACCACAGACTTCATCGAGCCCCTTCTCACGGAGGCTCGGACCATTGGGCTCGACCGAGAGGCCCTCATCCGCCTCATCGCAGACGCTCAGCCAGGCGGCGTTTCCACTAGCGCCCCGCCGACCACAGATTGAGAACCCTCATGACATACGCGATTGAAACCCGCGGCCTCACGCGGAGCTACGGCGACACCCACGCGCTCGACGACGTGACGCTGAAGATCCACGCCAACACCATCACTGGCCTCCTCGGCCGTAACGGCGCGGGCAAGACCACGCTCATGGCGCTCGCCACCGCACAGGTGCTCCCCACCTCGGGAGAGGTACTGATTGACGGCGAGCAGCCGTTCGAACACGCGAAGGTGCTCGAGAAGCTCTGCTTCATCCGCGACAACCAGCGCTACCCAGATAACTATCGCCTGAAGCACGCGCTGGGTGCCGCGCGCATCTTCTACCCGAACTGGAGCCAGGAGCTCGCCGACGAGCTCGTCGGACTCTTTCGGATTCCGGCAAAGACAGACATCACCAAGCTGTCGCGCGGCCAGCTGTCCTCGCTCGGCATCGTGCTCGGCCTCGCCTCACGCGCCCCGATCACGTTCTTCGACGAGCCATACCTCGGCCTCGACGCGACAGCGCGCTCGTACTTCTATGACGTATTGCTGCGCGACTACCAGGAGGTGCCGCGCACGATCATCCTGTCAACGCACCTCATCGACGAGATGGATCGCCTGCTCGAACGCGTCGTGATTCTCGAGCGGGGGCGCGTGGTGCAAGACGCCGACGTCGACGAGCTGCGCAGCGCGGCGCACTCGGTGGCCGGGCCCGTTGCAGCGGTCGAGGCGTACGCCGCGGCGCGGCGTACGCTGTCGACGCACCGCGTTGGCGGGCTCGCCACCCTTGTCGTTGAGGGGGCCCCGAATGCGGCCGACCGCGAGGCCGCCGAGCTCGGTGGCGTCGAACTCGGCCCCGTGTCGCTGCAGGAGCTCGTCTCGGCGTACGGTTTCGACCGCGAGCAGAGCCCTGGGAGTACGCCCGTGGCCGCGAATCTGACTCAGGAGGCAGGCGCATGAACTCACTTGTGAAGGTCACCCGTCTCCACCTGAATAAGCCGCAGGCGATGTTTAGCGCGCCAGCGCAAATCGTCGGCACTGTGATGCTGGTCACTGCGCTGGTCTCCCTGATCCTGCAACGCGCCGAAGTCTTCGGTGGGATGGGTGACTATCTCGACATCATGCGGCAGAACAATGCCCTGGTGTTCGCGCTGCCCGGCTTCTTGATTTACTACGGTGTGCAAGCGATCGCGACGACCTACCCCTTCGCGCTCGCGCTCGGGGCCACTCGCCGCTCCTATGTGTGGGGAACGGCGCTCGCGAATGTCATTCTCTCCGCATACGTCGCCCTGCTGCTGCTCGTGCTGCTCGGGCTCGAGCTTGCCACCGACCACTGGTTCGCGAACATTTATGCGATCGATGTGTTCGTGCTCGGCAACGGCAACCCGCTCGTTCTCGGGGCGACAGCGTTTCTGCTCACCTTCGTCTCGGTGTCGATTGGCGGCTTCTTCGGCGGGGTATGGGTGCGCTTCGGCTCGAAGGGGCCGCTGCTGACGGCGCTCGTGCTCGCGGTTGTGCTCGCCGGGCTGCTGTTCCTCTTCGTGCCCTACTCGCAGGAGATCATCGCGGCAGTCACGCGCCCGCTCATCGCGGCCGTCGCACTCGGCCTCGCGCTCCTCTCGTTGTTCGGTACCTGGATCGTGATGCGCAGAGCCTCGGTACGCTAGCCGACTGCGGCAGTGCGCGGGGCAGCTCACCGATTCCGGTGCGTTGCCCCGCAGCGCTCGGCGAGGCTGCTATGCGCTTGACCGGCCCGTGCGACAATGTCCGTGTGTACTTAACGCTGAGCACCACCACCGCCCCGGTCGAGGATCTGACGTTCCTGCTCCATAAGCATCCGGGCCGCGCGCACACGCGGAAGCTGTCGGTCGGCCAGACGAGCGTGTTCTGCACCGAGCTCTCTGAGGAGCGCTGCACGGTTGCCCTCATGCTCGACGTCGATCCGATCGGCCTGCTGCGCGGCCAGGGCGCCGCGCTCGAGAGTTTCACGCTCGGCCAGTACGTCAACGACCGTCCGTACGTCGCGTCGTCGCTCCTCGTCGGCGCGATGCGCGGCGTCTACGGCACCGCGCTCGCGGGGAACTGCGATGCCCGGCCCGACCGCGTCACCGCGCCCCTCGACCTCGAGATGCATCTGCCAACGGTCGCCTGCGCCGACGGGGTGCAGCTCATCGAGCGGCTGTTTGCGCCGCTCGGCTGGCGGGTCGAAGCGACGGCGCTGCCGCTCGACCCCGAGGTACCCGCCTGGGGCGACTCCGACATCTTCGACGTGCGGTTGACCGGCACGGCCGTGCTGCGGCACGCGCTGCAGCAGCTCACCGTGCTGTTGCCTGTGCTCGACAATGCGAAGCACTACTGGGTCGATCAGTCGGAGCCCGAGACGCTGCTGCGCCACGGCGGCGACTGGCTCGGCGACCACCCCGAGCGCGAGCTCATTCTGCGACGCTCCCTGCGGTATCAGCGCGACCTCATCGAGGCCGCCGGCGAAGTGGCCCCGAGTGCGCCACCCGCGGGCACCGCCGCCGCTGCAGACACCGCTGCCAGCGAGCCGGAACAGCCGGCGCGCCTCCCGTCGCTCGCTCGGCAGCGGGGCGAGGCGGTGCACGCGGAACTCACGCGGCTGGGAGCCGCGAGCGTGCTCGACATGGGGTGCGGGCAGGGCGCACTGCTCGCGCCGCTCGCGCGCGACCCACGCATCACGAGGCTCGTCGGTGCCGACGTGTCGGCGCACGCGCTCGCGCAGGCCGCCAAGCGGCTCCGGCTCGACGAGGCCCCCGACGCGATCCGGGAGAAGGTCGGGCTCATCCAGGCGTCGCTCACCTATCGCGACGACCGGCTGCGCGGCTTTGACGCGATGGTCCTCATGGAGGTGATCGAGCACCTCGATCTCGATCGACTCCCGGTCGCCGAGCGCACGGTCTTCGCCGATGCCGGGCCAGCTCACGTGCTCGTGACGACGCCGAACATCGAATACAACGCCGCATATCCGGGGCTCGCGGCGGGGGAGCTCCGCAACCACGACCACCGCTTCGAATGGACGCGGGCGGAGTTCGCCGCCTGGGCTGGGCGGGTTGCAGACACCCACGGGTACACCGTCGAGCTGTCGGGGATCGGCCCCGCGGACGCAGCGCTCGGGCACGCAACCCAGCTCGCGACCTTCACCAGGGAGCACTCCCCAGAGACCCGAAGCGCCACAACGCCAGGAGAGACCGCATGACCGAGATTTCGATCCCCGAGGTCGCCCTCGTCCTGCTTGATGGTGCCTCTGGCTCGGGCAAGACGCGGTTCGCACGCGAGCACTTCGGCCGCTACGAATCGATCTCGAGCGACGAATGCCGGGGCCTCGTCTCCAACGACCCGAACGATCAGAGCGCCACCCAAGCCGCATTCGACGTGCTGCACACGATCGCAGCGAAGCGGCTGCAGGCGGGCCTCCTCACCGTCATCGACGCGACGAATGTGCAGGTCGATGCCCGCGCCTCGCTCATCCAGCTGGCGCGCGACCACGACGTGCTCCCGGTCGCAATCGTGTTCGACCTCGCTGAGTCCGTGCTGCTCGAGCACGATCGCGGCCGCGACGACACCCCGCGCGGAGCGCGCGTGATCCGCCGCCACCAGGGGCAGCTCAGGCGGTCGCTCAAGGGGCTGCGCCGCGAGGGATTCCGTGGGGTACACGTGCTCAGCACGCCCGAGGAGGTCGCCTCGGTGCGCATCGTGCGCCGCCGGCTGCTCACGGACTTCACCGACGATCACGGCCCGTTCGACGTGATCGGGGACGTGCACGGCTGCCTCCCGGAGCTCGAGACCCTGCTGGGCGAGCTCGGGTATGCGATCCACCGCGACGACACGGGGCGTGCCGTTGACGCCACCCACCCCGAGGGACGCCGCGCGCTGTTCCTTGGCGACCTCGTTGACCGCGGCCCCGACTCGGTCGGGGTGCTGCGGCTCGCGATGGGCATGCATCAGGCCGGGCACGCGCTTGCCGTCCCGGGCAACCACGAGGAAAAACTCGTTGCCGCGCTCGACGGCAAACGCAAGACGATGACGCACGGCCTCGCCGAGACAATGCTGCAGCTCAGCCAGGAGAGCGACGAGTTCCGGCGCGAGGTGCGCGAGTGGGCGCACGGATTGGTCTCGCACCTCGTGCTCGACGATGGCAAACTCGTCGTCGCGCACGCCGGCCTGAAAGAGGCGTACCACGGGCGCAGTTCGGGGCGCGTGCGCGCGTTCGCGCTGTACGGCGACACGACGGGCGAGACCGACGAGTACGGGCTGCCGGTGCGGCTCGACTGGGCCGCCGACTACCGCGGACAGGCCGTCGTGCTGCACGGCCACACCCCCGTGCAGGAAGCCGAGTGGCGCAACAACGTGATGTGCCTCGACACGGGCTGCGTCTTCGGCGGAAAGCTCTCGGCGCTGCGCTACCCCGAGCGCGAGCTCGTGCAGGTGCCCGCGCTCGAACGCTACGCGGACCCGATCCGGCCGCTAACCGCCCCGCGCGGCAGTCAAGCCGGAGGAGGCGCGCCGGCCTCAGGCGGGGCAGAAAGCGGACGTGCCGCGGGTAGCGCCCGCAGCACGTCGAGCGAGAATGCCAGTCAGCCAGGCGACCAGGCCCAGCCCGCGACCCCGCGCGCCGCGGGCGAGCTGCGCTCCGCCGACGTGCTCGGCCGCCGAATCGTCGAGACCTCCCTTCACGGGAAGGTGAGCGTCCGCGCCGAGCAGGCCGCGGGCGGGTTCGAAACGCTCAGCCGCTTTGCCGTTGCGCCCTCGTGGCTGCCGTACCTGCCGCCGACGATGGCGCCGTCGCCGACGAGCTCCGAACCGGGGTACCTCGAACACCCGCGCGAGGCGTTCAAGGCGTTTGCCGCCGCTGGCGTCGAGCGCGTGGTCTGCGAGGAGAAACATATGGGATCGCGCGCGGTCGTGCTGCTGAGCCGCGACGCCGAGACCGCCGCGCGGCGCTTCGGCGGCGAGCCGGGCGAGAGCGGGATCGTCTAC
>NZ_LOHP01000008.1 GCF_001482305.1 Leucobacter sp. G161
CACCATTCTGCGCATCAAACGACACCGTGTGCTCAACGACCGGGGTCTCATTCCAGCCTGCGAAGAGCGTCAAGCCCCCCATGACGAGCATGGTCTCGAAGTCAAACTCTGTGCTTTCAGAGGCGTTCTTGTCTGTAAACCAACCGGTGAAGTCGTAGCCGTCACGAACGGGCGTAGCTGGCTGTTGGGTCTGATGCACGTTTAGGTGACATTCAACATGGCTAGTTTCTGCTGGCCTGGAAGGATGAACCTATGCCTCCTCGTT
>NZ_LOHP01000009.1 GCF_001482305.1 Leucobacter sp. G161
CACCGCATTACCGTTCTGGAAGGGAACCGCATACCCCTTCCCAACAGGGAACCCCGGCCCTGCGGGCCAGCCCCAAGGACCTGTCGGACCGCCCGACTTCTCATACGCTGTACGGTACGCATCTGGGCTAAACGCCAACGGCTTGCCATACGGCCCGTAGTACACAGTCTGCCGCGCAAACACCTGATAACTGCCCTGACCGTCAATCACGACGGTGTCCTGAACCGGGAACCCAGTCGCTCCCGTCGGGCCACCGCTCGCAACCCACTTGTCAAACGTCCCAGTCTGCATGAAAGCTGCAACCCCGGTCGTTGAGGAGTACACCGCATTACCGTTCTGGAA
>NZ_LOHP01000010.1 GCF_001482305.1 Leucobacter sp. G161
CGCGGTGCACGGGTGGAGTTGATAGGTTGCCAGCAGACACCCTGTCGTCCCACCACCGGAGGTTTCCATGCAGGCCCGCACCGCTCTCACCACAGCCCGCCGACCGAAAGTGCGAGCGCTGAGCGCCTGGGGTGCGCTCGCGGTGAGTGCTGGGCTCGTGCTCAGCGGCTGCTCGGCTTCACCCGATGCGCCAGTGGATTCTGCGGAGACGAGCGAACCAGCCGAGGTCGTTGCCGTGCCACAGACAACAGCAGGGCTGCAGATTCAGTGGATGCTCGATCTGCTCAACGCTGATGCCGACATCGCTCCCCAGGACTTCGACGGGAAGTTCACGAAGAGCTTCACGGAGGAGGCGCCCTCGGCAACTGTGGCTGAGCAGATGAACGCGGGGGTGCGGCCGGACAAGCCATTCGTCGTCACCGACTATCAGGACGTGAGCGACGTGCTGGGGGCGGCGCGGATTACCGGCGCCTCCGGTCAGGCGCTGTCCCTCGAGATGCGTGTTGAGGAGGACGGGACCATCGCGGAGATGCTCGTCCGGCCAGCTCCACAGCAGTAGTGCTCGGGCTTCAAGCGCAGCCGTGTGGGCTTGCGCGGTGTTCGGTGCGCGGTAAAGTGGTCCATGTTGTGCGACGTTCGTGTGATAACACTGTCTCGAAGGAGAGAAACTAGATGCGACTTCCGAACACCCTCACTGGCCCCCGTCTGCGGCAGGGACGCCGCGCGGCTGTCTCCGTCAGCCTGGTGCTCACGGCCGGGCTCGCGCTGGCCGGCTGTACGCCCACGGCCGAGGAACCCGACAGTGATCCGGTGGCCGAATCCACGGAGACGAGTGCCGAGACTGCGCCCGCCACGATCCCCGACACTCAAGTCGGTGACACCATGCAGTGGGCGATTGACATGTTGAACTCGTCGGAGGACCCGACCGTTGCGGAGATTGAGGCGAAGTTCTCCGACCAGTTCCTCAAGGCTGTGCCTGTCGAGGAATTCCTTGCGCAGACGAATACTGCGATCCGACCCGCCGGGCCCTTCGAACTGTCGGCGTACGAGGAGGCGGATGAACTCTCGGCAGTTGCCACGCTTGAGGGCGAGGTTGGCGGCGCTGTGCAGTTGCAGGTTGGTCTGAACGAGCAGGGCGAGATTACCGTGATGCTGGTCTCGCCCGCCCCATGAAGAGCACTCGAGTCGGTCGAGGAGATCTCTGAACGCCTCGCGACGCTTCCAGGCGCTGTAGGAGCGCTCGTCACCCGTGAAGTTGACGGCACCATAGCCACGCTTGTCGAACGCAACGCTGACTCGGCTGCCCCGCTCGGCTCCGCCTTCAAGCTCTACGTGTTGGCCGCGGTCCCCGATGAGATTACCGCAGGTGGCCTGTCGTGGGAGGAGACGCTCGAGCTGACGTCTATGAACCGGAGCCTGCCCAGCGGCATGCTGCAGGCGAAGCCGGACGGCACCAAGATCACGGTCCTGCAGGCCGCACGGCAGATGATCGGTATCAGCGACAATACGGCGACCGATCTCCTCATTGCACGGGTCGGGCGCGAACGTGTGGAGCGAGCCGTCGCGAACCTCGGTCACTCGGATCCCGCAGCGATGACGCCGTTTCTCACGACGCGAGAAATCTTCCAGCTCTCGTACGGGGCAGGCGAGGGCAGCGCCGCTTCACGCGAGTTGCAGAAGCTGAGTTTGGCCTGGGCTGGCGCCGCGGTGGACGAGCGGCGTGGCATTCTGCAGCGCGTGGACGAGCTTCCACTCGCGTTGAGCGAGCAGGGCTTCGTTGACAGGGTCGGGGAGCCGCAAGAGCCGCCGTGGACGCGCGGTCTGGAATGGTTCGCGACCCCCGCTGACATTGCTGCCGCCCACCGGGGGCTGGCTGAGCGTGCGGAGCGCCAGCCGGAACTCACACAGATCTTCCTGTCGAACCCGGGTCTCGGCGCCAGCCCCGGGCTCGATCGGACGGTCTGGCCGAGCATCGCCTACAAGGGCGGAGGTAACCTCGGCGTGCTGACGGGGGCGTGGCGGGCCGAGCGCTCCGACGGAAGCGCTGTGAACGTGGTGCTCATGCTCTCCGGAGACACCTCGGAGACCGCGCGGGAGATTCAGTTCGCAAGCGGTGAGCTTTCAGGGCTCAGCCAGGCCATACTCGAGCTTCTCGGGGAGAAACCAACAGGCTGAGCGGGTCGCTATCCAAGCTGCGCGGCGATCGCGCGAAGCACCTCATCGGGTGCAGCATCTGCGCTGAAACTCGCAACGACCACGCGTGATTCGGCCCGCTCGCCCCCAAACCACGGCCCAAACCGGCCGATGAGTTCGGTGAGTTCCCGTTCAAGTTCTCCAAACGCGTGTGAATCGTCAAACTTCATCCAGCGACGCAGCGCGGCGTTGTGCACCGCGACGACTGCTGCCGCGAGGCCGATCGAGCCCCAATCCGGGGTGCCAGGTGCTGCGACCCGTGCGAGATAGCGTTGAAACATGCGCTCGTAGCGGTGCGTGATGACGAGTTCGCGTTCGCGGAGTAGTGGGGTGCTGCGGAGCAACTGCGATCGCATGCGCGCAGTCACCGGGTCGCGGGTGAGGACACGCGAGACCTCGAGGGTGCCACGCGCGAGCGTCTCCGCAGCGCTGAGCGTGGACGCATCAAGCTGCTCCTGGAGCTGGCTCAGAGCGAAGTCGTGGTCGGCAAACACCACGTCTTCCTTGCTGCCGAACCTGCGGAAAAAGGTGCTGCGACTCATGCCAATGGCGTCGGCGAGGCTGCTCGTCGTCGTTCGTTCGTAGCCGTGCTCCATGAGGTAACGCACGGCGGTCGCCTGTGGTGAGGCGGGATGCTGATCCTCGTGTGGTGCTGTGCGGGCGCTCATGGGGCAAAGTTAGCACAGCAGTGAGACTCGGTTCCGCATATGTTTTTCAGTCATGCCGGTGTTTTGGGGGCAATCAGCCTCTCGGCGCGCCTTGCTTTGGGACTGAGTCTCAGGCATACTTCTGGGGACGCGCGCCGTGTACCTGCGCCGCGCACACCTGGACGACAAACGATGGAGTGTCGAGTATGGCTATCGAGAATTTTGCCCCCCAGACTGTCCCTGAAGCCGGAACGTATGTGCCCCCTGTTGGCGACTACGCATTCCTCCTGGGCGAGGCGTTCGGCACGGATGTCGTGGCACGCGCGACGGGTGGCGCTCTGAGCGCCGATGACGCTGGCGACGCGCTTGAAGCAGCGGGGGAGTTCGCCGCTGAGGTCTTCGCGCCGCTCGACCGCGTTGGCGACACGCAGGGCTCGCAGCTCGTCGACGGCAAGGTTCGCACCCCCGACGGGTTCAAGGAGGCCTACAAGTCGTTCGCTGATTCTGGTTGGGTGTCGGCATCGGTCTCTGAGGCGGCTGGAGGCGACGGGCTCCCCGGCTCGGTCACCGCTGCACTCTCAGAGTTCTGGAACGCATCGAACGCCGCATTCGCGCTCGCTCCGGGGCTGAGCCACGGCGCGATCCGCGCCCTCCAGCAGAACGGTTCGCAGGAGCTCCGCGACGCCTACCTGCCGAAGCTCGTCAGTGGTGAGTGGACCGGCACGATGAACCTCACCGAACCGCAGGCGGGCAGCGACCTCGGAGCCGTGCGCACCATGGCGCGCGACAACGGCGACGGTTCGTGGGCGATTAGCGGCCAGAAGATCTTCATCACGTGGGGTGATCACGACGTCGCAGACAACATCGTGCACCTCGTGCTTGCCCGCACCGAGGGCGCCCCTGAAGGGCACCGCGGCATCTCGCTGTTCCTCGCGCCGAAGTTCACGCTGGACGCGAACGGCAACCCGGGGGAGCGCAACTCGGTCGTGACCGTCGGTCTCGAGCACAAGCTCGGGATCCACGCGAGCCCGACCTGCGTGCTGCAATTCGAGGAGGCCACAGGCTACCTCGTCGGCGAACTCCACGAGGGCCTCGCTGGCATGTTCGTGATGATGAACGAGGCGCGCGTCGGCATCGGGGTACAGGGGCTCGGGATCGCCGATCGTGCGTACCAGCGTGCCTACTCGTACGCGCACACCCGGCTGCAGGGCGCGGTGCTTGGCCTGCCAGAGGGGACGCCGATTGCCGGCCACCCCGACGTGCGGCGCCTGCTGCTGTCAATGTCGAGCCGCATCTCGGCGATGCGTGCGTTCTCCGTGCTCGTCGGCGATGTGCACGACCGTGCAGAGGAGGATGGTAACGGGGCGCTCGCCGAGTTCTTCGTGCCGATCCTGAAATCTTGGCTCACCGAGCAGGCCGTTGCGGTATCGTCCGACGCAGTGCAGGTGCACGGCGGAATGGGCTTCATCGAAGAGACCGGCGCCGCGCAGCACTTCCGCGACGCGCGCATCCTCCCCATCTACGAGGGCACCACTGCGATCCAGTCGAATGACCTCGTTGGCCGCAAGGTGCTCCGCGACGGTGGGCAGACGGTCGGTCGGGTGTTCGCGCTGATTCGCGAGCAGCTCGCCGCCCTCGGCGCATCGAGCGACCCCATCGCGGCGCGGATTGTCGAGCGCACTGAGCGTGCCGTGGTGTCTGCGGAGCGTGCAACACAGACGATCCTCGGCTTCGGCTCGAGCCCCCGTGATGCCTTCGCGGTCTCCGTTCCGTATCAGGAGATGCTCGCCATGCTCATCGGTGGCTGGATGCACGCGACGATCGCGACGGCCGTGCTCGCGCACGCTGAGCAGTCTGATGACGACACGCGCCGTTTGAGTGAGGCTGACTTCTTCGGCGCCCACCACCTCGCGCAGGTGCACGCGCTCGCGGAAACCGTCGCAGCGGGTGAGATCGGCGTGTAACGACAGTCGGACTCAGTGAAGCGCCTCCCCGGCATCTGTGGCGGGGAGGCGCTGTGCTGTTCTGGCGGGCCCTAGTCGAGTGCGCTGATTGAGCGGCGGACCGCCTCCGCGAGCTGCCGCACCGCCGCGCTCGGCCCGGCGGATCCCGCTGGGGCAGCGAGAATGAGCTCGCGGGTGAAGCGGTCGTCGGCGATCGGTCTGAGGACAACGCCGTCTGGCACGCTACTGCGCATGAGCGTCGGAACGAGGGCGACCCCCATGTTTGCCGCGATGAGCCCAAGCACGACCGCATAGTCGTCCGTGCGCACGGCAACGTTGAGCTTCACGCGGGTCTCGGTGAAGAGCTCGCGCACGAGGTCGTCGAGGGTGTCTCCCGGCGTTGATCCCATCACCCAGCTCTCGCCTCCGAGCTGGAGCAGCGTTGCCGTGTCAAACTCCTCGACATCCGCGAGCGCGTGATGCGCGGGGAGCGCGAGCAGCATCGGGTCGGTGAACACGTGCGTCGTGTGGATATCCGAGCGGAGCGGTAGCTCGTAGCTGCCCGCTGCGTACACGAGCGCTGCGTCGTGCGTGTGCTGATTCACGCCGCCAACAAGGGGCATGACCTCGGCCAGTGTCGCGTCAAGTTCGATCCCGAGCTCTGACAGTCGGGTCGCAATGCCGGGCAGGATGCGCGCTGCGGCGGTGGGAAAGATGCCGAATCGCAGCCGGACGTGACCGATGTGTGCCAGGTCGCGGACATCAGTGAGTGTGCGGTCGGCGAGCCCGAGGATCTCCTCGCCGCGTTCGAGCATGAGGAGACCGGCCGTGGTGAGCCGGGACCCGCGGCTGCTCCGCGACGTGAGCTCGGTGCCGACGAGGCGATCCAGATTCTTGAGGTGGTAGTCGACGGTCGGCTGGCTCCACCCGAGGCGGATGGCGGCTCTCGCGACCGATCCCTCGGCGGCCACCGCGCTGAGGGCCTGGAGTTGACGAAGATCAATCACGTGGGCTCCCGGAATAGCTGAGGGTGATAGGCGAAAAGACGCGCCCAGTTACATACAGTATATGCCTCGATGAAGCGTAGTGCAGGGTTCTCTCGGATGCTTGCCAACGCCAAGATGGGAGGTATGTCTATTGAGAACCACGTGACCCAACAGGACGCGCCATACGCGTCCGCGCTCGAACGCTACGCCGATGCGGGCCCACAGAGTCTCATGGTGCCGGGCCACGGCTGTGCGCCCGACGGCGGCGGTGCCCACCTCGCGCGCGTATTCGGTGAGCGTGCCGTGCAGATGGACGTCCCGCTCATGCTTGACGGCATCGACCTCGGACCGAACTCGCCGCTCGCGCAGTCACTTGTGCTCGCCGCTGAGGCCTGGGGTGCGCGCCGCACCTGGTTCCTGACCAACGGCGCCTCGCAGGGCAACCGCACCGCGGCGACCGCCGTGCGCGGCCTCGGCGAGCGCGTGCTCATGCAGCGCAGCTCCCACTCGAGCTTCACCGATGGTGTGCTGCTCGCCGGTTTGATCCCCGCGTTCGTCGCACCGGCCGTTGATCACGACCACGGCATCGCCCACGGCCTCACTCCCGAGGCACTCGAGGATGCGCTCGCGACCGAAGCCGACGCTGGCCGTGCCGTGCAGAGCGTGTACGTGGTGTCGCCGAGCTACTTTGGATCCACCGCTGATGTTGCGGGCCTCGCCCGCGTCGCCCACGAGTACGGTGCCGCGCTCATCGTCGACGGCGCGTGGGGCGCGCACTTCGGCTTCCACGAAGACCTTCCCGAGTCGCCCGTGCGGCTCGGTGCAGACCTCGTGATCTCGAGCACCCACAAGCTCGCCGGCTCCTTCACCCAGTCGGCGATGCTGCACCTCGGGGAGACCGAGTTCGCCGATCGCCTCGAGACGCTCGTCAACCGGTCGTACACGATGACCGCGTCCACTTCCGCGAGCGCGCTGCTCATGGGCTCGCTCGACACGGCCCGGCACGCGCTCATGAACGGCAAGGAGCAGATCGGTCGTTCCATTGAGATTGCCGAGGAGATGCGTGAGCGCCTGCGTGCAAACGACAGCTTCTCGGTGATCAGTGATGACTTTGGGGAGTTCCCCGACATCGTGAGCGTCGACCCGCTGCGGATCCCGATCGACGTGTCGCGCCTCGGGCGCAGCGGACACTGGGTGCGCGACCGGCTGATCTCGGACCACGGCATCTACTTTGAGATGTCGACCGCGACGACGATCGTGGCCGTCATCGGAGCGCTTGCGACGCCTGACCTCGACCGCGTGATGGCTGGGCTCGAGGCAGTGGTCGCCGAGTCGCAGGCGGGCAACGGCGGGCCGAGCGAGCTCGTTGCTTTCCCCGAACTGCCCGAGGCCGGAACGCTGCGCATGCTGCCGCGCGCCGCCTTCTTCGCCGAGAGCGTCGTCATGACCGCGCACCAAGCGATCGGCCAGATCTCGGCCGACACCCTCGCGGCCTACCCTCCCGGCATCCCGAACCTGGTGCCCGGCGAGGAGATCACCGAGGAGACCGTGACCTTCCTCCAGGCCGTTGCCTCGTCACCGACCGGGTACGTTCGCGGGGCGGTTGACCCGCTGGTCGCGACGTTCCGCGTGGTGCGTGATCCGCTGACGGCGAGCGCAAACTAGCCCTTCCGCGAGAGTTACCTTGCCGAGGCCCCTGCCGGCAGCCCTGTGGCTGCCGGCAGGGGCTGTGCTGTGCTTGCCCAGCCCCCTGCCCCTGCCAGCCCCACCACGGCGCTGAGGTCATGGCTACTCAGCGAGGTCAGGAGCGAAATGCTGCACAAAGCTCATGACCTAGCTGAGGTCATGTCTTCTCAGCGCTGACGAGGTGGGCGGAGTAGGGGACAGCCAGAGGAACAGCCGAGGGAAGGGCCAGGGCCGGGCGGGGCTGGGTGGGGCCGGGCCCACTGAAACGGGTACGCAAAACGGGCGGGTGTGGCAATTGCCACACCCGCCCGTTTCGAAGTAGGAGCTAGGCCTTCTTCTTGTTCTTCTCGAAGAGGTTGCCGAGCAGCGTCGAGGTGATCAGCACAATGCCGAGCAGCACCACGCCAACGATCGAGATCGCGACGACGTCAACCGGCTGGCCCGCTGCCGAGAACGGTGCGTGCGTGTCGACCTTTTCGACGCCCTCCGACGCGAACGCGGGCGCGCTCACCAGAACGGTAGCGAGCGCGACGGTCACGGCGGTGGCGATACGGGTGCGTATCTTCACTGTGTCTCCTCAGAAATCTGTGAGCGCGCGGCTACGTGCAGCGCACCCTCCTATTCTGCCCTATTTCTGGCTGCCGCGTGGCTATGCTGAAGATATGAGTGTCGAACGCGAAATTACCGCCATTGATCGCATCGCTGAAGAGTGGGTCGATACGCTCACCCAGCACGATCCGATCACCGGAACCTACATCGGTCGGGAGAGTGCGCACGCGCAGCTCCCTGACTTCTCGCCGGCCGGTGCCGATGAGCTCGCACAGTCCATGCGAGATACCCTGACCACCCTTCGAGCGACCACGGCAGCCGACGAAGTGGACCGGGTCACCCAGCAGGATCTCGCCGCAGAGCTTGAGCTCTCGCTCGCGCTGCACGAGTCGGGTGAGGGCCTCCGAAACTTGAATGTCATCGAGTCGCCGAGTCAGCAGGTGCGCGACGTCTTCGACATCATGCCGAGCGACACGGAGGGTGACTGGGCGAACATTGCCGCACGCATGGCGGCAGTGCCCGAGGCGATGCGCTCCTACCGTGCATCGCTTGACGCCGGTATCGAACGAGGCCTCGTCCCGTCGATCCGCCAGGTGCGTGAGGTCGCCGACCAGCTGCGCCGCACCGCTGGTATGTCGCCGCTGATCCAGCCGCGCGGGGGAGCGGTGGCGAGCAGCGCGCCCTCACAGGGGTTCTTTGCCGAGCTCGCTGAGCGCGCCGGCGATTCCGCACCCGCGTCGCTCCGCGCGGATCTCGAGCGCGCCGCTGGCGAGGCATCGACCGCATATGCGGATCTCGCGAGCTTCCTCGACACGCAGCTCTCAGCGCACGCGACCGAGCAGGACGCGTTCGGGCGCGAGCGCTACGAGCTCGCCTCCGAGGTGTTCCTCGGCGCGAAGGTCGACCTCGACGAGACCTACGAGTGGGGCATCGAAGAACTCGCTCGCATGGTGGCGGAGCAGGAGAAGATCGCCGGTGAGATCCTCGGCGAGTCCCCACGCAAGGGGATCGTGGCCGACGCCATCGCGCATCTCGAGCGGGATCCGGCGCGCAAGCTCCACGGCACCGACGCGCTGCAGCGCTGGATGCAGGAGACAAGCGACCGCGCGGTTGCCGAGCTCGGCGCGACTCAGTTTGATATCCCCGCCGAGATCCGCACCCTCGAGTGCATGATCGCGCCGACGCAGGAGGGTGGGATCTACTACACCGGCCCGTCGAGCGACTTCTCGCGGCCCGGCCGCATGTGGTGGTCGGTGCCCGAGGGCGTCACCGAATTCGACACGTGGCGCGAGCTCACGACCGTCTACCACGAGGGCGTCCCGGGTCACCACCTGCAGATCGGCCAGGCCGTCGTGAACAGCGGCACGCTCAACGAGTGGCGCAGGCAGCTCGCGGGCTCCTCCGGCAACGCCGAGGGCTGGGCACTGTATGCCGAGCGACTCATGGAGCAGCTCGGATACCTCGATGACCCCGCGGATCGCCTCGGCATGCTCGACGGCCAGCGCATGCGTGCGGCCCGCGTCGTGCTCGACATCGGCGTGCACCTCGGAAAGCAGCGGCCCGATGGCGGAGGGGTCTGGGACGGCGACTACGCCTTCGAGTTCATGGCCGAGAACGTGAACATGAACGACAGCTTCGTGCGGTTCGAGGTGCTCCGCTACCTCGGCTGGGCCGGGCAGGCGCCGTCGTACAAGATCGGGCAGCGCATCTGGGAGGACCTGCGCGACGAGGCGAAGGCCCGTGCGGAGCAGAGCGGCGGATCCTTCGATATTCGCGACTTCCACCGCGATGCGCTGAAGCTCGGCGTGACCCGGCTCGACACGTTGCAGGCTGTGATGCGCGGCGAGCTCGCGGGCTAAACTACTCGCACTATAGGGGAGGCCACCGTGTCCAACGACGTACCCGCAGGATCGCTCATCGAGCGCACCGGCATCGAGATTGTTCCCGAGTCGGCGCGCACGGCGAAACCGCGCGATCTGTTCTGGCCGTGGTTCGCCGCGAACGTGTCGGTGTTTGGCATGTCGTACGGATCGTTCGTGCTCGGATTCGAGATCTCGTTCTGGCAGGCAACGATCGTTTCGGCCGTTGGCATTGTGGTCTCTTTCTTCCTCTGCGGGCTCATCGCGATCGCCGGCAAGCGGGGCTCCGTGCCGACGATGGTGCTGTCGCGCGCGGCCTTCGGCGTGCACGGGCAGAAAGTGCCGGGCATCATCTCGTGGCTGACCTCGATCGGTTGGGAGACGTTTCTCGCGATCATGGCGGTGCTCGCGACCGCGACCGTCATCACGCAGCTCGGCGGTGACGGCGGGACCGCGGTGAAGCTCATCGCGACGCTCGTCGTCGCCGCACTCATCGTCATTGCCTCGGTGCTCGGGTATCACGCGATTATGAAGATGCAGTCGATCCTCACGTGGATCACGGGTGCGGTCACGATCCTCTACATCGTGCTCGCCGTGCCGCACATCGATCTCGCGGCGGTCATGGCGATCCCCGCGGGGAGCACCGGGCAGGTCGTCGGCGCGCTCGTCATGGTGATGACGGGCTTCGGCCTCGGCTGGATCAACATCGCCGCCGACTGGTCCAGGTACCAGCGGCGCGACGCCTCCGACGGCTCGATCGTGCTCTGGAACACGATTGGCGGCGCGCTCGCCCCGGTGATCCTCGTGATCTTCGGCCTGCTGCTTGCCGGGTCAGACCCCGCGCTCATGAATGCCGTGGGGAACGACCCGATCGGCGCCCTCGCGACGCTGCTGCCGGTGTGGGTGCTCATCCCGTTCCTGCTCACCGCGGTGCTCGCGCTCGTGTCGGGCGCGGTGCTCGGCATCTACTCCTCGGGGCTGACGCTGCTGAGCTTGGGGATCCGCATCCCGCGCCCCGCCGCAGCCGGCATCGACGGGATCATCCTCACTCTCGGCACCATCTGGGTCGTCTTCTTCGCCGAGGGCTTTCTCGGGCCGTTCCAGAGCTTTCTCATCACGCTCGGAGTGCCGCTTGCTGCGTGGGCCGGGATCCTCATTGCCGATATTCTCCGCCGGAAACGCGACTACGATGAGGTCGCGCTCTTCGATGCGAAGGGCCGCTACGGGGCGTGGGACTGGACCTCGGTCGGGATCTTCGTGGTCGCGTCCGTGATCGGCTGGGGCTTCGTTACCAATGGCTTCGCGGCCGACGCACCCTGGAACAACTGGCAGGGCTACTTCCTCGGCCTCGTAGGTGGCAAGGACGGGGAGTGGGCGGGAGCAAACCTCGGCGTCTTCTTCGCGCTCGCGCTGTCGTTCGCCGTGGCCTGGTTCGCGCGTGCCGGAAAGATTCGCCGGCAGGAGCGCGGGGCGGCGTAACTCGCGTCCGGGTCGACGTAGCGCTGCATCCGAGCGAAGACCTCCTGTTAGGGCGAATGCGCTATCCACAGATGCCGATTTGGCGTTGCGCGCCCTCAATGCTGCCCACGTAGCCTGCTCCGCAAGTCGGGCGAGAGCTACGTGAACCCGGCCCGCCCAGCACAGCAAAGTGCCCCTGCAGCAACAGGGGCACTTCGTGAAACTGGGCTCCTGTGAAGAAAACCCTGAGCAGCAACACCCTGCTCGAGTCGAAGATTCGGGAGTAGCGTAACACCGCCGATCCGAAATCGGGCAGAAAGTTTGCCGGGATTCGGTCGCAGGGTGTTGCTGCGTACGGGCTCTTTGCTGGCGATCGTAGACCGCCGACAAAGGAGGTGGCTATGACTCGCAAAGCGAGGTCACGGACTCACCGACAGCGGAGGGTGCTGCGTGCACTGTATCGAGG
>NZ_LOHP01000011.1 GCF_001482305.1 Leucobacter sp. G161
CGAATACGAGACCATCATGAACGAACAGGTCGCACTCGCGGCCTGACCAAACTGTCACCTAAACGTGCATCAGACCCCTGCACTCTCTCGCCGATTTGACCGCTGGATGGCGTGACCGCGCGAGTGAGATCCTGGGTGAGGATGCAACCGCGTGGGCGCGGCAGGTTACATCGAACGATCGTCCGTTGCTGTTCCATGCCGATGACATTCCGCTGGATGTGATTCGCTCGATTGGCGAGAGTGTCGTTGCGGCGGTTGGTGAGAAGCGTTCGACCTGGCGGCGCTGGAACCTCACCGCAGAAGCCGCACGACAGACCATGGGCTATCGGTTCGCATCGATGGAGGATCGCGAAGCCGTCGTCGGGCTTGTGGTTGATGCTGCCGAGCAAGTGTCTCTGCGGTTGACGCCGTTCGAGCTGGCATCGAGCCCCGTCGAGTTTCGTCGCAGCGATCAGTCGTCGGTGTTCAGGCCGAAGAACTCAACCGTCTTTCCGTCGAACCTGCTGCTCGAAGCCGAAGACCGTTTACTTGAACTGAGCCGCGACCTCACCGCACCGACGGTACAGCTGGCGTCGATCGAGAAGTTCGCGCGTAAGCCTGATCGAGACAAGCGCGTGCTCGGAGATGACCAAGCCGAAGCGCTTACTCGTATCGCCGTCTCGGGTCGAGTCGTCGATCTGCTTGTTGGCCCTGCAGGTGCAGGGAAAACGACCGCGATGCTTGCGCTGCGTAGGGCATGGGAGTCGACTCATGGAACAGGTTCTGTCGTCGGGCTTGCGCCTTCAGCTGGCGCGGCGGAGGTGCTCGCCGAGGATCTCAGGATCGCAACCGAGAACACAGCGAAGTGGTGGCAGAACCACCTGATCACTGGCGAAGGATTTTCTGCCGGACAGCTGCTGATCCTCGACGAAGCCTCACTCGCGGGCACCCTGTCGCTCGACCGTATCGCAGGTCTGGCCGCTTCTGCCGGGGCAAAGGTGCTGCTGGTCGGCGACTACGCACAGCTCCAATCAGTCGACGCTGGCGGAGCATTCGGGCTGCTCGCGCACAGCCGCGACGACGTTCCCGAACTCGTCGATGGGGTCTGATGCACGTTTAGGTGACAGTTTGGTCAGGCCGCGAGTGCGACCTGTTCGTTCATGATGGTCTCGTATTCGAT
>NZ_LOHP01000012.1 GCF_001482305.1 Leucobacter sp. G161
AACGAGGAGGCATAGGTTCATCCTTCCAGGCCAGCAGAAACTAGCCATGTTGAATGTCACCTAAACGTGCATCAGACCCGTTACCCCAGTTCAGCTTTGCCGGGCACGCTGCCGAGCTCGCCCGCGCGGTGGGTGCGGTGCCCGGCCCGATCACGTCAGCTGCCTCAGCCGTCTGTCATAGACTTGTTCGCGAGTACGGCGCAACGCTCATCACGAACGGCGCAGAGCTTCGGGAGCTCCTCGGCGCTGAATCAGGAGACCCGTTCCACAACGCCACGGACGGAGCGAGTACCGGCTCGGACCGCACGCCGTCCCTGCATCTGCGGATACTCGACGCACTCCCGCTACACGGGGAGCGGTCCACAGCTGATGCTGCGGTGCGTGCGGGTGTTTCTGTCGACGAGGCCACCGACACACTCGCCGAACTCGAACTCCTGAGGTATGTTGCGCGCGTTGACGGTGAGGCCGGCAGCGTGGCGCACTGGCGGCTGTTACGGCGCGAGTAGCCGCGGCGCCTCCGCTGAAACGGCGAACCACCGCGCTGAACGCCGCTCGGGTTCAGTAAGGTCGGCGAAGATAGGGAGCATGAAACTCAACGAGGCGGTGTCGACGTTCATCGATGCGGCGCGCCTTGAATTCGGATACTCCGAACACACAATTCGCTCGTACCGGCGAGATCTCAACGATTTCGCTGGCTTCGCCGCAGAGCACGGTGTCGCAGACCTTGCTGGAGCAGATCTCGAGCTCATGCGGTCCTGGCTCTGGGAACGCCAACAGCGGGGGCTTGCCCCCTCCACGATCGCGAGAAACGTGGCCACGCTGAAATCGTTTGGCTCCTGGCTTGAATCCCGCAGCATGGTTCCGGGCAACCCAGCTTCACGTCTGCGGACGCCGCGAACGCCGAAAGCCCTCCCCCGCGTACTCACACAGGAGCAGATGTCCCGCGTCCTCGAACGTGCGGCAGCACGTGCCATCGCCGGAGACCCCGAGCAGGTCCGAGATCACGCGGTTCTCGAGTTGCTGTACTCGTCAGCACTCCGGGTGTCCGAGCTCACCTCATTACAGCTCGACGGCTTCGACCGGCGCGACCGCAGCGTCCGTGTCCTCGGTAAGGGCAACAAGGAGCGAGTCGTACCGCTCGGCGTCCCGGCAGCGCACGCGCTCGAGCGTTACATTGCCGAGTCACGAGACGCGCTGCTTTCCCGCAGGTCCGAGGACGCGCCGGCCGCGATGCCGCGCTCCGGTCCGCTGTTTATTGGCAACCGTGGCGGCGCCCTGCTGGGCACCGGCGCCGTCTACCGACTTGTCTCGCGCGAACTCGAACGCGAGCCCGGCGGCGGCCCAAGCGGACCACATACCTTCCGGCACACGGCCGCGACGCATCTCCTCGACGGCGGTGCCGATCTCCGCGTGGTGCAGGAAATGCTGGGACACTCAAGCCTGTCCAGCACCCAGGTATACACGCACGT
>NZ_LOHP01000013.1 GCF_001482305.1 Leucobacter sp. G161
TCGCGCCTGCGGGCCGCGCGCGAGTGCCCGCGGTAGAGCAGCCCGTCGCCAACGTTGTCGAGCGCGGTGCGGCCGTCGGTGAGGTGAAACTGTTGGAAGACGAAGCCGATCCGGTGGCAGCGCAGGTCGGAGAGTTCGTTGTCGCTGAGCTGCGATGTGTCCTCGCCCGCGAGCATGACCCGCCCGCTCGTTGGCCGGTCGAGCGTGCCGAGGATGTTCAGCAGCGTCGATTTACCCGACCCTGACGGGCCGAGCACCCCAACGAATTCGCCCTCGGTGACGCTGAGGTTCACGCCGCGCAGCACGTCGGTGGGCGGGGAGCCGAAGCTCTTCGTGATGTTCTCAAGCTCGATCATGATTCGGCGATCACGACCTTGGTGCCCGCATCGAGGCCCTGCCCTGTGACCTCGACGAGCCCGCCGGCGAACAGGCCGGTTTCAACGGCGACCCGCTTGGGCTTCGCCGCTCCCGGCTGCACGACCTCGACACCGTAGCCGCCGCCGGGGAGCGCGAGCAGCGCGCCGACGGGAACCGAGAGCACGTCGGTTTTGGTCTCGCTCGTGAATGCGACGCGCACTGGCGCGCGATCGAAGGCTGCGGCATCGTCAGGGGAGTCGAGCGTGATGGTTACGGGAACCGTCGCGGCGCTGTCTCCCGGCGCGCCCTCTCCCTGCTTTTCGGGGGCGCGCGGCGGATCAACCGCGGTCACCGTGCCGGGTGTCTTGCTGCCGCCTGGCAGCTCGACCTCGACGGCTGCCCCGACGACGGCGAGTTTCTGCTGCGAGAGCTTCAACTCGACCTTCACGCTCTTGCCGAGTTCGGTCACGCGGAGGATCGCGGATCCGGGCGCGGTCGTCGCTCCCGGCGCGAGCTCGGCGGAGGCGACCCGCACGCTTCCCGGCGCGAAGTAGATGTCGCCGAGGCCGATCTCGCCGGTGACTTGGCGACCCGTTGCCTCCTGCCAGAGCCTGATGCCGATGCGCGTATTGTCGTCGAAGATTTCGTCGGCACCGCCCCAGAAGTAGCCGAGCTGGCCGAGCGAGGCTTCGAGTTGCTGCACGTCTGGCCCGTTGCTCATGCCGAGCTCAAACGAGCGCCACTGGGGCAGCGGCCCGGTGAACAGGGCGACGGGTGCGTTATCGATCGCGAACAGTTCGCCGCCGAGCGCGACGGTAGCGCCAGGCGCGGCCCGCGACGTGAGCGTGCCGGCGCCGCCGGAGATGGGGCGTTCACCCGTGTAGTTGAGCTGGCCCTGCACGAGCGTTCGCTCAGAGAGGTCGCCGCGGGTGATCTCGGCGACCGCGCGCGGAGGTGCGGGATCGGGCGTTGGCGCAGGCGTTGGGCGCAGCAGCACGAAGCCCGTCGCGGCGAGCCCGACAACGGCGGCGCCGGCGGCGACCGCGACCCAGGTCTTTCGCATCGGCTATTCCCCGGACGCCGGAACGCCGCCCATGCCGCAGGCCTCGAAGGCCGCGTCTGGCGCGCCCTCCGGGATGGTGATGCCACCGCCGGGGGTGGGATCAGCGACGTCAACGCCCTGCTCGCGCAGGCACGTCGTGAGCTTCAGGGTCTGCTCCATCATGTCCTCCTCAGTCATCGGGTTGCCGTCGGCATCCGTCGGAGCCGGGGGTTCGCCGATCTTGCCCATGCAGGTCTTGTCCGCGGCCTCGAAAACGTCAATCCCGCCGAGCTCCTCGATATCGATCGCCTGCATCGCGGCGTTCGGGTCGGCGTTCGGCGTCGGGTAGTCGATTCCCTCGCCCTGCATGCACTCCGCGTACTTGACCAGCCACGAGTGCATGTCGTCTTGCTGCCCAGCGCCTGCCGCCTCGGGTTCGGGCTGCTGCCCAGCGCAGCCGCTGAGCAGCAGCGCGGCGAGCGGAAGCGTGATGAGCGCGAGCCCGCGCAGCGTTCGTGGTGTGGTCATTGAAGTGGGTCCTCTCGTCGGGAAGCGGCTGCTGGCGCAACCTGTGTACAGTTCAGCGAACCCGGGCTAAAGGGGGCGTCTGCGAATTCGCAGATGTTTTCTTAACGTCGCTCGTGTTTGACTAAAGCCGTTCTTTGCGGGCCGGACTCGGCCCGCGTATGGCGGCAGAGGGCGGGCGAAATGCGGGTACTGATTGTTGAGGACGAGGCGTACCTCGCAGAGGCGATCCAAACCGTGCTGCGGCGAGCGTCAGTCGCCGCTGACATCGCCCCCGACGGCGAGACCGCGATCGAGGTGCTCGGCTACGCCGAATACGACGTGATGCTGCTCGATCGCGACCTGCCAGGGATCCAAGGTGACGACGTGTGCCGCTGGGCCGTCGAACACGCCCCGGGCACGCGGGTGCTCATGCTCACGGCGGCGGGGCTGCTCGACGACAAGGTAGACGGCTTCGCACTTGGTGCCGACGATTACCTCGTGAAGCCCTTCGACTTTCCCGAGCTCATCGCCAGGCTGCAGGCGCTGCACAGGCGCAACGCAGCCCCGCTGCCGCTCGTGCTCGAAGCCCACGGCGTGCAGCTCGACCCCTTTCGCCGCGAGGTGTACCGCGACGGTCGTTACGTGCACCTGAGCCGCAAGGAGTTCGCGCTGCTGCGGGCGCTGCTCGAAGCGAACGGCGGCGTGCTCAGCGCCGAGCAGCTGCTCGAACGGGCGTGGGACGAGAACGCCGACCCGTTCACGCACGCGATTCGCGTCACGATGTCGACGCTGCGCAAGCGGCTCGGCGAGCCCCGCATAATCCACACTGTGCCGGGGGTTGGGTACCGCATCGGCGACGCGGTCGCCGATGCGGCTGCTGCGGGGGCCGGCGACGCTGCACCAGCGGCGCGCACCGGGGAGCACCATGGTGCGTAGCAGGAGCGGGTTCCGACTCACGATTCGCGCGCGCATCACGCTGAGCGTCGCGCTGCTCATCGCGCTCGGCGGCGGAATCCTCGTCGCCGGGCTCAACGTGTTTATGCGGTTTGGGCCGGTGTGGGCGTTGCCGACGAGCCCGGCGGCAACCGTTGAGAGCAGCGCGGAGCTGTTTGGCAGCGGCACCGCTCTCGGAGACCTCCCCGCGGCCGACCTCAACCTCTACGGGCCCATTGATGGGGGTCCCGAGGACCTGGCCATCGCCCTCCCTGCGCTCGAAATTCGCGACGTCTCAGACGTGTTCGACACGCTATTGTGGTCCTCGCTCATCGCGCTCGTCGTGATCGTCGCGCTGGGGGCGGTCGCGGCATGGCTGCTCGCGGGTCGCGTGCTCGCCCCGCTGCACGAGATCAACGAGGCCGCGCGCGGTGCGACCCCGAGCAGACTCGACCAAAGAGTCGGGCTGCGCGGCCCGCGCGACGAGCTCACCGATCTCTCCGACACCCTCGACGAGATGCTTGACAGGCTCGAACGGGCGTTCCGCGCGCAGCAGCTGTTCGCTGCCAACGCCTCTCACGAACTGCGCACCCCGCTCGCGACCGAGAAGGCGATGCTCGACATGCTGCTCGATGGGCCGGAGCCGAGTCAAGCCGAATACCGCGTCGTCGCTGAACGATTGCGCGAGGTCAACGCGCGCAGCATCGCGAGGGGTGAGGCGCTGCTCGAGCTCACCAGGTCGCAAATGGGGCTTGGCGATCCCGAACAGCAGGGGCGAGAGCCGCGCGAACTGCGCGAGGCAGGCGAGCTGCTCGCGGATCCCCTTGAGCGCTGCCAGGAAGCAGCGGCAGCGCGGGGCCGCACCGGGGCCGCAGAGGTGACGCCGCACGCCCTCCCCGCTCAGCCGGCGCTGCTTGGGCGGCTCCTCGACAACCTCCTCGGCAACG
>NZ_LOHP01000014.1 GCF_001482305.1 Leucobacter sp. G161
GACGCCGAGCGCCATCGGGGCCAGCGCAAGGATCGTTGCGAGCGCGGTCATCACGATCGGCCTGAGGCGCTGCAGGGAGCCATGCAGCACGGCATCGCGCAGCGCGTCGCCGCGTTCTCGATACTGGTTCACAAGATCGATGAGCACGATCGCATTGGTCACGACGATGCCCACGAGCATGAGGACGCCAATGAGCGAGGCAACGCCGAGCGGGATCCCCGTCGCGATGAGCAACAGGATCGCGCCGGTCGCCGCGAACGGCACCGAGACCAGCAGCAGCAGCGGCTGCAGCAGGCTCCGGAACGTCGCCACCATGACCACGTACACGATCAGGGTCGCTGCGAGCAGCGCAATGCCGAGCTGCTCGAACGCTTCCTCCTGCTGCGCCATCACACCGCCGATGCTCGCGGCCGCGCCAGCCGGCAGGTCGACAGCGTCGAGCGCGGCGGTCACCTCGGCGCCCGCAGAGGTGAGGTCATCACCCTTCGGCAGCGCGGAGACAGTCACCATGCGGACGTTGTTCTCGGTTCGCACAGTCACTGGGCCGTCAGCAACCTCGACGGTGGCGAGCTCATCGAGTCGCTGCTCTCCCGTCGCGGTCTGCAGTGTGAGCGCTTTAACACCCTCGATATCCTCAGGGGCTGTGCCGAGATCCATGTAGACGTTCACGGTCGAATCCTCGATCGTGATCCGCCCGATCTGACTGGGCTGCATACTCTTCGCGGCCATGCCACCGACTGCTGATTCGGTCAGGCCAGCCTCGGCCGCCTTAGCGCGGTCCACGGTGACCCGAAGATACGGTCGCGACATCGCGAGGTCGCTCTCGATCTGTTCGAGCCCGGGCTGCTGTTTCAGCGCGGCCACGATGCTGTCACTCGACGCAGCAAGGGTCTCCTGGTCGGGGGCGGTCACGTTGACCTGGATTGCGCTCGACATCGACATGCCGCCGCCGGCCTGGCCGATCGAGAATTCGCCACCATCACTGATCTCAGCAACCGCAGAGCGAATCTCGTCCTTCGCCTTCGCCTGGTCGGCGTCGGGATCGAGGGTGAGCGAGTAGCTAATTGCGCCGTCGCTGCCGCCGCCGAACATCGCCGCCATGCCGTCACCACCGGAGCCGATGGTCACCTGCACGGTTTCGACGACGTCGAGCCCGGAGAGCGCGGTCTCGACCGCTTCGGCGTGTGTGAGCTGGGCGTCGAGGCTGATGCCAGGCTGCAGCGTCTGGGTGAGGCCAACGGAATTCTGTTCGTCCTCACTCATGAAGGTCGTTTTCATGAGCGGCGAGGCGAGCACGGTGCCGCCGAGCACGAGCACCGAGAGCAGCAGGGTGATGCCGGGCTTGCCGAGCGTCCACTCAATGATCGGACGGTAGCCGCGCGCCAGCCAGTTCGTGCGCTGCGTGGCGTCGACCTCGGCGCCCTCGACCGCCTGTGGCTTCGCGTCTGGCTTGAGGAACCAGTACGCGAGCACGGGAACGATCGTCAACGAGACGAGCAGCGAGGCGGCGAGCGCGATGGTGACGGTGAACGCGAACGGGCGGAAGAGTTCGCCGACCATGCCGCTGACGAACGCCATCGGGAGGAACACGGCGACCGTGGTAATGGTTGCCGCGGTAATGGCGCCTGCGACCTCGCGGACGGCGCGGAGGATCGCGGTCGCGCGGTCTTCTCCCTCAACCAGGTGCCGCTTAATGTTCTCGATCACCACGATCGAGTCGTCTACGACGCGGCCGATGGAGATGGTGAGCGCACCGAGGGTGAGCATGTTCAGCGTGTAGTCGGCGAAGTTCAGGCCGACGAACGCGAGCAGAATCGAGGTCGGGATCGAGATCGCCGTGACGAGCGTCGCCCGGACGGACATTAGGAAGACGAGGATCACGAGCACCGCGAAGAGCAGACCGAGCAGCCCCTCCGTGGTGAGTGACTCGATGGACTGTTCGACGTAGGGTGCCTGGTCGAAGATGACGGTCAGGCTGACGCCGCCGAGCTGCTTGGTGAGCTCGTCGATCTTGTCCTGGACGAGGTGCGACACCTCGACGGTGTTCGCCTGCGACATCTTGGTCACGGCGATGGTGAGCGCCGGCTCGCCGTTGATCCGCGAGATGCTGGTGACCGGGTTCGATTCGAGGGAGACGTCTGCGACGTCGCCGATCGTGACGACCGCGGGGAGCTTCGGCGCCTCGGTCGGCTGGGTCTCTGGCAGCCCGGGCGGCAGCTGTGTACCCCCCGGGATGTCGGGCAGCTGTTCGGCCGCCTGCTGCTGGGCCTGCACCGCCTGTTGGTAGGCCATGAATTCGTCAGCGCTCAACGGAATCGGGAGCGCGGCGATGTCCTCGGCAGAGTGCATCTCCGAGCCGAGCTGCACGGCGAGCGTGTTCTCCGCGTCGTCGACGGTGCCGCCTGCGATGAGCACGCCGCTCTGCTGGAGGGCGTCGGTAATCCGCTGCTGGCTCACCCCGGCGTCGCTGATCTTGGCGTCGTCGGGCACGATGGTGACGCGATCGCCCCTCGCGCCGGTGAGCTGCGCCTCGCGCACGCCGTCGAGGTCGCCGATCTCGGGCACTGCGACGCGCTCGATGAGCCTTGCGGTTTCCTCGGGATCCTCACCGCTGGGCGGGGTGACCGCGATCTGGATCACCGGGAGGTCGTCGACGCTGCCAGCGACGACCTGACTGTCAACGCTCTCGGGGAGCATCTTCGAGATTCGGCTGACCGCGCGTTCGACCTTCTGCTCGGTCGCCGCAATGTCGACGCCGTAGGTGAACTGCGCAAGCACGACGGACATGCCGGTGCTCGACGTCGCCGTGGTGCTCTCAAGGCTCGGCACTCCGCGGAGCGCCGTCTCAATCGGGTCCGACACGTCATTGTTCACGACGTCGGGAGATGCGCCGGGGTAGCTCGTGATGACGGCGATCGCCGGGAACTCAACCGATGGCATGAGTTCCTGCTTCAGGGAGGACATCCCGAGGAACCCAAATACGGCGGCCACGATCGTGACGAGCGCAATGAGTGCACGGTTTTTCAGGCTCAGCACCGTAAGAAACTGCATGACGTGAAGTATCCCATGGCTCACTGATAGCGACTCGCGGTCGGTGAGGTCGCATAATGGTGGTGTGCCCATGTTTACCCGACGTACGCTCGGAGCCGTCACCCCCGCCGATTTCGACCGCCTGCACGCGCTGCGCCGCATGCAGGGCATCGCAGTCGGGCTCCTCATCTTCATGGCGGTGCTGTTCGTCGTCGCGTTCATTCTGCAGGAACGCATTCCGTGGTTCGGCTACGTTCGCGCAGCCGCCGAGGGCGGCATGGTTGGCGCGCTGGCCGACTGGTTCGCCGTCACCGCGCTGTTCCGCCACCCGCTCGGCATCCCCATCCCGCACACGAACCTCATCGCGAACAAGAAGGACGAAATCGGGGAGGGCCTCGGCTCGTTCATCGAAGAGAACTTCCTGTCCGACGAGGTCGTCCACGACAAGCTGTCGCAGATCAGCGGCGCTCGGATGGCCGGCTCGTGGCTGCGTGAACCCGGCAATGCGCAGCGGGTGAGCGACATGGCCGCTGGCATCGGTCTCGGCGCGCTGACCGTGCTTGACGATCGCGACGTGCAGGATCTCATCGAATCGCTCGTGCGGCGGCACGTCATCGACCCAGAGTGGGGGCCGTTGCTCGGACGCGCAACCGAGTCGTTCGTCACCGGGGGCCATCACGAGTCGCTCGTCGACCTCGCTGCTGACCGGCTCGAGCTCTGGCTCGTGCAACACCCACAGGCCTTCGACAAGGTCATCTCGTCTCGGCTCCCCCAGTGGATGCCGAGCATCGTCGAGAAGTTCGTCGACCAACGACTGCACACGGAGGCCGTGAAGTTCCTGCAGAACGTGTCAGCTGACCAGGACCACCCCGCGCGCATCGCGATCACGAAGTTTCTCCACGACCTCTCGCAGGATCTGCAGGAGCAGGAAGCGCTGCAGGCCCAGCTCGAGTCGTTCAAGCGCGAGGTCTTCGACAGCCCGCGGATCCGTTCACTTGCCGCGAGCACCTGGCAGACGGCACGCGCAGCGATCGTCGAGATGCTCGAGGACCCGGAGAGCGAACTTCGCGGGCGCCTCACCGCTGCAGTCTCTGACTTCGGTCGGAAGCTTGAGAGCGACGCGACGCTGCAGTACAAGATTGACGTGTGGGTGATGAAGATCGTTGAGTATCTCGTCCACACGTACCGGCACGACCTCGCGCAGGTGGTGTCGGACACGGTGCAGCGCTGGGATGCCAAGGACGCGGCCGAGAAGATTGAGCTCCAGGTCGGTAAGGATCTTCAGTTCATTCGCATCAATGGAACGGTCATCGGCTCCCTCGCGGGCCTCACGATCTTCACGATCGCCGAGCTCATCATCGCCCCGCTCGCTTTCGCAGGCTGAGCACCACACCCCAACCGGTGACTCCCCGGCGCGTGCGTCGCGGCCGAGATGAAGGTTTCCTCATCTTTGCCTCATCTACGCTTCACATTGGTCGGCCACGATAGTTCTATGACCTTCGCACGACGCTTCCTCCTTCCGGGAGCCCTCATCGCCATTCCGGCGGCGATCGCAGTCGGCAGCCTGGCGCTCATCCAAGCTCCGGGGGCACCCGAGCTCCCGAACGCGCCCATCGTGGCGCCGGAGCCCGTTGTTGCGCCGCCGGCGCCGAAGCCTGAGCCTGCGCCACAGCCGGTCCCGAAGCCTGCACCCGCGCCCGCGCCAGCACCCGCTCCGGCCCCCGCACCGGCACCCGCGCCCGCCCCTGTTGACGACGATTGGGATGACGACGCCGACGACTGGGGCGATGATGACTAACCCGCCAACACAGGCGCTGCCAACGGCAGCGCTCCCGACGCTCGTCCTCGACCCCGTTGAGCCCCAGCACGCTGCCGGTGCCCGCCCCGAGGCTCCTGCTGCTGCAGGGCGGCCCGGCACGCGACCGTCGCCGCTACGCCCGCTCCGCCGCCGCACGCTCCCAGCGCGCTGGCGCATCACCGTGTGGATCGTGCTCAGCACCCTGTTCACGCTCTGCGCGATCGGTCTCATCGGCCGCAGTCTCTCGCTCGCCACCGTCGAGGTTGAGGCGAACGCGCAGATCACCCAGGAGGGTGAGGAGTTCGTGCGCTTCGTCACTGAGGGCGTTGACCCGGAGACGACGAAGCCGTTCGCGACCCCGGAACGTCTGCTCGAGGTGTACCTTGCCCGGCAGTCAGTCGACAAGGGAGAGCTCCTCATCGGGCTCGCAGGCGGCGCACCCGTTGGTTCGCTCTCTGGTGTCACCGGACACGATCCGGGGGCGGCCCCCGACGCGTCGATCCTCAAGACGATGACCGACCCGCGTCAACGCTCGGGCGTCGTCACGCTCGCCGACGGCGAGCCGGTGCGCTGGGGCCGCGTCGACTTCGTCGTCGGCGAAGAGACCGGCTCCCTGCTCGTCGCGCAGTTCACGGCGGCGGATCGCGCCGCGGTCGATCGCGCGGTCGGCACGCTCGCCTGGGTCGCGCTCGCGGGCCTGCTGCTCTGTTCGGGCGTCGCCTGGCTCGTCGCTGGCCAGATCCTCGCCCCCGTGCGCGAGGTGTACCGGGTCGCGCGCGGCATCACCGAGCACGACCTCACCGAGCGCGTCCCAGTCGAGGGCAGCGACGACATCGCGCAGGTCGCCGAGACGTTCAACGAGATGCTCGACCGACTCGAAGACGCGCACCGCACCCAGCAGCAATTCGTCGACGACGCCGGCCATGAGCTGCGCACCCCGATCACGGTCGTGCGTGGCCACCTCGAGCTCCTCAGCGAGGATCCCGAGGAGCGGCAGGCCACGATCCGCCTCGTCACCGACGAGCTCGCGAGAATGAGCCGGATCGTCTCCGACCTGCTCGTGCTCGCGCGCGCCCAGCAGCACGACTTCGTGCGGCTCGCCGACCACGACGTCGCGGCCCTCACACTCGACATCGAGGCGAAGGCGCAGGCGCTCGGCGACCGCCGCTGGCAGCTCATGGAGGTCGCAGAGGGTGAGGCTGCGATCGACGCGCAGCGGGTCACGCAGGCCGTGCTGCAGCTCGCCGCGAACGCGGTGCAGGTGACCGACGCGGGCGACCGGATCCGCATCGGCTCGCGCTTCGACGGCGCGGGCGCGGATCGCCGCCTGAGCGTGTGGGTCGCCGACGAGGGCCCCGGGGTCTCCGAAGAAGCCGCGAAGCGCATCTTCGACCGCTTTGTGCACGGCGGCCACGTCACCGCGCGCAGCGACACCGCCGGATCCTCGCCCCGGCACGGCTCAGGCCTCGGCCTCGCGATCGTGCGCGCCATCACCGATGGGCACGGCGGCTCCGCCTGGGTGGAGAGCACCCTCGGCGAGGGCGCCACCTTCGGCATCGACCTTCCCGCTCCCGCGGCGGCCCCAGAACTCGCAGTACTCGAACTTGAGGAGCGCTAAATGCGGCACATCCTGATCGCGGAAGACGATCCGCACATCACCTCGTTTGTTACGCGCGGCCTCCGCGCCGCCGGATACGACACGACCGCCGCACCCGACGGCGAGACCGCGCTCATCCTCGCGCGCTCCGGCTCCTTCGATCTCGTGCTGCTCGACATCGGGTTGCCAGGGATCGACGGTTTCACCGTGCTCAGTCAGCTCCGCGGCGAGGGCGTCACTGTCCCCGTGATCGTGCTCACCGCACGCGACTCCGTCATCGACACGGTGCGCGGCCTTGAGGGCGGCGCGAACGACTACGTGACGAAGCCGTTCCAGTTCGCGGAGCTGCTCGCTCGGGTGCGGATCCGCATCGGCGACGGCGAGCAGCGCCAGGTCGGCCCGGTGCTCAGCCACGAGGATCTCACGCTCGACGTGCGCGCCCGCCGCGTCACGGTCGGCGACGAGGCCGCCGACCTCACCGCCCGCGAGTTCGATCTGCTCGAAGTGCTGTTGCAGCACCCGGGCCAGGTACTCACCCGCGACCAGCTCATCGGGCACGTCTGGGGCATGGATTTCGACCCGGCGTCGAACGTCGTCGACGTCTACGTGCGGGCGCTGCGTTCGAAGATCGGGGCCGATCGCATCGAGACCGTGCGCGGGGCGGGATACCGACTCCGATGAGTACCGTCCGTTATGCCACCGTGCCACCGCCCGGGCGTGCGACGCTGCCTCGCGAGGCGGGAGCGTCGCCCCAGCCGCCACGCCGCGGCGACGATGACCCCTCGCCGCGGCGCGCTCCGCGGCGAGTCACGAAGCGGTGGATCGCCGCTGCGGTCGTGCTGCTGCTCGCAGCCTGGCTCATCGTGCCTGCCGCGATCCGCACCGCTGGGGGCGCGATCGATCCTGCCGCGCTGAGTCTGCCTGCGGCGACCACCCTCGCCGTGTTTCTCGCCGCCGTCTGGGGGTGGGTGTTCACCACGCTCGACGACACGCTCGTTGCTCTGCTCGCAGCTGCCGGGCTCATCATCCTCGGCGCGCTGCCGGCCGACACGTTCTTCGCCAGTCTCGGCGACGACACCATATGGCTGCTCATTTGCGCCTGCATCATCGCTGCCGGAGTCGCAGCGTCAGGCCTCGCGCTGCGCGGTGCTGCTCAGCTCGTCACCCGTGCCCGCAGGCCACGCACGCTCGCCCATGCGAGCACCGCTGCCCTCATCGTGTCGGCGTTTGCGATCCCGGCCACGAGTGGACGTGCCGCCCTCGCGCTGCCCGTGTACCGAGCCCTCGCGACGGCGCTGCCGGGCAGACCCGCACTGCTGCGAGCCCTCGGGCTCATCTTCCCGACAGTCATTCTGCTCTCCGCGGTCGGCTCACTGCTCGGCGCTGGGGCGCACCTCATCACCAGTCAGATTCTCACCGAGGCGACGGGCGAGGGCATCGGGTTCCTCCGCTGGCTCGTCCTCGGGCTGCCGCTCGCGGTCGTTTCGTCACACCTCGCCTGCGAACTCGTGCTGCTGCGCTTCACGAGCCGGGCAGAGCGGCGCACCCGTGTGAGCGTCGCCCTCACGGACCTCGCCGAGCAGGCTTCCACGCCGGTGTCCGGCCCGCTCACACGCGTCGAGCGCCGCGCCCTGCTGCTGCTCGCCGCGGTCATCGCGCTCTGGTGCACGGAGCCGCTGCACGGTCTCTCCCCCGCCATCGTCGCCTTGCTTGGCGCGATCGCGATGACGCTGCCGAAGCTTGGGTGCATTGGGCTCGGGCCGGCAGTGAAGCGGGTGCCCTGGAACCTGTTGCTCTTCCTCGCGGCGACGCTCGCGCTTGGCTCCGCCCTCACCCGCACCGGCGCGGCCGCCTGGCTCGGCGAGTCGATGCTCGGACCGGTGCGGGGCCTCGGGCAGGGCGCTGGACTCGGTTTCCTGCTCCTCGTTGTTGCGCTGTCGCTCGCCGCGCATCTCGTGATCCAGTCGCGGTCTGCCCGCTCAGCCGCGCTCATCCCGATCATCGTTGCTATTGCCCCCGGCATCGGCGTCGACCCCGCAGCCGCAGCGTTCGCATCAACCGCGGCAGCCGGCTTCTGCCACACCCTGCCGAGCTCCGCGAAACCGGTGGCCATGTTCACCGAGGCTGACGCTGGGGCGGGCATCGATCCAGCTGATCTGCGCACGCTCTCCGCCTGGCTCGCCCCGCTGCTGTTCACACTCATCATTGCCTGTTCGCTGTGGCTCTGGCCCATCCTCGGCCTCCCACTCTTCATCTAGCTCTTTCTTCTCGCTCACTCCCGGGATCCTCCCGGTGCGTTGTCGACCCCACACACGGAGGTTCATCATGTCCATGCAGATTCCCCAGCGCATCCTCGTCGCCCCCTCAGGGTTCAAGGAGAGTCTCGGCGCTGACACCGTGGCCGCCGCAATTGCGGCCGGCATACGCCGCGTGATTCCCGGGGTGCAGGTCGACGAGTACCCGGTGCCCGACGGCGGCGAGGGCACCGCAGAGGTGCTTGCGGAGACTACGGGTGGCGAACTCGTCGCGGCGCAGGTCACCGGGCCCGTCGGCCTGCCCGTCCTCGCGCACTGGGCCAGGCTCGGCGGGAATTCCCGCGGCACCGCCGTCGTCGAAATGGCGTCAGCGGCGGGGCTGCGACTCGTGCCACGCGACCGTCGCGACCCCGGGGCAACGACGACACACGGCGTCGGCGAACTCATCGCCGCTGCCCTTGACGACGGCGCCACGCGCATCATCGTCGGCTGCGGCGACTCAGGCACGAGCGACGGCGGGGCCGGTGCGCTGCGCGGCCTCGGCGCGCGCATCCTCGATGCGGCCGGCCACGAGATCCCGGACGGTGGAACCGCGCTGAGCATGGCGGCGAGCATCGACCTACGCGGGCTGCACCCGCGTGCGCAGGAGGTCGAGATCGTGCTCGCCTGTAACGTGCACAATGTGCTCTGCGGGCCCCGCGGTGTCGCCCGTGTTTTCGGCCCGCAGAAGGGCGCAAGCCCGGAACAGGTCGAAGAGCTCTCGGCTGGCCTCGAACACTGGGCGGAGCTGCTTCGTCGCACCGCGCCATACGGGCAGCAGCTCGACCTGCGCACGGGTGCGGGCACCGGTGCGTCCGGTGGCCTCGGCGCGGGCCTCGCTGCCGTGCTCGGCGCCAGGCTCGCACCGCGGTTCGAGGTGCTCCTCGCGCCGAGTGTCGCCCCGGTCAACCTCGACGGCCTCATCGCGGCCGCGGATCTTGTCATTACTGCGGAGGGCGCGATTGACTTTCAGACGCCACGCGGCAAGGTGCCTGCCGAAATCGCGCTCCGTGCGCGTGCGAGCGGGGTACCAGTGCTCGGAATCGCCGGTTCCCTCGGCTCCGGCGCGCCCGACGTGCACGATATCGGGATTGATGCGATCGCCTCGATCCTCACCGTGCCGATGGAGCTGGCTCAGGCTGTCGAACAGGGCGAGGCGCTGCTGCGTGACGCAGCCGAGCGCTGCATGCGCATGATCTTGCTCGGGTCTGCGCTTTCAGCGCGGAGCGCGCTGCCGCTCGCAGCGTAGGGTGACGGACGCGGCTCTCGGCGCCGGCTCCCGCCCCAGGGAGGGGGGGGTTACTGCGTGCGGTACGCGATCGGCAGCAGCATGTCTTGCACGCGCTCGCGCATCGCAGTGTGATCGGTGCGCGACGCGATCGCGCACTCTGAGACGGTGCAGTCAAGCCCCTCAATGGTGGGCTCCGGAACTGTCAACCGGACCGAGAAACTCCCGAGATCCCGATCGTCGTATCCCTGAGTGGCAAATGATTTCCATGCCCAATCATTCGTGATCCACGCACTGGAGAGCGCTTCGAGAGCGGCTGCTTCTCCCTGCTCTGCCCCCTCGGGAATGCCGCCCAGGCAGGGGCTCGGCTTCACTTCGGGCGACTCGGGAATCGCACAGAACCCAACGTATATGCCGAGACCGGCATCGTAGCCCTCGCCGCTCACGATGACCTCATCTCCCGGCGTGAGCGCGCTGAGATCTGCGGGTGCGCCACTCGTCGTGGTGACCCGCATCGTGCGAGTGCGGCCGTCGGCGCCCGCGGCGCTCGACTCTGCTGCGAAGTCGGTGGGGATCTCTTGCCCCGAGCTGCCCGTATTCGAGTGCGTCAGGATCGGGACAACAATCGCAGCGACTACGCCAACAATCGCGAGCGAAAGCACGAGCACACTGATGAGAACGATGCGCTTTACCGAACGGCGGGGTGCTGGCGGAGTCATGACCTCATGTTAGCGCCGCGAAGCTCGCTTCCCAACGTGCTAAGATCATGCCCATACGTCCATGTTGATTGAGTACTGCCTCGTGGGAGAACATCCTACGGGGCCCGAAATGTGTAAGGGGGTCACGCATGGGGCGCGGCCGTCAGAAGGCAAAACACACTAAAGTCGCTCGGGAGCTGAAGTATTTCAGCCCAGCCACCAACTACTCGGAGCTTGAGCGAGAGCTCGCTTCGGGGCACGTCTCCGACGAGGAACGTTGGGCGGATCTTGCCGACAAGTACAACGTCGAAGACGAGGAAGATGAGGACGACGACAAATAGTCGTTCCGCTTACTTGCAGCTTCACGGTTCCGGCCGCCTCACTGAGTGAGGCGGCCGGAACCTTTCGCTGAGGGGCTACTTCCCCTGAGCGGCGACTGCGGCAGCGCCAGCTGCGGCTGCTTCGGGATCAAGGTATCGGCCGGCGCCGGTCGGCGTGCCGTCCTCGTTGATCTCGTACACGAGCGGCATGCCAGTCGGAATGTTCAACGCGGCGATATCTGCGTCGGAGATCCCTTCGAGATGCTTCACGAGCGCGCGCAGCGAGTTGCCGTGCGCGGTGACGAGTACGGTCTTGCCCGAGTTCAGCTCGGGGAGGATGCTGCCCTCCCAGTAGGGCACGAGGCGCTCGACGACGTCGCTCAGGCACTCAGTGCGGGGCGCCGCGCCGTCGATGTTCGCGTAGCGCTCATCGTTCGCCTGCGACCACTCGCTCGAATCGTCGAGCGCGGGCGGCGGGGTATCGTACGAACGACGCCACTCCATGAACTGCTCCTCGCCGTACTGCTGCAGCGTCTCGGCCTTGTCGAGGCCCTGGAGCGCCCCGTAGTGGCGCTCATTGAGGCGCCACGAGCGCTCGACCGGGATCCACATCCGGTCGGCGCTCTCAAGCGCGAGGTTCGAGGTCTGGATCGCGCGGCTGAGCAGCGAGGTGAAGAGCACGTCGGGGAGCATCCCCGACTCGGCGAGGAGTGTGCCAGCGGCAGCAGCCTCACCCCGCCCGCGCTCAGTGAGTCGAACATCGACCCATCCGGTGAACAGATTCTTTTCGTTCCACTCGCTCTGGCCGTGACGGAGCAGGATCAACGTGTTGGTCATAGTTCCAGCTTAGCGAGGTTCCGCAGTCAAGCGCGCAGTACTACAGCCGCTTGAGTTTCGGGATCTTACGTGTCGCTCCAGCGTCGGTCGGCACGATCATCTCCTGTGCCGCCGCGATCACGCCGGTGACGGGCGCCTGCGGATTCGCCGCATCAGCGCCGCCGCGCACCGCAAGAGTGAGATCTGCAGGCACCGAGCGCTTGAGCAGCGCGAGCGCGATCCCGCCCCACTCGTGGTGAAGTGCGGCACGGGTGATCCTGCCGACGGGCCGCGCTTCCGCGTCGCGCGCCTCGCCCTCCTTGAAGACGAGGGCGCCCGCTACGGGGAGCTCGCCTTCGGACCCATCGAGGTGGAGCAGCACAAGGCGCCGCGGTGGGTGCCCGAGGTTATGGACCTTTGCGACGGTCTCCTGCCCCCGGTAACACCCCTTCGTCAGGTGTACCGCGCTGCGCAGCCAATCGAACTCGTGCGGGATCGCCCGCTCGTCGACGTCGCCGACGCGGGACGGTCGCCACGCCCGGATCTCGAGCGCGTCGAGCGACATGAGACCGGCCGGGGTTGCGGCGCGAGACGCCCGGCGAAGCTCGGTCCGCGGGAACACAAACTGCACGGCGTTCCAGTCGGCGCCCGCGTGCTCCCCGTGCGCATACTGCGTGCCGCCGCGCGTGACCTCGGCCCAGGGGTCAGCCCACTCGATGACAGGCTCGAGCCCCCGGAGCGCTGCGGTCGCGGTGCCACCCTCGAAGGCGAGCACAGCCGCGTGCGTGTCCGAGATATCGGCGACCTCGACGCGGAGCGCGAACCGCATCCGATTGAGGAAGGTAGTGAGGGGCTCAGCGGATCCCTCGTCCACGAGAAGCCAGGTCGTGTCGCCATCGTCGACGACCCGCATCGCGTGCTGAATACGACCGTTCGGATCGAGCAGCAGCGATTCCGTGGAAACACCAGGCGGGAGCCCCAGCAGGTCTTGACTCGTCATCGAGTTCAACCAGCTCAGGCGGTCGGCGCCGCTCACCGTGACAATGCCGCGGTGCGACAGGTCGACCGCTGCGTTGCCAGCGTCGAGCGCGCGCTGTTCAGCGACGGGCGAGCCGTAGTGGAGCGCGACGGGTTCTCCGACCGCCCCCGGAAGTGTGAGGAACGGGCTCGACATCAGGGGACTCGCGACTAGCGCTGGCCCTTGAAGAGGTTGTAGATAACGGTGCCAGACACCCAGGCGATCGCGACACCCGCGAGACCAAGGAGTCCGAGGAAGAAGAGTTCAAGAGCCATAAGCATGCCCCCAGTCTAGCAAGGTTGGAGCACCGACTAGCGGATGAGCATCCCGAACACGTCAATCACGGCGATCACGACGACCGAACCAGCGATACTAAACGACAGTCGGCTGATGAATCCCTCGCGTTGCGCGGTGCCGAGCTGCAGCGCAAACGTCACCAGCGTCGAGACGCCGACGGCGAGCGCAAGCCACTGAAACCTGGCTTCCTCGACGAAGATGCTGACGAGCACGCCGAACACAGCGGCGACGCCCCACGCGATGATGAGCCGCGGCAGGTGCCAAGACACCCGTGCGGCTTCCCCCGTTTCGCTTGCACTCATTCCCTCATCTTCCCACACTGCCGCCGCGGCTGTCCGAGTAAGATAATTCCCTATCGAGGTTGGGGAGGTCAGTCATGGAGCTGCTCCTCCTTACCGCGGTCGATTTCTCGCGTGTCACGCAGCGCGGCCCCGGTGACGCAGACGCACCGACGCCCCTGCCCTCGCTCGATGTGCTCCCACACGCGGTCTCGGTGGCGGACATCAGCGCGCCGCTGCAGGCGGCCCTCGCCTACGAGAAGACGCCACACAGGGTCGGAGCGATTCTGCTCGACGGGTCACGCGATCCGCGGGCTGCGCGTGCGGCAGCGCTCGCCCTCTCGGGGCGCACCGCACTCCCACGGGTGGCGATCCTCAGCGACGCCGCGCTCGCCGCGCTCACACCGGAGTGGGACGTCGCTGATTTCCTCACGCCCGACGCCAGTCCCGCGGAGATTGACACCCGGCTCAGGCTGCTCGTTGCGGCGAGCGCCGAGCCGAGCGACACCATCGCGACAAGCGCCGTCGAGGTATCGGGTGTCGAGATCGATGAGTCAAACTTTGTCGCAACCGTGCACGGACGCACCCTCGACCTCACCTATAAAGAGTTCGAACTCCTACACTTCCTTGCTCTTCACCCCGCGAGGGTGTTCACTCGGGAACAGTTGCTCTCGGAGGTGTGGGGCACTGATTATTTCGGCGGCGCGCGCACCGTGGACGTGCATGTTCGCCGATTGCGCGCGAAGCTCGGAGAGCACGAGTGGCTCATCAGCACGGTGCGCGGGGTCGGATACGGTTTCGCGCGGGGCCGCCAGGGATAGGAGCAGGGATGCAGGCAAGCAATATTGTCGCGGTCGAAGGGACAGTGGAGCTCGCGCAGCCGATCATTGATCGTGCGGCGCGGACCGACGGCTCCTCCCCCGTCTCCGATCAGGCACTGCTCGCTGCGGCCCAGGGCCAGCGGCGGCTGCTGTTGTTCACGGAGGGCGACGACACGACCGTTGCGGTCGGCGTGCTCGGACAGGGAGAACTCGATCTCGTCGTGGATCCGGCGGCACGCGGCCGCGGCATCGGCACGACCGCGCTCCACGAGCTCCTCACACGTTCCGGGCCGGATGCGGATCTGCTCGCCTGGGCCCACGGCGACAACCCCGCTGCGACGGCGCTGCTCAGCGGTGCGGAGTTTCGGCCAGTGCGCTCGCTGTTCCGGATGGCACTGGATCCTGCGCTGCTCCCTGCGGGGGCGACTGCCCCGAGCGTGATCCCGCTCCCGAGCGGCTTCGAGTTGCGCACGTTCGACGAGGATCGGCCCGGCGACGCGAGCGCCTGGGTCGCTGTCAATACACGCGCCTTCGCGAGCCATCCCGAACAGGGCAGGGTGACCCTGGCTGACTTTGCGCTGATGCGCGCAGAGGGCTGGTTCGACCCCGCCGACCTCTTCCTGCTCAGCGCTCCGGACGGCGCCGCTCTCGCGGGCTTCACCTGGGTGAAAACCCTCCGCGACGGCGCCGTCACCGAGACGGAGCTGTATGCGATTGGGGTTGACCCGGACCACTCCGGGCACGGGCTCGGGCGGGCACTCCTCGACGTCACACTCGCACGCATGGCGCAGCACGCTCCGTCGCGGGTGACGCTGTACGTCGACGGCGAGAACGAGCGGGCCGTGCGCATGTACGAGGCCGCCGGGTTCACGATCGACACACGCAGCACACAATGGCGCGGCCCAGTTCGCCCCCAGGTGTCAGAATAGAGCTATGAGCGAAGAGACCCGCGAGATCGCCCTCGTCGACGACGGGGCCCTCCCCGCCGATCGGTACATCGATCGTGAGCTCAGTTGGCTCGCATTCAACCAGCGCGTGCTCGAGCTCGCGGAGGACGCGACCGTTCCGCTGCTTGAGCGGGCGAACTTCCTCGCGATCTTCGCGACGAACCTTGACGAGTTCTTCATGGTGCGCGTCGCGGGGCTGAAACGACGCATTCTCACCGGGCTCGCGGTTCCGACGAACGTCGGTCGCGCCCCCACCGAGGTGCTCGCGGAGATCAACCGCACTGCCTCCGAGCTGCAACTCAGGCATGCGCGCTGCTTCGCGGAGCAGGTGAAGCCGCAGCTCGCCGAGGCCGGCGTGCACATTGTTGAGTGGGAGGCCCTCGACGACGCCGATCGCGAGATCCTCACCGACTACTACGAGCAGCGCATCTACCCGGTGCTCATGCCACTCGCGGTGGATCCGGCGCACCCGTTCCCCTACATCTCGGGGCGCGCGCTCAACCTGTCGATCCGGGTGCACAACCCGAACACCGACAAGGTCGAGTTCGCGCGGTTGAAGGTGCCGCAGATGATCCCGCGCTACGTGCGCGTTGACCGCCGCGAATCCGATGACAACGTGCGCTTCATCGCGCTCGAGGAGCTCATCGCGAACCAGCTCGACGGGCTCTTCCCCGGCATGAAGGTGATCGACGACCACGTGTTCCGCGTCACCCGCAACGAGGATGTCGAGATCGAGGAGGACGAGACCGAGAACCTCATCCAGGCCCTCGAGAAGGAGCTGTTGCGGCGGCGCTTCGGCCCGCCGATCCGACTGGAGATCTCCGACGACCTCGATGAGGCGACGCTCGATCTCCTCGTCCGCGAGTTCGACATCGACGAGGAGCAGGTCTACACGCTCCCCGCTCCGCTCGACCTCTCCGGGCTGTTCGCGCTCGGAAGTCTTCGTAGGCCGGATCTCAAGTTCCAGCCGCACATCCCGGTCACGCACCCGTCCTTCCGCACAAGCTCACCGAGCGACAAGCCCGACATGTTCGCGGCGATCGCCCGCCGCGAGGTGCTCGTGCACCATCCGTACGAGTCGTTCGCGACGAGCGTGCAGGCGTTCATCGAGCAGGCCGCAACCGACCCCGACGTCCTCGCGATCAAGCAGACGCTGTACCGCACCTCCGGCGACAGCCCCATCGTTGCGTCGCTGATCAAGGCCGCTGAGGCTGGCAAGCAGGTGCTCGCGCTCGTCGAGGTGAAGGCGCGTTTCGATGAAGAGGCGAATATCACTTGGGCGCGCAAGCTCGAACAGGCTGGCGTGCACGTCGTGTACGGCATCGTCGGCCTGAAGACGCACTGCAAGCTTGTGCAGGTGATCCGCGAAGAGGGCGGCAAGCTCGTCCACTACTGCCACATTGGCACCGGCAACTACAATCCGAAGACGAGCCGCATCTACGAAGACTTCGGGCTCTTCACGACGTCGCCGGCGATCGGCCGCGACGCGACCAAGCTCTTCAATGTGCTCTCGGGCTACGCGATCGAGACCGATTACGATCGGCTACTCGTCGCCCCGCTCCAGCTGCGCACCGGGCTCCTCGAACGCATCGAACGCGAGGCCGAGAACGCCCGCGCCGGGCTCCCGAGCGGCATCCGACTCAAGGCAAACTCGATGGTCGACGAGGCCATTATCGACGCGCTGTACCGTGCGAGCCAGGCCGGCGTTCCCGTCGATGTCTGGGTGCGCGGCATCTGCTCGATCCGTGCCGGCGTTCCTGGACTGTCCGAGAACATCCGCGTGCGGTCGGTGCTCGGCCGCTACCTCGAGCACTCCCGCATCTACTGGTTCGAGAACGGCGGCGAGCGAGATGTGTTTATCGGCAGCGCCGACCTCATGCACCGCAATCTCGACCGCCGCATCGAGGTGCTCGTGAGTCTCGTCGAGCGCGACCACCTCGCACGCGTGGATCGGTTCTTCGGCTTCGCGTTCAGCGACGATGTGTCGTCGTGGCGGATGCTCCCGGACGGCTCGTGGCAGCGTCGCGTCGTGAGCGAGGAGGGCGAGCCCCTCCCCGACCTCCAAGACCTCGTCATGATCGACCGAACCCAGGCACGGAGAGCGCGGTAACGACGTGGCGAAACAGGTGTACGCGGCCGGCACGATCCCGTGGCGGCGGGTGCGAACCGCTTCCGGCCGTGACGAGCTCATGGTCCTGCTGATTCACCGCCGCAAGCAGCGCGACGTGTCCTTCCCCAAGGGGAAGCTCGACCCCGGCGAGAGTATGCCGCAGGCGGCGGTGCGGGAGACCCGCGAGGAAACCGGACTGCGCATTGCACTTGGCGCGAGCCTCGGCACCATTCATTACGAGATGCCCGGCGGCAACGCAAAGATCGTCCAGTACTGGGCCGCCGAGGTCACCGCGAAGGCCGCGCTCGCTTCAACGTTCAAACCGAATTCCGAGGTGCAGGCGCTCGAGTGGGTCGCTGCGGCTGCCGCCCGTGACCTGCTGAGCTACGAGGCGGACCGCGAGCTGTTCGACGTGTTCATGCGTCTCGCGGAGCCCGGCCTCCTCGACACGTTTTCGATCACACTGCTGCGGCACGCGAAGGCTGCACCGCGCGGCGAGGCCGTACCCGAGGATCACCTGCGGCCGCTCACCGAGAGCGGCGAGCGGCAGGCGCACACCCTCGCCCCGATCCTGCGTTCGTTCGGGCCGCGGCGGATCTTCTCCTCAACTGCCGTTCGTTGCCGCTCCACGGTGGCGCCACTCGCCGAGCTCATCGGCAAGGATGTGCGCGAGCACGAATGCCTGAGCCAGGACTTCTGGGACGAGGGAGACCTCACCGCGACCCGCAGGCTCATCGGCAAGGTCATTAAGCGCGGGCGCTCAGCGGTGATCTGCAGCCATCTCCCAGTCCTCCCCGATCTCGCACGCGAACTCATGCTCGCGAGTGGGAGCCTCCCGGGAGAGTACATTGAAGACGCGGCCAGACTTCCGCCCGCAGGATTCTCGGTCTTCCACTTTTCCCGGTCACGGCCGGGCGCGGGAATACTCGGAGTAGAAACGTATCCGTTGAAACACTAGTTCGATCATCTTGGTGAGGGGTCTTCCATGCGCGATGATGCGCCGTTTGGTGTCGTGGTCAACCCGAGCTCGGCGCTCGGCCGCGGAGCTCGTGTCGCCACACTTGTCCTCGCAGAGTTCGAGCGTGCCGGCTTGCACGCGATCGAGATCACCGGTGAAGACGCCGCTGACTGCCAGTCGCGTGTCCGTGCGGCCGCACAGCGTGGACTCCGGGGGCTCGTGCTCGTCGGCGGCGACGGTCTCATCGGCCTCATCCTCCAGCTTCCCGAGGCTCGCGCACTGCCGATCGGCGTGGTGCCCGCGGGGAGCGGCAACGACTTCGCGCGCCAGTTCGATCTGCCGCACTCACCGGCGGCGGCCGTCGCGCGGGTGCTTGATGCTGAGGATGCCCCGCTCTCAGTGGACCTCGGTGTTGTCTCCCGCCCCGGTGCCACCGAGCACTGGTTCGCGGGCGGGCTGTCGATCGGGCTCGATGCTGCGGTGAATCGCCGCGCGAACGCGATCCGTCTCCCGCTCGGCCCCTTCCGGTACCACCTCGCACTCGTCGTCGAGATCCTCATCCTCCGCGCCCGCCGGTTCACGGTGCGCATCCGGGGCACCGAGCACTCAACAATGGGCATTCTCTCGACAGTCATGAACACACGTGCGATCGGCGGCGGCATCCGGCTCGCCCCTCGCGCCTCGGTGCACGACGGCATGCTCGACCTCGTCGAGGTCTCCAACGGGTCGAAGCTGCGATTGCTCAGCGTGCTCGGCCTCCTTGCGCGGGCCAAACACGAGCACCTCCCGGAGGTGACAATCACGCGCGCCGAGCATATCCGCATCGACGCCGGTGATGAGATCGCGTACTCCGACGGCGAGCGCGTCGGCACTGGACCGTTCGAGGTGCGGGTCGCCCCTGGCGCGCTCACGCTGCTGGCATAGCTGACGGGTGCTGCCCCACCCGGTAGCGGCACCCGACGGTGGTGCGCCGCGAGCCGTCTTTGTCATATTCAACAAAGCTCGCCACATCTCTCGTTGATCCCCACCAGCACACCGCGGGAGCTAGCGCATAGTCTCGAGGGAACCGCACCGTATCGGCGGCGACGCTTTTCTCGACGAGGAGGAACCCAATGACGGATTCGCTGGAGCAGGTTGGCGGCTGGATCGAGGACGTCCTTCCCGGACTCCTCGCACAGCACAGCGTCCCGGGGGCATCCGTCGCGGTGCTCAGCGGCGACGAGATCTTCTCCGCGTCGAGCGGGGTGCTCAACACGCTGACCGGTGTTGAGGCGACGACCGATTCGGTGTTCCAAATCGGGTCCATCACGAAGGTCTGGACGACGACGCTCGTCATGCAGCTCGTCGACGAGGGGCTCGTCGAACTCGACGCACCCATTCGACGGTACCTTCCGGAGTTCACGCTCGCCGATGACGCCGCCGCGGCCGCCATCACCGTCCGCCAACTCCTCAGCCACACTTCGGGGTTCGAGGGCGATGTATTCACGCCCTCTGGTGAGGGCGAAGACGCGGTCGAGCGCTTCGTCGCTGGCCTGGACAGCGTCCCCCAGCTCTTCAGCCCAGGCGACATGTTCTCGTACAACAACGCAGCATTCTGCGTGCTTGGTCGCCTCGTCGAGGTGCTTCGTGGCGCCCACTACGAGGCCTGTCTGCGAACACACCTCATTGATCCCCTCCAGCTCACCCGCACCGCCGCTGGCGCGGCGGAAGCGATCCGTTTCCGGGCTGCGCTCGGTCATCTCACGAAGGAAGCGGGTGGTGCGCCCGAGCCCTCGGCGCAGTGGGGACTCATCCGCGGCCACTCCCCCGCAGGGTCAGTGCTGAACATGAGCGCGGAGGATCTCATGGCCTTCGCCAAGCTCCACCTGAACGGCGGTGTCGGGCCTGACGGCACGCAGCTCATCAGCTCAGCAAGCGTTGCTGCGATGCAGCAGGAGCAGGTGCAGCTCCCGGTACTCGGTGACGGGCTCGACGGCTGGGGGCTCGGGTGGCGGCTCTTCGATTGGAACGGTGGGCGCACGATCGGGCACAACGGCGGGACGCTGGGACAGAGCGCGTTCTTCCGCGTGTTCCCCGAGCACAACATCGCCATCGCGCTCCTGACGAACGGCGGGCGAACGCAGGAGCTGTATTCGGATCTCGTGCTCCCCGCCGTGGAACGGCTGACCGGGATCACACCCCCTGCAGCACCGGTACCTGACCCGGAGGCGCAGCGCTTCGACGCGTCGCGCTACGTCGGGACGTACCGCTCGCAGGCCGCGGACATCCATGTCACCCAGGACGATGACGGCCGCGTCTGGATCGAGCACGAGCTCCAGGGCATTTTTGCCGAGCTGGGCCCGAAACCAGAACCGGTGGAGCTGGTGCGCTGGCGCGGTGACACGGTGCTCGCGCTCACGGTCGACCAGGTGACGATGCCCCAGTACGAGTTCGTCGGGGATGACGGACACGGCCGCGCGACGCACCTGCACGGCGGCCGGGCGAGCCGGCGCGTCACGACGTAACCTGCTCCCTGGCCGCGAGATTCCCGAACGATCACCCGCTGAACAGGAGTTACACCCATGACACGACGGCGCATTCTCACTGATGAGTTCATCGCGCAGCCCCTCCCTGAGCAGCCGGCGCTGTCGCCGGACGGCTCACAGATCGTCTACGTGCTGCGAACAGTGAATCGCGAGGAGGATCGCGACGAACGCTCACTCTGGCTGGTTCCGGCAGCGGGCGGTCGGGCTCGTCGTCTCACGCAGGGCACCGCAGATACCGCACCAGCGTGGAGCCCCGATGGCACGCGAATCGCGTTTCTGCGTGTACACGAGGGGCACGCGCAGCTGTTCGTCTTGCCGATCGCAGGTGGCGAACCCGAGCAGGTGACCCGGCAGCCGTTGGGGGCAGGCCCGCCCGTCTGGAGCGCGGACAGCGGGCGGATCGCATTTACCGGTCCAGTTGACCGAGCAGCGCTCCCGGGCGACGGCAGTACCGAGTCGGCGCGCCGCCGCTTGGGCCCACTTGTCGCCGAGCGCCTAGGCTACAAACTCGATGGCACTGGCCACTTTGGCTCGATGCGCACACACGTGCACGTCGTGGACCTCGCCGACCAGAGCACTGTTCAGCTCACGCGCGGGGACTGGTTCGCTGGCACCCCCGTGTGGTCCCCCGAGGGCCAACGCATCGCGTTTGCCGCGGGCATGCAGGACGACCGTGACCTCACGCTCGCAAGCGCCGTCTACCTGATCCCGGCAGGAGATCCACGGGCGGTCCCGCAACTCCTCAGCACGCTCGACGGGCAGCTCTCTGCGGTGGCGTGGACACCAGACGGATCAAGCGTCATCGCGGTTGGTCGGACCGACACCGAGATCGGCAACGCGGGCGTGATCATGCTGCCCCTCGACGGCTCCGCCGCACGACACCTCACCGAATCGCTCGACCGCAACGTCATGCCTGGCGGCCCGGGGTACCCCGGCGCGCTCCCCCAGTTCGCAGATGGTGGCGCTGAGATCGTGTTCTGCGCGCGCGATAACGGCTATACCCACCTCTATGCGGCGGATCCTGCCGGTGCGCGGCTGCGGCCGCTCATCACTGGGGCGTCGAATGTTTCAGGCCTCTCGGTCTCCGGTTCACGCGCCGCAGCAATCGTCGCGACGTCAACGAGCTACAGTGAGGTCGCGCTGGTCGAGCTCGACTCGGGAACGCTCACCGTGCTCACCGAGTACACTCCGACAGACTCCGGCGTGATCGCAGCCGAGCAGCGCAGCTTCACTATTTCCGACGGCACAGTGGTGCACGGCTGGTTGCGGCGAAACCCCGCGCACGCCGGCCCGCTGCCGCTGCTGCTTGACGTGCACGGCGGCCCACACAACGCCTGGAACGGCGCGGCAGAGCCGTTCCACGCCTACCACCACGAACTCGTTGATCGCGGCTGGGCCGTGCTCATTCTCAATCCCCGTGGCAGCGACGGCTACGGAGAGGAGTTCATGCGTGCCGTGCTGGGCGTGTGGGGCACGAGCGACGCGGATGATTTCCTCGAACCGCTCGACGCACTCGTCGCGGAGGGGATCGCGGATCCGGACCGACTCGCCATCGCCGGCTACAGCTACGGCGGATACACGACGTGCTACCTCACCGCGCGCGACCAGCGCTTCGCTGCGGCCGTCACCGGCGGCGTCGTCGCGGATCTCGCGAGTCTCACGGGCACCTCGGACGTCGGCAACTTCCTGTCCAGACGGGAGCTCGAAGCCAATCCTTGGGAGGATCCCGAGGCCATCCTGCGTCAGTCACCGCTCACCCGCGTCACCGACGTGCGTACCCCGACGCTCATCGTGCACGGCGGCGACGACCACCGCTGCCCCGTCGGCCAGGCCGAGCAGTGGTTCACGGCGCTGCGCGAGCAGCACGTGCCGGCCGAGCTCGTGATCTACCCGGGCGCCGCACACGGCTTCCCGCGCAGCGGGAAGCCGTCGCACCGGGCCGACTGGAACCGGCGCATCGTGGATTGGGTCGTCCGCTACGCGCCACCAACCGGCACACCGGTGCGGCGCACAGCCCTAGATGCTGCCCACTGGCAACAGCGGCTCAGTGAGTTGGCACCGTTGCATCAGGTTCCCGGGGCGACCCTCGGCATTCTGCGCCTCGGCGACGACGCTGCGATCGCGAGCCACGGTGTACTGAACGTCGAGACCGGCGTTGAGACCACGGGCGACTCCGTCTTCCAGATCGGGTCGATCACCAAGGTGTGGACGGCGACAGTCGCGATGCAGCTCATCGAGGAGGGCAAGCTGACGCTCGACACGCGAGTCGTCGACGTATTGCCCAGCCTCCGCCTCGCTGACGCGGAGGCCACGCAGGCGGTCACCATCCGCCACCTCCTCACCCACACGAGCGGCATCGACGGCGACGTCTTTACCGACACCGGCCGCGGTGACGATTGCCTCGAGAAATACGTCGCAACGCTTGCCGACGTGCCACAGAATCATCCGGTCGGAGCGACGTTCTCCTATTCCAACGCGGGGTACGCGCTGCTCGGGCGAGTCATCGAACAGCTCACGGGGCTGAGTTGGGACGAGGCCATGCGGCAGCGGCTCTTCGGGCCGTTGGGGCTGCAGCACACCGGCACACTGCCCGAGGAGGCGCTCCGATTTCGCGCCGCGTTCGGGCATCTGGGACGCGACGAGCACGGCCCCAAGCTCGCGCCGGCGTGGTCGCCGCCGCGGTCGCTTGGCCCCTCCGGCATCATCAATTCCTCGGCGCACGATGTCCTCGAGTTCGCGCGCATGCACCTGCTCGGGGGCGTGACACAGGATGGCTCACGCGTGCTCTCTGAGCGGAGCGCCACCCTCATGACCGAATTCCAGGTCGAGCTTCCAGACACGACCGTGCTCGGAGACTCCTGGGGGCTCGGGTGGATTCGTTTCGACTGGGGCGGGACCAGGCTCTACGGCCACGACGGGGCGACGATCGGTCAGGCTGCCATGCTCCGGGTGCTGCCGGAGGCAGGGCTCGCCGTCGTACTCCTCACGAACGGGGGCAACGCGAAGGATCTGTACCAACAGCTCTTCGGCGAGATTTTCGCTGCACTCGGCGATGTTGCGCTGCCGACGGACTTCGGCCCGCCGGCAGCACCGTTCGAGACCGACGTGACACCGTATCTCGGTCGCTACGAGCGAGCAAACGTGGAGCTGGAGGTCTTCGAGACGGGCGACGCGCTGCGGGCCCGGTCGACCGTGAGCGGCGACGCGGCGAGCTTCGTCTCTCAAGCGGTCACCGAGTGTGATCTGGTGCCGGTACGTGAGGGGCTGTTCGCTCTGCGCCCCGAGGGCAGCCATTCCTGGGCGTCAGTGAAGTTCTACACGCTCCCAACCGGGGAACGGTACGTCACGTTCGGGGCCCGCGCGATGCGCAAGGTGAGCGGTTAGGGAAGTTCCGCTCGACGGCTCTACAGGGGTGTTGGACGCGTGGCGCATGCCACCTGTCCAACACCCCTCTGCTGTGTGCGTGCCGATGCTGAATCTGCCATGGGCAGACTGCCGCCCAGGGCAGACGCCCGAGCATTACCGCGAGTTCACCTCATGTTTACCCTCCGGTCGGATCCCAGTCACACCCGATCCTTAGCGTGGATATCGCCAGGTAATCGCCAGGCAATCAGGATCACACCACATCAGAATGGACACGACACTCGTGAAGTTCTCATCCACGATGAAGGCAGCCGCTGTAGGCGGCGCCGCCCTGCTTATCCTCACCGGTTGCGCCGCTAACGAAGCCGCACCCGAAACCGGCGACGAGACCGCTTCGTCGCTGACCGGTACCCTCTCGGGCGCTGGTGCTTCGTCGCAGGACGCAGCCCAGCAGCAGGGGTGGATCGCCGGCTTCCAGACTGCGAACGCTGACGTCACCATCAACTACGATCCCTCGGGCTCGGGTGCCGGCCGCGAGTCGTTCCAGAAGGGCGCAGTCGCGTTCGCTGGCTCGGACCGCGCGTTCAAGGCAGAAGAGATCACCGCAGGCCCGTTTGACGCCTGCACGACGAGCGACATCGTCGAGATCCCCGCATACATCTCCCCGATCGCCCTCGTGTTCAACGTCGACGGCGTCGACAACCTGAACCTCGACGCGGCAACGATCGCGAAGATCTTCACCGGCGAGATCAGCAAGTGGAACGACGCAGCGATCGCTGCAGCGAACCCAGACGCAACGCTCCCGGACCAGGCGATCGTTCCCGTGCACCGCTCGGACAAGTCGGGCACCACCGGCAACTTCACCGAGTACCTCGCAGCCGCAGCCCCTGAGGCGTGGACCGCGGGCTCGGTCGAGGAGTGGCCGACCGACATCACCGGCGGCGAGGCAGCCCAGGGCACCTCGGGCCTCGTCGAGGCAGTGAAGGGCGGCGTCGGCACCATCGGCTACGCCGACGCTTCGAAGGCCGACGACCTCGGCACCGTCTCGGTGAAGGTCGGCGACAAGTACGTTCCGTTTACCCCCGAGGCAGCTGCGGCAATCGTTGACGCATCGCCACTCGAAGAGGGTCGCGGCGCGAACGACCTCGCGATCGAGCTCGACCGCACCAGCACCGCAGACGGCGTCTACCCGCTCGTGCTCGTGAGCTACCTCGTCGGTTGCGAGTCCTACGCTGACCCGGCAAACGCCGAGCTCGTGAAGAGCTACTTCGAGTACATCGTGAGCCCCGAGGGCCAGGACGTGGCTGCGAAGGCTGCCGGCTCCGCCCCGATCTCGGACTCGCTCCGCGAGAAGGCTTCCGCCGCAGTCGCAGCGATCAGCTAACCCGCTCCCGGGTGGAGCGGCCGCTCAGTGGCCGTTCCACCCGGGCAGTACCCCGCTTGTTCTGCTTCACCTCCCCCATCGGAAGGCACTCCCGAAGTGACTGCTCCCACGACCGCGCCGCGTCAGGTTCTTAGCCGCGGCGACCGAGTGTTCTCGCGCACGGCCATCGCCTCAGGCAGCATGATCCTGGTCATCCTCGCCGCCGTCGCGGTCTTCCTCATCGTGCAGAGCATCCCCGCCTTCGTCGCTACGAGCGACACGGCGTCGGTGCTCACCACCAACTTCTGGGGCTACGTCGGCCCCCTCGTGTTCGGCACCGTCTGGGCGGCGGTGCTCGCACTCATCATCGCGCTCCCGCTCTCGATCGGGATCGCGCTGTTCATCTCGCACTACGCCCCCCGCAAGCTCTCGCAGCTGCTCGGCTACCTCATCGACCTGCTGTCTGCCGTACCGAGCGTCGTTTACGGCCTGTGGGGCATCATGGTGCTCGCCCCCGCGGTGCGCCCGCTGTATGTCTGGCTCAATGAGCACATGGGGTGGATCCCACTGTTCGGTGGCACCCCGAGTGGCACCGGCCGCACGATCCTCACCGCGGCCATCGTGCTCGCCGTGATGATCCTCCCCGTCATGACCGCGATCTCTCGCGAGGTCTTCCTCCAGGCTCCCAAGCTCAACGAGGAAGCCGCGCTCGCGCTGGGTGCGACCCGCTGGGAAATGATCCGCCTCTCGGTGCTCCCGTTCGCGAAGCCGGGCATCATCTCCGGCGCGATGCTCGGCCTCGGCCGCGCGCTCGGCGAGACCATGGCCGTCGCGATGGTGCTCTCCGCGAGCGGCATCGTCTCGTTCAAGTTGCTCACTGCCGATAACCCCTCGACGATCGCCGCGAATATCGCCCTCACCTTCCCTGAGGCCTACGGCGAGAACGTCAACGTGCTCATCGCAACCGGCCTCATCCTCTTCATCGTCACCTTCCTCGTGAACGCGCTCGCGCGGTGGATTGTGAGCCGTCAGAACGCCCGGATCGGAGCCTAACCATGTCGCTCACCGCAGCCGCAAACGGCGCCACCGCGCGCCGCAAGATCACCGACCGGCTCGTCACCGTGCTCGTCACGGCGGCCTTCCTTGTCGCGCTCATCCCCCTCGTCTCGCTCGCGATCACGGTCGTCTCGAACGGTATCGCCCGCTTCGACCTCGAGTTCTTCACCTCGTCGATGCGCAACGTCACCGGCGAGGGCGGCGGAGCACTGCACGCGATGATCGGCACGCTGCTCATCACGCTCGCGGCGACAGTCATCGCGGTGCCGCTCGGCCTCATGACTTCCATCTACCTCGTCGAGTACGGTCGCGGCCGGCTTGCCAAGATCATCACCTTCCTTGTCGACGTCATGACCGGTATACCTTCGATCGTCGCGGGTCTGTTCGCCTACGCCGCATTCGCGCTCGTCCTCGGGCCCGGTGCGCGGATGGGTGTCATCGGTGCGGTGGCGCTGGCGGTCCTCATGATCCCGGTCGTCGTGCGCTCGAGCGAAGAAATGCTCCGCCTCGTGCCCGGCGAACTCCGTGAAGCGTCCTACGCGCTCGGCGTGCCGAAGTGGCGCACGATCCTCAAGGTGGTGCTCCCCACCTCGATGGCCGGCATCATGACCGGAGTCATGCTCGCGATCTCCCGCGTCATCGGCGAAACCGCGCCGCTCCTCATCACGGCCGGCTTCACCGCGAGCATGAACTACAGCCTGTTCAGCGACCGCATGCAGTCGCTCCCCGTGTACGTGTACACGCAGTTCGCCAACCAGGGCAACCCCGCCTCAGCGTTCATTGAGCGCGCGTGGGCGGCAGCACTCCTCCTCATTCTCATCGTGATGGCACTCAACCTGTTTGCCCGTTTCATCGCCCGCCGGTTCTCCGCCGTCGCACGCTGACACGCACCACACCCACAGAAAGCAGCACATGTCGAAGCGCATCGAAGTTGAAGACCTCAACGTCTACTACTCGAAGTTTCTCGCGGTCGAGGATGTCTCGCTCGCCATCGAGCCCCGCTCGGTCACCGCGTTCATCGGCCCCTCGGGCTGCGGCAAGTCGACCTTCCTCCGCACGCTGAACCGCATGACGAAACCATCCCCGGCGCACGAGTCGAGGGCCAGGTGCTGCTCAACGGCGAAGACCTCTACGCGCCGGGCATCGATCCCGTGCTCGTGCGCCGCCAGGTCGGCATGGTCTTCCAGCGGCCGAACCCGTTCCCGACGATGTCTATCCGCGACAACGTGCTCGCGGGCGTGAAGCTGAACAACAAGCGCATTTCGAAGGGCGACGCAGATGCCCTCGTCGAGAAGTCGCTGCGCGGCGCAAACCTCTGGAACGAGGTCAAGGACCGCCTCGAGAAGCCGGGTGCCGGCCTCTCCGGCGGACAGCAGCAACGCCTGTGCATCGCGCGGGCGATCGCGGTCTCCCCTGAGGTCCTGCTGATGGATGAGCCGTGCTCGGCGCTCGACCCGATCTCGACGCTCGCGATCGAGGATCTCATCGCGGAGCTCAAGCAGGAGTACACGATCGTCATCGTGACCCACAACATGCAGCAGGCATCGCGGGTCTCGGACCGCACCGCGTTCTTCAACATCGCAGGGACCGGCAAGCCCGGCAAGCTCATCGAGTACAACGACACTGCGACCATCTTTGGCTCCCCCGCTGTGCAGGCGACCGAGGACTACGTCTCGGGCCGCTTCGGCTAGACCTCGTTACCCCGGGATCGCGCCCGTCCGCTGCTGCGGGCGGGCGCTTTCGCGTTGTTGTCAGGTTTGAGTCGCACACAGCATCCCTACCTCGGCAAGGCTGCAGCCCACCCCGGCGAGGCCGCAGCCTACCCCGCCCAAGATCTGCAATCTACGATCCGTATGCCACTTCCCGCCATTTTCGGCATAGGAACGGAAGATCCAAGACCTTCGGTGCATGCCCGTCAGCCGAAGTGCACCCGGGGCTCCTGCGCAGCTTGCATCTCAGCCCCAAGGCAAGGCTGCGAAGCAGCTGCGGCAGCCCCAAGCCCCAAGCCCCAAGCCCCAAGCCCGAAGATCTGCAATCTACGATCCATATGCCAATTCCTGCCATTTTCGGCATAGGAACGGAAGATCCAAGACCTTCGGCACAGGCCCCAAGGCCTCCGGCGCTAGCCGGCGCTTCTGAACGGCACACACCGCCACCCCACGGCCCTGGTGCAGAGTTAAGTCGCAGCAGCGAAGACACGCCAGCACACAAACTTAAGACCGAGCCGCAGAACGCCTCTCGGCGGAAGGCCGCTCGAAGCGGCAATTTTTGGAGCCCGGGGAACTGCGGCCCGGCACCCCTAAGTGTACTCGGAGTTGCTGAACTCGCTGTGCGTTAGCCGAGGGTGCCGTCGCGCCAGCGGCGTGCGGCGCCGTCGAGTTCGCGTGCGATTGTGGCGTAACGCAGCGCTCGTGTGGTGAGCGCGCTGCCGTGCGCTTCGTCGTGCGGGTCACGGTCGTCGGCGAGTTCAGCGGAGCCAGCGGCCATAACGCGTGAGTAGGCTGCTGCCCGGTCCAGGGTTGCTCCGAGATCACCGACGAACGCGCCGCGGAGGATCCTGTCGCACAGCTCCGCGATGGAGTCGGGCGTGGCGGGTTCGACTGCGCCGACAACGATCGGGTCGATCGTGCCGATTCGCTGCGAACCGCGCGCGAAGAGATCGGCTGTGCCGACAGGGTCGGCGACCGTGATACGGCGGAGCAGGTACAGCCGCCAGAGCACGCCTGCGAGGGAGTTCGGGCTCTCCCGTGCCCACAGCTCGGCGATGTCGTTGATCCCGTCGCCCGAAGCAACTTCGACGACTCGCTGCACGATTGCCGGGTCAGCGACCTCTCGGACGCGGTGCAGGAGGGCCCAGGACGTCTCTTGGGCGAGCCTGTGGGCTGCTTCGGGGTCGTCGGATCCGATGATCCCGTCGAACGCGGCGGACGGTTGCAGAATGGGGCGCTGGTGTTCTCGTGTCATACGGTGAGCCAGGCTACGCGTTTCCGCGGCGCAGCGCGAGTGCGGCCCAGACGAGCGAGCCGCCGATGAGCGTGGTGACCAATCCGGCGACGAACGCCGCGACGATCAAAGCGAGCGATGGCCAGATGAGGGCGACGACGCCGAGGGCGATAATCGCTGCCGGGATCGCGATGAAGATCCAGTGGATCGCTTGCCGCATGCGGATCGCGATCGCCAGCCACACCGTTCCGATGAACAGCATGGTTGCTGCGACGAAGCCAACCAGTAGGCTCACCGTCAGTTCGGGGGCGGCAATTGCAATGACTCCGAGGACGATAAACAGTACCGCTGCTGGCATGCCGAAACCGCGAGCACGCGAGCCCACCAGTGTCGCGAGACCGTTGCCGATGAGGGCTGCGCCGATGAGTAGCGCGAGGATCCGGCTCGCCGCGAAAAATGGCCACACCAGCAGGCTGAGGCCGATGAGCACCGTCACGATTCCGAGGACGAGCGGCACTCCCCAGGGGAAGCGGCGAGGGACACGGCCACCCGGCTGCGAGCCCTCGGGAATCAGTTCCCAGCTCATGGCGCTCCTTCCCCGGCACGCAGCGAGTTCTGTGTCCGTGCGGTTGCACCACCCACTTTAGGCGTTGGCGGCTGTGTAGCGGCGGAGGTGCGCTGTCGGCTGAATCCCGGAATAGGCCAAAACTGTGAGAACCGGAAAAGCCCTTGACTCTCATGGTGAACGGAGAATAATTGGGGATCCAAGCGAAAGGGGAAACTCATGGGATTCTTAGCTTTCATACTGCTCGGGCTCATTGCAGGGGCAATCGCGAAAGCGATCATGCCGGGCAAAAACGGAGGCGGCTGGTTCGCGACACTCATTCTCGGCGTCGTCGGCGCCGTTGTCGGCGGCTGGCTCGGGTCACTCCTATTCAACGCTCCGCTCGAAGAGTTCTGGTCGCTTCAGACCTGGGCACTCGCGATAGGTGGCGCACTGGTCGTCTTGCTCATTTGGGGAGCTGTCACGGGGCGCCGCAAGGACTAACCGCGCACCCATGACGCAAAAGACCCGGTCAGAACTTCCGTTCTGACCGGGTCTTTTTTTGTGTTTGCGTGGTGCCCCCAGCAGGGATCGAACCTGCGACCTGCGGATTAAAAGTCCGTAGCTCTACCGCTGAGCTATAGGGGCCAACCCCAGTAGCCTACCGGATTCGAGGCCCCCACTTCACCTTCGTCACCCGAGCGTCACGAACCTGGCAAGCGCGTCGAACAACACGGCGGCAAGGCCGTCATGCTCACCCATCTCGCCACGCAGCTGCGCGACCTCGTCTGGCTGGTCGGTGATGATGCCATCGGTGCCGCGGCGCAGGTGGTCTCGCATGGACGCAGTATCGTTCACCGTCCATGCAAAGAACGCGAGGCCCGCGCGTTGCGCCGAACGCTGGACTGCCTCGCTCGCCGTCCACTGCTCGACGACGATCATGTCAGCGACCGTGTCAGGCGCTTCGACCGCGGCAAACGCCATCGTGTATCCGACCATGAGATCGGGCCGCATCTGCTTGAGGCGTTCGATGCTCGGGACGTCAAGCGAGTGATACATATGGTCATCGAGTACCCCCAGCTCCTCCAGCTCGGCGACGAGGCGCTCGACGTGATCTGGGCTGTCGTTGCCGCCGAGTTTGATTTCGATAAGCAACGGCATCTCCAGCGCTTTCGCGCGCAGCAGGTAGTCCGCAAAGGACGGAATCAGGTCTCTGTGCCCGTCGAGATCCTCGACGGTGATCGCGGTGAGTTCGGCAAGGGTGAGGTCGGCAACCTTCGCGGTGATCCCGGCGAGCCGCGTGAGGTCTGCGTCGTGCATCGCGACGAACTGGTGGTCCGCGGTCTCCATGACGTCCATCTCAACGAGGTCTGCACCCGCGGCGGCGGCGGCTTCGAGCCCGCCGAGTGTGTTCTCGACGCCGCCATCGGAGAATCCGCGGTGGGCGATCACGAGCGTCTCGGGGGCGGCGTGCAATCGGTGCATCGTGTTCCACCCCGTTCCGGTGAAGACTGCAGCGCTGAGCACTGCGATCACGACGAGCACCGCGGGAAGCGCGCGGGGCCGCGCCATGGGAGCTCCCGCGTCGGCTCCCGCCACGGCACCCACTTTCGGCTTGGCCGCGTCAGTCCCCGGGCGCAGCTGCTCAATGTCCGCAGGCAAGCGCTGCCGCCGCAGAGCGAGGCCCTGCGTGAGCACTGCGGCGATTGCCGCCGTCGCACCACCGGTGAGTACGAGGGCGAGTACTTGCGCGACGCCGAACGATACTGCGGCTACTCCTGGCGCGGCGTCCGGCGCGATCGCGTCAGCGAGCAGCGTCGGCAGGAGCGACACCACAAACAGCGCGATCGTGGCGAAAGCAGCCAGTACGAGCACGGTGAATCCCGCGCACACGATCCCCCACTCGGCCACGGCACCGCGCGTGAGCCGAATGCTCAAGCGCGAGGAGCGCCCGCCCGTCGCCGTCGTGAGTGTGAAGATCGGCACGGTGAGTGCGAGCCGCACGTTTACGGAGCCGAGGATAAAGAGAAACAGGGCGAGCGCAAGCCAGCTGACGACACCCTTCTCAAGCTCACCGGAGATGAACGGCGGGATCGCAATGCCCTTCGCGAGCAGCGAGGTGAAGCCGAAGCCGGTGAGTGGCAACAGGAAAAACAGGTACCCGAGAAGCGGGATCGAACTCGGGCGCAGCATCTTGCGCAGCACGGCGCCGAGGTGCCGCAACTGCTCGCTGGGCGCCGCGCGGAGGTGCGAGCCGTTGAGCATGATCGTGAAGAGGGCGAATTGCACTGCCATCGCCCAGAAGGCGATCAGGATGATGACGGCGATGAGGGCGAGCGTGAACGGCACTCCCTCGGGACGCATCGGGGCCGCAAGGTCGAGTCCGGTGTGCCCGACCGAGCGGAGCGCTTCCCGGAACAGCCACTGGTTCACGGGCAGCACGATCGCGAGAATCACAAGTTGTGAGATGAGGATCGCGGCGAGTAGCGGCAATCCCGCGATTTTCAGGCGGTGAGCTGCCCCGCGCAGCAGCAGGCAGGTACTCCGCCGGATCTGACGAAGCGTGGTCAAGCCTGCCGCACTCTCCGATACGGGTGGGTCTCCACTCGCGTGGTCACCTCGGAGATCATGTCTGCGGTCGAGACGTTCTTGCGCGCCGTTCCAATGATCCGCTGGGTTGCCTTAGCTGCGGCGTTGAGGTTCATGGGGCGGCCTTCGATGCCGAAGAGCAGCAGCGCCCAATCGGGCAGGAGCGAGAGAATCCCGTCCTGCACATTCACGCTGATCCAGGTTGCTACGGGGTTGCCCGAGAGCGATGGGCTCCTGAGCGAACGTGAAATCTCTGCGGCGGGAAGCGTCAACGCCATCCACGACTTATTGTCCTCGATGTACGCGTCGAGCTCCGCGCGAGTGCTGGGCAGGAAGGCTTCGTCCTCAATCTCGACCAGGCACGCCGCGACGTGCTGTTCCACGATGAAGCGATCCTGCTCTTCGGCACTGAGCTCGGGGCCAAATGCCTCGGCCGCGCGCAGCAGGCCGTAGACGAGGGTGTTGTGGGTCCACGCGAGCCACTCCTCGTTGTCGGCACGCAGCTCCTCGCCGGTGCGCGGGTCCGTCCAGACGCTCGCGGCGTGCAGCCGGTTCACCGCTTCGGCAGCGGCCTCGGCGTGCGCGCGATCGCCGTAGACGATCGTGTCGAGGTATCGGCCGGTGCGCTCGCCGCGCCCTTCGACGTCGGCGGTGTAGTCGCTCGTCGCGGCAAACAGTCGCATCATCATCGGGTTGAGCGATTGCAGCAGAATCGCGGCAACCCCGCCCAGCTTCGCGGAGGGATCAGCGAACACTCGCCAGCTCACGCTGTCGGGCCCGAAGTACCCCGTGTCTGCGTGTTCGGCGGTCTGCGGGGCACGGCCGATGCCGTGGGCTACCGGGCAGCTTCCCGCGGCAGTGACTCCAGTCGCCTGCGTTGGCGGGAGCGTGGTCGATGTGGGCACGGCGGCAATCCTTCGGGGTCAGTCCGCGGGCTGCTGCCGCGGGCACCCCCTACTCTCCACTGCTCGGACGTCCGACACACCAGACTGCGTAGGGGTGCGACGCTATTCAGGTAGCCCCGTGTCAGTCGGGAGCGGAAGCAGCTGGTGCCGGTCGCTCACCCCGAGTTTCGCGTAGGCGCGTTGGAGATGCCCCTCAACGGTTCGGTGCGACAGGAACAGCTCGTCGGCGATCTCGGTGTTCGTGAGCCCCGCAGCCGCCCGAATCGACACCTCGATCTCGCGGGCGGTGAGGAGGTTCGGGTCGACACGCACGCGCCCCAGTCGCGGGGTGTTCACACCGGGCAGCTGGTCTGCCAGTTCGGCGGACTGGGCAAACAGTGCCTGCGCTCGCACTCGGTTCTCTGCGTCTCGTGCAGCCCTGGCAGCGTCCGCAAGGAATTCCGCGGCAAACAGTGTGCGTCCGTGCGCGAGCAGTTCGCTGGCGAGTTCCTCAACGGAGTCGGTCTGAGCCAGCAGTTGCAACGAGGCAGCGAACTGGCCCGTCACTCCCGCTGCCGCTGCGGCGAGCGCATCGGGTGAATCTGACAGACCCAAGCGCCAGGCCTCGTGTTCGAGGCGCATGACGAGGAATGCGTGACCTTCGTGACGGGCGCGGGCGACGAGCAGGTCGAACTCGGCGTGGGCCGCGTCTTCGCCTTCGACGGCGAGGATCGCGGCGAGTGCGATCCGCTCGGATTCGGGGTGCAGCAGTTGCCCGCTGTGGACGGAGCTGGACCGGTAGACGTCGAGGAGCTCGCTGGCGCGTTCGAGGTCGTCGAGCATTGCCGCGGCGGCGGCACCGGCGGCGGCCACGAAGCCGGCGATGCCGAATGGGTCGCCCTGCTCGGTGAGCGCGAGCACCTGCTCGGTGAGGTCGAGAGTTTCTGCGGCCATCCCGTATTCTGCGCAGACGTATGCCCGAGAGGTAATGAAGAGGCCGTGGTCGAGCGCGAGCCTGCCCCAGTCGATGCCCTCGAACCGAGCCGCGTGCCCGAGCTCGTGTGATCCCTCGCACAGCACCGCAAGATGCAGCGAATAGAGCAGTGCTCCTGCGTCGTAGCCGGTCGCTGATTCCCAGAGCTCGCTCCCGAGGGCGGCGAAGGCCCGCTCGAGGCCTGCTGCGGGGTCGCCCGCATAGCAGTCGTGCACGATCACCGCCGCGGTGAGGCCGAGCCGGAGCTCGGCTGGGAATGTTGTCTCCGCGGCCCACGCTTCGAACTGACCAGCGTCAAAGGGTTCTCCCCCGTGGGCACGCCACAGCGAGCTCTGGGCGTGGAACCGTTCGGAGTCCCCCAGCTGCCTGGTGAGCAGTTCGATGCCGTGCCCGACGTCGCCCGTGAGCACCTCGATCCGGCCTGCGAGGAGCCGCGCCTCGGCGTCGCCGTCAGCAATGAGCGGCGCGAGCAGCGAGAGCGCTCTCGCGTGGTCACCGGTTTGGTACTCGGCTGCGGCCTGGGTGAGCCGCTGCTCCGGCGTGAGCTGCGCGTCCGAGGTGTCTCCCGGTGTGCGTTTGCGTGCGAGGACGAGGTATCCGCGAGCACTCACGAACCTGCCGTCGCGCATCGCAGCGTCGGCAGCACGGGCGAGCTGCGCGAGGTCACCCTGCACCTCTTCGTAGAGCTTCGTGACGGAGCTCGCGTTCACCGGCTGAGCAAGCTGGGCCTCAAGCATCGTCTTCGCGTCGGTGATGTCGATCGCTCCGAGTGTCACCTGTGCAGTGTCTGCGTGGGTGAGAAACCGTTGAAACTCTGTGGGCAGGTCCCGCGGTTCGCGTACGGCGACCACGAGCTGCAGCGTACCAACGCTGGCGAGCTGGGTGAGTATGGCGGCGCTCTCCGCGTCGACATACTCTGCGTCATCGACAAGTACGCTCAGCGGGGTGATCGCGACCCGTTGCCCGAGTGTGTGCAGGGCCCCGAGTGGGTCAGTGGTGTACGCGGACAGTTCTGGCAACCGCGTCGTGAGCGTTGCGAGGTGCCCGAACGGGACGTTCGTAAGCGCGGCGCTGCCGAGCAGGGTGAGGCGCTCGCGCCCATCACTGGCGGGGGCTGCGCTGAGCCGCCAGAGCGCGGTTGTTCGGCCTCCGCCAGACTCGCCATGCACCGCGATCGACGCACCGGAACGGAACGCGTGCATCGCGATCCGTTCTGCTTCGCGCCGCGAGGGGAGAGAGGGCAGCCCGAACCGAGTCGAGCCGACACTTCCCTGTGAATCTGCTAGGTGCATAAGCTCAGGATACAAGCAGCAGCCGAGCTTCGGGCACGGCGCAAATGTCCTCGAAGAAAAAGTTTGGGGCGGCTGCTCAGTGCATGAACAGCAGGAGCGCCGCGACCGCCACGAAGAGTGCTCCGAATACCCCGTTGAGCACGCGTTGGCCGCGCGCTGTCGCGGCGAACCGGCCGAACGGCTTAGCCGCGGCCGCGAAGAAGAACCACATGACGAGAACGTCGACTGCTAGCGTCGTCGCGGTAAGGACAAGGTACTGGGGCAGTTGTGGCCCGTCGGGTCGGATGAACTGCGGAATGAATGCCAGGAAGAACACGATCGCCTTCGGGTTGAGCAGGTTCACCCAGAGCCCCCGCAGCAGCATCGCGCGGTTCGTGACCCGCGGCACGACCGTCGCTGAGGCGGCAGGATCCGCGACCCGCGGCCGAGCGAACGCCATCCGCACGCCGAGATAGACCAGGTAGGCGGCGCCGAGATAGCGGATCGCCGTAAACACCACCGGTGAGCGCGCGACGAGCACCCCAATGCCCGCCGCCACAATCACGATGTGGATGAGGAGCGCGATCTGCTGCCCCACCACGCCCCACAGTGATCGCCGCCATCCGCTGGCGAGCGCGTTCGACATGGTGTTGATCGCGCCGGCTCCGGGCGTGAAGCTAATGACCAGGCAGGCTGTCAACAGGGACAACCACAGCGAAAACGACACCCGGCAAGTGTATTCTGCCGGGTGTCGTCCGGCGACCTACCAGCCGCGCTCAGCGAGTCGGTGTGGCGCTGGCAGATCGCTGACGTTGATCCCGACCATGGCCTCGCCCAGACCGCGCGACACCTCGGCAATGACGGCCGCATCAGTGAAGTTCTCGGCCGCACGCACGATCGCGACCGCGCGCTTTTCCGGCGCGTTGGACTTGAAAATTCCAGAGCCAACGAACACGCCGTCGGCGCCGAGCTGCAGCATCATTGCGGCATCGGCTGGGGTGGCGATGCCGCCCGCCGTAAAGAGCGGCACGGGCAGGCTCCCCGCCGCCGCGACCGACGCGACGAGGTCAAAGGGCGCTCGCAACTCCTTCGCCGCGACGTAGAGCTCATCCTTCGCGAGCGAGGCGAGCTGCGCGATCTCGGCATTGATCGTGCGAATGTGCTTCGTGGCCTCGGAGACATCTCCGGTGCCCGCCTCGCCCTTCGAACGAATCATCGCTGCGCCCTCGGAGATCCGGCGTAGCGCTTCCCCGAGGTTTGTCGCGCCACACACGAACGGCACGCCAAAGGCGCGCTTGTCGATGTGGTGGACGTAGTCGGCCGGCGACAGCACTTCGCTCTCGTCGATGTAGTCGACGCCGAGGGCTTCGAGCACCTGCGCTTCTACGAAATGGCCGATGCGCGCCTTCGCCATCACCGGGATCGACACCGCGGCGCGAATGCCGTCGATGAGGTCGGGGTCGCTCATACGGGCTACTCCGCCCTGGGCGCGAATGTCTGCTGGGACGCGTTCGAGCGCCATCACCGCGACGGCGCCGGCCTGTTCGGCGATGCGCGCCTGTTCGGGAGTCACGACGTCCATGATCACCCCGCCACGGAAGCGGTCGGTGAGTGCGGCGGCGGGTACGGTCTGAGGGTCTAAAGTTGCGTTCATGTGCACCACCATTTCGCGCATTTTGGTTTGCCACAAGACCCACTTTCTGCGCGTCTCAATGAACCACTTTTCACGAGTCGGGAGGCACGCGGCTTCCTCCCCGACGAATAGGTCGCCGCCTGAGCGGGGCCTAGAATCTGGGTATGCTCCCCCGTTCGCGCCGGGCCTTCCCCCGGCTGACCGCGCTCTTCGGCGTCGCTCTGCTTGCGCTGACCGGCGTCGCGGGCTGTGCTGCGGAACCCCCGCCGCCCACGCTCACTGCCGAGCTGCCCCCTCCGCCCAGCGCTGAAGAGCTGCGCGAACAGGCCGCAGCCAGCTGGGTTGCGCAGGCGTCGACCCGCGAGCTGGTCGGCAGCGTCATCATGGCGACGGCCCCGACGACCGATGCGGCAGAGCTGCGCACGCTCATGGAAGACACTGGCCTCGGCGGGTTCATCGTCATGGGTGCGAACGTGCCTGGCTCCCCCGACGAGCTCCGCGCGATCACGACGCAGCTCACGATCGACCCCGCTCTCCCACCGCTGGTCGGTATTGATGAAGAGGGCGGCCTCGTCACCAGGCTGCCGTGGGATACCCTCCCGGGCGCCGACACACTCCGCGAACAGCCCGCGGAACGTGCCAAGACCGCGTTCGCTGAACGTGCGGTGCTCCTCGCCGACGCCGGCGTCAACGTGAACTTCGGCGTTGTCGCCGACGTCACCGCAGACACCTGGAGCTTCATCTACCCACGAACCCTGGGCGACACCGGCGCGCAGGCGAGCCCCCGCGTTGCGGCGGCCGTCGCCGGCGAGCGGGGAACCGTCGCCTCCACGCTGAAACATTTTCCGGGCCACGGCGCGACGGCGGACGACTCGCACACGGGGATCCCCCGCACGACGACAACGCTGGACGAGTGGCGTACGAACACGGCACTCCCGTTCGAGGCCGGGATCGACGCCGGCGCTGAACTGCTGATGTTCGGGCACCTCGCGTACACGGAGGTCTCGCCGTCCCCGGCGTCGCTCGCGCCCGAGTGGTACGCGATCGCACGAGACGAACTTGGATTCGCAGGTGTCACCGTGACCGATGACCTCGGCATGCTCCGAGCGAGCGGCATCGCCGAGTACCAGGATCCAGCCGCCACCACCGTTGCTGCAATCACTGCCGGCGCGGATCTCGCGCTCACGGTGATCGGCATGGACGCCGCTGGGGTGCGCGGGCTCGTCGATGGCGTGACGGCCGCCGTCGACAACGGGACCCTCTCAGAAAGCCGCCTGAGGGAGGCCGCCACGCGCGTCACCGCGCTCAGGCTCGAGCTTTCGGAGGACACGCTCGACGATGCCAGCGGAGGCTAAACATAGCCTGCCTATCAGATAGAGAACACTGTGGATCCTGGGAGAATCGAACTCCCGACATCCTGCTTGCAAAGCAGGCACTCTACCAACTGAGTTAAGGACCCGTGCGGGCTTTTACCCCCGTACAGCGAATTACTGTATCACGCCCAGGCCGCGCATGAGAAATCCGCCAGCACGTGTGTTGCGGAGACTAGTCGCGCTTCGGGAGCACGATGCGCTTGCCGGTGACCGGATGATGGATCACTTCGACCGGCGTGCGGTACACGTCCGTGAGCACATCGGCGTCGAGCACAGTCTCAGGGTCGCCATTTGCGACGATCTTGCCCTGCCGAAGCAGCGCGATCCTGTCGGAGTAGGCTCCGGCAAGATTCAGATCGTGGAGCACCACGAGCACAGCGTCGCCTGCCGCGGCGCGCTCGCGCGCAAGCCGCAGCACTCCCTCCTGGTGCGCGAGGTCAAGTGCCGCGGTTGGCTCGTCGAGCATGAGCATTCCGGTGCGACCTGCGATAACGCGGGCGAACGCGGTACGTGCCCGCTCACCGCCCGACAGCGACGGCACACGGCGGTTGCCGAGGTGCGAGATATCGGTCGCCTCGATCGCGTCCGAGATCGCCGAATTGTCGTCGTTCTCGAACGTGGTGCGCCGCCACGGCGCACGCCCCATCTCCACCACCTGATGCACGGTGAAGGGGAACATGAGCTGGTTCTCCTGGAGCAGCACCGACCGCCGCCGCGAGAGATCAATGAGCGACCAGTCCGAAAGCGGCTTGCCGCCGAATTCGACATGCCCCGCGTCAGGGAGCACGTCTCCCGAGAGCAGGCTCAGCAGCGTCGATTTTCCGGCGCCGTTCGGGCCGAGCAGCGAAAACACCTCGCCTGCGCGCAGTTCGATGGAGACATCGTCAAGCAGCTTCTTGCGGCCACGCTCCACCATGACCGATTCAGCCGAGCAGACGACCGTTCCAGCGGGCGCGGTGGTGGGAAGCCCCACGTGTCGAGCGTTCATTATCCCCACCCTCCCGAGCGCTTGCGTGTCCGTCGGAGCAGCCAGAAGAAGAACGGCCCACCGACGAGCGAAGTGAGGATGCCAATGGGCAGCTCGGCCATCGGCACGATGGTTCGGGCCGCAAGGTCTGCCAGGGTGAGCAACAGCGCGCCCGCGAGCGCCGAAGCGGTCACCAGCGGGAGATGCGCCGGACCGAGCACCATACGCATGAGGTGCGGGATCACCAAGCCAACAAACGAGATGATTCCCGCGAACGCGACTGCCGCGCCCACGAGGAGCGACACGACGAGGATCATACCGATGCGGAGCAGCTCGACGTTCACCCCGAGGTGACGCGCGTTGCGCTCGCCGAGCGCCAGCAGGTCGAGCTTGCGCGACGTGAGGTAGGCCGCAATCAGACCCACCGCGATGATCGGCGTCACGATCATCACTTGCGTCCAGCTCATCCCTTTCAAACTGCCAAGTTGCCAGAACACGATCGCCTCGCGCGACTGCGAATCACCGACGAACGTCAGCGCGGCAATCGCTGCGCCCGCGATGGCGTTCACGGCGATACCGGTGAGCACGAGGGTGACGACTTCGGTGCGGCCCTCTGCGCGGCTCATTGAGTAGACGATGAGCGTGGCGATGAGGCCGGTGATGAAGGCGAGGACCGCCGTGGTCCACTGCCCGAACACCGTGAGGCCGAAGACGATCGAGATGCCGGCGCCGACAGCGGCTCCCGAGGAGATACCGATAACACCGGGCTCAGCAAGCGGGTTCCCGAAGATCGCCTGCATGATGAGGCCCGACACCGAAAGCCCGATGCCGATGAGCACGGACATCGCGACGCGGGGGAAGCGGATCGCCCAGAGCGCGTCGTCCCCGGCAGGAATGCTCGGTAGCGGCAACCAGTCGATACCGACGCGGTGCAGGATCGAACCCAGCACCTCCTGCGGCGGGATCGCGAGCTGGCCGGTTCCGGCAGACACGAGAACGCTAATGAAGAGCAGCACTCCGAGCACTGCGAACAACAGGGGTGCGCGACTTCCTCGCCGTGACAGCGAGATCTGGCCGGTGCTTTTCATGCTCGCGCGAGACTCTTTCTAGGAGATCCGGGCGCCCGTTCGCGCCGTGTGCGTGTGAGAAATCTGAAAACTCACACTTCATCATATCTTTGTAAGGTTAAGCTTGCTGAGCTTACTTCCTTAACTTGAGAGGGATCGATGAACAACACGCGTAAGTCTCGCATCCGTGCCGTGGTCGCCCTTGCTCTCGGCCTCTCCATCGCTCTCACCGGCTGCCAGACCGGTGGCCCCGCGAAATCTGGGGAGGGCAGCGAAGCCGTTGATCTCCCACCGCTCACGTCACTGACGCCGCTCGAAGATCCCCGAGCCTACGAAGGCCCCTCCACAGCGGTGGTTGGACCTCCCAGCATCGAGCCGCTCGCAGAGCGTCCGGAAGCGAAGCTTCCCGTCACGGTCCAGTCGCAGGACCGGACCGGCGAGATCCCCGTCGAGGTCACTGATACTTCACGCATTCTCGCGATCTCCCTCACGGGCACGCTGAGCGACATCGTCTATAACCTCGGCCTCGGCGACCAGCTCATCGGCCGCGATGCGACGACCTCGTTCCCAGGCTCTGAGGAGCTTCCGCTCGTTGTCACTGGCGGCCACGACATCGAAGCTGAGTCCATCCTCGGCCTCGAGCCGAGCGTGATTTTCACGGACCTCAGCGTTGGCGGCATCGACTTTGTGAACATGATGCGCAACGCAGGCGTGCCAGTCATCGTCGTCAACCGCTCGGTCAACCTCGAGTCAAGCTCCGAGGCCACTCGACAGGTCGCCGCCGGTCTTGGCGTTGCTGACGCCGCGGAGGAACTCAACGCCAACGTCGCCAAGGCCGTGGCAGCGAAGGAGACTGAGGTCGCCGAGCTCATCCCCGCCGATGCAACGAAGCTCCCCCGCGTCGTCTTCCTGTACGTACGTGGCGGAGCCGGCGTCTACTACCTCTTCGGCGAGGGAAGCGGAATCGACGAGCTCCTGGCATCCGTCGGCGTCGTCGACGTTGCAGACGAGGTCGGCTGGAAGGGCGAACGCCCGATGACCGACGAGGCTCTCGTCAGCATGGATCCCGACATTATTATCGTGATGTCCAAGGGACTCACAAGCACCGATGGCATTGACGGGCTTATCGAGGCCCAGCCGAGCATCGCGCTGACCACCGCGGGCAAGAACCGCCGCATCATCGACATCGATGACTCGCTCCTGTTCGCCAGCGCTGGGCGCACGCCTGATGTCATCGATGCACTCGCACGTGCGATCTACGCTCCAGACTCGTTGCAATAAGCGGGACACCGCGCACAACTCCCGCCGACCGCACCCGCACATAGCGGACGCGTGTATGCTGCTCCAAGTCCTTTCAGGATCAGCCGCGGACCGCCGCGCTACTCTTGATCGGAGAATATCCCGGGCGCTAGCGTGGCCCCGGCGCGAAAAGAAAATCTGGGAGACATCGGGTGACTAAGGAACACGAAGCTGCGCACGGCGCTCGCTCGCGCGGCTCAGTTTCCTCCGAGTACCCGGCAGACCGCTTCGACAGCGTCCAGAGCACCTCGCGTGTCGGCGCGCACCGCGTAACCGCACAGCCACGGGTCACCTGGCATTTTGTGCTCGGTGGGCTCATCGGGGCCGCGATCCTCACGACCATTGGCATCGTCGGCGTGACCATCGCTGGTTCAGCGGGAACGCTTCCCATCCAGTCCCCGGGGAGCTCAGCCCCCGGCGCCCCGAAGGTGCAGCCTGCGATTAATGCTGAGGCCACGGTCGCGGTGCTGGACGGCACGTCCACGGAGGGCACCCTCGCACAGGCCGTCGCCACCACCGTCACCGCAGAAAAGTGGGGCACCATCATTCTTGCGGTGCCCGCCGCGACCGCAGATGTTGAGATTTCCGCGGTCTTCTATTCGGAACCAGAGAACAACGCCGCGGCACTCGGACTCGCGGAAAAACTCGGTGGAGTCTCGACGTATCTCAACACGGATTACGCAGAGAACAACGCCGATTTGGTTATCCTCCTCGGCTCAGATTACGCCGGCCCGGGGAAACCCGGGAACTAGTTAATATTCGCGTTCGCTGCGGGCGAGCGATCCTTCTTGCACTCTCAGGGACAGAGTGCCAAAATTGGAGTTAGCAGTCGGATCGACTGAGTGCTAAACCTGGCGCAGAACCCTCGTGGTCTCTGCAGCTTTCCCTAGACGTCCGGGAGGGGCGAATTACATGGCAAAGATGATTGCGTTTGACGAAGAGGCACGTCGCGGCCTTGAGCGGGGTCTGAACATCCTCGCCGACACTGTCAAGGTGACGCTGGGCCCGCGTGGCCGCAACGTCGTTCTTGAGAAGAAGTGGGGCGCCCCCACGATCACCAACGATGGCGTTTCGATCGCCAAGGAGATCGAGCTCGACGACCCGTACGAGAAGATCGGCGCTGAGCTCGTCAAGGAGGTCGCGAAGAAGACCGATGACGTCGCAGGCGACGGCACCACCACCGCAACTGTTCTCGCACAGGCACTCGTGCGCGAGGGTCTGCGTAACGTTGCAGCTGGCAGCGATCCCATCGCGCTGAAGAAGGGCATCGAGAAGGCTGTTGCAGCGGTCATCACCGAGCTGCACAACAACTCGAAGGAGATCGAGACCACCGCAGAGATCGCGGCAACCGCATCGATCTCCGCAGCTGACGAGCAGATCGGCGAGCTCATCGCCGAGGCTATCGACAAGGTCGGCAAGGAAGGCGTCGTCACCGTCGAGGAGTCGAACACGTTCGGCACCGAACTCGAGCTCACCGAGGGCATGCGCTTCGACAAGGGCTACCTCTCGGCGTACTTCGTCACCGACGCAGATCGCCAGGAAGTCGTCTTCGAGGATCCGTACATCCTCGTCGTCAACAGCAAGGTCTCGAACATCAAGGATCTGCTCCCCGTTGTTGACCCGGTCATCCAGTCGGGCAAGCAGCTCCTCATCATTGCTGAGGACGTCGAGGGCGAAGCACTCGCTACGCTCGTGCTCAACAAGATCCGCGGCATCTTCAAGTCGGCAGCCGTCAAGGCCCCCGGCTTCGGCGACCGCCGCAAGGCAATGCTGCAGGACATCGCGATCCTCACCGGCGGCCAGGTCATCTCGGAAGAGGTCGGCCTGAAGCTCGAGAACGCAACGCTCGACATGCTCGGCACCGCACGCAAGGTCATCATCACCAAGGACGAGACCACCATCGTCCAGGGCGGCGGCGAGAAGGAAGCAGTCGAGGGCCGCGTGCAGCAGATCCGCCGCGAGATCGACAACACCGACAGCGACTACGATCGCGAGAAGCTCCAGGAGCGCCTCGCAAAGCTCGCAGGCGGCGTCGCAGTCATCAAGGCTGGCGCAGCAACCGAGGTCGAGCTCAAGGAGCGCAAGCACCGCATTGAGGACGCAGTCCGCAACGCTAAGGCAGCTGTCGAAGAGGGCATCGTCCCCGGCGGCGGCGTCGCACTCATCCAGGCAGCAACGAAGGCATTCGCTACGCTCTCACTTGAGGGTGACGAGGCAACCGGCGCTGCAATCGTGAAGGTTGCAATCGAGGCTCCGCTCAAGCAGATCGCACTCAACGCAGGTCTCGAGCCTGGCGTTGTTGCGCACAAGGTGTCGGAGCTCCCGATCGGTCACGGCCTCAACGCCGCAACCGGCGAGTACGTCGACATGCTTGCAGCCGGCATCAACGACCCCGTAAAGGTCACCCGCTCGGCGCTGCAGAACGCGGCTTCGATCGCTGGCCTCTTCCTCACCACCGAGGCTGTTGTCGCTGACAAGCCCGAGCCCGCAGCGCCTATGGCAGCTGACCCGGGCGCAGGCATGGACTTCTAAGTCCAGCTCGCTTCACATAGCTGTAGATTCAGCAGACTGGGTCGCACCTTCGGGTGCGGCCCAGTTTTTTTGTCTGCGCCCACCGATGAGGAGCCCGACTGTGAGGCCCGTGACGAAGATCGCGACACCGGCAACGGTGATGGGCGCCCACGGCACCGCCGGGGCTGCCGGCGCGGCCCCAGGCTGGACTGGCGCCCCCGGCGCGATTTCGGCAGCGGGTGGGGCCACGGCGGCGACGGCCGCGCAGTCACCCAGCTGCAGGTCGAGCGTGATCGGGTCGAGCTCGACTCCGGCCTCATAGAATCCCGCGAAGGCGACAACACCAGAGTTCGTGAGCTCGGTCGGGAGGTCAGTTAGCGTCAAGCTTCCGTCAGCCGGGGCGAGGGATTCCGCCACTGTCACATCCCCCACCCACTCTTGGTCCTCATCGACGGCGACCTCACCGTCCATGTCGGTGCTCCGCGAGTCGAGCAGCAGCGCCGCCTTACCGTCGCCTTCGAACTCGATCGTTGGGTTTGCGAGGGTCAAATCAAGAATTCCGTCGTGTCCCGTGAAGTGCACTGTGCCAGGGAACGAAACCGTCCCGGTGCCGCTCGCGGGGTCGATGCTGCCCGTCGCGCCGCTCCAGGTGAAGTTGGGCGATTCGTAGGTGAGGCCGTCGCTCGTCTCCCACGAGCCGTTGGCGATGGAGCCGCTGATGTAGGAGCGGAAGCTTGCTTTGATGCCCCACTGCATGGTGCCTCCGGTGACCTCACACGCACTTCCCGCTGTCTGTGTGGCGAGCGGCTCGGCCGCCGCTCCGGCGGCGGTACTGGCGAGCATGGTAGCGGCGATGGCCGCAGTTATCAGGCCGCCGCCGAGGCGGCGCAGCGTACGACGATTCACGAACGATTCTCCTCAAGATTACTTAGCCCGCAACGTGCCAAGCGGTTGACCGGTGCAGCCGTGCGACCCACCGGTGGTGGTTACATGCGTTGCCGAATTGCGAGGGCCGACGTGCTCCCCGCGATGAGTGTCATTCCGCCAGCCATCACCCACCATTCCCACAGCGCCATCCCGCCCCCGAAGCCTGCGGCTTGAAGCCCGGCAGCAGCAGTGGCTGCGGCGAGCGCTTCCTCAGCGGACAGCGCGGCTTTCGAAGCAGCAGCGGATTCCTCCGCCGACAGCACCTTGATCTGAGCACCAACGTTTGTACTGCCCTGCATGGTGAGCGTGTACGGTCCGGGGGTAATGTCGGCAGGCAACCGGCCGGCCCAGGTCACTCCTCCGGAGGAATCGGCTTGGACGGTGTCATCGAGCACATTCGGTCCGGGGTAGAGCACGACGAGGACGCCCTCGTCCTCGGGCTCAAAGCCAGCTGCGCGGACCTCGATACGCCCTCCGGGAACGATCTTCTCCGGGTCGGTCAGCACTTCAAGCCCGTCCGTCGCAGGTGGAGCGTCCGCAGCGGTGTACTTCGACTCCGTCTTCCCCTCGCCCTGCGTCGTGGAACTGTAGGTCACCCTGCTCGAGGAACCGACCGTGAACGTGAGTGGTTCGAAATCAATGCCCTGATTCGCTGAGATCCCGACCAGGCTCCCCTGCACCGGAACATTGCTCCACGTCACCTCGCCGCCTGATCCCACGCTCTTGGTAGCGGCCCCCAGGTTCAACGGAACGGTGCTCGGCCCGTACGATCCGGAGTATCCGGTTGTCAGCGTGGCAGACGTCGCGCTGGTCACCGTAATCGTCGGATTGTTCACCTGGAACATCGTGATCCCGTAACCCTTAAACGCGACGGTGCCGGAATAGCGGACGGTTCCCGTCTGGGAGGCCTCGTTCCACGTCGAACCGCTCTGCGGGAAAAGATATCCGGCGCCGACCCCCGTTGTCGAGATGCTCCCTCCGGCGCAGTGTCCACCTGGAGTCGGGCAGGCAGCGGTGTTTGATTTCGCCGTCGTGTACCCGGCGAAGTAGTTCGAGACGCTCCACCGCAGCGACCCCGCTCCAGCCCCGCCGCCCGCGGGCGACCGGCCGGCTCCGCCCCCGCCGGTTTGTTTCCTCGCCTTGTCAATCCGCAGCATCACCGAGTTCGAGTTCGCGTGATAGTAGCGATCGCCGTCTTGCGGTTGAAAGAGCGCTTGCGCCGAATAGACGCCTTCCGGCAGCTTCGTTGTCTCGAGCACGGCGGCTCCGCCGCTCACGCGAACGGGGCTCCCGAGCGATGTGTTTCCGTAGCTGAACGCTACCGTGCCCGCGATGGCGGGCGACACCTTCGCCGTAAACGTCACCCTGTCGCCAACGTTGGCGCTGGTGGGCGACGCGGCGAGCGTCACCGAGGTCGCCTGCTTATCGGCGACGGTAAAGGCGCCTGGGAGGGTGATGTTGAGCGGGTCGAGCTCGGTTCCCGTCTCATAAAAGCCGCCGAAGGCTTCTGCGCCCTGCTTCGTGAGTCGGGCGCCGACGTTCTTCCACGACAACGTCGTATTGGCGCTGTTGACCTCGGGTATGCCGAGGGAGAGTTCCGCGAGCGGGGCATTGACAAACGAGAACTTCGCGCCCACCGAGTTCATGTCGACGAACTCGTAGCCCTCGACGTCGGTGTACAGCGTGCCGCTCGTTGGTGAGGTAATCACCACCCGCGGATTCGTGAACTGCAGGTCGAGCGCGTAGACCGACCGCCCGTTCACCACCATCGGGTGGGATTGGAAGTGCACCCCGTTGCCCGCGCCGAATGCGATCTCGGCGCTCGTCCCATTGGACGCCGCTGTGCCGGAGCCCCCACTCCACTGGTAGGTGCCCTGATCCTTCGCCTGCTTGGTGCTCCCGAGGAGCGCTGTCCTGCCGCCGAAGGCAGGGGCGTTGTAGATGTAGTTACGGAACGAGGCTTTGACGCCCCAGTCGAGGGTGGCGCCCTTCACGTCGATGACGGTGTTCCCGCGCTCCGACACGCGGACCTGGATCGCGGCTGCGCTCGAAGCGACGAACGCTTCGGCGTCCGTTGGCGTGAACTGTGCCGAGATGGAGTGTGTGCCGAGCGGCAGCTCCGCCGTTCGGAGCGTGGCGGCGCCGCCTGCAAGCGGCACTGGCGCGCCGAGCGAGACGTCGCCGGTAAAGAACTGCACCGAGCCCTCGGCGGTTGCGGGGGTGACGGAGACGTTGAACATCGCTTCGTCGCCCAGGAGAAGAGCGGTCGTGCTCGAAGCGTCGAATGCAGTGGTGGTGGCGACCAGGCTGGGCCCCTCCCCGCCTGGATCACCCTCCAGTCCGGCCGTGGGGAGGGAGAAGGTCACCGGATCGAACTGCTCGCCTGCCTGATAGAAGCCGGCAAAGTTCTCCGCCCCCTCCTCCGTCAGCACGGCCGCCGCGTTGGCCCAGGTGCGCACGTCACCCTCGACCGTCGGTTCGGGCAGCGTGAGTTCTGCGAGCAGCGCGTCTTGATTCGCATACGGCTCGCCAACGGTCGTTGTATCGACGTACGCGCGCCCCTCGACATCGACACGCAGTTCAGCCGTCGTTGCCGATGTCACGACCACCCTCGGATTGGTGAGGGCGATGTCAAGAATGTAGGGGTCTTCCTCGGCGGCCCCGCTTTTGTGCCCGAGGAAGTGCACACCGTTCCCGACGCCGAACGAAACATCGGCGGCGGAACCATCGAGTGCCGCGGAGCCCTGGCCTTCGCTCCACTGGTATTCCCCGGTGGTGTTCCCCAGCAGTTCGATAGTCCCCTTCGGGATCGGGCCGACAATGTATTTCCTGAAGGACTCTTTCACCCCCCAGTCAAGGGTCGCGCCCGACACGGCGCCGGTGGTCTCGTCAGGCGCGGCGGCAGCGATCGCTGGCGCGAAGAGCGCGGTCCCCGCCGCGAGGAACGCGACGAGTGCTCCCCCCACCGCCCGACCGAATAGGCCGAGCGGTGTTCTGTGCTGACGGCGGAGTTCGTTCTGCACTGGGGAAACACTCATCGCGTTGATCTCTCCTATCGGATGATGCCGTTGACACCCGAGCGGGCGGCAAGGCTGCGGCGGGCGGCGAGCAGGGCTCCACCGAGCAGGAGCAGCAGCCCGGCCCCAACGGCGAGGCTCACTGCGGGCCCGTCGGATCCGCCCTTGGCGAGCGGATCGTTCGAACCCTTGTTGTCCTCAGGGGTCTGCTTGTCGCCGCCACCGGGGTTCTCACCGTCACTACCCGGGCCGCCACCACCGGGGCCATCGCCGCCGGGCTCGGTGACGGTAGCCTTCTCAACGACAAACGCATCAGCGAAGGTGAAGACTCTGTCGGTGCTGGTGTTCGTGACGGTGATGCTGTGCGCACCGAGCGCGAAGTCTGCCGGAACCGTCCAGCTCGCGTTCACGAACCCTGATTCGTCGGCCGTGTAGCGATCGGGCAGCGTCGCAGTCTCTGACTGGATCGCAATCTCGAACTCATCGCCAGCCGCGAACGCGCCAATCCTCAGCTCAAGCTCGTCTCCTGGGTTCACGGTAACCGTTCCCGCAGGCTTTCCGTTGATCTGCACCACTGGGAACGCGGCAACCGTCACTGAAACCGCGGCCGACTCAGACTGTGCGTGAACATCCGTGTTCGCGGGGACAAACTCGGCAACGACCTCGTTCGCGCCGACGCCGAGATCGGTCGTTGTCAGCGATGCTGCGCCGTCCGCCACGGTAACGGGATCGGCAAGTCTCTCGCCGTTGCTGGTGAACCGCACTGTGCCCGCCACATCGGCGGTCACTGCTGCAGCGAGCTCAACTTCGTCGCCGGCAAACACCGACGATTCGGAGGCGTCCAGCGTGACGGATGTGGCCTGGGCCGGCGCGAACTCGATCGGCGTGAATGTCTCGAACGGTGCGTAGGTGGCTCCGCCACCGGGGTACGTGTAGACACCATAGTGCCCGTTCTCGAGCGCCAACGCGCTGTCCTTTGTCAGCGTCAGGGTGGTCTCAAACGTTCCGTCGGCGTTCAGCTCGATGCCACCGGGCACCGAGGAGATGAGCGCGAGCTCGGGTGCCTGCACTGCCCAGCGGGTATCGAAGCCTTTGCGGGCCGCAGAGGTGATGCCCTGTGACGGCTGCCACTGCTCAGCGAACGATCCGAAGACGACGTATGCACCGGTGAAGCGGCCGGCGAGCGGCGCGTACCGGCCGTCGGTGTCGGGAGACTTCGGCAGGAAGCCGGTGCCGGTAACGGTGACTTCTTCGCCAGCGGGGTCAATGCCTGACAGCTTGTCGACCATGACAGTGGGGGTGTTCCTCGGTGTGACGGTCACTTCGAAAACATCCGAGACTGACCCGAGGAATGCGGAGCCGCTTTCCGGCGCAAACTCAGCGGTCAGGCTGTTCGACCCAACTTCAAGCGCTGAAGTCTGCAGGGTCGCGGTGCCCGCGTCGACAGCGACCGGCTCGCCCAGGGTGGAGTCGCCGTTCGTGAACTGCACCGTTCCCGGTGCCTCTGGCGCAACCGTCGCCGTCAGGGTGAGGATGTCCCCCTGGGTGACGGTGTCCGCTGATGCGACGAGCGTGGTCTGCGTCGCCACAGCCACGGGTTGCGTCGCGATCGGCAGGGAGAAGCTCACAGGGTCGAGCAGTTCACCGGGCTCGTAGAACCCTGCGAAGTTTTCCGCGCCTTCCTTTGTGAGAACGGCCTTTGCGTCGCTCCAGGTGCGCACGTCACCGTCTATCGTCGGTTCGGGGAGTGTCAGTTCGGCGAGCGAGGCGTTCTCGTTCGAATACCAGTCGCCGACGGTGGTCGTGTTGACAAACTCGCGGCCTTCGACGTCTGCGCGGAGCTCACCGGTCGTTGGCGAGGTCACCACTATTCTCGGGTTCGTGAACGCCACGTCGAGGATGTAGGGGGCGTCGTCGGCAGCGCCGCTCTTGTGCCCGCGGAAGTGGACGCCGTTTCCGACCCCGAATGAGACATCAGCACTCGAACCGTCGAGCGCTGCAGTGCCCTGGCCGCCACTCCACTGATACGTACCAGTGGTGTTTCCGAGCAGTTCGATCGATCCCTTCGGGATCGGCCCTACAACATACCTCCGGAATGACTCTTTCACACCCCAGTCAAGCGTCGCGCCAGCGACAATGGCGTCGTCCATCACCGCAGATTCTGCGGATGCGATGGTCGGGGCGAGTGTCAGGCTGCTGGCCGCGAGCAGCGTTGTTGTAAGTGCGCCAAGTAACGCACCGCGCTTTCTGCGCTCAGTGATTCCCATGCGTACGTGCTCCTTGTCGAGTACAGAGATGTGAGAGCACCGAGACGCGCCCTCATCGGATCAAGGTAAGGCAACCCTTAACTGGACCCCACGTATCAGTTTGACCACAATCGTCAGATGATGCAACCCCCGCTGTTAATTTTTGGAGCATCTCTTGCCGCCCGCCCGTCCCTGCGGGTGCTCGTTCCGGCGCAGCACACACAAAACCGGCCGGGTGGTAAGCCACCCGGCCGGTTCAAGCATTCCTATCGCGGAGCGTTACTCAGGCGTTCCTTGTCCCTCGTCATCAGCCCCGCCCTCATCGCCGTTCGGCTTCTTACCGCGCCCGGCGAGCAGCATTCCACCCGTGACGCCGATGGCTATGAGTGCGACTCCACCGATCACGATCGGCAGCCACGGAATCTCTGGCCCCGCGGCTTCCGGAACTGGTGCTGGTTCCGGGGCGGGGGTGACTTCGGGAGCGGGATCGGGAGCATCGGTTGCCGGCCCAGAGGCCCCGAGCTGGCAGCCCGACACCGCAATCGTCACAGCCAGCGGATCAAGGTTGCTACCTGCGACGTAGTCGCCATAGTCACCATTGAGCGCTTTGGCCCCTTCAGCGGTGAGCAGCACGGGCGCATTCTCGACTGCGAAGCCATCGCCCGTGGTTGCCCCAGCGAGGTCGACCTTGCCCATCGGAATACGCTCGAACGAGAGTTCACCGCCCTCGACGTCGGTCGAGGCCACTCCAACGACCAGCTGAGCTGACTGCGGGCCGGTGAAGACTACCTCTGGGTTCTGCAGATCGAGCTTCATGAGCCCGCCGTGCCCGGTGAAGTGCACGTCTCCGGTGAAGGTGACTGAGCCGGATTCGAGATCCGCACCGAATTCGCCTGTGCCATTCTTCCAACTGAAAGCGGGCGTCTCGTAGCTCGCACCATTTTCCATCGTCCACTCGCCGTTCGCGATGCTTCCGCTGATGTAGTTACGGAACCGCTCGAGCACGCCCCAGCGGAGCTCAGCTGAGGTAACCGTGCACACTGCGGCGTCACCGTCTGCGGCCTCGGTCGAGGCGGCCGAGGGGCTGGCGGGCCCAAATAGCAGGCCTGCCGCCAGCCCTGCGGCAACGGCCGCCGTCGCTCCTCGGCGCACGATCCTTCGATTCACAAACGTCTCCTTGTCGCGCATTCGGCTAGCGGGTACTGCTGGTATCGACCGTAGCATTTGCCGAGTTCCTGCGTTGGTTCACAACCAGGGCTCCCATAGCACCCGCAAGGGCGATCAGCGCGCCTGCGCCGACCCACCACATCCAGACGGGACCACTCGTCGGATCCGCGATCGCTGCCGCCGCCTGCTGCGGTTGTGCGCTCGCTTCAACAGTGCCCTGTTCGATGACTGGCTTGGCCTTCTTCTTGGTCTTCTCGACCACCTTGATGACCGCTCCAGCATCCGTACTGCCCTGCAGTGTGATGGTGTGCTCGCCCGGCTCGAGATCCTCAGGAAGTGTGCCGATCCAGCGCACCTCACCGAAGGAGTTCGCGCCCGCCTTGTCGTCGAGGACGATCGGATCGGAGTAGAGCACCACGAGGATGTCCCGCTCGTCAACCTCAAAGCCGGGCGCAGCGAACTCGATCTCGCCGCCGGGAACCAGCTCGTCCGCGGGAGTGATCACCCGGATACCGGTCGTGGCCGGCGGGGTTGCTGCCGCCACTCGAGCGGCCTTCTGCTCGGTCTGCGTGGTCGACCCGAACTGCGCGCTACTCGGAGCGCCCACCGTGAAACTCAGCGGGTCCACGGCGAACGATCCACCGCCCGAGGCGCCGCCGCCAGTATTGCCGCCGCCGCTGATGGAACCGTTCACCGGCACACCGCTCCAGGTCACTTCACCGCCGGCGCCGACCGTCTTTGAGGCCGCTCCAAGGTTCAGGCCGAAGCTGCGGCCTCCCGCGCTGATCGTGCCGCTGGTGGGACCCGTGATGGTGATCACGGGGTTCGCGAAGGTCTCGGTCAGCAGACCCTTGTGGCCGGTGAAGGTGACCACGCCAGAGAACTGCACGCTACCGGTCTGCGCCTTGGCGTTCCACGATCCGCCGTCAGCCTGCGGGAACATGTACGCTCCCCCGCTGCTGCCAACGCCGCTCGTCGAGATCGCGCCCTTCGCGATGCGCCCGGTCACGTAGCCCTTGAACCCAGAGGAAATGCCCCACGAGAGCGAACCAGCCTGCTGCGAGCTCGAGGTGCCAACCGGCTTCGGCTGCGGCTTCGGCTTGGGCTTCACAACCGGCTTGGTCGGCGGCACGGGAGTGGTGGTACCACCGTCCTTGCCTGCTCCCACCGTGAAGCTGACATCGTCGAACCTCTCGCCTGCCGGGTAGTTCTGGAACGCAAGCACTGACTCCGCCCGGAGCTTCGCGGTCGCCTTCTTCCAGGTCACCTCGCCGTTCTTCCCGGTGGTCTTCGTCGCCTTCGACAGGTCGATGTCGACGAGCGGCTGTACCTTGCCGTTGACCTTTGCAGTCATCACTGCACTCTTGGGACCGGTGATCTTGATCTTCGGGTCAAGGATCGACAGTTGAAGCGCTCCCTCGTGTGCTTCGAAGCTCACCCCGCCGCCATACGGCACTGTGCCAGCCTGGCTCTCCGGGTTCCAGTCTCCGCCCTTGATCTGTGGGAAGACGAAGGTGTTGCCCGACCGCGATGCGGCGCCCAGCACCTGCACCTTGCCACCGGCAATGTTCTCGATGTAGTTCACGAACCGACCGAAAATGCCCCACTGCAGGTCGCCATCACCTGGCGTGACAACGACGCCACCAAACACGGCGTCCCACTGTGCCGATGTCACGGCGAGGTCGGCCTGGCCGAGGTAACGCGAGTCGTTCAGCAGCCCGTGAGCGAGCCACGAGACCGCCACATATTCCTTGGAACGGTCAAGCTTCGCCGCGGGGACTTTGAGCTCCCGGGTCACTTTCCCGTCTTTGATAAACATCTTGTACGCGAAGTCCTCTGCGGCACCCGCATCGGCGCTCGAGCTGTACTCCTTCACGCGGTCCTTCTCGATGATACCGACGTAGACGCCCTGATCATCTTTGCCAGTGTCGGGAACGTCCGCTGCAGCACGCAGCACGATGTTCTCGATCGTCGCGGAGACACGCAGTCCCTCAGCAGACGCGTCGGTTACCGACGCAGTCACCTTCGGTAGCTGACCGAAGACGGCGTCCCACTGCGCAGGTGTCACCGCCAGGTTGGCCTGGCCGAGGTAACGGGAGTCAATCATCATGCCGTGAGCGAGCCACGAAACAGCGACGTACTCCTTGGTGCGGTCCAACTTTTCCGCGGGAACGCTGATGTCGCGCGTCACCTTTCCGTCCTTGATGAACATCTTGTAGGCGAAGTCTTGCGCTGCACCCGCTGCTGCGTCCGTCGCGTACTCGTTGACGCGATCCTTCTCGATGATTCCGACGTAGACGCCCTGATCATCCTTGCCGGTGTCGGGAACATCGGCCGCCGCACGAAGCACGATGTTCTCGATCGTCGCGGAGACACGCAGTCCCTCTGCCGATGCCGCAGTGACTGTCGCTGAAATGCTGGGCTTCGGGCCGAAGACGGCGTCCCACTGCGCCGGCGTCACCGCGAGGTCAGCCTGACCGAGGTAGCGCGAGTCGTTCAACAGGCCGTGCGCGCGCCATGAGACAGCGACGTACTCCTTCGAACGGTCCAGCTTGGCTGCGGAAACCTTAATGTCCCGAGTAACCTTGCCGTCCTTGATAAACATCTTGTACGCGAAGTCCTCGGCGGCTCCGGCATCGGCGCTCGAACCATACTCCTTCACGCGATCCTTCTCGATGATTCCGACGTACACGCCCTGATCATCCTTGCCAGTGTCGGGAACGTCCGCCGCTGCACGCAGCACGATGTTCTCGATCGTCGCAGAAACGCGGAGACCCTCAGCAGATGCGTCGGTCACCGACGCCGACACGCGAGCCTGCGATGCACCGAACACTGCGTCCCACTGTGCCGGAGTCACCGCGAGGTCAGCCTGCCCGAGGAAGCGATCATCGTCGAGGAAGCCATGTGCACGCCACATGACAGCCACGTACTCAGTGCCGCGCTGAAGGTCAGCGGCAGGAATCTCAATCGTGCGTGCAACCTTGCCGCCACGGATTGCGGCCGCCGGGATGAAGTCCTCGAAGACACCAGCGGATGCATCGGTCTTGTAGTTCTCAACGAGCTTCTTGTCGATGATCCCGATGTAGGCTCCGCCGTCCGGCCGTCCGCTCGGAGTCGCGTCGCCGGCGCGCATGACGATCTCGTCCGCAGCGACAGCAACTGTCAGCCCTGTCTTCGAAGCTGCCGATACCGAGGCGGAAACCTTCGCCTTCGGGGATTCGGGAGTGGTCGTTGGCTTGTCGACCACTGCGACAACTGCCTCCGCGGAAACCGAACCGTTGAATACAGCCGGATCGGCGGGAGCAAAGGAAGCAGTGAAGCTCTGGTTGCCCACCGTGAGTGCCGGAGTGACGAGCGATGCGCCGCCAGCGGTGACCACCTGCGGCTCCCCCAGCTGGCTGCCGTTTGCGGCGAAAGTGACCGTTCCGGCGGCGTCCGCGGGCGCGACGCTCGCATTGAGAGTGACCGTCGCACCGACCTCGACCGACGCCGCGGAAGCGCTCAGAGTGGTGCTCGTGCCCGTCGGCTCGACGACCGGCTGCGCAACGGTAATGCGTGAGAACGAATCCATCGTCCGATCTCTGCCCGAGAGCTGGTGGGCAGCAGACGTTGCCACGTGGTAGTTCACCGAGGGATCCAGCGTGTTTGCCGGAATCTTGACGGTCGTCGTGAAGCTGCCGGATGCCATCGCACGGGCGGGAACGTAAGCCTGGTCCAGCCAGCCCTCGCTCACCAACGGCCCGCCGCCCTGCCAGACACTCTCGGGCCCGACGAGCACGTACGCACCAAGCGCGGCCCCGTCGCCAACGAATCCGGTTCCCGTGACCGTGAGCACGTTCTCCACCGAGGGGTCGAGATTCTCGGCAGGGGACACCGTGATCGAGGGGCCATCGGCTGCATGAGCGGCGGGGACAACCAGCAGTCCGCTCAGTGCAACCAGCAGAGACGTGATGATGGCCAGCGCCCTGGCGCCAATGGGCCCGGACTTCTTGGCAAGGGTACTCACTACGAGTTTCTCCTCATAAATATTTGTGCCTAATTTGGCGCCTGGATGACACAGCTTTGACTTCACATCGGACCGGAGTAAGGCTTACCTCACTCCATACACAATTCAATAGTCTGACGAATATCGTCTGACGATGCAAGCCGCAGGTCTGACCTGTGAGTCAGCTTCGAGGAAATCAGGTCCATTCAGCCCCTTTGCGTATGCTTGGAAGACGCGTTTTTCTACGGAGGTCACCATGTCTGCAATCGGCGAAGGCAACTACCCGTTCCAGCTCAGCGAGAGCGAGTGGCGTGAGCGTCTCACCCCTGACGAGTACGCAATCCTGCGGGAAGCAGCGACCGAACGCGCGGGCACCGGCGAGCTCTTGGGGCAGTGGGGCGACGGGCTCTACTCGTGCCGTGGCTGCGGCGCAGAACTGTTTCAGAGCGGCACCAAGTTCGAGTCGCACTGCGGCTGGCCCAGCTTTTACGACAGCATCAATCCCGACGCGGTCGAGCTCCTCGAGGACACGACGCTCGGGCAGGTCCGCACAGAGGTGCGTTGCGCCAACTGCGGGTCGCACCTCGGACACGTGTTCCCCGACGGCTTCGGCACCCCAACCGGGAACCGGTTCTGCATGAACTCGCTCGCACTCGGCTTCGACGGCCCGGGAGCGTAACGAACGCTAGCCGCGCTTCAGCGGCTTGCTCGGGAAGGCTGCAGTCACCACGGCGACGAGGGCGATGGCTGTTCCTGCGACGAGCGCAGGAGTGAGCCCACCGGCCAGCGGAAAGCCGATCTCAAACGCGACTGCGGCGACGAGCTGGCCAGCAACATTCGACATGCTCAGCAGCAGCACACCCGCGCGGCGCACGAGCACCGATGCGACCGCGATAAAGATCACCCCGATAACGCCGCCCCCGTAGAGCCAGAACTGCGTCGGCCACCCCGACGGCCAGCCGCTCACGAGCACCGAGACAGCGGCAGCAGCGACGAGCAGCACCGCTCCGACAAGGAAGTTCATAAAGGTCGCTGTCACCGCGCTCTCGGCTGCGGCGCGCACCAACCCATTGACCATGGACTGCGCTGCCACTCCGACGCCAACGAAGACCGGAACGAGCACGAGCAGCACGAGTCCGCCGTCGAAGCTCGCTGCGACGGTCACGCCGACGGCGACAATCGCGAGACCCGCCCCGACCAGTCGTGTGGGCGACGCATAGATGCGGCCGCTCGGGCCGAGGCCCAGTCTGTCGAGGATGAGCCCGCCTGATACCTGCCCGGCAACGATGCCGACCGTGAACAACGCGACGCCGGTGATCGGCGCGATAAGCCCCTGGTTGAGCACAAAGAGCGCTCCCCCTACCCCGCCGAACATCGCCCAGACGGGGAGCTTGCCGGCGGCAACCTGGGTCCGCATGAGAGCGAGGCCGCGTCGCCCGCGTCTCGAGACCAACAGGGCAAGGCACATGACGATGAGCCCACCGCTGAACGCAATCGCGGCGGCAACGAACCCGTTTCCGATTTCTTTCGAAAGCCCTCCCGTGACGCGGGACTGCAGGGCTACGAGAACGCCCGCCAGACCAGATCCAACCAGGGCTGCCGCGAGCTGTACTTTGGGGTGCGCCATTAGGCCCACTATAGCTGCTGCGCACCGCACCGTCGCGCCTGGGACCGCACCGTGCGTCCCCGCACACGACGAAGGCCCCGCGTGTGCGGGGCCTTCGTGGGCTTGCGCGGCATCACGCCGCAGCACTCCCAGGAGAAGAACACAGCGTGTTCTTCATTGGAGCCCCCTATCGGACTCGAACCGATCACCTGCAGTTTACAAGGCTGCTGCTCTACCAGATGAGCTAAGGAGGCACTGGGGCGGCCGAAGCCGCCCCTCCGATCTTAGTCGGATTTTTGTTAGTCCGTTGCCGACTCGGCGGCACCGGCCTGTTCAATCTCACCCTTGATCTTCAGCATGAAGGTCTCGAGCGAGCCATCGCGGGCTTCGTTCCACTGCTGGCCGTTCACGAGCACAAGCGGGGTCGAGACGAGACGCTGCGGGCCGCCCTCGGGCTGGAGCTCGGTTGCGCTCTGCGGCATCAGCAGACGCTGGCCCTCAGCGAGGCCGGAAATGCCCTCGCTGGCCTTCGTGTAGTTCTCGGTGAAGAACGCACTGAAGGGGCGATCCTGGATGCAGCTCTTGAGCTCCTTCGTGGGCTCGGCGCCTGCCGCCTCAGCCTGCTTCAGCAGCTCCTTGTCGTCGAGACCAGGGGTACCCTCGCCGGGCTGTACCTCGGGGCTGAGCAGTGCCTTGTGCAGCTCGAACGCGGCGTCGGGCTGCTGCTCGACGACGCAGCCAAATGCGTTTGCCGCGCGTGTGGAGTACTTGGTGCCGAGCGATTGACCGTCGAGGAAGTTGATCGGGTAGATCGCGAGGTTCGCGTCACCCGAGCCAACGTAGTTCTCGAGCATGACGCCGTTCTGCGCCTCGAAGTTGCCACAGGCCGGGCACATGTAGTCGACGTAGACCGCGATGTCGAGCGGGAGCTCGTCGCGGTTCGTCTTCGGCGCCACGCGCTTCTCAGTCGGGTCAGCGAGCGCCTTCGAAGGAACGACCTTGAGGTCCTTCGTGAAGACCACTGCGCCGGAGTTCATGTTCGCGGGCCCGGGGCCCGCAGGCTTGAGCGACTGGGTCAGCACGAGGCCGACGATTGCGAGAACCGCTACGACGCCGAGAACGACCCCACCCTGAATGTATAGGCGGCGACGCTTCTCGCGTTTCTTCTCTGCCTCACGAGCCAGGCGTGCCTGTTCGCGCGCTTGCGCACGGCGCTCGTTCTTCGACAGTCGCGACGTGGTGTCATTCGACATAGTTAGGTTTCCTCCTGAGACACACCGGGTTCGGCGAGGGTTTGCTTGCGGCGCTATCGCGCGTCCGCTACTTCTTCTTGGATCGGCGCTCTGCGCGGTTCTGCGGGGCTGCTCCGTCAGCGGGAACCTGCTGACCGAATGCGCCACGAGTCGTGGGCTGTTCGGGCTGCTTGCCCCGCTGCTTGCCCTTCGGCTGCTGCGCTCCTGCGCCGCTGACCTCGGGGGTGCCGTCGACATCGGGCGCGCTGTAGCTCAGCTGCGCTTCGTCGGGCTTGGTCTGTGCGTCGAGCCCGCCACCCTCGAGATGGACGTGGCCTTCGTGGCCTGGCTCGTTGGGGCGAACCTGGACCTCAAGGTTGTACAGCAGCCCAACGGACTCTTCCTTGATCTGCCCCATCATGCCCTCGAACATCGTGAAGCCCTCGCGCTGGTATTCGACGAGCGGGTCACGCTGCGCCATCGCGCGCAGGCCGATGCCCTCCTTGAGGTAGTCCATCTCGTAGAGGTGGTCGCGCCAGCGGCGGTCGATCGTTGTCAGTACGACGCGGCGCTCAAGCTCACGCATGGCCTCTTCACCGAGCGATTCCTCACGTGCGGTGTATGCCACCTCAGCGTCGGAGAGAATTTCGCGTCGGAGGAAGGCCTTGTCGACGCGCCCGTTCGGGGCTTCAGCGACAACCTCATCGACAGTCAACGCGATCGGGTACAGCTGCTTGAGGTCCGACCAGAGGGCGTCGAAGTCCCAGTTTTCGTCGGCGCCGTGCGAATCGAGGATCGCGTTGATCGTCTGCTCACGGAACGTGATGACGCGCTCTTCGATGGCTTCGCCGTCGAGGATCTGTGCGCGGTCGCTGTAGATGGCCTGGCGCTGGCGGTTGAGGACGTCATCGTATTTGAGGACGTTCTTGCGGATCTCGGCGTTACGCGCCTCGACCTGGCTCTGCGCGCTCTGGATCGAGCGGGTGACCATCTTGGACTCGATCGCGAGATCATCGGGGAACCCATCGCGGTTCATGAGCGCAGCAGCGGCACCCGAGTTGAACAGGCGCATGAGATCGTCTGCGAGCGACAGGTAGAACCGGCTCTCGCCCGGATCGCCCTGACGGCCCGAACGACCGCGGAGCTGGTTATCGATACGACGCGACTCGTGCCGCTCGGTGCCGAGCACGTAGAGCCCGCCAGCTTCGAGGACCTTCTCGGCCTCGCCGGCGACCGCTTCCTTCACCGCAGCGAAGACTTCGTCCCACGCAGCCTCGTATGCCTCGGGATCTTCCTCGGTGGAGAACCCGCGAGTGGCCATTTCCTGAACGGCAAGGAACTCGGCGTTTCCGCCGAGCATGATGTCAGTACCGCGGCCAGCCATGTTCGTCGCGACCGTCACTGCGCCGTAGCGGCCAGCCTGCGCGATGATCGCGGCCTCACGCGCGTGGTTCTTCGCGTTGAGTACCTCGTGTCGCACACCCTTCTTGGCGAGCTGACGCGAGAGGTACTCGCTCTTCTCGACGCTGGTGGTGCCGACGAGCACGGGCTGCCCGTTCTTGAAGCGCTCCGCGATGTCTTCGACGACCGCGTTGAACTTCGCCTCTTCGTTCTTGAACACGAGATCCGGCTGGTCGATGCGCTGCATCTTCTTGTTCGTCGGGATCGGCACGACGCCGAGCTTGTAGGTCGACATGAACTCGCCGGCCTCGGTCTCAGCCGTACCGGTCATGCCCGAGAGCTTTTCGTACAGGCGGAAGAAGTTCTGCAGCGTCACGGTGGCGAGCATCTGGTTCTCGGCCTTGACCTGCACGCCTTCCTTCGCCTCGATGGCCTGGTGCATGCCCTCGTTGTAGCGTCGTCCGGCGAGGATACGCCCGGTGTGCTCGTCAACGATGAGCACCTCGCCGTTGAGCACGACGTAGTCCTTATCGCGGGTGAAGAGCGCCTTCGCCTTGATCGAGTTGTTCAGGAACGAGATGAGGGGCGTGTTGACCGACTCGTACAGGTTCGTGATGCCGAGGTGATCCTCGACCTTTTCGATACCTGGCTCGAGCACCCCGACCGTGCGCTTCTTCTCGTCAACCTCGTAGTCGACGCCCACCTCGAGCGTCTTCGCAATCCGCGCGAACTCGCCGAACCAGCGGTTGCCCTCGCCGGAGGACGGGCCGGAGATGATGAGCGGGGTACGCGCCTCGTCGATGAGGATCGAGTCGACCTCATCGATGACGGCAAAGAAGTGTCCGCGCTGCACGCGCTCCTTCGAGGTGCTCGCCATGTTGTCGCGCAGGTAGTCGAAGCCGAACTCGTTGTTCGTACCGTAGGTGACGTCGGCGTCGTACTGCTTGCGCCGCTCCTGCGGATCCTGTCCGGCGACGATGCACCCGGTCGTCAGGCCAAGCGCACGGAAGACACGGCCCATGAGCTCGCTCTGGTAGCTCGCGAGGTAGTCGTTCACCGTGACAACGTGAACGCCCTTGCCCGCCAACGCATTGAGGTAGGCCGGCATGGTCGCGACGAGCGTCTTGCCCTCACCGGTCTTCATCTCGGAAATGTTGCCGAGGTGCAGGTTGGCACCACCCATGACCTGGACGTCGAATGGGCGAAGCCCAATCGTGCGCTTCGCGGCCTCGCGAACCGCGGCAAACGCTTCGGGGAGCAGGTCGTCGAGTGTCTCGCCTGCTGCAAGCCGCTTCTTGAACTCGGCGGTCTCCTCACGCAGCTCCTCATCACTGAGGGCTTCGAAGGAGGGCTCGAGGTCGTTGACGGTCTTGGCCAACCGCTCGAGCTTCTTGAGCGTGCGTCCTTCGCCGACGCGAAGGATCTTCTCGAGGACTGTCGCCACGTTGTGTCTCCTGTACGGTAGTGCGCGATGAGCTGCGGAGCAGAGGCATCGTCGTTGCCTAATTGTGACAACTCCTCAGCTTAGCAACGGCTGTGAGCATTGCGCTGGGAATTCCTTCCTTAATTTGAATGATTCAAAATAAGGGCTACAATGGAGGCATGCCCACCACTCATCACGCCACAGAGTCAGCGGCCCGGCTCAACGCCGCCGGCCTGCGCTCCACGGCGCCACGGCGGGCTGTGCTTGATGCCCTCCAGCCGGGCGGGCACCTCGACGCGAGCGAGCTCTACGAGCGCCTCCGCGGCGAACTTCCCGGCACCTCGCTGCAGGCGGTCTACGGCGTCCTCACTGCCCTGACTGAGGCAAATCTCGTGCGGCGAATCACGCCGGCAGGCGGATCCGCGAGGTACGAGGCGCGTGTTGGCGACAATCATCACCATCTGCTGTGCGGCTCCTGCGGCCGCCTCGAGGACGTGCAGTGCACGGTCGGCGCAGCCCCGTGCTTAACCCCGTCAGACGATCACGGATTCGAGATCACGGCTGCGGAGATCACGTTCCACGGGCTATGCGCCGACTGTGCGAACGCCAAGAAGCACATAGAATTTTCCTCCAAATAACTTCCATCCGACTCAACCCCCACGAAATGAGACATGATGACTGAAAAAAAGATCCTGACGACCCAGACTGGCACGCCTGTTCCGAGCGACGAGCACTCGCTCACCGTTGGCCCGGACGGCCCCACGGTTCTCCACGACCGCTACCTCCTCGAGAAGCTTGCGTCGTTCAACCGTGAGCGCGTTCCCGAGCGCAACCCGCACGCCAAGGGCGGCGGCGCATTCGGCGAGTTCGTCGTCACCGAGGATGTCTCGAAGTACACCCGCGCCGCTGTCTTCCAGCCGGGCGCGAAGGCCGAGACGCTCATCCGCTTCTCGTCGGTTGCTGGCGAGCAGGGCTCGCCCGACACCTGGCGCGATGTGCGCGGCTTCTCGCTGCGTTTCTACACCGAAGAGGGCAACCTCGACATCGTCGGCAACAACACCCCGACCTTCTTCATCCGCGACGGCATCAAGTTCCCCGACTTCATCCACTCGCAGAAGCGCCTGGGCGCATCTGGTCTGCGTGACGCAGACATGCAGTGGGATTTCTGGACCCTTTCGCCCGAGTCGGCGCACCAGGTGACCTACCTCATGGGCGACCGCGGCCTCTCGAAGAGCTGGCGCCACCTCAACGGCTACGGTTCGCACACCTACCAGTGGATCAACGCTGAGGGCGAGCGCTTCTGGGTGAAGTACCACTTCATCTCGCAGCAGGGCGTCGAGCGCCTCTCACCCGAGGAAGCCGAGCAGCTCGCGGGCAGCGATGCTGACTACTACCGCCGCGATCTCTTCGAGTCGATCGACAAGGGCGACTTCCCGTCGTGGGACGTGTACGTGCAGATCATGCCGTACGAGGAGGCAAAGACCTACCGCTTCAACCCGTTCGACCTCACGAAGACCTGGCCGAAGGCGGACTACCCGCGCATCAAGGTCGGCACCTTCACGCTGAACCGCAACCCGGAGAACTTCTTCGCGCAGATTGAGCAGGCGGCGTTCTCGCCCGGCAACCAGGTGCCCGGCACCGGCATCTCGCCCGACAAGATGCTCATGGCGCGCGTGTTCTCGTACGCCGACGCACACCGCCACCGCATTGGTACGAACTTCAACCAGCTGCCGGTCAACCAGCCGCACGCTGGTGAAGTGAACAACTACATGCACGAGGGCAGCATGCGCTACCAGTTCAACGGACCGGAGCACCGCACCTACTCGCCGAACTCGTACGGCACCCCCGGCGGCCCCGTCGCAGATCCGCTCGCCGGCGTCGAAGGCAGCTGGGAGTCGGACGGCGCACTCGTGCGTTCGGCGCACACCCTGCGCGCTGACGACGACGACTTCGGCCAGGCAGGCACCCTCTACCGCGACGTGTTCTCGGCAGAGGAGAAGGCCCGCTTCCAGGAGGTCCTCGGCGGCCAGGCGAAGTCCATCACGGTCGACCGCATCCGCGAGCAGTTCTTCGGCTACTGGACGAACGTCGACGCAGAGCTCGGCGCGATCCTGCGCGCGAACTACGCAGCGTAACCGTTCACGCGAGTAACGGGGCCATCCACACGGGTGGCCCCGTTTCTGCGTTTCCCCCCACAGATCTGAAATGATGGGCTCGTGCAGACTCCGGATACACCCGATCCGCTCGCGCGCGATTGCGCGCTCATTGTGCTGCCGACGTACAACGAGCGGGAATCACTCGAGTCGGTCGTCGTCGACGTGCTCAGCTGCGCCCCCGAGGCCGACATCCTCATCATTGACGACGCAAGCCCAGACGGCACGGGCCGCATCGCGGATGCGCTCGCCGCGGCCGACGCTCGCGTCACGGTGCTGCACCGCAGCGGCAAGCTCGGTCTCGGCACCGCCTATATCGCGGGGTTCCACGTCGCTCTTGAGCGCGGCTACGGGTACGTCGTTGAAATGGACTCCGATGGCTCGCATCAGCCTGCTGCGCTCCCGGCGCTCCTCGCAGCCGCTCGGGAGGGCGCAGGGCTGGTGATCGGCACCCGTTGGATGCCAGGCGGCGAGATCGTCAATTGGCCGCGATACCGGCGGCTGATTTCGCGGGGTGGCACGGCGTTCGCGCGACGCGCGCTGCGGTCGCAGCTGCGGGATCTCACGAGCGGCTTTCGCGTGCTGTCGCGCGAAACGATCGAGCTCCTTGAGCTCGGCAGCATCGATTCTGAGGGGTACGCCTTCCAGGTGGAGACCGCGTGGCGCATCGAGCGGCTGGGCTGCACCGTTGCGGAGGTGCCGATCACGTTTGTCGAACGCACGAGCGGCAGGTCGAAGATGTCAGTCCGGATTATGCGCGAGGCGTTCGTGAACGTGCTGCGCTGGGGCCGTGAGCTGCGTCGGGCCGGACCGACACGCAGCGCGGCCAGCCCAGGAAACCCTGAACCGGCCGCGATCAAACGTGCGCGCTAGGCGTTAGTCCTCCGTGAGCGAGAGCACCCCGTAGTTCCAGCCCTTGCGGCGGTACACCACGCTCGGCTTCTCCGACTCCGAATCGATGAACAGGAAGAAGTCGTGACCGACGAGTTCCATCTGGTCGACAGCATCTTCGACGGCGAGCCGCTCCGCAGGGAACTCCTTCGACCGAATCACCACGGGGCTGTAGGCCGGCTCGGCTTCGCCGACGACCGGCACTGAGCCCGTCGAGACCGCATCAATGATCTCGGCTGATGCGGGCTGCAGATCCACGACCGCGAAGTCGTTCGCAGCTGCGTCGCCAAGCGAAGTGCGGCCACGGCCACGGTGATCCTGCGCTCGATCCTTCGACCGGCGGATGCGTTCGAGCACGCGCCCGTAGGCGATGTCATAGGCGGAGTACTTGTCGGGGCCGGTTGATTCGGCACGGATCACCGGACCCGGGCCGATCAGCGTGATCTCGACGCGGTCACCGTGTTTGGGGCTCTTGTCGCTCAGGCGTGAGACTCGCACTTCAAAGGCCTGTGCCTTCGGAAGCAATCCCGCTACCTTCTCGGTTTTCGACTCGACGTACTGCTCGAATCGATCCGTAATCTCGACATTCCTACCGTGGATGCTGACGTCCATGACGACCTCCCAGGTGACTCAGGCGGGTGGGCCGGTGTGGCGCACCACTACGCCTTTCTCGAACATTACCCCTTTTCACCTGTGAGGTTCCACTCTGTTTTTTGTGGCATGTCTCGCCGCAGTGCTGTACACAGCGCTACAGCGGCGACAACCTCGACCCCCACAGCCTCGAGTGCCGCGACCGCGGCCCTGAGGGAGGCTCCCGTTGTCACGATGTCGTCGACGAGAATCACCGGCCGTCCGCGCAGCCGCCGCACCGCGCGTCTGCGCACCGCAATGAGCCGCGCATTCCGCTCTCGGCCTACCGCATCGAGTCCAACCTGGCCGGTACGGTGCCGGAGCGCGCGCAGCGCAGAACAGCGCGCTGCGGGGAAGTCACTCGCCCGCAGCGCCACCTTCACCAGCTCGTCGACGTGTTTCCACCCCCGCTCCCGCACACCCTGGGACCGGGATGGGAGCGATACGAGCACGGGAATCCGATCTGCCAGTCGCCGCATGCCTCCGCTGTCATCGGCGAGGACGCGTTCGAGTGGCCCGCTCAGACGGCGGCCGAGCGGGCGCACGAAGCCGAACGCCCCGCCGTGTTTGTACGCGAGCAGCGCCGCACGCGTTGGCCCCGCATACGCGGTTGCGGCGTAGCAGGGCACCCCGGCCCCATCCACGCGCCGAACGGGCGCAGCATCGCCGCCCAGCACCACTCGGGTGCACGCAGCGCAGAGCTCACGGTCCACCACCCCACACCCCACGCAGGTGGCGGGCCAGAGCAGCGCAGCGAGGTCGAGGCCTAGCTCGCGGACCGCAGCCCAGCGGGCCGCGCGTCGCTTGGCGGCCGCGGAGGCAGCGGAGGCAGCAGAGGCAGCAGAGGCAGCAGAGGCAGCAGAGGCAGCAGAGGCAGCAGAGAAGGATCGTATCGGGCCCACAGGTGCAGCGTGCCACGCTGAGGAGTCCGGCCGGGGACTACGCCGCCGAGAAGGAACAACTCGCGGCGAACTGCGCGTCCCGCGCTCCTGTGGGCAACGCTAGCCCCGCTTTGCCATGAGCTCAATATCGGTTGCCACACGCTGCCACCCGCTTGCGCCCTGGGGCGCGAAGAGTTCCCCGCTCGACGTGAGCACCCGAATCTGCGCACGGTTGCCGCCGCCGAAGACCTCGACGGCGTCTGGCACGGAGCCCTGCTCGCTCGAGAACGTGCCGGGGCCTCCGATCGTAACCTTGCCGGCACTCCCCTGTTTCGTCAGCGCGACAAACCGCTGCTGATCGATCCAGTCGAGATCGATCGCTTCGCCGCCGGCCCACATCTCGATATCTGCCTTCGGCGTCACTGCGGTTGGGCTGCCGTCTGCATCACGGATGACCCCGCCGACGAGCACGTAGCTCTTGCCTCCGCTGTTGACGAGCACCCCGATTTCGCTCCCACCGGGCGAAATACGCAGCGCTCGAACGTCGAGCCCCTCGAGCCACGGTGCTTCGAGGTCGCGCTGCTCGCCAGGCACATTCGCGACATGGATAGTCGCCGGGTCGTCTGCGGACGTCGACCACGCCCACAGGTCGTCGTCGATACTCGGTGCGAGCAGGTTCTTACGCATATCGATCGGCGCTGTGAACCCCTCGGACACGATGTGCATCCCGTCCGCAGCGCGAACTGCGGCGACAGTCTTCGACCGTGACAGCGCTACCGCATCGGCCTCGAGATTCTCCACCGCAGCGCTGACCCCGATGACCGGTTCGACCGCGCTTGCCGTGAGCACGCCGAAGCGTCCGCCGACTATCCCCGAAAGCTTGGCCCCGATGATGACTGGCGTCGTCGGGCGCACCGGCTGAGTCTTGTCGCGAACTGGCGCACCGTCGATGAGCAGTTCCACACGGTTCACGCCTGCGACCGTCTGCAGGCTCGTCTGCAGCTGCAAATGCATCTCGTCCTGAGCCTGCGGGTTATTGAGTCCCTCGCCGGTGAGATCCACCCGCGCGAGTCCGCCTTCGACGGGTACCGCCGTCTTCGTGAGCGTGACCCCCTGCGGGAAGCCGGAGCGCACGACCTGCGTGAAGCGCTCGCTCGGCCCGTCGAGGAGGGCATTCACGATCTCGGTCGACAGCGCCGCACGCGAGAGGAACCACCGAGTGTCGGGCACGAGGCGCCCGCCAGGGCCGAGGAACGTCACCTGATGCTGCGACCAGATCGCCTCAAACGTCGACCGGTCAAGGATGACGCCGGCCGGGGCCGAGGCGATCCGCCACTCATCGCCGTGCTTCACAAATTCGAACCGCAGCTCCGTGCTTTCGCCCGCTTCGGTTGGCAGCAACCGGCCGTTGGGCTCAACCTCGGCAATCACCGACAGCGAGAGCATGCCGGCGTCGCTGCCGTCGGTGCGATATGGCCGCGACCCCTCCCAGATCAGCACCCCAAAGTACGGGTCCCACTGGGCAGCGTACTCGGGCGTGAGGTACTCGCGCGCAACCGAGTAGTCGTCAGTTGGCGAGTTCGCTGCGGTGAGGAAGCCGCGCACGAGCTCCTCCTGCGTTGCCCCTACCGATGGCCCAAATGCGCTGAACTGCACCGCCTGCTCGGCTTGGTTGATATCGGGCAATCCCGGCTGCACAGCGCCCGATCCTGGGATCGCCGCGCACGCCGAGAGGGAAAGCGCAGCGATCACCATGATCCCTACCGCGGCCTTGCGAGTTCGTCGTCGACCGATGCCGATCATGCCTGTCCCTCCCGCGGTGTCTTGATGCTCCTTCGGAACGGCCGTTTCAGCCAGCCTCCGGTCGTGTCACGGACGTTCGACGCGGCGGCGATGTCCTCCGGAATGAGAGCGATGGGCGAGATGAAGTTCGTGACTTCGTCCCCTCGCGGGAGCGTCAGTCTGAAGTTCGTCCCCTCCCCCTTTGCCGACCACACTTCGAGGAATCCGCCGTGCACTGCGGCATCCTCCCGCGCGATGGCGAGCCCCAAGCCGGTGCCGCCCAGCGTACGCTTCCGCGAGGGATCCGCGCGCCAGAAGCGGTTAAACACGTGCTCAACATCGGCCGCCGCCATGCCGACGCCCCAGTCGCGAACAGCGATGGCGATGGCATGAACGTTCGAATCGATGGTCACGACAATGGGCTCGCCCTCGCCGTGCTCGATCGCGTTCCCGACGAGGTTTGAGACAATCCGTCTGATCCGACGGGCATCCACGTCAACGGGCGTGTAACCGCCGAGCGGCCGCACCTCGATGAGGCTCGACGACAGCGGTCTGAGCGAGGTGACGACCTCGTCGACGAGGTGCACCAGGTTCGTCGGCTCGGTCTCAAGCGTCACCCGGCCTGCGTCGTAGCGCGAGATCTCGAGCAGATCAGTCAGGAGGGCCTCGAACCGCTCTACCTGTGTGCTCAGCACCTCGACAGCGCGCTGCTGGCCGGGGGCAAGTGCGTCCTGTTGCCCGTTGAGTACCTCACTTGCGAGGCGGATCGTCGTGAGCGGAGTGCGCAGTTCGTGCGAGACGTCAGAGACGAATCGCTGCTGCATTTCGGAGAGCTCATCGAGCTCCCGAATGCGCGCCTGCAGCGTATCGGCCATATCGTTGAAGCCGTCAGAGAGGACGTCGAAGTGCTCGTCGTGCTGCTGCGGCATGCGCGCGTCGGCCTCCCCGGCCGCGAGCCGCCGACTCGTGTCTGCCGCGACGCGAATCGGGCGGAACACAATCCGTGAGATGACCCACACCAGGAGGCCGATGAACAGCATCATGCCCGCGGCGGTGAGCAGCAGCGTACGCTGCACGAACGAGAGGGTGTCGGAGGTGTCGGTGAGGTCGTAGCCGATGAACAGGTCAAACGTCCCGGCGCCCGCGGGGAACCGCAGCGACGATCCCACAACGATGCCCGGCGTCACTTTCGAGTCCTCCCCCCGGAACGTCACGGCCTGCCAGTACTGCGGCTCCTCGGCGACGAGCACCGCATTCGAGAGTTCGTCGCTGATGGACTGCCCCAGCGCAGACGGCGTGCTCGCCACTGAGGAGAGCTCGGGGAACGGCGCCTGATTCTGCTGCCGACGAATGTGAATCATCTGGCTCGCCGAGGTGTCTTGCACGGTGCGCAGCACGGTCGTGAGCAGTGACTGCAGCCCGCCCCGGTCCGCGGGGTCAAAAGAGTCAATGATGCGCTGCGCCTGCACGGTCGCACGCGCAGAATCCTGCAGCGCCTGATCGCGGCGCGACGAATACAGGTCGTTACTCACGCTTGTGAGCAGGAACATGCCAGCGACGGCAATCATCGCCCCCGTGACAAGCCCCGTAATCGTCATGGTGCGCACCATGAGCGAGTTGTTCCACCTCGCTCGGAACGGCCCAAAGATCGGCTGCGTGAATCGTATCCACCGGATCCGCAGCCGTCGCCACGCGCGCTGCCCTCGCCCGCGCGTCTTCGGCTCGGTCATGTCCCCGGACTACTCTGCGCGGGCACCAGCGCGGTAGCCGACCCCGCGCACGGTCGTCACAATGGTGGGCCGATCTGGATCAACTTCGATCTTCGCGCGGAGCCGCTGCACGTGCACGTTCACGAGTCGGGTATCGGCCTTGTACTGGTAGCCCCAGACCTTCTCCAGCAGCACCTCGCGCGTGAACACCTGCTGCGGTTTACGCGCGAGAATCGCGAGGAGATCAAATTCGAGCGGAGTGAGGGCGATGACCTCGTCGCCCCGCTTCACCTCGTGCCCGGCGACGTCGATCGACAGGTCACCGATGCTCAGTGTCTCGTGCGTGTCCTCCTGCGGCTCACGCAGGCGAGCGCGGATGCGGGCGATGAGCTCGGCCGGGTTGAACGGCTTCACGACATAGTCGTCAGCGCCGACCTCCAAGCCGCGCACCACGTCGCGGGTGTCGGTGCGCGCAGTGAGCATGATGATCGGCACGCCAGACTCCGCGCGAATCTGCTCACAGACTCCGATGCCGTCGAGACCGGGCAGCATGACATCAAGCAGCACCAGGTCAGGGCGGGTGGAGCGGAACTGCTCGACGGCTTCAAAGCCGTCGTATGCGTGCTCCACCAGGAATCCTTCGCCCTGCAACACCATGCTCAGCATCTCAGCGAGTGCTCTGTCGTCATCCACTACGAGGATTCGTGCGCTCATGAGCCTATTATGACTGGTCAGCCTGGTAATCACGCAACCGGGTCCCCTCGAAGGGATGGGCTGCTAGAAGTGGTCGAACCTTCCGGGAAGCAGCTCCCACGGCTCGTGCCCCAGGTATTCGCACACAGCGCGGTAGACGCAGTGCTCGATGAAGTACCTCCTGTGCTCGTCATCGTTGACGTGCAGCCCGCGGGCGCGCTGAATAGGCATGCGGTACAGCATGATGCTGCGCGCGCTGCGATCGATGGAATAGAGCATCGGCTGCGCGCTATCCCCCTGCCCCGAAGGTACCGTCTGGAAGCCGATCTGAACGCCGCGCAACTCATCAGGGAACGTGTGCTGGAGAAACTCGACGACGCCACGCGCGTCGGTCTCAAATCGAGCGACTCGACTCGCGGGGTTCGCGAGGGCTGGGCCGGTGAGCGATGACCGAATCGGCCTCCGCCCATGCCGCGTTGGCTGTCCCTGCGCGCGCGCACCTCGTGACATCATCCCACCAGTCTAGGCCGGGTCAGCGGGTGTACACCGTGAGCTCACCGGTGTGCTCTGCGCGCGGTGAGATCGGGTAGCCCGCGATCCTGCCGCTGCCGCGCAGCTGCACCCCGGCATGCACCGCTTCTGAGCTCGTAATTGCGCGTTTCCCGGTGCCGGCGACGGTCACCGCGGCGCCTGGCGCAACCGTGAGTTCCTGTGTCTTGCCCCCCGTGACGCTGACCTCGGCGGGCACATCACCCGAGTTCACGATGACTAGCGCTCCGTCAGCGACCACTGGGGCCGCGGTCGTCGCGTCCTTCACGAGCTCCGGCGCGGGAGCAAACCACTGGAAGTCGTGGGTTTCGCCCGAGTTTGAGGCGCCCTCGGCCCCCGCAAACACCGGCACCTCGGATTCAATGATGATCGCGGTGGCCTCGTGCGGCCAGCTCTCGACAGCGAGATTCCCCACCGTGCGTGGCTCGAGGTCGATCTCGCCGAGCTCGGTTCGCGTGCCATCGGGGTCCGTCGCGAACACGCGAGCCTTGCCAGCGACATCGCCCGGAGTGAGCGCGTTGACGAGCACAGGGAATCGGTCTGCGGGGCCCGTGTCCGTCGGCACCGTCTCGTGGTCGTGCGAGTCCTCGTTGGATACACCTGGGATCACCAGCAGCTGCTCGGCGCGGAGCTGGCGCGTGACCGTGCTCGCACCAACAGGGACGATCCCATCAACTCGCGCGATGCCGAGACTCGCCGCCACCGGCGCGCCGGTGCTGGTGACCCGGACAGCGAGACGTTCCCGGTTCGGCGCGTAGCCGTTGAGCGAGACGATCTGTTCGGCACCAGGAGCGACGATCACGCCAGAGGTCTGGACGGCATCGATCTCACCGGCCTCGTCGAACACCGTGATCTGCACCGTCGCCGGCACCTCGCTCGCGTTGCCAAGGCTCAGCGTGGTCGAAAGGCCGAGCGTGCTCCCGCCGCCCACAAGCCACTGCTCGTTGACGGGCTCGACACAGCCACTCGCGGTCATCCCAGACAGCGTGGGTGAGGAGAGCTTCTGGGTCTGTGCTGCCGCGATGGCTGCCTCAGCCAGGCCACTGACGACCCGGGCCCCGCTCGGGTTCGCGCCCTCGTCGCCGGCTCCCGCCAGCGTCGCCAGCTCACCGTCGCCGAGCACGAGCACCGAGGCCTCGCCGACAGGCACAGCAACGTCGGGGCGCGTCGGGTCAGCGCCGAGCTCGGGGAAGGCTCCCGCACAGACAACGCTGCGCTCCCCGTCCTGGGTCGTATTCACCTGTACCGCGTGCGGCTCACGTTCCACAGCGGGCAGTTGGACGGTACCGAGCAGCAACGCGCCGACGGCCGCTGCGCCGGTAATCACGACGCCGGTGAGCGCACGGGCTCCGCCCCGGACAAACTTCTTGCTCGTACTCATCGCTTGTCAGCTCCCTTGTCGCTCTCGGGATCCGTTTCGTCCGCAGCCTCGGGCTCCTCAGGAGTCACGGTTTCTGCGGGAAGCGCCTTGTCAGCCTCATCGATCTCAGGAGTCGGCTCGGCCTCGGCCTCCGGCGCTGGTTCGAGCTCGGCCTCGGGCGTGGGTTCGAGCTCGGCCTGAGTCTCAGGCACCGGTTCGAGCTCAGCCGCAGGCGTCGGCTCGACCGCAGTCTCGGGCGCGGGCACGAGCTCAGTCTCAGCGTCAGCCTCAGTCTCAGTCTCAGTCTCGTGCGTCGGCTCGATCTCAGCCGGGAGCTCGTCATGCGTCACCTGCGCCGCTTCGACTGCCGGGGCGACCTTGGGCGTCGGCTCAGGAGCCGCGGCGGCCCCGGCCGCCAACGATGCTGCTGCACGCTGCTTCGAACGTCGCTTGCCGCGGGCACGCTTGGGTCGTTTGCGCCGCTCCGGCCGCTCGACAACCTCTCCCGTGGGAAGCGCGAGCAGGAGCATCGCGAAGATGAGGATCAGCTGAACAGTCCAGACGGTCTGCCCGCCGAACGAGGTGCCGACGAGCACTGCCGAGTCATCGCCCTCGTCGTCTGCTCCGGTCGTCGCTTCGGAGACGCGCCAGAGCAGGCCCTGGTCCGTCGTGCCGACGCTCGCGAGCTCCGGATGCTGGTCGAGTGTGCGCTGGAGTTCGGTCTCCTCGGTGGCCTCGTTGCCGGATCGGAGCAGTACGTAGTTCACGCGTTCTGCGTTGAGGGCGTCGCCGACGCTCCCGCCACCGATGCTCGCGAGTGATCCCACGAGTTCCGCAAGACGACGATCGGACTCACCGGGGTCAGCGAGCCGTTCAGAGGTACGCACCTCGTCGAGTTCGAGGCCTTCCCCGGTCACGATCTCAGCCTGCACCGCGTGTTCACCGACGGCGGTCACCACGAGGGTGCGCGTCGTGGGGTCTTGCTCGCCCGCAACCTGGACGAGGGCCGGCATCCGGCTATCGCCCGACCCCATGGGAACGTTGCCCGTCACGAGACGGACCGCGATCGGGCCAGCGGCCGCGAGTGCCGCGACGAGCGCGACAGCAACGATGGCGGGCGCCGCGCGGCGAGCAGTCTCCGCGCCCAGAGCCGCGAGCCCGAGCACCGCGAGCCAGTAGAGCACGAGGCCCGAACCCGTCCAGACAGCGACGGGTGTGTCCCCGGCTGTGGAGAGCATGAGCTGGGTTGAGCCGACAGCCGTCACGATGCCGAGAGCACCGAAGAGTGCGTGGAGGATCGTGACCGCTACGCGCCCCGTGTACAGGCCGAGCAGCGCGAGGAGCGCGAGCGGCAACATGAGCACGCCGACAAGCAGCGTGGCTGGTGCACCGCCGAGCCCGATCGATTCGAAGATCCGCGCCCAGCCGTCGAGCCCAAACTCGGGGAAGCCGAGCAGCAGGTGCCAGGTGTTCCCAGGCGTGTACGGCAGGGCGATTCCGGGGTCGGCGAGGAGATCCAGCAGTCGTCCGTCGAAGATCGTGGCGATGATCTTCGGCGCGAATAGCACCAGTGGAGCGATGCCGACCGACAGCACGCGCAGTGCGCCGCGCACGCTCGAGAACACTCCGACGACGAGGAACACCAGCGCGACAGGGATGAGGACCGGGGCGCATGCGAGCGCGACAGCTGCGAGCAGTGATGCGGTGCCAGCCCAGCTCCACGATTCGCGGCAGCGGGTCGCTGCGAGCAGCAGCCACGGCATCACCACGGCAAGAATCAGGGTCGTGATGCGCCCGGATGCGATCGAGCCGAGCAGCACCGGGCTGACGGCGAACCCGATGGAGACGACGACGCGCGCCGCTGCCGACTCGGTGATCTGCGCAGCCCAGATCCACGCTCCGAGCGCGGAGAGTGGGATCGCGACAATGAGCACCAGCACGAGCGCGTGCGACGGGTTCCAGAACGTGACCGAGCCGAGCACCGCGAGCACCCAGGCGAACGGGTCGGCCGGGACGCCATCGATCGTGCGGGTGTGGTGCCAGAGTTCACCGATCGAGCTCAGCGGAGCCATCCCGCCGCCGAACAGGCTCGTCTGCGCGATCGCCCACCAGGTGAGTGCGATCGCGATCACTGAGGTGGTGACCAGCACCGCGAGTCCACCGGTCGAGACGAACCCGAGCTCGCGTGGCACGCGACCCTGCGAGGCAAGAATGGCCTCGCGGTCAACCATGCGCGCGGTGCGCACGGTCTTTCGGTCCGTGCGCAACGGCCGCACCGCCGCCCAGCCGGCCTTCGACGCCCGTTTCACGCGTTTCCGTGAGGCGAGCAACGCTTTCGGCCGGAAGAACACGGTGAGGGCCGCGACGAACTCGCCGAACATGTTGCCCGGCTGCTCGCGGATCAGCGCCCAAAAGACGCGAATGATCGCGAGCAGTGGGAGGCCCAGCCAGAGGAAGAACGCTGGAAACGCGGGGGCATAGGCGATCCGGCGGTGGAGGTGCGCGGTGCGGGCCTGCCGGTGTGCGGTGCGGAGCACCCCGCGCGAACGGTCGATGTGCGGGCCGGCGACACCGCTGCGGGCGAACCGGACCCGTGATTCTGGCGAGACCTCCACGCGATGCCCAGCGAGCCGGGTGCGCACACAGAAGTCGAGCGCGTCGTCGTAGCTCGAGAACGCCGGATCGAATCCGCCGAGCTCGTCCCAGACGTCGCGGCGCACAAGCATGCCTACCGGCCCAACTCCGAGGACATCCTCGAGATGGTCGTACTGCTGCTGGTCAAGCTCTTGCCTCCGCAGCAGCCACCGCGAGCCGGTCGTCGTGAGGCTCTGCCCGAGTTCGATGATACGTTCCGGGTGATCCCAGTCGACGAGCTTCGGGCCCGCAACTGCAACCGACTGCGCGCGCTGCACGCTCGACAGGATCCGTTCGAGGGCTTCCGGTTCCGGGCAGGAATCCTCCGTGAGGAGCCAGATCCACTCGGACGCGGGGTTCTCCCCGGGGAGCACCGTTGTGAGTGCGGCGGCGACCGCTCTCCCGAACGAGAGCTTCGAGGGGATTCCAATGACGCGTGACGCCTCAGCTCCGCCGAGGTTCGCGTTCACGAGCTGTGTGCCGACGCGTTCAGCGCCGCCGTTGTTCACGGCGACGATTGCGTTTGGGCGCCTCGTTTGGGAGGCGATCCCGGCGATCGTCTCATCGAGCCACTCCCCACCCTGGGAAGCGACAATGACTGCGGTTACTGTGCTGCGCATAACGCCGTCAGTCTAGGTACCAAGCACGTTTTGAAACTGAAGCCATGCCGTGCAGCACGAACCTCAGCCTGCTTCGCGGCGAAGCTTCCGTCGCTCTCGCTCGGAGAGTCCGCCCCAAATACCGAAGCGCTCATCGTTTTCCAGCGCGTACTCGAGGCAATCGGAGCGCACTTCGCAGCTCTCGCAGATTCGTTTCGCTTCGCGCGTTGATCCGCCCTTCTCGGGAAAGAAGGACTCGGGGTCGGTCTGCGCGCAGAGCGCGTCAGTCTGCCAAGCAAGAGCTTCATCTTCAGTCGAGCGACGGATGCCGGGGGTGCCGAGAAATACCGGGTCGACAAACCAGTCGCCGGGAACGCTGGGCCCTGATGCGTGTTCCATGTGGTGCGCCCCCTTTCTCAAGAAATCTCATATTGCGACGCTGACACGCCGCTATCTCGAATAATTACACCCTTGTCATTCACCTCGTGTCAAGCCGAGGAGTCTAAACCCTCAAGTAGGTGTTGAGGGTCAGTGGAGCCATGCGTGTCGCACCTCTACACTGTATTCATGGCAGATTCTCTCCGCGTCGCGTCGGTCAACGTCAACGGCATCAGGGCCGCTTACCGCAAGGGCATGGGTGAATGGCTCGCTGAACGCGACGTCGATGTCCTTGCTCTCCAGGAGGTGCGCGCACAAGACGAGCACCTCGAAGAGTTCCTCGGATCGGCGGGGTGGCACTGGCTGCACGACCCGTGCGAGATCAAGGGGCGCGCAGGCGTGGCCATCGCGAGCCGGGTGCCGTCGCTTGCGCACCGCGTCGGTCTCGGCCCAGCTGACGCGCAGGAGCAGATCCAGTCTTCGGGTCGCTGGATCGAGGCGGACTTCGCCTTCGGCGACTCGCAGCTCACGGTTGTGAGCAACTACACCCACTCGGGCGAGGTGGACACGCCACGCCAGGAGGCCAAGTGGGCCTTCCTCGACGCGATGGGCGTGCGCCTCGACGAGCTCGCCGCTGAGCGCGAGTTCGCCGCGGTCGTCGGCGACTTCAATGTCGGGCACCGCGAGCTCGACATCAAGAACTGGAAGGGCAACCGCAAGAAGAGCGGCTTCCTGCCTCGCGAGCGCGCCTACTTCGATCGGTTCTTCGGCCCGCGCGGCGAGACCGTGGAGGGTGTAGACGGCTCCGAGGGCACCGGCCACGGCTGGGTCGACGTCGGCCGCACCTTCGCGGGCGAAGTTGAGGGTCCGTACTCCTGGTGGTCGAACCGCGGCCAGGCATTCGACAACGACACCGGCTGGCGCATCGATTACCACGTCGTCACCCCGCAGCTGGGCGAGCGCGTGCTCGATTACACGATCGATCGGGCGGCTTCCTACGACGAGCGATGGTCGGATCACGCGCCCGTCATCGTCGATTACCGCATCTGAGCCTTCCGGCTTCAGCGCGGACCACACACTTGTTATAGGAACGCAGTTACACATATGAATACCAAGCCAGTCATTTTCTCTGGAATGCAGCCCTCGAGCGACTCCCTGCAGCTCGGCAACTACATTGGTGCGCTCAGCCAGTGGACGAAGATGCAGGAAGACTTCGACGCAATCTTCTGCGTGGTGAACCTGCACGCGATCACCGTGCCGCAGGATCCGAATGAGCTCATCGAGCGCACCCGCCGCACTGCCGCCCAGTACATTGCGGCCGGCATCGACCCCGAGCAGTCGACACTGTTCATCCAGTCGCACGTCCCCGCTCACGCCGAGCTCGCTTGGGTGCTCAATACCCTCACCGGTTTCGGTGAGGCGGGACGCATGACCCAGTTCAAGGACAAGTCGCAGCGTCACGGGGCCGACACCGCCTCGGTCGGACTGTTCACGTACCCGATCCTCATGGCCGCGGACATTCTGCTCTACAACGCAGAGCAGGTTCCCGTCGGCGAGGACCAGCGGCAGCACGTCGAGCTCCCCGTGACCTCGCGAACCGCTTCAACTCCCGCTTCGGCGACACCTTTGTGGTGCCCGAGGCGCAGATCCCGAAGACGGTCGCGAAGATCTACGATCTGCAGCAGCCGACCTCGAAGATGTCGAAGTCTGCGGAGACCGAGGCTGGCCTCATCAAGGTGCTCGATCCCGCGAAGGTGACGACGAAGAAGATCATGCGCGCGGTCACGGATGACGACGCCGAGGTTCGTTTCGACCGCGAGGCAAAGCCTGGCGTCTCGAACCTCCTCACGATCCTCTCCGTACTCGGCGAACGCTCTATCGAGTCGCTCGAGCAGGAGTTCGCGGGCCAGGGCTACGGCCACCTGAAGAAGGCCGTCGCCGAGGTAGTGGAGTCGTCGCTCACGCCGGTGCGCGAGCGCACCGAGGAGCTCATGGCGGATCCGGCTGAACTCGACCGCTTGCTCGCACGCGGCGCGGATCGTGCCAACGAGATCGCGAACACCACGCTGAACCTCGTCTACGAGCGCATGGGGCTCGCGCGCCGCTAGGCCCGCAGCAGTCGGTGGAGACCCCCGCGAGCACCACGGGGGCTCCGCCGATCACCGCTTCGAGTTCGGCACCCCATTTGCCGAACGTCGGCAGGTCGAGCGTCGGGCGGACAGTGAGCTCACGGGCCTCGGGCACGAGGTCGAGAGTGGCGAACCCCACTCGGAGCTCGGATCCGCGAAGATCGTCTGCGGATCGATGACGACGAGCCACGGCTGGTCCCCTGGGTGTGCTGACATTGCGCCCCTCCCGTTGTGCGGTGCTTTCCTTTCTCGCAGCCGTATTCCCCGGTTTCGCCCGTAGCGTTCGGCACACCACTCGCAGGCGCTCCGCGCTATGCTTGAGGCGTGTTCCGGGGTCGGTGGGATTCCGAACCGGCGGTGAAAGTCCGCGACCCTCGCATCCGCGAGGCTGAGCCGGTGTAATTCCGGCACCGACGGTGATGTGCGGGGCGAGAGCTCGCGCACAAGTCCGGATAGGAGGAACGCGGGTCACCGAGGCGACGCTTCGTGTACCCCGTGCCCGGGCTGCAGAAAAGGTACAGCATGCCGGCCGCGCACCCACTCTCACCCGAGGTGATCGAGTTCGCTATGCGCCGCGCACTCACGCTGGCTGAGCGCGGCCCAGCGGATAACGAGAATCCGCAGGTCGGCTGCGTCATTCTTGATGCCGCTGGCACGACCGTGTCCGAGGGCTGGCACAAGGGCGCCGGCACCCCGCACGCCGAGGCAATGGCGCTCGCGCTCCTCCCGGCGGATGTGGATCCCCACGCGCTCACCGCCGTCGTCACGCTCGAGCCGTGCAACCACACGGGCCGCACGGGACCCTGCGCTCGAGCGCTGCTCGATCATGGCATCGGCCAGGTCGCGTTCGGCCTCGCCGATCCCGGCGCTGCTTCGAGCGGCGGCGGAGATACCTTGCGCGCCGCCGGCGTGCCGGTCACCGGCGGGATCCTCGCCGACGAAGTCCGCGCGTTCCTCGCGCCGTGGCTCCAGCGGCAGGGAGGTGAGGCCCGTGGCTAAGCTCCCGCGCATCACCGCGAAGTGGGCCCAAACGCTCGACGGCCGCGCCGCCGCCGCAGACGGCTCGAGCCAGTGGATCACCGGGCCTGCTGCCCGCGCGGACGTGCACCGCAGGCGGGCCGCGGCAGACGCGATCCTCGTTGGCACTGGCACGCTGCTCGCCGACGATCCGTCGCTCACCGCGCGCACCCCGGCGGGCGACCTCTTGGTTCCGGCTGGGGAGCAGCCCGTGCCCGTTGTCGTCGGCTCCCGCGAGATTCCCGCCGGCTCGCGCGTGCTCGCGCACCCCGCGCTCGGCGAGCGGTTCCCGGCTCCCATCAGGCTCTCGGGATCAGATCTCGTCGCTGAGCTCACCTCGCTCGGGGCGCGCGGCATCGACAGCGTCTTCGTTGAGGGCGGGCCGCACATCGTGAGCTCGCTCTTGCGCGCCGGCCTCGTCGACGAGCTCCTCGTCTACATCGCCCCCGCGCTGCTCGGCGGCCCCAGGCTCGCCGTCGGCGACCTGGGGATCGACACGATGGCCGGGATCCACCGCCTCGAATTCACGCACACCGAGCTACTCGGACCAGATCTGCTCATCATCGCAACGCCCGCCCAGAAGGAGATTCGCTAGTGTTCACCGGACTCATTGAAGAAATCGGCGAGATCGTCGCCGTCACGCCGATCGGCGACTCGCTGCGCCTCACGGTTGCCGGCCCGCTCGTCACGAGCGACGCGACCCACGGCGCCTCGATCGCGGTATCGGGCGTCTGCCTCACCGTCATCGAGCAGGGCACCGATGCGCAGGGGCGCGGCACCTTCAGCGCCGACGTGATGGCGCAGTCGATCCGCATGTCGACGCTCGGCGAGCTCGCCCCCGGCAGCCGCGTGAACCTCGAGCGCGCAGCCCGCCTCGACACCCGGCTTGGCGGTCACATCGTGCAGGGGCATGTTGACGGCACCGCGACGCTGCTCACCGCCGAGGACGGCGACGCGTGGCGCACGCTCCGCTTCGCGATCTCCCGCGAGCTCGCACCGTTGCTCGTCGACAAGGGCTCGGTGACGCTCTCCGGCACCTCGCTCACCGTTTCGGCGATTTCGCCTGCCGACGAGACCGAGCAGTGGTTTGAGGTTTCGCTCATTCCGGAGACGCTCGAGGCGACCACGCTCGGCGCACTCGCCCCCGGAGACAGCGTCAACGTCGAAACAGATCTCATAGCTCGCCACGTCGAGCGTATGCTCAGCTTCCAAGACAACGCGTAGCCGCGGCACTCTAGACACCCCAGAAAACCTAAGGACACCGAATGACAACCCCACGCACCGAGGGCATCGCCTCGATCGAAGAGGCAATCGCAGCCATCAAGGCTGGCCGCCCGGTTATTGTCGCCGACAACGAGGATCGCGAGAACGAGGGAGACGTCATCATCTCCGCCGAGCTCGCCTCAGCCGAGTGGATCGCTTGGACGGTCAGCCGCTCGTCGGGGCTGCTCTGTGCACCGATGACGAACGACATCGCCGACCAGCTCGACCTCCCGATGATGGTCGAGCGCAACGAGGACGTCCGTGGCACCGCCTACACGGTGACCGTTGACGCGGCCCACGGCGTCACCACAGGCATCAGCGCGAGCGATCGCGCCACCACGGCGCGCGTGCTCGCGAACCCCGAAGCCGTCCCCACGGACGTCAACCGTCCCGGCCACATTCTCCCGCTCCGCGCGGTCGACGGCGGCGTGCGCGCACGTGACGGCCACACCGAGGCTGCGGTCGAACTCATGCGGCTTGCTGGCCTGCGCGAGGTTGCGGTGATCGCTGAGATCGTCGCCGAAGACGGCGAGATGATGCGCCTCCCCGGCCTCATCGAGCTCGGCGCAGCCGAGGGGGTCGTCGTGACGACTATCGAGCGCCTCATCGACTACCTCAACGAGCACGACCCCGCAGGCACCCCGGCCGTCCAAGGCCATTCACGTCGCGTGAGCCTCCGCGCCGACACCCTGCTCCCCACCGAGCACGGCGATTTCCGGGCCCTCGCCTACCGTGACCGCCGAGCGGGTGTGGATCACATCGCACTCGTCGCGAAACAGCCCGACGGCTCAATGCCCGGCAAGGGCGCCCTCGTCCGGGTCCACTCCGAGTGCATCACGGGCGAGGCATTCGGCTCGCTGAAGTGCGAGTGCGGCCCACAACTCGACGCAGCGCTCGACCTCGTCAACGAGCGCGGGGGCGTCGTCGTCTACCTGCGCGGCCAGGAAGGACGCGGCATTGGCCTCGCGAACAAGCTGCGCGCGTACCAGCTGCAGGAGCAGGGCATCGACACGCTCGACGCGAACCTGCAGCTCGGCCTCCCCGCGGATGCGCGCGACTACACCGCAGCGGCGGATATCTTGGCAGACCTCGGGGTGAGCGACGTTCGCCTGCTCACGAACAACCCGGACAAGGTCGCGCAGCTCGAGTCGCACGGGCTCGCCGTCTCCGAACGCGTGCCGCTCTTCGTGGGCGTCACCGACGAGAACCGTGGCTACCTGCAGGCCAAGCGTGACCGGATGGGCCACGAGCTCCCCGCAGGCGATCTCTAAGCCACCGGTGTCCCCAAGCAGAACAAGAGAAAGCAGAGAGTCATGAGTGGAGCAGGAGCGCCCAGCCTCGCCGTCGACGCGAGCGGGCTGCGCGTCGCGATCATCGCGGGCAGCTGGCACACCGAGATTATGGACGGCCTCATCGCGGGAGCACAAGAGACCGTAGGCGCCGCCGGCGCAGAGCACGTCCTCTTCCGCGTCGCGGGGGCATTCGAGCTCCCCGCCGCGGCGCAGGCGGCCCTCACGCCGGCAGCGGACGGCGGCGGCGGTTTCGATGCAGCGGTCTGCCTCGGAGTGATCATTCGCGGTGGCACCCCCCACTTCGAGTACGTCTCGAACGCCGTTACCGACGGCCTCACGCGGGTTCAGCTCGACGCTGGTCTTCCGGTCGGCTTCGGCGTGCTGACGACCGACAACGAGCAGCAGGCGCTCGACCGGTCAGGGCTTGCCGGCTCCGTCGAGTCGAAGGGGCAGGAGGCCGGTGAGGCCGCGCTGCACCTCGCCGTGCAGTTGCGTGCGATCCGCAGCGCGGGGTCCGCACACTCGTAACCATCCGAGCCGAAGGCCTGGCCCTCACCGAGCGGTGTTTCCGCTTGGCGAGGGCCAGACCTTTTTCGTGGCGACCAGCCCTTCTTTCCCAGCGACCGCGCATCGGCCAAGACTAGAGTGAGTGCGTGTCAGAAGCCGCATCGCAGCATCCTCCGCGCACCGCGGCCGATGCCCCGAAGTCCCCCCGTTCGAAGTCCCGCAGCGCACGCCGCTCGAGTACGAAACAGGCGGGGCCGCGCGCCTCATTCAAGCAGCTCCTGCCCTACCTTTTCGAGCAGCGTGGACTCCTCACGTTCATCATTGTGCTCAGCGTCGTCAGCGCAGCCGTGTCGCTCTCCCAGCCGTTGCTCGTGGGTCAGGTGATCGAGCGGGTCCAGGCTGCTGAACCGCTCGGGGCACTCGTCGCCGTGCTGGTGGTAGTCGTCATCCTCGGTGCCCTCCTCGACGGCTACCAGCACTACCTGCTGCAGCGCATGGGCGAGGGGGTCGTGCTGCGCTCGCGCCGCCGCCTCATCGCGAAGATTCTGCACCTGCCCATCTCGGAGTTCGACCGCCGCCGCACCGGCGATCTCGTCTCACGCGTCGGCTCTGACACGACCCTGCTGCGCGCGGTACTCACGCAGGGCCTCGTCGAGGCGATCGGCGGCTCGCTCCTGTTTGTCGGGGCGCTCATCGGCATGTTCATCATCGACCCCGTGCTGTTCCTCATCACCTTCAGCATCATCGGCGTCTCGCTTGTCGTCGTGGTGCTCCTCGCGGGGAAGATCCGCCCGGCTGTGTCACGCGCCCAGGAGAAGGTGGGCGATCTCGCGGCCTCCGTTGACCGCGCAATCGGTTCCATGCGCACCATTCGGGCCGCCGGTGCAGCGGACCGGGAGCGCGCCGCCATCGAGCAGCAGGCAGAGGAGGCGTACGGCTTCGGGCTGAAGATCGCGCGGATCTCCGCGCTCATCGTGCCCATCTCATTCATCGCTCTGCAGGTGTCGCTGCTCTCAGTGCTTGGCTTCGGCGGCTACCGCGTCGCATCTGGCGCGATCGAGATCAGCCAGCTCGTGACCTTTGTGATCTTCCTGTTCATGATGATCACCCCGCTCGGCCAGGCCTTCGGCGCATTCGCCGCGGTGAACCAGGCGCTCGGCGCACTCGGCAGAATTCAGGAGATCGACGGGCTGAAGGCCGAGACCGACGAGGATGCCGCGCTGTCGCCGACGGGCAGCATCGTCCCGCTCGAATCCGTCAGAGACGAGCAGGCTCCCGCGATCCGCTTCGACGACGTGCACTTCACCTACCGTTCCGCAGCCCCCGACCGCGTTGACGCGCGCGAGCTCGTGCGCGGTCGGGGTGGCCGTGCGGCTGCCGCGGTCCCTGCTGAGATCGTCGAGACCCCGGTGCTCCACGGCGTCTCCTTCGACGTTCCACGTGGCACACGGGTCGCGCTCGTTGGCCCCTCCGGCGCCGGCAAATCGACCGTGCTCGGCCTCATCGAGCGCTTCTACGACCCCGATTCGGGCGCCATCTCACTCCTCGGAGCTGATTTGCGCACGCTCGACCGGGCCGAACTCCGCGCTCAGCTCGGCTACGTCGAGCAGGACGCGCCTGTCCTCGCGGGCACACTCCGCGAGAACCTCTTGCTCGCCTCGCCGAACGCGAGCGACGCGGCCTGCGAGCGCGTGCTGCGAGCGGTGAACCTCGGGGGGATGCTCGATCGATCAGCACTGACGGGTGGGCTCGAATCTGGTCTTGACGCTCAGGTTGGCGAGAACGGCCTCATGCTGTCCGGCGGCGAGAAACAGCGCCTCGCGATCGCGCGTGCGCTGCTCACCGCTCCCCCGATCCTGCTACTCGACGAGTCAACCGCTTCGCTCGATGGCGTCAACGAACGACTCATGCGCGAGGCGCTCGACTCGGTCGCGACCGGCCGCACGCTTGTCGTCATCGCGCATCGCCTCTCGACCGTTGTCGACTCCGACAAGATCATCGTCGTCGACGACGGCCGCGTGATCGGTGAGGGCACCCACGCCGAACTCGTTGAGTCGGTACCGCTCTACCGAGAGCTGGCGCAGCACCAGCTGCTCGTGCCGCAGGACGCCACCGCAGCCGAGTAGGCGGTTCTGCACAGTTGAGGGCGTACACCTCAGCTCCCAAGGGCGCCGAAACGCCATGTCCTCAGCGAGGTCAGGGTAGTTCTGCCGCTGAACATTCCTGACTTCGCTGAGGACATGTCCGCTGAGCGTCACGGCGAGCACGCGTGCCGGCAGCAGACGCACCAAGCGAGCTAGCCTGCGGTGGCGTGCGCTGAGCGGAGACGGATGCCGAGCACCCCGAACCCGATGACGAGGATGGCGAGCCCTAGCGCTGCGGGTCATTGCTCATGCGTCGACCGTAACACACCGCGGTTGGGGCCTCATGGCCCGCCGTCTACGCCGAGGGAGCGGTCGGAACGGGCTTGAACAGCCAGTCGATGCGCGGCTCGACGATGGGACGGAAGACGCGCGAGACGATCCGCGTCGAGAGCACCGCGGTGATCGCGGCGGCGATGAGCGCGAGTACCACGATGCCGACCCAGCCGAGCGATCCGACCGAGTCGACGAAGCCGGACTCGCGCAGCGCCCACACGATGACGCCGTGCAGCAGATAGACGTAGAGCGTGCGAGCGCCCCAGACTGTAGCGATCGAGTGCTTCCGCGACACCACGAGCAGCAGCGCGAGGGTCATTGCTGCGGCGACGACGATGAGGATCGCGCCGACGAGCACGCCGCCGGCCGCGAGGCCGAACCACCCGAGCACCCCAGAGCCGTTCGCGTTCCACGCCCCGAGCGGGGCGTTCTCAAACATCCAGGCGTAGCTGTCGCGATGGGTCAACCAGCGATCGATGCGCCATGAACCCTTCAGCCCCGCCGGGGCGAGTGCGAGCGTCGCGAGCCCGAGCGCGACGGCCGCGAGCAGGCCCCAAGCCGCCGAACGAATCGCCCGGCCCGGAGTCATGAACCACTCCCCCGAGAGCCAACCACGCTCGCGCGCCAGCCAGGCTCCGACGAAGAACGGAAGGAACGCGAGCGTGCGTGCGGCTGAGAAGTTCACGCCGATCGCGGGCAACAGCGGTGCGATGAGGGCGAGCGCGGTCGCGAGCAGCAGCGGGTGCTTGAAGCGGGCAATATATGGCAGCAGGATCCGCATCGTCGCGAGGGTCACCAAGAACCACAGGGTCCACGACGGGCTCACGAGGAAGCTCTGGCTGAGCTGCTTGCCCTCAACCAGGCCGCGCAGCAGGGCCCAGATGCCCTCCCATGCGAGCCAGACCACGAGCAGCTGCACCGTCGAGGTGATCGCCTTCGGCGTCACCTCCGGCTTCGAGAACAGCCCGGAGAGCGCGATCATCGCTGGCATGTGAAACAGGTAGATGTACGCGTAGAGCCCGAACCCGAGTTCGGTGTCCGTGCGCACGGTTGAAATGAGGTGTCCGATGACAACGAGCACAATAAGCGCAAAACGCGCGTTGTCCCAAAGGGCGACGCGCGTTTTAGCGGATGCTACTGAAGTGTTCAGGGTTAGACCATCTTCGTGACCTGGTCGAAGCCGAGTTCGACCGGGGTCTCGCGCTCGAAGAGCGAGACGAGCACGGTGAGCTTGCCCGCTGCCGGGTTGATCTCACTGATCGTGCCGGGGAGGCCCTCGAAGGAGCCGGACTTGATGGTGATGGTCTCGCCGATCTCGAAGTCGATCTCGACCTGGCCCTGCGCGACCGCGTTCGCCGGGGCCTTGCCCTTGGCGGTTGCTGCCGGCTCGAGCTCGACGGTGCTCTTGAGCATCTCGAACGCTTCGTTCAGGCGGAGCGGGACCGGGTTGTGTGCGTTCCCAACGAAGCCGGTGACACCGGGCGTGTGGCGAACGACAGACCAGGTGCTCTCGGTGAGGTTCATGCGGACGAGCACGTAGCCGGGGATCCGCACGCGGGTCACCATCTTGCGCTGGCCGTTCTTAACCTCCATGACCTCTTCCATCGGGACCTGGATCTCGTAGATGTCATCTACGGCGCCCATGACCTCGCGACGGTTCCAGAGGTTCGACTTCACCTTGCGCTCGTAGCCGGCGTAGGTGTGGATCACGAACCACTTGCCTGGGAGGCGGCGGAGTTCCTTCTTGAACACCTTGTAGGGGTCTTCGGCTGTCTCAGCCTCTTCGCCCTCTTCGGTGGTCTCTTCGTCGACGATGGCCGATGCTGCGGCGTCTGCCTCATCGACGGAGTCAATCTCGAGCGCGTCTTCAACTGCCGCGTCAACCTCGGGGTCAGCCACGTTCGCCAACGCGTCAAGCGCTGCGTCGAGGTCTGCCTCGGGTGTAGTGCTGTTCTCGGGCGTCATCTCAGTGGGGCCTTCTTGTTGTCTGCGGGTGTGGTTCGGCCGGGCTCAAATTAAATCGCTGAGCCGAACAGGAAAAGGGTAACGAAGCCGAAGAGCTTGTCGAGAACCCAGACGAGCGCCATCATGATGACCACGAAGGCAAGCACGACGAGGGTGTACCTGACGAGCTCCTTGCGGGTCGGGGTCACGACCTTCTTCAGCTCTGAGAACACCTGCTGGACAAACAGGATGATCCGACCAAAGAAGCCACGCTTCCGGTCGTCCGTCTTCGCAGGCTCGACGTTGCCGCCGTTCTCAGCGAGTTCAGTGCTGCTCATCGGTGTCCTTTCAGTGCCCCGGACTTACATCCGGGAGTGGCAGGGCGGACAGGACTCGAACCTGCAACCTACGGTTTTGGAGACCGTTGCGCTACCAATTGCGCCACCACCCTAAAGGAATCACCCCTGCCGTATCGAATGCGTTTTGGGCACAACCGATAATGGCAGAAGTCAATGCCTAGGAATAACTGTACGCGATTCCCGGGGTCTTGTCGAACTGAGATTGTCGTTCGGTGTAAGCCGGGTGCGCCGCGGGCCAAACTTCCCATGCACAGGCAGCCATCTGCATGCGCGCAGGAGTAGGCTTATCACGTGACCGAAATGAACCGCTTGTCAAAGAAGATCGCCGCCATCGCTGAGTCAGCCACCCTCAAGGTTGACTCGAAGGCGAAAGCCCTCCAGGCCGAAGGCCGCCCCGTCATAAGCTTTGCCGCAGGCGAGCCTGACTTCGCGACCCCGGAACACATCGTCGACGCCGCACGCAAGGCGCTCGACGACCCGAAGAACTTCCGTTACACGCCAGCCGTCGGTCTGCCGGTGCTGCGCGAGGCTATCGTGCGCAAGACGAAGCGCGATTCGGGCCTCGACATTACGCCCGCACAGGTCATCGTCACCAATGGCGGCAAGCACGCGGTCTATTCCGCATTCCAGGCGATTCTCGACCCGGGCGACGAGGTCATCCTCCCCGCACCGTTCTGGACGAGCTACTCCGAGGAGATCCAGCTCGCTGACGGCACCCCGGTCGAGGTATTCGCCGGCGCCGACCAGGGCTACAAGGTCACCGTCGAGCAGCTCGAAGCGGCTCGCACCGATCGCACCAAGGCGCTGCTGTTCTGCTCGCCCTCGAACCCGACCGGCGCCGTGTACACGCCAGAGGAGACGAAGGCCATCGGCGAGTGGGCGCTCGCGAACAACCTCCTTGTCGTCAGCGACGAGATCTACCAGAACCTCACCTACGATGGCGTTCGCGCGATCTCGATCGTTGAGGCAGTGCCCGAGCTCGCCAAGAACACGATCCTCGTGAACGGCGTCGCGAAGACCTACGCGATGACCGGATGGCGCATCGGTTGGCTCATCGGGCCTGCAGACCTCGTCAAGGGTGCTGCGAACCTGCAGTCGCACATGACCTCGAACATCAACAACATCGCGCAGATCGCCGCCGCAGCCGCGCTCGACGGCCCGCAGGAGCCGATCGAGGAGATGCGCCAGGCGTTCGAGCGCCGTCGCGGGCTCATCATCGCTGAGCTCAACAAGGTCCCCGGGTTCCACTGCCCGATGCCAGAGGGCGCGTTCTACGCCTACGTCGACGTGAACGCTGCGCTCGGCCGCGAGATCCGGGGCGTCACGCCCACGACCTCACTCGAGCTTGCCGATCTCATCCTCTCGGAGGCTGAGGTCGCCGCGGTTCCCGGCGAGGCGTTCGGCCCGTCGGGCTACCTGCGCTTCAGCTACGCGCTGGGTGACGACGCAATCGTCGAGGGCATCCGCCGCATCCACGCGCTGCTCTCCGAGTAACGAACACTGCACGCGAAGGCCCGAGTCGATTGCCGACCCGGGCCTTCGTCGTTGCCGGACGCAGTTCCACAGCGAAGACTGCGCTCCGCGAACCGCAGCCGGCGCTGCTCAGTAGCCGACGGTGGCGAGGAACACTTCCCCGCGACCGGTGAGCCGGATCGGCGCGCCAGCAGACACGTAGACCGACTGGCCGCGCGCGACGTTCGCCATCTCTGCGAGCTCGGCGTCGGGGCGCGAGACGAGCACCCGCCCGGCGGTCACGATCAACACGAGCGGCGTGGCAGCTTCGACGACGACCTCGTCGGCTGCGCCGGCCAGGCGCGCGCCGTCGAGCGACTCGGCGTCGCTGAACGCCTCGTGGCTGCTGTGCCCGCCGTCGGAGTCGACTCTGGCGCGGAACAGCTGGAAGTCGGGCACGCCCGGCCGCCACGCGCACAGTCCGGGCGCGACGCGCTCGCCGCTGAGCCGCGGCTCCGCGAGCTCACCGAAGTCGAGCACGCGCAGCATCTCTGGAATGTCAACGTGCTTCCCGGTCAGGCCTGCCCGCAGCACGTTGTCCGAGGCAGCCATCACCTCGACGGCGATTCCCCCGAGGTAGGCGTGCAGCTGCCGTGCGCCGAGATACACGGCCTCGCCCGGCGCGAGCCGCACGTGATGCAGCAGCAGCGAGACGAGGATGCCCGGATCGTCCGGGTAGTGCGTGTGCAGCGCGCGCAGGCAGGCGAGCCGGTCAGCGTGGATCGCGGGCGTCGATCCGGCTCCGATCGCGTCGACGATGCCGCGGAGCGCGTCTGCGACATCGGCGGACCCGCCGAACGCCCACGTGAGAAACGCCTCGCGCGCGTTCTCGGGCGCGGCAGCGACGAGGCGGTCTGCGACGGCGGCGAGCGCGGCGGCTCCGTGCGGGGCGGCTGCCGCGAGCGCGCGGAGATCGATGACGGCGTCCGCGATGGATCGGAAACCGCTCAGCGCAGTGACCTCGCTCAGCGCGACGAGCAGTTCGGGCTTGTGGTTCGCGTCACGGTAGTTGCGGTGCGGGGCATCGGTCGGGACGCCGGCAGCATTCTCGGCGGCGAAGCCCGCGCGGGCCTGTTCGAGATCAGGGTGCGCCTGCAGTGAGAGCGGCGCCCCGATCGCAAGCACCTTCAACAGGAATGGCAGCGATCCGCCATTGACTCCGTACCGCTCGGGATCCTGCGAGATGAGCTCGATCAGCGTGCGCGGCACCGGGGTCGCTTTCGCGACGCTCGCCGGGCTCCCCGGGTGGTCGCCGAGCCAGAGCTCAGCCTGCGGCTCCCCGGTCGGCGCGTGCCCGAGCATGGCGGGGAGAGCGTCGGTTGAGCCCCACGCGTAGGTGCGCGGAGTGTTCTCAATAAAGATCAGCACAATGCTCCCTGCGGTATTGGCATGCTCTACCATACCGGGTATGGCCAATACCAAGACGAGACTCGGAGTGAGTGCGTACGCGATTGTCGTATTCGTCTTCACACTTGGCAGCAACGGCGTGCGCAACGTGCTGGGATGGCCAGGATTCATCATCGCCGCGGTCGTGATCGCGGCGATCGGCGCGGTCATGTTCCTCAGGCTTAAGCCGGAGCGATTCCGCTGGTACCGTCTCCCCGCGCCGATCTACCTCTTCTTGATCCTCGCGATGCTCTCGATCATCTGGTCACAGTACACACTCGAGAGCCTGCTCGGCACCGTCGCGCAGCTCCTCACGACCCTCGTCGCCGTGACGCTCGCGTTCGTACTCACCTGGCATGAGGTGCTCCGCACCCTCGGCACCGCTCTGCGCTACGTCATCGGGCTGTCGTTCGTGTTTGAACTCGTGGTCTCGCTGTTCGTGCGCGAGCCGCTGCTGCCCTGGTGGCTCGAACTCACCGCGGCACAGGAGGAGAAGACGCCGAAGCTGCTGTACTGGAGCCGCGATCTCCTGTTCGAGGGCGGCCCGATCCAGGGCCTCGTTGGCAGCTCGACCCTGTTGGGGTTCATCGGCCTCATCGGCCTCATCATCTTCACCATCCAGCTGCGCGCGAAGCTCGTCACGCGCTTCGCCGGATGGTTCTGGGTACTCATGGCCGTCGCCACGCTCGCCCTCACCCGATCTGCCACCGTCACCGTAGCGCTCGCTGCCGTGGTCGTCGCGCTCGCGTTCGCCCTCTGGGCCCGCCGCACCGGCCCCGAACGCCGTGTCCCCGTCTACATCACCGGTGCCGCTGTACTTGCGGCGCTCACGATCGCAGTGGTCTTCGCCCGCGGCTGGATCTTCAGTCTGCTCGGCAAGAGCAGTGACCTCACCGGCCGCGTCGACACCTGGGAGGCGGTCATCGCGCTCGCGCAGCAGCGCCCCTGGTTCGGCTGGGGGTGGATCAGCTACTGGGCGCCGTGGGTGGAACCGTTCGAGACGCTCGACGTGCAGGGCGGCATTCCGGTGATGAGCGCGCACAACGCGTGGCTCGATGTCTGGTTGCAACTCGGCATCGTTGGCCTACTGATCTTCGCTCCGCTCGTCGCGCTCACGCTGTGGCGGGTGTGGTTCCGCGCGGTGGATCAGCCGCGACGCGGCTTCGGACCGCCCCTCCCCTACGCGACGAGCGCGCTCTGGCCGTTCCTGCTCATGGTTGCCCTCGTGGTGCAGTCGCTCGCCGAGAGCCGCATGCTCATCGAGAGCGGCTGGCTCCTCCTTATCTTGCTCGCGGCAAAGTCGCGGTTCGACTTCGAACTCCCATCACTCGACGCCGAACCGCAGCGGGTGCCGTGGCGGCAGGTCCCAATTCCACGCGACTACGCCCCCGCGCGCAGCTGACACACGTCAAGCCGCGCCGAGACCCGGCTCGGCGCCCAGCACAACTTGGTAGATTGGTACCGTGAACCTCACTACCGAACGTCTGCTGCAGCTGCGGGCCGACGCGCGCCTCGAACGAGAGACCATTCTCGAGTACCGGGTGCGCGGTGGGCAGGATCCTGCGATCGCGTTCGAAGAGGTGCCGGAGCTCGATGATTTCGTCGTCGCCGCGCTGCGTGACGAACTCCTTGAAGACCGGGGCCAGCTGGCGGAGTACGGACTCGCACGCCTCGCAGCCAGGTCCTCGAGCGACGACGCGGCGATCCACCAGGGCAATGCGGACCGCGTGGAGTTCGAGTTGCTGCGCGAGATCGCGGACACCGTACCCGAGCTCGCGGTCGCTGTGTGGCGGGCTGCCGGCAAGCTAACTATCGACTAGCAAATAGCCCAGTCAGAGCCGCCGCACGCAGGCTTGCAAGCCCGCTGATAGGTTTGTGCGGTGAGTATCACGACAGTCAGCGCACCACAGCAGGCCAAGAAACGGTCGAAAGTACGCGCAGATATCCAGGCGCTTCGCGCGCTCGCCGTGCTACTCGTCATCGCGAATCACCTCTGGCCGACGCGCCTCACCGGCGGGTTCGTCGGCGTCGACGTGTTCTTTGTCATCTCCGGGTTCCTCATCACTGCGCACCTGCTGGGTGAAATCCGACGCACGAACCGGATCTCGCTGCCACAGTTCTACGCTCGCCGCGCGCGCAGGCTCCTCCCGGCCGCGCTGCTCGTCGGAGTTGTCACGCTCGGGGCGACGCTCGTCTGGCTGCCCGCGGAACGGTGGTCACGGATCGCGCGCGAGATCTTCGCCTCCGCCGCCTACTTCGAAAACTGGATGCTCACCGCGTCCTCGGTGAACTATTCGGACCGGGGTCAGCCGTCGACGCCGGCGCAGCACTACTGGTCGCTGTCCGTTGAAGAGCAGTTCTACCTGCTGTGGCCGCTCACCCTCCTACTGCTCAGTTGGCTCCTCGCACGCCGCTTCTCTGGCCGAATCGCCGCGCGGCCCGGTCTCCTTGCCGGAGCCGTCATTGTGCTGGGTGGTGCCTCCCTCGCGTTTGCACTGTGGCAGACTGCGACCAACCCTGCAGCTGCCTACTTCAATACCTTTGGCCGCGTGTGGGAGTTCATGCTCGGCGCGCTCGTCGCCATCGCAGCACCGGTTCTTGCGGCCTGGTTTGTGCGCCGACCGATGCTCGCGATCCGAGGCCTCGCCCAGCTCACGGGCTACGTCATGATCCTCGTCGCTGCGGTTCGCTTTGACGACGCCACGGCCTTCCCTGGTCCGTGGGCGCTGCTCCCGGTGCTCGGGACGGCCCTCGTGATCGCGGCGGGTCCCGACATGCCCAGGTGGACGCCCGCGCGACTCGCGGACTGGCGACCGGTGAAGTACGTGGGCGACCTGTCCTATTCGCTGTACCTCTGGCACTGGCCCATTATCGTCATAATGCCCTTCGTGCTCGCGCGGGAGATCCGATCGGTCGACCGCCTCACCATGCTCGCCCTGAGTTTCGCGCTCGCGATTCTCACCAAGCATTTCATTGAGGATCCGGGTCGCACCAAGCTTTTTGCCTCGGCCCGGCCCCGGCGCACGCTGCTCGCGACCCTCGCCTCGGTCGCGGTGGTCGGCTTGCTTGCCGGGAGTACGGTCGCTGCGGCTGGCTCCGTTGCAGCGCGTGAGGCAGAACGTATCGAGGCGGCCGTCGGAGCTGGCTGTTTCGCGGCCGGGGCGCTCCTCCCCGGCAACGACTGCGACGACCCCTTTGGCCCTGCGCTGTTCGCCGCCGGGGCCGACACCGAGGCTCCCTGGGGCGAGGCTGCTGCTTCCCCCGAGTGCACCACCGCCGCGTCCGACAGGCAAATCCTCGCAGCAGGCAAGCCATCGTTCGTTGAGTGCGCGTTCGGGAAGAGTTCCGACGCCTCAGGCAACCGGCCGTATACCGTGTGGCTCCTTGGCGACTCGCACGCCGAGCACTGGAAGGCGGCGGTCAATGACATTGGCCGCGGCAACGGCTGGGATGTCCGACACACCATGCAGGGCAGCTGCCCGAGCGTCCCAACCGCCCTCGTGCAGACCTTTGGCAAGGAAACCTCACAGGAGAAACGGGACAACTGCGCATCCTGGATCACTGAGGTATCAGAGCGAGTACTCGCAGATGCCCCAGACCTGGTCATCGTCTCGAACTTCGCTTCGACCGAGGTCGTGGACGACGGCACCGGCCGTCCGCAGGAGGAGCAGCTCGCGGACGGCATGCAGGCCACCCTCCGGGCATGGTCGGCCGCGGGCACCCAGGTTGTCGTCATTCGGGATGTGCCGACGGCCGGCACCACGCTGGGCGCGGAGTGCGTTGCAACGAGCGGTGGCGGAGACCGGGCGTGCGTCGCACCGGTCGGCGACGTGCTGCGTCCCGACCCGATGTTTGCCGCGGCGAACGCGCTCGATGACCCCCGCATTGCAACCGTCGATATGACGGAGTTCTTCTGCCGCGACGGCGAATGCTCGGGTGTCATCGGTGGGCTTCCGGTCTTCTTCGACGCCGATCACGTCTCCGCAAGCTACTCGCGTTCGCTCGCGCCGATGCTCGGTGAGGCACTGAGTGACGCAATTGGAGTGTCGCTCCACGCACCCGTAAGTTCCCCTCAGTAAGCAAAGCACCGGCGATGCGGGACGAGCGGCCCGCCAGCGCCCGACTAGCCACGGCTGTACCTGCGTGCTAATCTCCTGAATCAACCACCGGTCGGTCCGCGTGCCAACTCGGTAAGGGCGAACTGACTCCGCAACGATGCGAAAGGCACTGGTGCCCCGTGACCGACAAGCTGCAAGAAATTCTTGATTCCATCGGCGGCGTGATTTGGGGGCCGTTCGTCCTCATCCCACTCCTCTTCCTCACCGGCCTCTACCTCACGTTCCGACTCGGCGGGATCCAGTTCCTGCGGCTCGGAGCAGCGCTCAACCTCGGGTTGCTGCGGCGGAAGGATCCCGGCGCGAGCGGCGACATCACCCAGTTCCAGGCCCTCACCACTGCGCTCGCGGCCACCGTCGGCACCGGCAACATCGTCGGTGTCGCCACAGCCATCGGCATCGGCGGCCCCGGAGCACTCTTCTGGATGTGGATCACCGGCCTGCTCGGGATGGCTTCGAAGTACACGGAGGCCTTCCTTGGCGTGCGCTACCGGCAGGCAGACGCGAAGGGCGACCGCAACGGCGGCCCCCAGTACTACCTCGAAAAGGGCATTAAGGGCCCCGTCGGGAAGATCCTCGCCTGGTCGTTCACCGTGTTCGCAGTGTTCGCGTGCTTCGGCATCGGCAACCTCACCCAGTCGAACGCGATCGCGGCGAACGTTGAGAATAGCTTCAACGTGCCCGTCTGGGTGACCGGTGTGATCCTCACCGTGCTCGCGCTCGTCGTGCTCGTCGGCGGCATTAAGTCGATCGGCCGCGTGACCTCGGGCCTCGTGCCCGTGATGATCGTGTTCTACGTTGTCGCCGCACTGTACATTCTCGCGATGAACGTCGGCGACATCCCCGCCGCGCTCGGTACGATCTTCTCCGACGCCTTCACCGGAACGGCTGCCGCCGGCGGCTTCACCGGGTCCGTGTTCATCATCGCGGTGCAGTACGGCTTCGCACGCGGCATTTTCTCGAACGAGTCGGGCATGGGCTCGGCCGCAATCGCAGCTGCGGCGGCGCAGACGAGCCACCCGGTGCGCCAAGGGCTCGTGTCGATGACGCAGACCTTCATCGACACGATCATCGTCGTCACGATGACAGGCCTCGTCATCGTCACAACGGGCGCGTACAAGCTCATCGACGGCGAGACCAACGAGCAGCTCTCTGCCGCGCTCATGACCGGTGAGGCGTTCTCGCAAGGGCTCCCCGGCGAATGGGGGCATTGGGTCGTCACCATCGGGCTCGTGCTCTTCGCATTCTCGACGATCCTCGGCTGGTCGTACTACGGCGAGCGCAACATCGTTCGCATCTTTGGCCGCAGCGTCGCGATCCCGTTCCGTGTCGTCTTCGCCCTCGTGGTGTTTATCGGCGCGACGACGCAGCTCGAGATCGCGTGGTCGTTCTCGGACATGATGAACGGGCTCATGGCGATCCCGAACCTCATCGGGCTGCTCATCCTCTCCGGCCTCGTCGCGCGCGAGACGCGCGCCTACTTGAAGTTCGACCCGAAGCTCAGGGCGACGCCCGAGGAGATCGAGCGGGCGCTCGCGTCCGAGCCCGGGTACCAACAGTGGCGGGCACGCGAGGCTGAGCTCGACCGGGCGAGCGGCCGGGAGCCGCAGCGTCCGGCGACGAGCACGATTTCCGTGCCGACTGACGAATAGTAGGTCTCGCCCAGCAAACAGCGGTGCCCGTCGGCGAACCTCGCCGACGGGCACCGCTATCACGCTGTCCTACAGTGCGGGCCGGTGCTCCGCCGTGTACGCCCACGGGCGCAGCTGTTCAAGGGCTGCCCCTACCCGAAACACCGACTCATCGGCGTATGGGTGCCCGACGAGTTGCACCCCGGTCGGCACACCATTGCGTGCGTGCCCGCTCGGAACCGCGAGCACGGGGCAACGGTTGGCCACGTTGAATGGGATCGTCAGCATCGTCTCCGCACTCGAGACCTCTTCCCCGTCGATCTCGGCCCCGGTAAGGAGCGAGTCGCCTGCGATGAGACCGGTCGTGGCCGCCGTGGGGCACAGGAGCACGTCGAATCCCGACATGGCCTGTGCAATCGCCTGCTGCACCACGTACTCGGCCCTCGCAGCGTCGAACATCCGTGTCGCGGCTCCGACGGGCGCCATTTCGGCCACGAACTGCCCGGCGTAATCGGTGAGCTCTGCGACTCCATCGCCGACGGTATGCTCGACCATCCGTGCCATCATCTGCGCGAAGTGTGTACCTGCCGCAGCCAACAACGTCGCCTCGTCCAGGCCAAACGTCACCTCAACGACCTCAGCCCCTGCCCGCGTGAGCGCTTCCGCGACAGCGCGCGTATTGTCCCGAACCTCCGGGTCCACACGGAAGCCGCCGAGGTCGAAGCTCAGCGCGATCCGCATACCGGCGATGCCGGCGAATGTCTCGGGCAACGGATTCGGCGCGGGTAAGGACACGTGGTCTCTCGGGTCCTGCCCTGCGATCACGTTGGTGAACAGCGCAACGTCAGCCACCGTGCGCCCCATTGGTCCATCGCCTCGGTAGTAGTCGAGGCTCATCGGACCGATCCCGGGCACCCTGCCGTACGGGGCTTTGAATCCCACGTTCCCCGTGAACGATGAGGGGCCGCGCGTGGATCCACCGATGTCCGAGGCAGTGGCAAGGGTCGTGAATCCTGCCGCGAGCGCGGCTCCGGCCCCACCCGACGATCCGCCTGGCGAGAACTGCGTGTTCCAGGGGTTTCGGGTGACACCCCACAGCTTCGAGTGAGTAAATCCGGCAATCGAGAACTCGGGCGTCGCCGTGCGGGCGTGGATGATGGCTCCGGCGTCGAGTAGCCGGTCAATGATCGGCGCGTTCTCGGTCGCGGTAAAACCGGGCCAAGCCGCAGATCCCTCACTGATACGGTGCCCTGCGATCATGTGCTTCTCTTTCGCTGCGACCGTGATTCCTTCCAACGGTCGCGCAGTTCCGGCCCGGTAGCGTTCGGCTGCCTTCGCTGCGTGTTCCCTCGCTTCATCCGCGAAGACCTCCGTGAGGGCCCCCAGTTCACCGTCATAGGCTTGAGCCCGGGCAAGCTGAGCGTCGAGGACCTCGAGCGGCGTCAACTCCCCCCGATGGAACATTGCTCTCGCTTCGGTCGCGGACAGGTAGCAAATGGTGTCGTTCATGAACGTGCCTCCTTGGTTGTCGTGAGGTCGGGAAGACCAATCGGGAACTGCTGGGTGTGGTCGGCGACCAGCTCGGGAGCCAGCCGTGCTTTGAACTCTGCACCGCTCCGCGGGAGAAACAGTGCCGCAACAATTGCGATCACCGGGCCGACCGCGAGTGCAGACAGCGCAACGCTCCAGCCGGAGGATTCGATGAGTACACCGAGAACCGCCGGCGCAATCACACCCGCAACCATTCCGCCGAAGAGGATCATGCCGCTTCCGAGGCCTGTCACCGTGGGCGCGAGATACTTCAGCGGGAGGGCGAAAGCTCCGATGTAGGCGAACGAGGCGATCCCCAAGCCGAGGGTCATCGCAATCACGATCATCGGCACCGTTGTCAGGTGCGGGAACACTAGCGCGTAGGCCGCTGCGAACACCATTGCAGGAATGATCAGCACCTTCGGCCGGCCCCCGATACGATCCGCGATGAGGCCAGAGAGGATGATTACCACGACCGCGGAGATCCCTGGGAAGATCGCGAGCAGCGCTGAAGCGCTCGGAGACAGGCCGAACTGCTCCTGCAGGTAGGAGGCGCCCCACGCCTGTGCTCCCCAAACAAGCACGTCATAGCCGAAGAACACGGCGACATACAGCCACATGACGGGTGTGCGGAGCAGCTGTAGCGCACGGCGTCGCTGGCCTGGATCTCGGCGCCCCGATTGCTGTGGTTGCACGAGCGGCTGCGGCATCCATTTCCCAAAGGCGCCCAGCACGAAGAGCCCGAGCACAGCGATGACGAGGAACATCCCCCTCCAGCCGACGAGCGGGATCGCGATCGCCGCGATCACCGCTGCGAGAATCCCGCCAAAGGCATTCGAGCTGTTTACCCACCCGGTGGCCGTCATTCGCTGCTCGGGTACCGAGCGCTCTGCGAGCATCTTGAGGGCTGCGCCGGGGAACACCCCTTGCGCGAATCCGAACAGCACTCTGATCACGATGAGCGACGTGAACGAGAAAGCCACCGCGGTGAGACCGGTGAATACTGACCACGCGATGAGTCCTACGACCGCAATTCGGAATGCGCCATAGCGGTCAGCGAGCATCCCTCCGGGAATCTGCGCGATCGCATAGGCGAGGAAAAACGAGGAGACAATCAGGCCCGCCTGCGAGTGGCTGAGTGCAAGATCCTGCCGGATCAGCGGAAGCGCAACATTGATGACCAATCGGTCAATGTAGTCCACTGTCCAGGCGGCGAAAAGTAGGATTACGGTAATTCGTGTCTTTGGCAGCACAACGTTCCTTTTCCGATCGGAGTCGACGGTGACACCCGACCTGCAAGTTGCATCCACACTAAAGAGCTGCGAGTTCGAATCCGTGCGGGCAGCAATTTTCGGCGCTCGACCGCCTCAAATGCAGGATTCCGGACACCGTGCCCTGTCAGAGCGCGAGCTTGAAGTGGTGACCGCGCTGCAACGGGACCCGCGTGCTTCCTGGGCGACAGTTGGCGAGCTCATCGGAACGAACGCGACCACCGCGTCGCGAATATGGCAACGGTTGGAACATGCGGGGCTTGCGTGGACGAGCGTCTACCTCGCGAACTATGTCAACGTCATCGGGTACATCTGGGTCTCCGTGGAGCCTGGCCACCTCGAGCAAGTTGCTACGGCCCTCGCGCTGCACACCGGAATCTTTTGGATGGAGCGCCTTGACGGTGACGCACAGCTCTTCGCGGGTTTCGGTGCCCCCACCGTGCACGTCGTCGAGACACTGTTGACGGCCGTCGAGATGCTGCCAGGAGTTCGACAGGTCCGATCACAGCTGTCCCGCCGCGTGCTGCAAGACGGAGCACAATGGCTGCCCGATACGGTGCCCCCGGTCGAGCGCAGCACCGGACACGGCTGGCAACCCACACACACTGCCCCAACGCTCCCCAGCGCCCGAGAATGGGATGCGTACCGAGTTCTCGCAACCAATGGCCGCACGAGCTACATCGACCTGGCACGCTCGACTGGACTGTCAGAACGGACCCTCCGCCGGCGGCTTCCCGCGCTCCTAGAACGAGGCCTCCTCGCAAGCCGCTGCGATGTCGTGCGAGAGAGCATCGGACTCCCACTCGGCATGATCGTGACAGTCGACATGCAGCGAGGCTGGCAAACAGCGGCTTCCGTGATCGCCAGATGGTCAGCGACTCGGCTGGTCGCTCTCATCAGCGGAGACGCTCCGCTGCTGCTGCATTTTTGGGTGCGTTCGACCGCTCACGGCGCGGAACTGCTTGAACGGATCTCCGCGCTCGACCCCAGCGTGCGTATCGCAACAGTGAACTTCTCGCTCCGCTCACTCAAGCGCTCATACCGGTTCATCGGACCATCGGGAGCGGTCACCGGTATCGCGCCGTTCGGAGACGGCACTGAACTGCCCGAAGTTCTCAGCTAGCGAGACGTCCTAGATGTTGCCGTCGAGCTTGTTATTCCACATCGAAAGCGCCGACCCGATAGCCATGTGCATGTCGAGGTACTGGTACGTGCCGAGGCGCCCGCCGAAGAGCACCTGTGGCTCACCCTCGGTGAGCTCACGGTACTTCAGCAGCATCTCGCGGTCCTCGGGGGTGTTCACCGGGTAGTACGGCTCATCCTCGCGCTTCGCGAACCGTGAGTACTCGTGCATGATCACGGTCATATCGGTTGGGTATTCACGCTCAGGGTGGAAGTGGCGGAACTCGTGGATCCGAGTAAACGGCACGTCGGCGCCAGCGTAGTTCATGACGCTCGTGCCCTGGAAGTCACCCACCGGGAGCACCTGCTTCTCGAAGTCAAGGGTGCGCCAGCCGAGCTCGCCCTCGGAGAAGTCGAAGTATCGATCGACGGGGCCCGTGTACACGACCGGCACCTTGCCGACGACAGCGGCCTTGTTGAGCGGCTGCGACTCGTCGAAGAAGTCCGTGTTCAACCGCACCTCGATGTTCGGGTGATCCGCCATCTTCTCGAGCCACGCGGTGTAGCCATTGACGGGCAGGCCCTCATGAGTGTCGCTGAAGTAGCGGTTGTCGTAGGTGTAGCGCACTGGAAGGCGGCTGATGACCTCGGCAGGCAGCTCCGTCGTCGGGGTCTGCCACTGCTTCGACGTGTAGTCGCGGATAAACGCCTCGTAGAGCGGTCGCCCAATGAGCGAGATCCCCTTTTCCTCGAGGTTCTGGGCGCTCTTCGTGTCGAACTCCCCCGCCTGTTCAGCGATGAGCGCACGCGCCTCATCGGGGCTGTACGCGGAGCGGAAGAACTGGTTGATCGTGCCGAGGTTGATCGGCAGCGGGTAGACCTCGCCCTTGAAGTTCGAGTACACCTTGTGCACGTAGCTCGTGAACTCGGTGAAGCGGTTCACGTACTCCCACACCGTCTCGTTGGAGGTGTGGAAGAGGTGCGCGCCGTACGTGTGCACCTCAATGCCGGTCTCGGGGTCGGCCTCGGAGTAGGCGTTGCCTCCGATGTGATTGCGGCGGTCGATGACGACCACCTTCTTGCCGGCGCTTGCTGCGCGCTCAGCGATGGTGAGGCCAAAGAACCCAGAGCCAACTACGAGAAGATCCATGGGGTCTAGTCTACGACGCGAAGCTGCAATCGATTGTTCACAAGTTCAGTTGAGATGCACATTCCCCCATTTACGCATTCTGCCTTCAACAGGATGCTCCACAAGCCGGTATAGAAGCCAAGCTAACAGCAGCGCAACGAGAAACACCGGCAAGTTCCACATTAGGTTCGAAAACGCCATGGGCTGCTTGTCAAAGAGATGCCTGAATGCGTAGATCACCGTGGCATGGACAAGGTAGAAGGCGAAGGACCACTCGCCGAGGCGAACCAAGACCGGTGACCTCAGTAGGGATCTTCCGCCTTGGGCATCCCGAGTGGCCACCGCAAATATGATGAGCGCAAACAGCAGAATGAAAATCGGCTCATACAACCTTAGAGCCCACTGAAACAGCGAGTGTTCCACGTTGAAACGAATGCCGACGACCAGCACGGCTGTAAAAGCAGCAAGCAACCCGTAGCCCACGATCGGAGATACCTTCAAGCGCCACCCGAGAATAGCCAGTTGCGCAAGTCCCGTCCCAATAATGAACTCGCCTAGACGGCGAAGGGGCATCGGCGCCTGCGCGAGTACTGTTCCCGGCACGACGTTGATCACAATTTGATAGCCGACCACAGCGCCCCACGCTGCAATGATCAGGAGAATGGTGCCGCGGCGGCGCAGAGGCTGGAGGAGCTTATTGACCCAGGGATGCAGCTTGTAGAAAAAGCTTCAACTGTGAGTGTCCAGGCAGCGGGGTTACCGGAGAAGAGGATCTCGGGATTGTTCGACCACCCCTGCAGCAGCACCACCGATAACAGAAGGATGCCGAGGGAGAACGGCTTAACCCAGGAGCCTTCCGCAACTTCTGCGAACGAATAAAACACAGGACCGCTAGCAGGAGTGCGACGATGTGTGCAGGGTAGATCCGGCCGAAGCGGCGCCAGTAGAAGTTTCTCGTGGTTGTAGCTGGTCTTGCTGAGTAGGTCAGGACAAACCCCGATAGCACGAAGAAGAACGCGACCCCTGAATTGCCGAACAATACCAGCGTCGAGTACCCGGAACTGGGGCGAAATTCAACATGTGGAACATGAAGACGCCAAACGCAGCCCACCAACGCAGCCCGGTCAATGAGTCCAGGCGGGGACGCGCAGCAAGCCCTGGTTGCGGCGAAGCAGTCTTCATCTTTCTAGCCCGACCCGTATGGTACTTCTCTCCAGGCCAGGGGCGTTCGCGCCGCGCTTAGCTCGTTGAGCGACACCTCAACCGCCGATAATGATCCGAGGCACGCCTGTCCACATGGCAGGGTCGGTGAAGTTTCGACCGTCGGCAAACAGCTTAATCCCGGGGAAATCTGCGGGGCCGAGCTTGCGATACTCCGCGTGGTCGGCCTGCAAGATCGCGACGTCAGCGGGCTCCCCCACCGTGTGCGCAATAAACCCCAGGTCCGACAGCTCAGAGTCAGAGAACACTGGATCGTGGACCGTCACGACGGCCCCGCGGGCACGCAACTCTTCAACTGTCGGGAACACGCCGGACACCGCGGTTTCCTTCACACCGCCGCGGTAAGAGGCTCCGAGCACGACAACCCGCTGCCCGCTCAGACTGCCAATCGTCTGTTCTACACGGTCTACAACGTACTTTGGCATGGTCGCATTGTAGTTCCGGGCCGTGCGCACAATATCGGCGTCGGGATCAGTCGAGAGGTACAGCCTCGGGTAGACCGGAATGCAGTGCCCGCCTACAGCAATGCCGGGCCGGTGAATATGGCTAAACGGCTGGGAATTGCACGCGTCAATGACCTTGTAGACGTCAATCCCTGCAGTGTCCGCATACCGGGCAAACTGGTTCGCGAGTCCGATATTCACGTCGCGGTACGTGGTCTCCGCCAGCTTGGCCATCTCCGCGGCTTCTGCTGTGCCCATGTCCCACACTCCATTGGGGCGAGGAAGATCATCGCGCTCGTCAAAGGTCAGCACTGATTCGTAGAACTCAATTGCCCGCTTTGTGCCGGCCTCGTTCAGGCCGCCAACGAGTTTGGGGTACTTCTTCAGGTCTTCATACACCCGACCGGTCAGAACACGTTCGGGAGAGAAAACGAGGTGGAAGTCATCGCCTTCGGTAAGGCCAGACACCTCTTCAATGAGGGGCTTCCAACGTGTCCGCGTGGTTCCCACTGGAAGCGTTGTTTCGTATGAAACGAGCGTTCCCGGTGTGAGATTCTCGGCAAGCGACCGCGTTGCCGCGTCCATCCATTTGAAGTCCGGTTGCCAAGTCTCCTCGTCCACCAACAGGGGAACAACGAGCACGACTGCGTCGGCGTCGGGAATCGCTTCCGCATAGTTCGTGGTCGCGCGAAGTTTGCCAGCAGGCACTTGCTCTGCAAGTTTCTCAGCGAGGCCTGCTTCGCCGGGAAACGGCTCGACTCCCGAGTTAATGACGTCAACCAACGCCTGGTTCACGTCAACACCAACCACTTCATGCCCCATCGAGGCAAACTGAGTGGCAAGCGGGAGGCCGATTTTTCCAGTTGCTACTACTGCGATCTTCACAGTCTGAGTCTAGCGCGCGAATCCTGACATGTACTTAGCTTTCTGCCGCAGGCGGACCCACTGGGTCGAGCAAGGCCTCCACCAGCGGGGCGATCCGCGCTTCAGTGTTCTCAAACGACAGCTCACGAGCCGCTACGTCAGACGCTCGTTTGAAGGCTTCGACGCGTTCAGGGGTGACGTCCAGCAACGAGGCACGTAGGTCATGCTCGTCAAAGCTGGCACTGACAACGCCCAGGTCGAAACGCTCAAGCAAGCGTGTCATCTCGATGCTTGGGCCGATGGCTACGCCAAGTCGGGCTTGAACGTAGTCAAAGAACTTGTTGGGAAGTGTCAAGCGCGCATTCGTGTGCGTCGGCGGAATCCAGAACACCCCGACGTCGTATGCAGAGAGAACGGTCGGAAGCGCCTCGGGGGCCACCGGCTCATGAAAGGTGATGCGAGGATCGTTCGCCGCTGCCTCACGAAGCGTTGCAAGGTGTTTTCCGCCATCGCCCCCAGGCACCAGGTACAAGTCGAGGGAGTACCGCTCGGGGAGGTCTCGAAACACCTCCACCATGCGTTCAAGGCCGCGTCCGTGTATCGCTGCCCCTGAGTGGACACAGCGAATGCGATCTGCGACTGATGGGCTCGGGGAGAGTTCGCGAAAATGAGTGGCGTTGGTCATCAGCGCCGGGGTAACCCCAAATCGGGTCTGGTACAGCGCTGCGATCTCGTCGCCAACTGTTGTGACCAGGGCGGCTTTCGGGAGGTACAGTCGGCATAGCTCGGTCATGAACGGCGCTACAAGGTATTTCCAGCTACGAATATGGGTGCGTTCCTCCGGGGCCCACTCGTGCATGTCGGCCCACACCGGCGCACCTTTGCTCAGCGTAAACGCGAGATCGAGCACCCGCGCGTCATTCGCCACGACGAGATCCCACCCATCTGGGATCTCCATACCGAGAACTGCGCGCGCCGCAGGTGAAGTGTTCTCAACGGCGCGATGAGCTCTCAGCGCTAGCTTCAGAACGCCAAGCGGAGTCTGCGGAAGTGACGCTGCCCCATCGGGCACGCGGAAATGCTGCTGGACGCCTTCCGGGGCCTCCCCATATCCAATCGTCGAGACATCGCCAAGACGAGTCAGGAGAGAGAGCTGCCGGAGCACACGAGCGTCACGAACGATCGGCGAGAAGGAGATCACAAGAATCTTTGGCACGGTAGTTCGTTTCCTCTGCAGATGGCTCGTCAATACACCACAATCTTACATCTGCACGGAGAGCGGGTGCCGAGCAGCATGCCACCTGTGCTTACACGGTAGCTGGCTGTCGATTCATCCCCTCAAGACGCATTTTTTGGCGTTATCCGGCAGCGTAATCGTCCCGGGCCTCACAAACGCACTGTGCTAAATTGGGCTGGGTTGACGCGACTGTTTGGCCGCCCATTTGCGTCACATCAGATCGAATTGGAGACCCACCTATGACGGGTGCTGAACGTCCGTATCAAATGCGCACTCGCACTACGTTGGCTACGGCAGAGCTTCTGTGCCCCAGCGACAGTCACCTGGCTTCCCACAGCGCAGCTGTCACCCCTAGTTCCACTGGGTGCGCCGGCGCTGTGCCGAATCACGGCAAGTCACAGCGCCCGAAGAAGGAGCAGTAATACGTGGCCCAGCACCCCCCCTTGCCGACTGTGTCAGTCGTGATTCCGGTACACACCCCCGATCGCCCAATTCGCAAGGCAGTTGAGAGCGTCATCGGGCAAAACGCGCCCGGAACAGACGTGGTCGTCGTCTGTCATAACACTTCCCCAATCGCTATTCAGGAACGACTTGTTGGGTTGGATTCGGAACGATACTCACTGTTGGAGCTCCAAGACGGCATCCCGTCGCCTGCCGGACCGCTGAACCTTGGCGTCGAGTCGGCAACGAGCGACTACGTGACAGTCCTTGGCTCCGATGATGTGTACGAACCTCATGTCTTTGATTTCTGGAGGAAAGAGCTTGCCTCGTCTTCTCCGGAGCTCCTTGTTGGCCAGTTCAAGGTTGAGGGGGTCGGTCGAGTGCTTGCACCAGCACCACGAGTCGGCCGGTTCAGGCGCCTCGATGCGGCCAAGGACCTCCTCTATACCAGGACTCCACAGCTTGCCGTGCTCTTTCATTCGGATCTCGTGAGGCATCAGGACTACCCGGGGTTTATGCCGGCAGCCCGGAACGGCGAAGATATCGCGCTGAGCGCCTTCCTCTGGAGCGTTTCTTCGAGCACTTCGTATTCCCGGTGCAGCGATGGGTTTCTCGTTGGGATTTCGGCCAACGACAGGGTAACCGCGGCTCCGTTCTCGGTTGCGGAACTGCTCGCCCCAGTCCTCTTCACGCTGGAGCAGCCCTGGATAGCCTCCCTCGAGCGCTCACAACGCGTTGCGCTGGCTTTAAAGCTCACTACGAATCACGTCCTCAGCACGCTTCGCAGCCGCGAGCGATCAGCCGCCATCAGCGAGGATGACCTGCCTCACTATCGGGATGTCCTCACGCGACTCGAAAGGCTCTCGCCGGGTTACGGGGGCCGACTCACACGACGGGACAACGGCCTCGTCTCGGCGATACTCCAGGGCCACACCGACCGTTTGCTGGAGTGGCTTGAGGACTCCCGTCCACTCGCTAGGTACCGACCGCAGCAATTGCGCTATGTATTCTCCCCGAGCGGAGTACTTCGTCGCGCCGTACGACTCGCACTCGTTCCGCGATTACTTCGGCCTGCCGTCCCGGCTGCCGCGAAGGAACACGCGTAATGGGGATGAACTTAGCGACCCTGGCCAGCAAACTGCCACCAAGCATGCAGCGAGCAGCGGTCTCCCTTTTCGGTCAACACAGCGCTCTCTTTCGAATGCGCTTGCGCGCCAAGGGACTGCACAAGCTGCCTATACCTGCTCCGACGCTCCTTCAGGATGAGGACACCCGCGTCTATATCGCCCCGCTCAACGTTGCCGGGCAGGCTCGCCTCTGGGCGTCAGCACTTAACACGCACTGTGTGGACACCAGTGCGGCCCATATGATGGCTCCAGCGGCCACGACGATTCGACTGACGTCCGACCGTCCTGTACCGCTCGGAGCTTTCCATCTCTCTCGGGAGTGGCAGCGCAACGAATTCTCGGTGGCGCAAAGCGCGACGCATGTACTCAACGAGAGCCTTCGCCCGATGTTTGGCGGTCTCTACGGTTATCAGGCCGAGCGGGAGATTCGTGCGCTACGGGCACAGGGAGTATCCGTGGCCGTGCTCGCTCACGGTTCCGATTTCCGAAGTCCTGCCCTGAGCAGGTCGAGAACACCCTGGTCGCCCTTCCATAACACGGAACACCAACCGGAGATTGCTCGGCTACAGCAAATCGCCGACTCAAACATGCGTCGTCTGAGGGACCTTGACGTTTCTGTCTTCGTCTCGACTCCAGACCAGCTCGCCGACATTCCAGAGGCCGTCTGGGTGCCTCTTGTTGTTGACGCAACCCCCTGGGTGGACGCTTCGCAGCCACTTCGTATCGAAGGACGCCCACGTGTCACCCACGTGCCCAGCAAAGGCTGGCTGAAAGGGACCGGGCTCATCGCGCCGGCGATGGAGTCTCTGGCGAGTAGAGGGGTTGTCGATTACCACCCACTCTCTGGCCTCTCCCACGATCAAATGCCGGCCGCTCTGGGGTCTGCAGACATTGTCCTCGAGCAGTTTGGGGTAGGGAGCTATGGCGTGACTGCAGTAGAGGCAATGGCCAGCGGTCGGGTAGTCGTGGCCCATATCCTCCCTGATGTGCGAGACCATATTCGCTCGCTCACTGGGCTCGACCTGCCGATCGTGGAAGCCACACCAGTAACCTTGGAGGAAACGATCGCCTCATTGGCAGCTGATCCTGAACGCAGGCTCCGCATAGGCGCAGCGAGTCAGGAGTTTGCTAGCGCCGTCCATGGCGGGCAGCTGAGTGCACGGTCGTTCTCCGAGCATTGGCTCAATGCGGGCCCCGTGAACCGTCCGTGAGGCACTCATGCGTCGCGAACCAAGATTTCCGCACTTTGGAACAGCACCAGGCCTCGACCCACGGGCGGTTCTGTGGGCGGGGGCTAGACTGACACCGTGAGCACCGCAGTCATCTCAGTTGGCGAGATCGTTTCGCCGCTGGCTCCACCATTCGCCCCGGCCAAGACTAGCTCGATGGTGTCTGGATGAGCGGGCGACTAGCTGGCTACGTCACACACAGCCAAGATCCAGTGCAAAGCTACCCCAGCGCCGTCGAGCATCCAGTCAATCCGCACCGTGTGCTCGGCCCAACTTGGCCACGCACCGGCGCCCAAACCCGAAGTGGCACATATCTATGAGTTCATTGAAGCCGACCCTGGTCGATTTTTCACTGCGTTCTTACGCGGAGACCCTCCGAGCGTATCGAGATAGAGGCTATGCAGTCAGCAGCTTCGAAGGATTCCTTCGCGCTCCTCAGGACAAGCATTTGATCTTGCGCCACGACATCGACAACAGCATCGAACAGGCCTTGCGCGTCGCCCGGGTTGATGCAGAAGCTGGCTGCTCTGCCTCGTTCTTCCTGCGGGTGCACGCGCGCGGCTACAACCTGCTGAGCCTGCCTTCGCTCGAGATCATCCGCGAGATGGAAGACCTCGGCCACGAGGTCCAGCTGCATCTCGAAGGCGGGTTATGCGAAGTTCTCGGCTCAGACAACGAGGATTGGGCGTGCCGGCAGCGCGAGGTCTTCGAGGCCGCAGTCGGCCGCCCCCTCGGCGGCTTCAGCCTGCACGAGCCGGCTCGAATGGGAGGGATCGACTTTGCTGACCGCATCCGCGAACAGTGGTCTGAAACCGTTCAATACCATGCGTACGAAGACCGTTTTATGATGCCTTCCATGAAGTACCTTAGCGATTCGAGTGGCCGTTGGAGAGAAGGTCACTTTGCAGAGTGGCTCGACAAGGAGCCGCGCATGCAGGTACTCACGCACCCGTTCTGGTGGTTCGAACGAGTGCCCGCCGAGAACTACTAACGGTTCCCCCGGTAAGTACAGGAAGAGTTACCCACGGCGAATCGTGCGCAGGTACTCCCCTCCAAGTCATCGCCTGACGCAAACTACTGTGCAGATCTCGAGGGCAGCTGGCGCGCAGGGTTGCCCACACGAACTTCGCCTTCGTCGATGGACTTCAACGCAACCGCGCCAATTCCGAGCAACGCCCCCCTGCCAAGAGTCACACCTTGGATAATCGAAGAATTTGGGCCGAGCCAAACATCATCTTCCAAAATGACACTTCCAGATACTTCGGCGCATGCGGTAACGATGACGTTGCGCTCCAGTCGGCAGTTGTGGGAAATGTGAACGTGGTCATCGATCTTCGAATAATCCCCGATCGTTGTCGGCGCAATCGTCCCCGAGCACACCGTAGTAAAACATCCGACCTCGACGTGGTTCCCAATCTTCACCGACCCTAGGTGAGGAATCCGGAAGTTGTTTCCAGCGGAGTCCTTTTCGATCCCGAACCCTTCCTCTCCGATGACAGCGTGGCTCTTGATGAGCGCTGAGTCCCCAATCGTGACATTGCGTCCGATGACAACATGGTCCCGGATCTCTGATCCGGCCCCGACCACCGCGTTCTCCCGGATAACAGTAAATTCACCGACCGATGCGGACGGATCGATGAAGGCGGTGGGGTGCACACGTGCCGTCTCTGCGACCCCCGCAAGCACCGGCGGGGTGAAGTACCTTGCGCTCGCCTGCGCAAACGCGGCCCGCGGATTAGCCGCGAGGATGAGCGTGCCCGCTGACGGCGTGGAGTAGGCCTGACCTGCGGGCACGAACACGATTGCGCCAACCTGCAACGCAGTCTCGAGAGCTTCCCCGTATTTTTCGATATCGCCGACAAAGGTCAGCGTATTCTTTTGTGCCTCGCCTATGGGGGCAAGCCCATGAACTTCGCGATGCTCGCCGACCGCTTCGAGAGAGAAGTCAGCCGTGATCGTATGAGTGGTAACAATACTAAGGGCCATACCAGTACTCTAGCTTCGCGAAGACGAGTGGGTCACCCTGTCTCTCCAGCAGATGGGCGCAAGAGGCAGGGGCAACTAGAAACGCTCATGCGCGGCCGCAACTGCGCGACTCGCAACACGCTCCAAGCCAACGGTGTCACGCATACGGAGGGCGAATGGCTTTCGTCGTTGCTGCCATTCCGGCGAGAGACTTGCCCGGTAGGCCTCCTCCATAGCCGCGACCACGCTATCAACGTCGTAGTCGACCGACCACCCTGCCTTCGAGTCTTCAAGAAAATCAATCGCGGGCCCCAACCCCGTGAAGATCACAGGGGTGCCAACGGCGACCGAAGCGTAGATCTTTGTCGGGAAACTAAAGTCGTAGCCCTGCCCTGGGCGTGAGCTAGCAAGCGAAACGATCGCGCCCCGAAGCCAGTCCGCCACTACGCTAGGCTCTTCCCGCGGCAAGTGCAGAACGGCCCCGACCGGGAGCGCCTGAGACATGACTCGAATAGTCTCCCGTTCCGAGCCTTGGCCAATGAACACCAATCGCGTCTCCGGATGATTCGAATGGAACTCGCGAAACGCATCGACGAAGATTCGGGCTCCGTGCACTTCAGATGCAGTGCCAGCGTAGAGGAAGTAGGGCCCATCGATCTGTTTGATGTTCCCCTCGAGCGGGAATGACGCAAGGTCGACCCCGTTCCCGACCGTCACGATTCGCTCCGGTAGGGTGCCCATCTCCTGCAGCCGGTCGGTTACGCCGTCGCTCACCGACAATACGACGGCCGCTCCCCTGAGCACAAAACGCTCGACTACCCCAAGTACCTTGGCCACTAGGCCGGGGGCGGCGTCGGTCCCAGCAACTGCGTCCGACCAGATGTCTGCCGCGTAGTAGGCATACGGCGTCCTTCGCAGCGCTGCCGCACACCGAACGAAAAAGCCCGTGGTTGGAGGAGGCTCAGCAACAATCAGGTCCAACCGTTTGCCGAAGAGGATCCGAAAGAACAGCGGAACGTCAAAGCTCAGGTACTGCACGTATCCGCGGACGTAACCATGCTTGTCTCTGAGCACCGGGAAGCGTCTGACGCGATACGGCAGATTGTCATCTTGAGGGTCCGCCTCAGACTTTGCCGTGCGCACCGTCAGCACATCAACTGAGTCACCCGCCTCAGCAAAAGCCTGCGCCAGTGCCGTGAGCCGAAACGACGCAGCACTGGGCTCAGGAGCAAAAATCCGACTCGCAATTGCTATGCGCATACTTCCCTTGTGTTCTCTTAGCGCCTGCTGCGATGACACGGTCTCAGCGCTCCGCCATCCGCGCGGCGACAGCAGCCTCCCAGACCGGGTTCTGCGCTTCAGCGCTATTTTCGGCTGCAGCTGCGTCAGCGTGTTGCTTCCACCGTTTCACGTCTTCAACGGCTAACTGGTCGAAGGCGGTAACAACGTCCTCAACGCCGGCCCCCTGCGCCACAATTCCCAGGTCGTGCTTCCGCAGCAGCCGTTCCATGTCGACGGTGGGGCTGATGACGAGTGCGAGCCTTGCCTGCACGTAATCAAAGAACTTATTGGGCAGCGCCAGGCGGTAGTTTGTGTTTGTGTCGGGCAATATGAACACCCCCACGTCGTGCGCGTTGAGGACGCCAACGAGGTCGCGTTGCGGAACAGGCGGGTGAACTGTGACCCGATCACCCAAGTCATCAGCCAATGCCATCAAGGAGCGGTGATAGTCAGATCCAACTCCCGTGAGGTAGAGATCTAAGGTGACTGGCGTCTTCGACCTAGCTGCTGCCTGCATCATAACTTCAATCCGGCGATTCTCCTGGGCAACGCCGGAGTGCACCAGCCTGATCCGCGCGCCAACGGGCGTGGGGCTCAACGAAGCCAGCGGTGCGGCATTGCGCACGACGCCAGGAGCAAAGCCATACTCGGCCTCATACCTGCTAGCAATGGTGTCTGACACTGTCGTAACCGACCCAACGGGGACGACATAGCGACGCAGAATCCAGTCGAGAAATGGTTTTCGAAGCCGAACCCACGCAGGATTTTGGTCGTGGAGACCAGGGAAATATTCGTGCAAGTCAGCATGCACGTGCTGCGGCGCAACAATCTCCTGCGCTACTTCGACGGTATCGAAGTCGTTGGCAAGAACTGCGTTAAACGTGCGTCCACGCAACGCGCGCCGCGCTTCTCGGCTCCTTGGGTGCCAGCGGTAAGCAAGCGAGTACAACCGGGTTCTGAGCGCAATCGCCTCAAAATACTTGAATAGCCGAGAGACGCTTCCGGTGAGTGGCAGGTGCTCAATATCATCACGGGCAGCTTCACCGAACCCGCAGGTAGTCACGTCATAGCGTCAGCGAACAACTCGACCTGCTTGCGCACTCGTGCGTCCTGGCTAATATCAGAGAATGACAGGATGAGCAGTCGCTGCTTCATAGGATCCCCGCCAGTTGGGCCTGCACTTTGAACTCTGGGACCTGCTCCACAACCTCCATGAACGCTCCTTGCCCCAAGATCTTCCCTTGGTCCAAGTAGCACACCTGATCGTAATCCCGGATCGTTGCGAGGCGGTGGGCCACCGTGATAAACGTGACCTCCCCTTGTAGCTCGTTCAGTGACTCCGTGATCTTGTTCTCAGTTGCGGTGTCCAGGGAGCTCGTAGCCTCATCCATCACCATGACAAAAGGATCGGCGTACAGCGCCCTGGCGATCCCCATTCGCTGCTGCTGTCCGCCAGAGATCGAGGTTCCCCGTTCTCCGACCGTTGTCCGGATGCCATCACCGCGGGTGATGAGCTCCGACAGGTGGGCCTTGTTCAGAGCTTCCTCAACCCGATCCGCATCGTAATCATCGTGCCAGGTCAATGCCACATTCTGGGCGATGGAAGCGTCAAAAAGCGCAACCCGCTGCGGTACATAGCCAACTCTGCCACGCCACTGACGCATGACGGACTCCAGTGGTACGCCGTCGATCTCAAGCGCACCGGACGTCGGCACGCTCAGACCCAGCAGAATATCAATCAGGGTAGATTTACCGGCACCGGACGGTCCAACGATCGCGAGGCTTGAACCCAACGGAATCGAGAGCGAGAGCCCAGTCAGGACGTCACGCTCCGCACCGGGGTACCGGAAGCTAACGTCCGTGAGCTTCAAAGAAGTTGGGGCAGCTGGCAGTTCACCCGTGTCAGGCTGCTCAACCATCTCCGCGCTCTCTTCATTCGCGCTCTTGAGTTCCCGAATCACATCACGCGCGTATGGCTCTGTCGCTGAGGCTGAATTGATGCTTGACTGTACCGCGTTCAACGCTGGAATCATGCGGAACCCCGTAGCCGCGAACAGCGAGATCGCCACAAGAGCGTGCGTCGTTCCACCTATCAAATACGCAGAACCGCCCACGATGAGTACCCCGCCGACTAACACGGCTTCGTAGGCGTACTTTGGAACGACCGACAAGAACGCAAGATTTGCGCGGGCTCGGGTCGTGATCTGTCGGTTCTCCGTGAGTACCTCGCCGACTTCATCGAGCTTGCCACGCAGCACAATCTCTTTCAGAGCGTCGACCATCTCAGTCATGATGGTTGCGACGCGGTAGCCATACGTGCGATTGCGTGCTCCGGCGGAACGCGAGTGCTTTGACACCAAGGACGTCATCAAGACAAGAGCGCAGCCAAGGTAGACGAACGCAATGAGGGCGACAAGCGGCTGGGCGACAATCAAAACCGAGAGGACCGACACAAATGTGAGAGCGTTCACTGGCACCTGCGACAGCGGCATAATGAAGCCGGTATTCGTGTGCGACATCGAGGTGTCCACAATGCGCGTAACTGTCGCAGTGCTCACCTGCGAGCGCCGCTCCCAGCTGGAACGAGTGTACGCGCGGAACAGGGCATCACCGACCTCGAGCTCGTATCGCGCAAAGCGACGCGTCGCGTGCCAGTGCAAGATCGACGCAATAACGCCTTTCGAGACGAAGAGAACGGCAACTGCAATAGCAATCCAAAGCACTGCGTTCGACGGCAGCTCACCAACGATAGGAAGGGAGATCGGGTCTCCACTTGCCAGGGGTGTGATTACAGCAACGATAAGCGCAAGCGCTAGCGTGTCGAGCAGTGCGAGTGCACCGGTGGCAATGGCATACCACGTATAGAACGGCTTTGCCCCCTTAGGAAGAACCTCGAACAGCTCTGCCAAGGTTTTCCAAGCTGACTTCACCTGCTCACCATTTCCCTCTGTTGACTAGTCATTCTCTCAATTTCACATCTGACGGCGACGTCGGAGACAGGGCCAAACCTGCCGCGGCCCTGCAACAGCCCTACTTCACTTAGGCGCCGGCTCGAGTTACCGCGTTTACCGCAGCGATGATCCGGTCTAGATCGCCCTCGGCGAGGGAAGGGTGCACCGGCAAAGACAGCACTTCTCTCGCTGCACGCTCGGTCTCAGGGAGATCGAGACCAGGAGCGAACTTCTCGAGCGAGGGGAGACGGTGGTTTGGGATCGGGTAGTACACGCCCGATCCGATTCCGTACTCGTCCTTCAGCGCGACTCGAATTCGATCACGCTCCGCACCGTCTAGCCGGATTGTGTACTGGTGGTAGACGTGCGTCGCCTGTTCAGCAACCTGAGGAACGACAACGCCGAGGTTCCCTGCAAAGCCTGCATTCAATGCTGCGGCATTCCGCTGCCGTTGTCTCGTCCAAGCATCCACCTTGGTCAGCTGTACACGCCCGATAGCCGCGTGGATATCAGTCATGCGGGTGTTAAACCCAATCACTTCATTGGCGTACTGAGTCTCCATTCCCTGGTTTCGCAGCAAGCGGATGTTGCGGGCAATTGGTCCAGCCTCGCAGGTGACCATGCCCCCTTCTCCCGAGGTCATGTTCTTCGTCGGGTACAGGCTGAACATTGCGAATGCGCCGAGCGTCCCAACCGGTCGCCCGTCCCAGCTGGCACCGTGGGCTTGAGCGGCGTCTTCAAAGATCGCGAGTCCGTGTTCCTGCGCGATAGCTTCAATCTCATCCACAAGGAAGGGATGCCCGTAGAGATGGACGGGCATGATGCCCTTCGTGCGTGGCGTGATCGCTGCGCGAACCGCCTCAGGCGAGAGCGTAAAGTAGTCGGGTTCAATGTCGACGAACACCGGGGTCGCTCCAGTCAACGCGACAGAGTTTCCCGTAGCCGCAAAGGTGAACGAGGGGACGATGACCTCGTCACCCGCCCCGATGCCTGCAGCAAGCAGCCCTAGATGCTGGCCGCTTGTGCCGGAGTTCACGGCGACTGTTTCACGCCCCTTGACGAAGTGCTCCGAGAACTCCTCTTCAAAGGCCTTGACCTCAGGGCCCTGCGCGACCATTCCGGAACGCATGACCCGATCGACGGCCTCACGCTCTTCGTCTCCGATGATTGGCTTTGCCGCAGGAATGAAATCAGCACACATAGTGACCATCATAACTGACCGCCCTTGCAGAGCCTGTGGCCACAGCCACCTTCCACGCGCAGGTGAAGGCGGCTGTATCGAAGGACCGAGCTATTCCGTTGGGACTGTCTGCTCTTCCGTTGGGGCTGCCTGCTCTTCCGTTGGGACTGCCTGATCTTCCGTTGGGGCTGCCTGCTTATACGTCGGGGCTGCCTGCTTAGAGACAAATTTGATCGTTGCGGGTGGAGTGAGCACCGCATTACCGTTCTGGAAGGGAACCGCATACCCCTTCCCAACAGGGAACCCCGGCCCTGCGGGCCAGCCCCAAGGAC
>NZ_LOHP01000015.1 GCF_001482305.1 Leucobacter sp. G161
CCCTGCCGGTCATCACGGAACGGCTTGCGATCACGATCGCCACCACGGAACGGAGCACGATCGCCACCGCCCTGACGGTCACCACGGTACGGGGCGCGGTCGCCACCGCCCTGCCGATCATCACGGAACGGCTTGCGATCACGCTCGCCACCCGACGGGCGATCCCCGCGGTCGTCGCGGAACGGCTTGCGGTCGCGATCGTTGCGGTCGTAGCCGCCGGTGCGGGGCTTGTCGCCACCCTGG
>NZ_LOHP01000016.1 GCF_001482305.1 Leucobacter sp. G161
TTTAAGTGCACACTATTGAGTTCTCAAGATCCAGACACCCACCGTACCGGCCCCAACCAAGGGACCCTCCGAAGAGCAACTTTCCTAGCTTACCCACCCTCACGCTTCCACGCAAATCCAGAACCGCAGCAATTCCTGCCGCCACCCTGACCAGTCCAAGCCAACTCCGAAGAGCAGCCACCTGAGGTGAGTCAGAATCCCATTTTCCCTACCCGCTTTACGAACCATAACCCGGTTCAAGCTGGGGGCGTTGTGTGAGAGATTCTCGCGGCCT
>NZ_LOHP01000017.1 GCF_001482305.1 Leucobacter sp. G161
GGTAGGCCTGAGCGTAGGTGTTGTCTTCCTGCGCGGTCGGCGTGCGCATGTCGTGCACCCTGGCGCTCATGTCCTCGTCGTGAAAGCTTAGGGTGTTCTCGGCCATCTCGGGGTTGAGCTTCTCCATCGCCTCGCGCGCGCCCTTGACCGGCGTCACATACTGCACGTACTCGGCGACCTGGGCGGCGACCTCGGGGTCGTAGTAGTAATCGACGAGCACGTGGGCCTGCTCGTAGGCTGCGGTGGGATCGGGGAGGCAGAAGGAATCAATGAACATCGTGGCCCCGGCATCTGGGACGACGAACTTCCAGACCTCCTCGCCTTCCTCCTCGTTAATCATCGCGACGTCACCAGACCAGGCCATCCCAGCGAGTACCGCGCCGCTCTGCAGATCCTGCGTGTACGAGTTACCTTTCACCGTGTAGACGTTCCCGTTCTTGATCTGTTCCTCGACGACCGCGAGCGCGGCAAAGAACTCGTCCTCGCCCCACTCCTCGCCGGTGATATCGACCCCCTGCTCGAGCATTACCAGGCCAAGGGTGTCGTCTTGCTCACTCAGCAGGCTGACCTTGCCCTTGAGCTCGTCGCTCCAAAGATCGCTCACCGAACGCACCCCCTTCGGGTAGAGCTGCGTGTTGTACACGAGCCCGGTCATGCCGGATTGGTAAGGGACCGACCATTCACGGTCAGGGTCGAATGACGAGTGCCGCACGAGGTCGATCATGTTCGCGCTGACATTCGGCATGAGCGTGTGATCAAAAGCCATGAGCTGCTCTTGCTCGAGGAGGCGGAGCAGCGAGGAATCGGTGAGGGTGAAGAGGTCGTAGCCGGTGTCGGTACCCAGCTTGAGCTGGTCCTTCACCTTTGCCATGAACATCTTGTTGTCGTCGATGTCCTCGAAGTACTCAACCTTGATGTTTGAGTCGGCCATGAACTCGCTCAGGCTAGTGAACTCCTGGGTCTCCTCGTCGAAATCGAGGTAGTACGTCCAACTCGCCCAGCGAAGCGTTCCCGCTGAGCCGTCGCCGTGTGCTGGACCTCCTCCGGCACACGCCGCGAGCGAGCTTGCGCCGAGGGCGGCGGCCCCGAGGCCGAGACCCTGTAAGAGGCGACGCCGGGAGAGCTGGCTGCTGCGAGCCCGCTGCACGAGTGCGGCGATAATGGGGTCACGAGGGACGTTGCGCATGGCTTTCTCCTTTGAAATGCATGTGAACGACTGGCCCCCATCATTTCAGATCATTGGAGCGTGCGGTAGGCCTCCGCAATGATGCCCGCGAGTTCTGCGGTGATGGCTGGGGTGCCGGCGATGAGGAGCTCCTCGCCTGGTGCGTTCTCGCCGAGGCCGCGTACCACCGCGCCGGACTCGCGCGCGATGAGCGCCGCCGCCGCGTAATCCCAGGGCTGCAGGCCGCGCTCATAGTAGGCGTCGAGACGCCCCGCAGCGAGCATGCACAGATCCACCGCCGCCGAACCCATACGGCGGATGTCCCGCACGCGCGGGAGTACCTGCCGGAGAACCTCAACCTGTTCCGTGCGGCGCTCGACCGTGTACCCGAAACCTGTGGCGAGGAGCGTGGAGAGCAGCTCCGTCTCGGCCGGGCCCGAGAGCCGGGCCCCGTCGAGGTAGGCGCCGCCGCCGTGCCACGCGGTGAAGAGTTCGCCCGTCGTCGGTACGTAGACCGCGCCGGCGATCGCGCGGCGACCGTCAGACATCGTGCCCGGTGCGCCGTCCGTCACGGTGGCCGCGACGCTCACCGCGTAGGCAGGAAGGTTGTAGAGATAGTTCACGGTGCCGTCGATGGGGTCGAGCACCCAGGTCACCCCGCTCGTGCCAGCAACACTTGCGCCTTCCTCCCCAAGGATCGCATCCTCGGGTCGGAGGCTCCGCAGCCCCTCGGTGAGGAGCCGTTCGGCTTCGCGATCGGCCTCGGTCACCACATCGGTCAGGCTCGACTTCGTCGCGGCCACGTCCACCCCGGCTGCGCGCTTCTCGTGGATCATCTGGCCAACTGACCGGGCGAGTGACCCCGCGATGTCGACAAGGGCGGAGGCAGTAACCGATTCAGTCATGCTTCCGAGCCTACCCGCCGAACTGCGAGGTCACCCTGACGCGCTACGTGCGATCGGAGCCCTCCAACGCGTACGCGGTCTCACCGTGTGCCGCGGCATCGATCCCGCTGTCCTCGACAGACTGTGGCACACGCAACCCCGTGGTGAGCTTCACGCCCAAGGCAATGACGAGCGAAACGACGAACGAGTACAGCACGACGCCGACGACTGAGATCACCTGCACGAGGAGCAGCCCGGAATCCCCACCCGTGAACAGTCCATCGGAAAGGGCGAAGAAGCCGAGATAGACGGTGCCGAGGACACCGGCGACGAGATGCAAGCCAACGACGTCGAGTGAATCGTCAAAGCCGAGGCGGAACTTCCACTCGATCGCGACCGCACAGGCCGCCCCTGCGAGAGCGCCGAGGAGCAGCGCGAACGCGGGGGAGAGGTTGGCTGCTGCCGGCGTGATCGCGACGAGCCCCGCGACCGCACCCGACGCGGCACCCACGACGCCCGGCTTGCGGCCACGGAGCGTGTCCACGGCAAGCCACCCCATAATTGCTGCGGCCGGAGCGCCGAGCGTGTTGATGAGGATGAGGCCGGCGGTCCCCGCCTCCGTGGCCAGCCCAGCGTTGAACCCGATCCAGCCAAACCAGAGGAGTGCGGCGCCGATGGTTACGAGCGGGATCGAGTGTGGTCTGTGTGCTCCGGGGGCGAAATCGCGACGCTTGCCGACCACGAGGGCGAGGGCGAGCGCTGCGGCGCCCGCATTGATGTGGATCGCGGTGCCGCCGGCAAGGTCAATCACGTCGGGCGTGCCGAGCCAGACGCCCAGCTTGGAGATCCAGCCGCCGCCCCAGACCCACGCGGCAACAGGGAAGTAGACGAGGGACGCCCAGATCCCTGCGAAGAGCACCCAGGAGCCGAGTCCGACTCTGTCAGCGATCGCGCCCGAGATGAGGGCCGTCGTGATCATTGCGAAGACAGCGCCAAATCCAACACCGATGAACTCGCTGGGATCTGTGTGAGCGAGCCCGAAGTCGCGGAGAGGGCTGCCTGCGAACCAGCCATCGCCCTCCCCAAATACGCTCATCGAATACCCGAAGAGGATCCACAGCACTCCGACCATACCCATCGCGCTTACGCTGAAGAGCATCATGTTGACGACCGAGCGAACGCGGACGAGGCCGCCGTAGAACAGCGCCAGTCCCGGGGTCATGATGAGCACGAGGGCCGTGCTCGTCAGCGTCCAAACGTCTGTTGCTTCCATGTGAGTCCCTTCGTTCTCGCCCGTTTCGGGCGGTCCGGCTCCACCGTGAGCTCGGGTGTTCACAGTCTGCGGGCGGGCCGTTTCATCGCCGTTTCCCTCCCGAGACACGTGCGTCACATCTCTGTTTCCTGGACGTTTCAGCGATCACGAATGAGGTGCGTGACGATTGGGGTCACGAACGGTGCTAAGGTAGTGAGGTTGCCGTTAGATCGGCCGCGGATACAGAGAGCCCAAGCATCCCGCTGAAGGCGCCGCGCAACTGGAGAAAGGGGATCACCTATGTCATTGCCCACAGATGTCAAGAAGGCGATCATCGAAGAGTACGCAACCACCCCCGGTGATACCGGATCCCCTGAGGTTCAGGTGGCTATGCTCTCGCGTCGTATCAAGGATCTGACCGAGCACCTCAAGGAGCACAAGCACGACCACCACTCGCGTCGTGGCCTGCTGCTTCTCGTCGGCCAGCGCCGTCGTCTCCTGGCTTACCTCCAGAAGACCGACATCGCCCGTTACCGTACGCTCATCGAGCGTCTCGGCCTCCGCCGCTAAGGCACCGGCCGAAAAGTTTCGGTCGAGTGCGTGTCAGCTTGAACGCTGATCGCCCGTGACTCTGGGAAGCCCCTCTCCTTCGGGAGAGGGGCTTCTGTCTGTTTTGGGGAAGTGCACGCGGGGACGGATGGAGCTGCCGGGTGTGCGCGGGCCCGCTCTCGTGCAGGGCGGGCCCGTGCGCGGCCTCGCTCCTGCTCCTGCTCCTGCGCGGGCTCCTGCGCAGGCTCCTGCGATCCTCACTACCCCGTGTTTTCCTGTATGAGCCTCATGCGCCCTGCAATAGGCTCATCGAGGAAAAATAGGCTCAGGTGAGACGCGGGTCAGGTGAGCTGCGGGTCAGGTGAGATGTGGCTCAGGTGAGACTCGGCTCAGGTGAGCTGTGGCTCAGGTGAGCTGCGCACCCCCGCAACCTGGGCCACGCATCGCTTGCTCACACTTCCGGGTACGCTGTGACCATGGCCCGCGCACAGCACCGCACCCGAGACTGCGCGCTGTACGTTGAGACATTCATCGACGCCCCGCTCGAGCGGGTCTGGGAGCTCACACAGGATCCCACGCAGCACGCACGCTGGGACGCCCGGTTCAGTGCAATCCAGCCGACGCGGTCCCGCGGCGACGGAGCACAGGAGTTCCGCTACGAACTGGGGCTGGGGATCCACACGATCAGGGGGACCGGTGTCTCTCTCGGCGAGAAACGGGCGGCCGGTGGATCCCGAACCTCAGCATTGCTGTTCACCACCAAGGACCCGCTCTCACCGCTCGGCACCGGCCGCGGATATTGGCGATACATCCCTGAGGGCGACGGGGTGCGATTTATCACCGGCTATGACTACGCGCCCGGGTGGGGCTGGGTCGGCAGGATCGCCGATCCACTCGTCACGCGCCGTCTTGTGTGGTGGCTCACCGCCTGGAGCTTCGATCGGTTGCGGATCTGGGCGGAAGACGGCATTGAACCCGAGCTCGTCGGATGGTGGCGAGGCTGGTTCGGCGGTGTGCGGGCGCGTGCGGGAGCTTGCCGTTCGTGGCCGGGTGCGCGTGGCGCGGTCCGCGAGGGGGCAGACCGCAGAACGAGCGGGGGATCGACAACCATCATGGATGCCGCACCCGCTTCGCTCGCGAGGCTGCGATTCGAGCCATCAGATGACACGTCAGAAGGCCAACAACCGTGACCCTTCCCGCCCTTCCGATCCCTCCCGCCGAGAGCATTTTCGCTCGCGCCCTCGGCGATGAGTTTGAGCGCCTGCACCCACAGATGCAGCGGCGATTCGGGGTGAGCGTAGAGGTGGGATACGCCTGTGTTGGTACCGGGGTGATGCGGGAGATCCACCCGGGCCCGTGGTGGGTGAGACCGTTCCTGCTGCTGGGGGCAACCCGCAACATCATGTTCCCGGAGAGCGGCAGGGGGCTCCCGTTCCAGATCGATAACTACGCCTATGTTGACGGCCTCGGCCGCGAGACGGTGACGTTTGTGCGCACCATGGAGCTCGGCCAGGGGAGGCGCCGGCGATTTGACGCAACGATGATTTACAGTGAGGCCGCCGAGCGCATCATCGACTATCTCGGCACGCATCAGCACTTGGCGGTAGACCTGGATCTCTCCGTGACCGAAGACGGCGGGCTGCGGCTGGTCTCTGGAGCGCAGCGCTTCTACGAAGGGTGGATCGCGTTCCGTTTCCCAGGGTTCTTGACGGGGCGGGCGTACCTGACCGAGTACTTCGACGATCTGAAGCAGTGCTTTGTGATCGATCTTGAGGTGCGTCACGCACGCCTCGGCGTACTGTTTGGCTACCGCGGCGAATTTGTGTGTTCCTTTCCCGAGGCCAGTCAGGTTCCGGGGGCTCTCAAGCCATACCGCGAGGAGGTGCGCGAGTGAGCGCTGTGTCAGGACCGCGGCCTGAGCCGGGTGCCGCTGTCCCGGGTGGGTCAGTGTTTCTCCAAGCGCTCGGTGCTGAGGCCGCGCGGCTGCACCCTGAGGTGCGGCGATACGCGGCAGGATCGGGTGTTGTTGGAGGGGCGGTCGCCGTGACCGGCGAGTTCGAGGTTGCCGGAAGCCGGTGGCGAAAGCTGAATCTCTTCGCGAGACCGCTTGTTGGTCCGCACCTGTTTGTGACTGCGTTCGAGCTCGACGTGCCATTTCAGGTCGTGAATACGGTCGTCTGGGATAACGGTGGCGGGCTCGGCTTGGGGGCGGAGCGTGTCTTCCGGTTCAGCTCGGGGGACCAGCGATTTGTTGATGTGCTCCGTCCTGGCGAAACTCCCGGAACCCTACGCAACCTCCTCGGAAGCGCGCGTCGAGTCGAGCTTGAACTGCGCTGTTCAGTGACTGATGCGGGCCATCTGCGGCTTGTGTCTGAGCGGGCGTGGCTGCGGCTCGGGCGGCTGCGCGTGCGGCTTCCAGCGCTGTTGTCTGTGCGGGCGGAGGTCGTGGATGGGTACGACGACGTGGCTGGGCGGAACATCGTCGACGCGAGCGTGCGTAGCCCGCTGCTGGGAACGGTGTTGGAGTACCGGGGAGCGTTTCGGCACGAGCCGGCATCGTAGGGGAGGCGCTGGCCCTCCCTGGTGCGGCTGCCGGACCAGGTACGGCTGCCGGCCGCCGGCTGCCGGCCCACTTTCCCACACCCCCGTATTTTCTAGTCTGAGCCTTGTGCGACCCGAAAACGACGCGGACCAAATAACTAGGGGCGGTTGAGGCGCACAAGCGTGCTCCCCAGCAGGATCGACAGCTCGTCAGACCGCGGATCCTCCACGAACTACTCCCCATCGGTGAAAAGCGGGCGCGGCCGCATCACGCTGCTGGCATGACTATCGACATCAGCACAGGACACATTGTAGAACGGATCCGCCAAGCGAGTGCAGCTATCCGACTGCGCCGCGAGATCGTCGGGCTAGGCGAACTCAGCGATAGTGAACTCGCGACCAGAGTTCTATCGCACCGCCTCATGAGGCTCGCCCGCGGCGCGTACATCGATCACCTAGAGTGGCTCAAACTCTTCCCTGAACAGCGGCTTCTCGCAGTAACGCTCGCCTATGCGAAGCTCTACAAACGGCGGGGCTGGATCTTTGCTCGAGAATCCGCGGCAGCGCTTTGGGGGCTCCCGCTTTTCGGGCTAGACGGGTTGCGCGCGCACGTGAGTGTTCCACCGGAATCTCCCGGGCGGTCGACTCGTCCCGTTGCTCGCCACGTCGAGACGCTGGATCCTGAGGAGCTTGTGGAGATCGCCGGTGTGCGCTTCACGAGCCTCGAACGAACAGTGGTCGACCTGGCGCACTCCGCGGCGCCTGAGCTCGCGATCGGGGCGCTTGACGCGGCTGTGCGGGCAATGTTTCGCATGGACCGGGGCGCTGAAATCGCGGAGCTGGAAGGCTGGCGCGAGGCGACGCTCGCTCGGCTTGCGGGGAGCTGGCGACCCGGAGTTCGGAGCGCGCGGCAGGTGTTGCGCCTCGCGGACGGACGTGCTGAGTCAGTGCTCGAAAGCGTGAGTCGGCTGCAGCTTGCCCGGCTTCGAGTGCGGCACGAGGTACAGGTTCCGGTGTTTGTGGGGGAGGAGCGCATCTACTGGGTGGACTTTGAATTCCTCGGGCAGCAGGCCTACGGTGAGGTCGACGGAAGCGTGAAATATCTTGATCCTGCGGCTCGACACGGTCGGAGCGCCGACGAGGTTGTTCTTGCTGAGAAGCGGCGAGAAGACGATATTCGCGGGGCGACCGGGAAGCGGATGGTGCGTTGGGACGCGCGCCATGTGCGCTCCGCTCGGGATCTGGGGGCGAGGCTTGGCGACTTCGGGATCCGAATCCCGCCCGGGTGACCAGCAGCGGTTCGCCCGGGTTCGGATCGGGGCGTGCACCGCAGGGACCGAGCGAGGCAACGTCCTAACCGACCCCAGTTTTCCTATATGACCTGTGTGCGTGCCTAACTGCGGTCGGAACAAATAAAACGGGGCAGTGGGGAGGGCAGTGGGGAGGGGATTGGGCCCGCAAACGCATGTGGCCCCCTCGCCGAAGCGAGGGGGCCACATGACTGGAGTCTTAGATCATTAGATCTTCGACGAAGCGTCCTTCAGAACGCTGCGGAGGATTCCGCCGATCTCAGCGAACTCTGCCGGACCAATGGTCAGCGGCGGAGCGAGCTGGATGACGGGGTCTCCACGGTCGTCAGCACGGCAGTAGAGGCCGGCGTCCCACAGAGCGGGCGACAGGTAGTCGCGCAGCAGGCGGTTCGACTCTGCCTCGTTGAAGGTCTCCTTGGTCGCCTTGTCCTTGACAAGCTCGATACCGAAGAAATAGCCCTCGCCACGCACGTCACCGACGATGTCGATGTCGAGCAGCTTCTCGAGCTCGGCACGGAACAGCGGGCTGTTCTCGCGCACGCGGCCGTTGAGGTCCTCTTCCTCGAAAATATCGAGGTTCTCGAGAGCCGCAGCAGCTGCCGCCGGGTGACCAGCGAAGGTGAAGCCGTGGTAGAAGGTGTTCTCTTCCGAGTTGAAGGGCTCCGACACCTTGTCCGAGACGATCATGGCACCGAGCGGGACGTAGCCCGAGGTGATGCCCTTCGCCGAGGTGATGATGTCGGGCTCGTAGCCGAGTGCCTTCGAAGCGAAGAAGTCGCCGACGCGGCCGTACGCACAGATGACCTCATCCGAGACGAGGAGCACGTCGTACTGGTCGCAGATCTCGCGAACGCGCTTGAAGTAACCGGGGGGAGGCGGGAAGCAGCCACCCGAGTTCTGCACGGGCTCAAGGAAGACGGCTGCAACGGTGTCCTCGCCCTCGAAGAGGATGGCCTCTTCGATGCGGTTCGCTGCCCACTGGCCGAATGCCTCGATGTCGTTGGACGGAGCGCCCATTTCCTCAGCACGGTAGAAGTTCGTGTTCGGCACGCGGTGACCACCGGGGGTCAGCGGCTCGTAGTACTTCTTCATGTCGGGGATGCCGGTGATCGCAAGAGCTCCCTGCGGGGTGCCGTGGTAGGCGACCGAACGCGAGATGACCTTGTGCTTCATCGGCTTGCCCTTGATCTTCCAGAAGTGCTTCGCCAGCTTGAAGGCTGACTCAACAGCTTCGCCACCACCGGTGGCGAAGAAGACCTTGTTCATCTCGCCGGGAGCGTACGACGAGAGACGCTCCGACAGCTCGATGGCGGCGGGGTGAGCGTACGACCAGAGCGGCATGAAGTCGAGCTGCTTCATCTGCTTCGCAGCTGCGTCGACGATGCGCTGGCGGCCGTGGCCGGCGTTGACAACGAACAGGCCCGCGAGCCCGTCAATGTACTCCTTGCCAGCGGCGTCGTAAATGTGGTGGCCTTCGGCGCGCGTGATGACGGGAATACCGTCGTTGAGCACCTTGCGGTTGGTGAAGTGCGGCCACATGTGGCGCTTGGCCGAAGCCTGGAGCGCGGCAGTGTCGACCGCAGCAGTCGGATCGAAAGACATGGTTATCTTGTTCCCCAGTCGTATTTTTGTTTGTTGAGTTGGAGGTAGACGAACGTCTCAGTACCTGAGACGCCATCGATGTCCCTGACTTTTTCATTCAGGAGCTCGATGAGCCCGTCGTCGTCCTCACAGACAACCTCGGCGAGGATGTCGAAGGAGCCAGCGCTCAAAACGACGTAGCTCACTTCGGGCAGTTCAGCGAGGCGGTCGGCGACGACCCGGGTATCGCCGGAAACGCGGATGCCGAGCATTGCTTGTCGGTGGAAGCCGAGTCGCATCGGGTCTGTCACGGCAACAATCTGCATGACCCCGGCATCTGTGAGCTTTTGTACCCGCTGCCTGACGGCGGCCTCGCTGAGTCCGACCGCCTTCCCGATCTCAGCGTACGAGCGACGACCGTCGAGCTGAAGTTGCTCAATGATCGCCTTCGGCGTTGAGTCGAGGGCAGAGGGGGTTCGTTTGCTGCTCACGCTTCTGATTCTGACAGTTCGGGCTGGAAATAGCAAAGGATTCCGTTGTTTCAGTGTCGATTTTCTGTGTATATGCCCTGCCCTGCCAGGTTGCTCGGCCCCGTTCCGGGCCTGGACGACGTGCGGCTTCGGTCGGGTGAGACACCGCGCTCGAGGCATGGTCGCGCTGTCGAAAAGCTCTGCAACCTGCAGTGAACGCAGGGATTCTCGGCAGTATTTATAACAAACTGCAACCAATGCGTGAATAACCTGCGAGATTCGTCCTATCGGTTTGGCCTCGTCGTGGGTGGTGTGCAATATTCGTGGAACGACCAAAGGCGCGCGTGGTTGGCGCTACCCTGGGTTTGATTGCTGAGTCAAAGTCAAAGGAGACTTCCATGGCACGCCGTATCCCCGAAGATCCCATCGTTCAGAACATCGTGAACATGGTGCGCAGCGCGCAGTTCGACCGCCGTCAGATGCTCAAGGGCGCCGCAGTCGGCGCAGCGGGCCTGGGCGCGTTCACACTCGCGTCATGCGCCCCGGGCGGTGGCGGCACTGGCGGTGGCGGTGATGGCAAGAAGCTTGTGTGGGGTAACTGGACCTACTACCTCGACTTCAACGAGGAGACCGGTTCGTACGATTCCCTCGACCTCTTCACGGAAGAGAGCGGCATCGCCGTCGAGTACATCGAGGACATTGACGACAACAACACGTTCTACGGGAAGATCAAGGATCAGCTCGAACTGGGCCAGCACACCGGCTACGACGTCATTACGTTCACCGACTGGATGAACGGGCGCATCATTCAGGCGGAGCAGGTTCAGGCGTTTGACTACGCGAACCTCCCAAACGTGACCGCGAATCTCGTCGACACGCAGTGGGACGCTCTCGACGCAGATAAGGGGCGCAAATTCTCGATTCCCTGGCAGCTGCCGGCATCCTGCCTCATGTGGGACACGGAGGCCGTGCCTGGCGGCATTAAGACGCTTGACGATTTCATGCAGCCGTCACTCAAGGGCAAGGTGGGCGTGCTCACCGAGATGCGCGACACGATGGGCATGATTCTCGCCGGTCTCGGCTACGACCCCGCGGGGCAGTGGGGCGACAAGGAGTGGGGAGAGGCTATCGAATGGCTCGATGACGGCATTCAGAGCGGCCAGATCAAAAACGTCAAGGGAAATTTCGTACACGCAAGATCTCGAGCGGGGTGACACGCTCGCGGCGATGGTGTGGACCGGTGACGTCGTGATGATGAACGCCGAGTCGCCCGATGGCCCGCGGTGGACCATCGAGGTGCCCGAGTCCGGGGGCATGATCGCCGCCGACTCGTTCACCGTGCCCAATGGCACGTCGGCCGCGCAGAAGAAGCTCGTCGAAGAGATGATCGACTTCTACTACGACCCCGAGGTCATGGCGGCAGTGGCCGACTACGTCACGTTTGTTCCGCCGGTCAAGGGCACCCAGGAGGCAATGCAGAAGCTCAACCCTGAGAACGCCGACAACCCGCTCATCTTCCCGTCCGAGGAGGACTGGACTCGCTTGCACAGCTTCCGGTCGCTCACCCCGGAAGAGGATAAGCAGTATTCGGCCGAGTTCCAGAAGGTGTTGGGGCTGTAACGCATGAACACCACGAACTCATTTGCAGAGGCCGGCGCGGATCTTGAACTCGTTGGCATCCAGAAGCGATTTCCCGGGTTCACCGCGATCGAGAACCTCGACCTCACCATTCCGGCCGGATCCTTCTTTGCGTTGCTCGGGCCCTCGGGCTGCGGCAAGACCACCACGCTGCGGCTCGTCGCGGGTCTCGAAGAGCCGACGGAGGGACAGATCCGCATCGGCGGCACCGATGTGACCGCGCTGAAACCGCACAAGCGGCCTGTGAACACGGTGTTCCAGTCCTACGCGCTGTTCCCGCACATGTCGATTCTCGAGAACGTCGCGTTTGGGTTGCGCCGCCGGAAGCTTGGCGATCCGGTCGGCAAGGCGCACGAGGCGTTGCGGCTCGTTGAACTCGATCATGTTGCGGATCGCAAGCCCGCCCAGCTCTCGGGCGGGCAGCAGCAGCGGGTTGCGCTCGCGCGTGCGGTCGTGCACCGACCGGCACTGCTCCTCCTCGACGAGCCGCTCGGCGCGCTCGACCTGAAACTGCGTCGCCAGATGCAGCAGGAACTCAAGGAGATCCAGCAAGAGGTGGGGCTCACGTTCCTCCACGTCACCCATGACCAGGAGGAGGCCATGACCATGGCTGACACTGTCGCGGTGATGAATAAGGGGCGGATCGAGCAGATGGGCGCCCCAGAAGCGCTCTACGAACTGCCGAAGACCGTGTTTGTTGCGAACTTTCTCGGCCAGTCGAACCTGTTCCTCGTGCAGGTCACGGGGGAGAGCGACCAGGCCATTCACACCTCGCTCAACGGCGACAGGATCACCGTGCCGCTGGCGCGCACCGAGCGGACGTCTGGGACGATCACGGTGGGCGTGCGGCCCGAGAAGATCCGGTTGCACAGCGGCGCACCGGCGGAAGAGCCCGGCGTGAATGTGATTGGCCCGGGGCGCATCACCGACGTCTCGTTCAGCGGCGTGAGTACCCAGTACACGGTTGAAGCGCCAGAGTTCGGCTCCGTGCAGGTGTTCGCGCAGAACGTTGACGCTGGGCCCGCCGCGCGGCTCGGCGACGAGGTGTGGCTGAGCTGGCTCGTGGAGCACACCTTTGGCCTGGCAGATGACGCGACCGGCACCGGTTCGATCACCGCGGAGTTCTCGACGCAGGCGATCGCCGCGCAGGCAGCCAGAGCCGAGTAGGGGGATACCGCCATGGCGTTTACGGCATTCTCCGGAAACACGAAAGCGGTTGAACAGCACCCGCGCAAGCAGGGGTGGATCGTCCTCCTCCTGCTCGCGCCAGGCATCGCCTACATGCTGCTGTTTTTCGTCGCTCCCTTCATCCAGCTTGCGATCACCGCGCTGCAAGCCCCGGCCGACACCGGTGGCATTGGCCAGTACGTTCCTGCGCTCGAGTTCCGCAACTACTGGGTCGCACTCTCGGAATACTGGCCGCACCTGCTGCGCTCGTTCATCTACGCACTGACTGCGACGATTATCGGGCTCATCATCAGCTACCCGCTGGCGTATCTCATCGGCGTGAAGGTTCGGTCGAAGCCGATGCTGCAGGGCGTCCTGCTGATTCTCGTCGTCGCTCCGTTCTTCATCAGCATGCTGCTGCGGACGCTCGCGTGGAAGTCGATTCTGCCGAGCGAACTCATAGGTACGCACTTCTCCGTGATCTTCGGTCTCGTGTACAACTTCATTCCGTTCATGGTGCTGCCGATGTTCTCGTCGCTGCAGGCGCTCGACCTGCGGTTGTTGGAGGCCGGGTCCGACCTGTATGCGTCGCCTGTTACGACGTTCCGCAGGGTAACGCTGCCGCTGTCGATGCCTGGCATCGTCTCGGGTACCCTGCTGAGCTTCATTCCGATGTCCGGCGACTACGTTGTCGCGTCGCGGGAGTTCTTGGGTGGAACCAGTACGGCGATGATCGGAAACGTCATCGAATCCAACTTCCTGCAAACCCAGAATTATCCGATGGCGGCGGCGCTGTCGATTGTGCTGATGATTATCATCCTCATCATGATCGCGACGTATGTCCGTAAGAGCGGGGCGGAGGATCTGCTGTGAAACGTTTCAGTCTGGGCAAGGCCTTTGTTCCCGTCGTCGGGGCGATCGGGCTCATCTATCTCCTGCTGCCGATTGCGCACGTCATCCTCTTCTCGTTTAATGAGAAGCGCGGCCGTAACAACATCGTCTGGAACGGCTTCACGCTCGCGAACTGGCAGAATCCGTGTGGGGCACCTCAGGTGTGCACGGCGTTCACGAACTCGATCATGGTCGGTGTCGTCTCAACGGTCATCGCGACCGTGCTCGGCACGATGATCGCGATCGCGCTCGTGCGGTACCGCTTCAAGTTCCGCTCGACAATCAGCCTGCTGCTGTTCACTCCGATGGCGACCCCCGAGGTGGTGCTCGGCGCTGGCCTCGCGGTGCAGTTCCTGCTCGCTGGTGTGGAGAAGGGCCTTGGCACGGTGATCCTCGCCCACGTGATGTTCTGCATCTCGTACGTGGTGGTCGCGGTGAAGGCTCGCGTGGCCTCGCTGAACCCCGCGATTGAGGAAGCTGGCCGTGACCTCTACGCATCGCCTGGACAGGTGTTTTGGCGGATTACCCTGCCGATGCTCATGCCAGGCATCATCGGGGCTGCGCTGCTTAGTTTCGCACTGTCGTTCGACGACTTCATTATTACGAACTTCAACTCCGGTACGGCAACGACGTTCCCGAAGTTCATCTACGTGTCGGCGCTCAAGGGCGTGCCAGCGCAGGCGAATGTGCTCGCATCGATCGTGTTCGTCGGGGCGCTCTTGTTCGTGATTATCGTGCAGTCGGTGAATATCAGTCGACAGAAAAAGTTGGCAAGTCGCTAACGAAATCCTCAGCTGTTGTTGAGCGTTGCGCGCGAAAGCCCGCCCATGAACCGAAGATAATTCGGTTTGTTGGGCGGGCTTTTGCGTGTGCTCCCCGTTGGGTGCAAGATGATCTCCGGCGGGACACGATCCCGCTCGAATATTGTCGCATCGGAGCGAACAGGCCTATGCGACTCTCGGCCTTGAGGAGAGCAGATGACAAAGACGTTCACGCCCGCCGCGAAACGCGGTGGGTCGCTCAAACGCAACCTCGGGCTCTGGGCCATCGTCGGCCTGGGCCTCGGGTCCATGACTCCCACGGTGGTCTTCGACACGTTCGGCCTCGTCGCACGTGACACGAACAACGTGGTCCCGCTGGCCTACCTCGTCGCACTCATCGTGATGATGTTCACTGCCGTGAGCTACGGCAAGATGGCGGGCGCGATCCCGAGCGCGGGCTCCGCATACACCTACGTTCGCGAGTCGATCCACCCGAACGTCGGCTTCATGGTGGGCTGGACCTCACTCATCGACTACCTGCTGCTTCCCATGGTGAACTGCCTCATCATTCGGAGTTACCTCGAGGCTGTGTTCCCCGGCACCCCGGGGTGGATCTGGGTAGTGCTCTACTGTCTCCTCGTTACGAGCGTCATCTACTTCACGATGCGCGGCACCTCGAACCTGAATATGATCCTGCTCGTGTTCTCGATCGTCGTCATGGTTGTCTTTGTTGTCATGGTCTGGGCACAGCTCCAGGATGGCGAGGGTGCTGGCTCGATCGCTTCTACCCAGCCGTTCTTCCACGAGGGCGTACAGATGAGCGCGGTGCTCACTGGCGCGACCATTGTCTGCTTCTCGTTCATCGGGTTCGACGCGGTCACGATGTACGTCGAGGAAGCGAAGAGCCCGAAGATCGTGCCGCGCGCGATCCTCCTCACCGTCGTGCTCGGCGGAGCGATCTTCCTCGTCGCGGGCTACTTCACACAGCTCCGCTTCCAGGAGTGGGAAGTCTTCGCACCGGGCGGCGACATGCAGTTCGTTGAGGATTCAACCCTGCCGCTCATCGGCCAGTTCGTCGGTGGGCCCGTGTTGCAGGCCGTACTCACCGCGGCCGGGTTCGCGGCGACGCTCGCATCGGGCCTCGCGTCGCACGCGTCGGTCTCCCGCATGCTGCTCGTCATGGGCCGCAACAACGTGCTGCCGAAGAAGTTCTTCGGCTACGTGAACCCGAAGACGCACACCCCGACCTTCAACATTGTGCTCACTGGCGTCGTGAGCCTGTTGGCGATGGCGTTCACCCTCGAGATTATTTCCGCATTCATCAACTTTGGTGCGCTCATTGCGTTCACCGCAGTGAACGTGTCGGTGATCGCGTGGTTCGCCATTAAGCAGGGTCGTCGCCGCACTCCGAAGGACATCTTCAATTACATTGTGATGCCCGGCATTGGCATGGTCCTCACGGGTGTGCTCTGGGCCAACCTGCACTTTGGAGCGCTCGTCGGCGGCGTCGCGTGGGCCGCGCTCGGACTGATCTATCTGTTGTTCCTCACGAAGGGCTTCCGTAAGAAGGTTGCGGGCTTCGATGAGATCCAGCCGGTCACCGGGTACAACAAGCTGCCTGCGGGCCACGAGACCGACTGACCCGCAGCGTCTCGCTAGGAGCGGGGAGTGGCTTCGGCCGCTTCCCGCTCTCGCGTTTCGCGAGCCAGTTTGCGGGCCTCCGGGTCGAAGAGCGGCAGTGTGATGCCGCAGAGCGGGCCGATGAGGATCGCGAATGCGACGGTGCCGAGCCCGACATTCCCGCCGAGCAGCCAGCCGAACGCGAGCACGGGGAGTTCGACCGCCGTGCGACCGATCCAGATTGGCGTTCCGAATCGGTTGTGGATCCCGGTCATCAGCCCGTCGCGCGGGCCGGGCCCGAGGTGGGCGCCGATGTAGATGCCGCTCGCAACCGCGAGCAGCAGCATGCCTGTCGTGAAGAACACGACCCGCAGCCAGAGTGACTCTGGGGTCGGCAACAGCCACAACCCGAGATCGATGCCAGGGCCGACGAGCAGGATGTTGAGTACGGTGCCGAGGCCGGGGCGCTGTCGAAGGGGGATCCACAGCAGGAGCACGGCGAGCCCGATGACGTTGGTGAGCAGACCGATGCTCAGCGGGGTGTGCTGCGCGATGCCCTGTGCGAATACCGTCCAAGAGTCCACGCCGACGGCCGCGCGAATCATGAAGGCGTCGGCGATCCCGTAGAGGAGGAGGCCAGGGATCAGTCGCGCGAGTCGGAACAGCATGGTTTCAGTCCACTCTGTTTTGGCCTGGTGTTCAAGATGCCACTTTGCATAGAGTGGCCTTATGATTGCGCAACGGCTTACCGCACGGAGACTCGTCCAGCTCCTGGGAGACTGGCGCGGGGACGGACACAGCTACCTCGAACTCAGCGACTCGGTCGCGCTCCTGGCGCGGGACGGCACGGTTCCCGTTGGAAGCGCGCTGCCGGCTGAGCGCCCGCTCGCGGAGGCGCTCGGAGTGAGTCGCACGACCGTGAGCGCGAGCTACCAGCGGCTGCGGGAGCGCGGTATCGTGCACTCCCGGCAGGGATCCGGCACGGTGATCCGCGCGCAACGCGGGACCGTGGTTGACGGTGACCAGCACGGTGACGGGGAGATTGATCTCACGACCGCCTGCCCGGCGCCCTGGGGCGGATTGGCGGCGCTCAGCGCACGCGCCTTCGCCGAGCACGCTGATGTCTTTCAACAGATTGGCTTTGACACCCTCGGCCGGTCCGACCTGCGGCGCGCAATTGCCGATCGCTACACCGCGAGAGGGCTACCGACGACGGCAGAGCAAATCATGGTGACCCTGGGGGCGCAGCACGCGAACTTCCTCGTCGCCCGAACGCTCTTGCGCCGCGGTGATCGCAGCCTCATCGAATCACCGAGCTACCCCAACGCGCGGGAGGCGCTCGCGGCGACGGGGGCGCTCGTCGCCGAGCTCCCCGTGGCCTCCGACGGCTACAACGCGGCGAGCATCATCGACATCGCCTCGCGGACGTCGCCGCGGCTCGCTTACCTGATCCCTGACCATCACAATCCGACCGGCCAGAGCATGCCGGAGGAGTTGCGCGCGGAGCTCATCGCGACGCTCACTGCGCAGGGAACCTATGTGCTTGTTGACGAGACGACCGCGGAACTCACGCTCGGACCGCCCTGTCTCGTGCGTCCTTTCGCCGCGGCTGCCGAGCACTCGCACCAGCGCGATGCGATCATCACGGTCGGGTCGCTCGGTAAAACAGTGTGGGGCGGGCTGCGCGTCGGCTGGATCCGAGCGACCCCCGAGCTCATTGCTCGACTCGAAGTATCTCGGCGCATCGGTGATCTCGGCACGGGGTCGTGGGAACAGGTCATGGCGCTGCTGGCGCTCGAACAGTATGACGAGATTCTCGGAGAACGCGCCGTGGAACATGCTGCCCAGTACCGGGTGCTGGCCGAGCAGGTTGCCGCGCACTTCCCTGAGTGGACAATGCCACGCGTTGCTGGGGGAGTGAGTACGTGGGTGGATCTCGGCGGGCACTATTCGAGTCGGCTCGCGCGCGCTGGATCCCGCGCAGGTGTGCGGATCGCGCCGGGGCCTCGATTTGGGAGCCCCGGGGTGTTTGAGCGATTCATCCGCTTCCCGTTTTCTGCGCCGGCGGGGGATCTCCGGGACGCCGTGCAGCGGCTGCGCTCGGCCAGGGACGCAGACCTGGGGGAGCCGCACGCCTCGCTCGGGGCGCAGCTCGTGATCTGAGCCGGGGGAGAACCCGGGCCGCGTGCAGCGCCGATCCTCACAGGTGAGTAAACTTGAGGGATCATGCTCGAACAGGACTTCTCCGCCCGGATCCGCTCGCTCCGCGCCACCTACGCCGATATCGCGGAGGTCACCGACCTCCCGAAGCTCGATCGCGAGATCGCCGAGCTTGAGGAGCAGGCAGCAGCGCCCGATCTGTGGGACGACCCGGAGGCCGCACAGAAGGTGACGAGTGGGCTCTCCCACCGCCAGGCGCGCGTGCGGAAGGTGCGCGGCGTCGAGGCGCGCATCGACGATGTCGAGGTCCTCGGCGATCTCGCTGAAGAGGCGGGCGACGCTGACACGCAGGCCGAAGCCGATGCGGAACTCGCGTCGATCGAAGCCTACGTGCAGGACCTCGAGGTGCAGACGCTGCTCTCGGGCGAATACGACTCGGAGTCGGCGGTCATCACGATTCGCTCGGGCGCCGGCGGCGACGATGCGACCGACTTCGCGGAGATGCTGCTGCGCATGTACCTGCGCTGGGCTGAGGACCACGAGTACCCGACGAAGGTGCTCGATACCTCGTACGCCGAGGGTGCCGGCATCAAGTCGGCAACGTTCGAGGTCGATGCTCCCTACGCGTTTGGCACGCTCTCGGTCGAGGCCGGTACGCACCGGCTCGCCCGCATCAGCCCGTTCGGTTCCGCGGACAAGCGCCAGACGAGCTTCGCAGCGGTCGAGGTGATCCCGCTGCTTGCCGCGGCAACCGAGGTCGAGATCCCCGAGAACGACATTCGCGTCGATGTCTACCGGTCGAGCGGGCCTGGCGGCCAGTCGGTGAACACGACGGACTCCGCGGTGCGCATTACCCACCTTCCCACCGGGATCGTCATCTCGATGCAGAACGAGAAGAGTCAGATCCAGAACCGCGCGGCCGCGATGCGTCTGCTGCAGACCCGGCTGCTCGTGCTCCAGAAAGAGCAGGAAGCCGCGAAGAAGAAGGAACTGGCTGGCAACATCACCGCGAGCTGGGGTGACCAGATTCGCTCGTACTTCCTGTACGGTCAGCAGCTCGTGAAGGATCTGCGCACGGGACACGAATCCTCGCAGCCCGATGCGGTCTTCGACGGCGACCTCGACGGATTCATTGCGGCGGGTATCCGCTGGCGTTCACTGAACCGGTAACAGCGGGCGGGCCTTCCCACAGGGAGCCCTGAGCTGGCGCAAAGCGTGCCGGGAATGCTCGAGACTCGCGCGCGCCTCAGCGGTTATTCACCCAACGGCGCGTAGTCTCTGTGGCGTTATGATCCTCTTTGAAAACGTCACCAAGAAGTACCGCGGCACGCAAAAGCCCGCGCTCGAAGGGATCGATCTTAAAATCGATCGCGGCGAGTTCGTCTTCATCGTGGGCGCGTCAGGCTCCGGCAAGTCCAGCTGCCTGCGACTGATCCTGCGTGAGGATCGACCGACCTCGGGTCAGGTGCATGTCGCGGGTCAAGATTTGAGCAAGATTTCCTCGCGTAAGGTTCCCTACTTCCGTCGCGGGCTCGGCAACGTCTTCCAAGACTTCCGGTTGCTCGCAAACAAAACAGTCTTCGACAACGTGGCGTTCACCCTGCAGGTGATCGGGAAGTCACGCGGCTTCATCCAGGAAGCGGTGCCTGACACGCTTGAAATGGTCGGCCTCACCGGCAAAGCCAAGCGCTTCCCCCATGAGCTCTCGGGCGGCGAACAGCAGCGCGTCGCGATCGCGCGCGCGATCGTGAACAAGCCAGCCATCTTGCTCGCGGACGAGCCCACAGGCAACCTGGACCCGGCAACGAGCCTCGGGATCATGCAGCTACTCAAGTCCATTAACGCTGCTGGCACGACTGTGGTCATGGCCACCCACGAGGCGACCTTCGTGGACATCATGCAGCAGCGCGTCGTCGAGCTGTCGCAGGGCGTTGTCGTTCGCGACGACGTCGAAGGTGGCTATGGCCACACCGCGTCGATTCCGGTTGCCGAGCTCAGTGAGACCGGCGCACGGGTGCTCCGCACCACCGAAGCGGTTGTCCGTGCGGCGCTCGCCCCGGATGTCGACCGAATGGAAACGCAAGACGCTGCGGATGCCGCAGTGGAGGCCGTTGCTGCGGAGCTCTTTGAACCCTTGCCATCCGCCGCGGCAGAGTCAGCGGCTGACGACATTGATGATCCACTCGCGACACGCCTCGAAGAGCCGAGCGACTTGACCGTCCCGCCGCCACCAGACGAGGCGGTGCCGGGCAAACGCATTCCGTCGTTCCTTGAACCGGACGTGGAGAGTACCGTGCAGGTTGCAGAGTCGGGCGGCTTCGCTGAGCGCCTCGGCCTGAGTGACGAAGACCAGGGAAATGTGGGGCCGACCCGATGAGATTCAGGCTCGTATTTGGCGAGGTGTGGAGCGGACTTCGCCGCAACCTCTCCGTGGTGATCTCCGTCATTCTGGTGACCTTTGTGTCGCTCACCTTTGTCGGTGCGGCGATCCTCATGCAGCAGCAGGTCCAGCAGATGAAGTCGTTCTGGTACGACCGGGCCCAGGTCGCGGTGTACCTGTGCACGGAGCACGATCGCAGCGCCACGTGTGACGGCACAGATGCCGGTGAGGATCAGATCGCCGCCGTCGAAGAAGCGCTGAACTCTGAGGTGCTCGCGCCGTACATCGACGACTACTTCTTCCTCGACCACGATCAGGCATACGAGGAGTTCACGCAGCAGTTCGAGGGCAATCCGATCCTCGACGTGACGAGCCCCGACCAGCTGAACCAGACCTACTGGGTGAAGCTCAAGGACGCCGCGAAGTCGCAGATCATTCTCGAGACGTTCACGGGTATCCCCGGGGTGCAGAGCGTGAAGGACCAGCAGAGTTTGCTTGATCGCATCTTCCTGTTCCTCGGCGTCGCCAGCTACACGGCGATCGGCATTGCGGGACTCATGTTGATTGCTGCGATGCTGCTCATCTCGACCACGATTCGACTGTCCGCGTTCTCGCGACGGCGGGAGATCGGCATCATGCGTCTCGTCGGCGCTTCAAACAGATTTATCCAGACACCGTTCATTCTCGAGGGGATCATCGCGGCCCTGATAGGTGCGGTCCTTGCCGGGGCAGCATCCGTTGCGATCGTGAAGTTCTTCGTGCAGGGCTTCCTCGTGCAGGAAGTGCCATTCACGAGTTACATCACGGTCGAGCAATCGCTCATCGTGCCACCGATCCTCATCGCCCTGGGCGTGATCCTCTCCGCGATCGCGGCGAAGATCGCCATCACGAGATATCTGCGGGTGTAGCGCTCACGCGGTTGTCGTGCCCTGCGAATCACCGCAGTTCGCACGACGCCGCGCCGCTCCGCTAGGCTGGATCCTTGCGCGCACCCGCGTGCCAGACCACGGGAGGAAGTGAACATGCCTAAGGAGACCGGTGAGAAGCTCATCGCCTCAAACAAAAAGGCGCGCCACGACTACCTCATCTTCGATACGTATGAAGCCGGGCTGGTACTGACGGGGAGCGAGGTGAAGTCGCTCCGGATGGGGCGGGCCTCGCTCGTTGACGGCTACGTGTTCATTGATCGTGGCGAGGCCTGGCTCGACGCCGCCTACATTCCGGAGTATCTCAACGGCTCGTGGACGAACCATTCACCGCGCCGCAAGCGTAAGCTCCTGCTGCATCGTAAGCAGATTGACAAGCTGCACGACAAGACCCGTGAGGGCGGCATGACAATTGTGCCGTTGCGGCTCTACTTCCTCGATGGTCGAGCGAAGGTCGAGATCGCGCTCGCCAAGGGCAAAAAGGAATTCGATAAGCGTCAAACGCTTCGCGAACACCAGGACAAGCGTGAGGCGGAGCGCGCAATGCGGCAGCGCAACCGCACCGGCGAATAGGACTCGACATGGTTGACCGGCTGCGTCGCGTCGCGGTTGTCATCTTGGACGGTGCGAAGCCCCTCGACGTCGGGATCCCCGCCCAGGTCTTCACCACGCGGCCGCGCATGCCCTACGACCTGCGGGTATGCGGTGTCACGCCCGGGCTCGTCAGCGGCGGCGACGGGCTGTCGTATGCGGTCGAGCACGGACTCGAAGCGCTCGAGGATGCCGAGCTGATTTTTATTCCCGGGTATCGGCACCCTGACCGCGACGAACCGCCGGCGGCGCTCGTGAGCGCGCTCATCGCAGCGCACCAGCGCGGCGCGCGCATCGCGGCGATCTCGACTGGGGCCTTCGCGCTTGCGGCGACCGGGTTGCTCGACGGCAAACGCGCGACCACGCACTGGCACTATTCGAGGATCTTCGCGGAGCGCTTCCCGCAGATCCAGGTCAACGAGAGCGTCCTGTTTGTCGACGAAGGAGCCGTGCTCACCTCGGCGGGGGCCGCATCAGGGATTGACCTGTGCCTGCACATCTTGCGCGGGGATTTAGGGATGGCGACGGCGAACCATGCGGCGCGGCGCCTGGTCGCGGCGCCCTATCGGAGCGGGGGTCAGGCGCAGTTCGTGCGCAGGAGTGTGCCGCCGACGATCGGGGAGCGCTTCTCAGCTACGCGGGAGTGGGCGCTCACTCACCTCGACGAGCAGCTCACGATTGAGTCGCTGTCCCGGCACGCGAACGTTTCCCCGCGCACCTTTTCGCGTCGGTTTCGTGAGGAAACCGGGTACACCCCCATGCAGTGGGTGATGCGTGCGCGTATCGATCTCGCCCGGGAGCTCCTGGAAAACACAGACTTCGGGATCGATGAGATCGCGCTCTCAGTGGGACTCGGCTCGGGAGCGAACCTGCGGCAGTTCTTTCGGCGCGTGCTGGGTACGACGCCGAGTGAGTATCGGCGGACGTTTACGCAGGGCGAGTGACTCCACTTTCGCCGTGGCGTGATGCTTGCGGTAGTGGGCGTTAATGCCACTTGAGGGTGATTCTCTTTCTTATGAGAATGGATGGAGTACCCCAAGACGCTCGAGAGAGATGGAAAAATGACTGCTCGCATTGCAATCAACGGTTTCGGAAGGATCGGACGCGGCGTGCTCCGCGCCATCCTCGATCAGGGGAGCGACCTCGACATCGTTGCGGTGAACGATCTCGGGGATGGCGCTGCGCTCGCCCAGCTCTCCAACTTCGACTCGGTCTACGGACGGGCCAAGGAGCGGATGCGGTTTGAGGGCGACTTCCTCGTTGTCGGCGATCGCAAGATCAAGATTCTCGCGGAACGCGAACCGGCCCAGCTGCCGTGGGGCGAGCTTGGCGTCGATGTCGTGGTCGAGTCGACCGGTCGGTTCACGAAGGCGAAAGATGCCGCCCAGCATCTCGAGGCCGGCGCGAAGCGGGTGCTCGTGAGCGCGCCATCGAAGGGTGCCGATGTCACCCTGGCGTACGGTGTGAATACCGGGGCATATGACCCGGAGAACCACCGCATTATCTCGAGCGCGTCGTGCACGACAAACGCGCTTGCTCCCATTGCGCAGGTGCTCAACGACTTCGCCGGCATCGAGCAGGGCTTCATGATGACCGCGCATGCCTACACCGGTGACCAGAGCCTCGTTGACGGGCCGCACAAGGATCCGCGCCGCGCCCGCGCCGCAGCCATCAACATCGTTCCGTCGTCGACCGGAGCGGCCAAGGCGATTGGGCTCGTGCTGCCCGAGCTCGATGGCAAGCTGCAGGGCGATGCGCTGCGTGTGCCCGTCCCCGTCGGGTCGATCGTTGAGCTCACTGTCATTGTCAAGCGGGAGGTGACCCGCGAGGAGCTCCTCGCCGCGTTCAAGGAGGCCGCTGAAGGTCGCCTGAAGGGCGTGCTGCTCTACTCCGAGGATCCCCTCGTCTCCAGCGATATCGTTGCCGATCCGCACTCGTCGATCTTCGACTCGGGTCTTGCTCGTGTTGACGGGAAGCTTGTGAAGATTTCGGCCTGGTACGACAACGAGTGGGGCTTCTCTAACCGAGTCGCCGAGACGCTCGTCTTCCTGACGAAGTAGTTTCTCCGACTTCGCCACTGGCGGACGGGCCCTCTGGGGTGCTGCGGTGCTTCCGTGGTAACCTAGAGGGCCCGGCTGGTCCGGGAACCTTGAAAACTCAACAGTGTGTGATGCGAATGTCCGCGGGTTGCCTGGCGATCCGCACAGACGGGGCCGATCGGTTTCGACACGTCGATTTGAGACTGTGAGAAGCGGGCCGAGGACGCGGAGTTATCTCGTAAACGCCCTTCGCAAACCATAGGTGCCACTTCAAAGCGCACCGACTTCGCTCTCGCTGCCTAAGCACGAGACCGAGTCCGTCAGGCCGGGTGTGCCTCCGCCCCGGTTTCCTGGCGTCATTTAGGGGGCTTGCTGGTGTGTTGCGTGTCAGGGCACATCGGGACTTTCACTGGGACTGGGCCTGTCATCCTGGATGTTCGTTGCAAAGAATGGGGCCGAGTAGAACGTTTTAACGAACTACGCTCGTAGAAGGCATGGAATCGTCGAAGTGGACCGGGGTTCAATTCCCCGCGGCTCCACGGACATCAGCATCACGCACTGAGTTTTCTGCAGAAGGCCGCCCTGTGTGGGCGGCCTTTTTGCTTTCCGGCGCCGCCGCGCCGCGCAACCTGGGTTGACAAGGAATGCTTGCGCAACGTAGGTTGACAGCATGAACCTTGCAACACTCTCCGAACGGGCGACCGACGTGAGCGATCCGCGCGCGGGCTTGCGCGCCGTCGTCTCGCTCCGTGCACTCGCTGACTCCCTCGAACTCCGGCAGGTCGAGGCGGCACTCGCTGCCGGAATGAACTGGCAAGCGATTGCCGACGCGCTCGGCGTGAGCCGCCAGGCCGTGCACAAGAAATACGCGAAGCGGGTCGACCAGCGCCTGATCAACGGGAGGGCGCGCGCATGAGCAAGTTCACCGCGGCTGCCGCAACCATGCACACACTGTCGCTGGCAGGGATGGAGGAGGCTTCGAGGCTCGGGCTGCGCAACGCGGACCTTGAGCACCTGCTGCTCGCGCTGACGATGAGTGAGCACGACGCCGGCAAAGTGCTTCGGGGGTCGGGGGTTACGCTCGAGGCCACGCGAGCCGCAGTTGCCGAGCAGCACGCCGAGCAACTGCGGGCGCTCGGAGTGGATCATGAGCCGCCACCACCTGGACCCATCGTGTTTCATGAAACCGGCGGCTACGAGTGGACCGAGCGGGCGCTGGAGGTGTGGAAACGCGCGAGTAAGAATGGCCTCTCGGGAGACGCGTCGGCGGTGCTGCGGGCGCTCCTTGAGGAGCCGAGCGGGCTCATTAGTGCGGTGCTTGAGCGCCTCCAAGTCGGTCCGGAGGAGCTGCTCGCGAGGCTCGACTCCGCTGAACGGATTCCCGCGTTTAAGGATGCCCCGAAGCAGACACCTGGGCGCTACAGCCGCTCGCTCGAATCGTTTGTGCCCGCCTCGGTTGAGTCGGTGTGGGCGCTGCTCGCGGATCCTGCGCGAATGCCCGAGTGGGATCCGCTGGTCGGAGCCGTCGACCTGCCCGCTGAGCTCGCGGGGCGAGGCCTCCGAGTGGGGGACACCTGGGAGGCCGACGCGGTGACGCACTTTCCCGACGGGAAGCCGAACAGGCAGCCGCCCGAGCGGCGGCGGACTCGGATCGAGCTCTTGGCGTTCGATGAGTTCGAGCTGGTCTCATGGCGTCTGAGTTTTCCAGATGCGCCGGCCCTGAACTCGCGCCGCATCACGGTGGCGCTCGAACCTGCCGCGGGCGGAACCCAGCTTGGCGTCATCTTCGAGTGGGTGCCAACCTCCGAACGGAGGCGGGTTCCGATCGTGCGTCAGCTGCAGCGGTTCCTGCTGGGGCCGGCAACACGCTTTGCCGTATGGATGCAGGCATCGCAGGTGAGTGGCGGGATCAGTCGGGTGTTTCGGTCGAGTTGAGCGGGGCATTTCCTGTTGTGCGGGACCCGGGAGTTCTCAATGCGTTTGCGCAATTGGGCAAGTGTTGCTATGGTGGAGGGCGTAGCGCTTCGTTCGGCGAGGCTCCTGCGTGAACACAGTCCGCTCATCCCACGACGTCGAGAGACGCCCAGGCTGAGGACAGGCCCTCCCGGCTTAAGGGTCGGCCCCAAGCGGATTCCGGTACCCGGATACGTCACGCAGTGCCAAAGCTCTGACGTGGAGGTGTGGCGAGAACCAGAGGGTTCCGGCCTGCTCGTGCTGGCGGGCGCTGCGGAACCGAGGAGGTGGCACCGTGGACGACGACAGTCGATCATTCACCCCGCGCGGCCCCCGGGCACGAGCAGCAGCCGGTCAGAGCTGAAGCTGTACAGCACCCCAGGGAGCGTCGCGCGGTGAGCCGAGGAATTCTCGCGCACCACTCCGCTTGATGCCGCCCGCGCAGCCCGCTGCGATCTGACACGGCGCGCGTCCGCACCCGAAGGACCGCCTGTCATGCACACGACCGCCACGACAACCCCAGCAACCCCACCGACACCCCAAACGCCCAGGAAGCAGCGCAAGTCAGCGGCCCGCCTTCCGGCGGTTGACACCCAGCTGCTCGAACGGGCAGCCACTGCGCTGCCGGAGAGCGCCCTCGGCCTCGTCGATGCGCACCGCAACGGGCTCACCGCCACCGAGGCGCAGGCCCGGCTCGAGCAGTGGGGCCCGAACCTCGTGCGCCACCAGCGCCCGCCCCGGCCGATCGTGCAGTACCTGCGCACGCTCCGCAACCCGTTCATTCTGATCCTCATCGGACTCGTCGCGGTGATGTTCGTCACGGACGTGCTGCTCGCCGGCCCCGAGGAAGGCGCGGACTGGTTTGGCGTGCTCACGATTAGCGCGATGGTGCTCGTGAGCTCGGTCATGCGGTTTTGGCAGGAGTTTCGCTCGAGCCGCGCGGCTGAGCGGCTCGCGGCGCTCGTGCGCACGACCTCCGCGGTCACTCGCCAGATCGATGGGGTACCGGTAACGGGCGAACGCCCGAACGAGGAGATCGTGCCGGGCGACATTGTCGAGCTCGCGGCCGGCGATATGCTGCCCGCCGATGTCAGGCTTCTGCGGAGCACCGACCTGCAGGTGCACCAGGCCATGCCCACGGGCGAGGCAATGCCGGTCGAGAAGCGGGTGACACCGCTCGAGGCGACGAAGGATCCGCTCGAGGCCGAGAACCTCGGATTCATGGGCACCTCAGTCGTGTCTGGATCGGGCACCGCCCTCGTGCTGCAGACCGGTGACCGGACGGCCTTCGGTAACCTTGCAGCGTCGATCCAGGGTGCGCGACCGCTCACCGCTTTCGACACCGGCATCCAGAAGGTCACCTGGACGCTGATCCGCTTCATGGCGGTCGTCGTTCCCGCAGTGTTCATCATTAACGGGATCACGAAGGACTGGGGGAGCGCCTTCTTGTTTGCGGTTGTCACCGCGGTCGGCCTCACCCCTGAAATGCTGCCGCTCGTCGTCACCGCGAACCTCGCCAAGGGCGCGCAGATGATGTCCCGCTCACGCGTGATCGTGAAGCGGCTTGCCGCGATCCAAGACCTCGGCGGCATGGAGGTGCTCGCGACGGACAAGACGGGCACGCTGACGGAGGATCGGATCGTGCTCGAGCGCCACCTCGACACCGCAGGTCACTCGAGTGACCGCACCCTCGGCTGGGCGACCGTGAACTCGCACTTCCAGACCGGGCTGCGCAACCTCCTGGACGAGGCCGTGCTCAGCGCGGCGGGGGACGATCTCGACCGCTCGGTGAGCCGCTTTGAACTCATTGACGAGATGCCATTCGACTTCGCGAGGCGCCGGATGTCGGTGGTCGTTGCAGAAGACGAGCAGCTGCACGTCATCGTCACGAAGGGTGCCGCGGAGGAGATCCTGCGCATTTCCGAGTGGGAGATGGTCGGCACCGAGCAGCGTCGCCTCACCGCAGACCGACGGGCCGAGATCGAGGCGATCGTTGCCGAGCACAACGCGCTCGGGGTGCGCGCGCTCGGGCTCGCGATCCGCGACATTCCGGTCGCAGGACCCCGCAGCCGTGACATCGAGTATGCGGTCGACGACGAGGTGCAGATGACGATGGTCGGGATCCTCACCTTCTTCGACCCGCCGAAGGCCTCCGCGAAGCCCGCGCTGCGTTCGCTCGCATCACACGGCATCGACGTGAAGGTCATCACGGGGGACAACCCACTCGTCCCGGCGACGGTGTGCCGCGAGGTCGGGATCGATGCCACCAACATCGTGCTGGGCGAAGAAACCGAGGCCCTGTCGCTGGCGGAGCTCGCCGAGCTCGCCGAGCGCACCCACGTGTTTGCGAAGACGAACCCCTCGCAGAAGGCGAGGATCATCGAAGCAATGCGCGAGGGCGGGCGCACCGTCGGCTATCTCGGCGACGGCATCAACGATGCTCCAGCGCTGCGCACCGCCGACGTCGGTATCTCGGTGGATACGGCCGTGGACATCGCGAAGGAGTCCGCCGACATCATCCTGCTCGACAAGGACCTCACGGTGCTCGAGAACGGGGTGATGGAGGGACGGCGCACCTTCGTGAACACGATGAAGTACATCAAGATGACGGCGTCGTCGAACTTCGGCAACGTCTTCTCGGTGCTCGTCGCGAGCGCGCTACTGCCGTTCCTGCCGATGATCCCCATCGTCGTGCTCATCCAGAACCTGGCCTACGACCTGTCGATGCTCACACTCCCGTGGGACAAGGTCGATAAGGAGCAGATCCGTGAGCCCAGGAAGTGGGAGTCGAAGACGCTCGCGCAGTTCATGCTGCGCATCGGCCCGCTCTCTTCGATCTTCGACATCACGACCTTTGCGCTCATGTGGTTCGTGTTCTCCGCGAACTCGGTGGACCAGGCGGCGCTGTTCCAGTCGGGCTGGTTCATCGAGTCGATCATCTCGCAGACGCTCATCGTGCACCTGCTGCGCACGCGGAAGCTCCCGTTCCTCCAGTCGCGGGCGAGCGCGCCACTCCTCATCGCGACTGGGATCGTCTGCGTGTTCGGGTTGATCCTCCCGTTCACGGGTTTCGGTGCTGCCGTTGGGCTCGTCCCGTTGCCGTGGAGCTACTTCCCCTGGCTCATCGGCACGCTCGCGACGTACTGCGTCGTCGTGCAGCTCGCGAAGCGCAGCTACGTGCGCCGCGTCGGCAGCTGGATCTAACGTCCGTCTCACCGCTGCGGCGGGTGCGAGGTTCGCCTCGCGCCCGCCGCTTGCGTGAGCCGGTATCTCAAGTGTGAAAGGTATATGATCATGGAATTTTTCGACCTCGCCCTCCGCATCGTCGCGGGTCTCGGCCTCGGCGCCGCGATCGGGTTTGAGCGGCAACTTCGCTCCCGCACGGCCGGCGTGCGCACAAACGCGCTCGTGAGCCTCGGCGCGTCTCTGTTCGTCATCATGGGGGCATTCAGCTTCACCGAGTCTGGTGCGGATCCCACCCGAGTGGCAGCGCAGATCGTCTCCGGCATCGGTTTCCTCGGGGCCGGCGTCATCATGAAGCAGGGTGCGTCCATCTCCGGACTGAACACCGCGGCGACGCTGTGGGCATCGGCGGCGGTCGGCGCGCTCGCGGGCGGCGGTATGCTGCTCGTTGCCGTCGGCGGCACGATCGCGATCGTACTCTCCAACATTCTGCTGCGGCCACTCGGACGCTTCCTTGACCGGGCCGGGGGATCCGCAACGAAGGAACCCGTCGCAACCGAGTACGAGTTCGTCGTGCGATCGTCCGCCGCTGCGGAGGTGGCTGTTCGCGCTCAGGTGGTGACTGCGTTGCAGAATCCGGAGTTCACCGTGCACTCGCTCGAGGCGAACGACGTCGCCGATGGGATCGTCGAGTTCACCGCGACCGTCGTGTCGCTCGAACGCAACGATGCGGCGCTCGAGGCCGCGATCGCCGACGTCATCCCCGTTCCCGAGGTCACCAGCGTGCGCTGGACGGCGCAGGAGTTGCGGGGTGAGGACTAACGGGCGCGGCGGGCGCTCAGCACCCGCATGAGCGCGGCGATGAGGCGCCATCCGACGAGCATCGCGCAGAGCGTGAGCGTCGCGACGATCACGAAGGGGAGCGCCGTGCCCTGACCGACGAGCGCGCGCAGCAGCAGACCGAGGCCGGCGGAACCGATCCAGACGGGAAGTCCGGTGCGCCACACCGCGACCGGGCGCCGCCACGCGAGGGTCACCAGCCATGCGATCACGAGGCCTGCCAGGAACGGCCACGCCGTCTCGAAGAGCCCGGCAAGGGTGGCCTCGCGGTCGTGGCTGCCACGGCCGAGGGCAGCGAACGCTACGACGAAGGCGGCGTCGAGGAGGAATGCTCCGATGGCGATACCCGCTGAAGCCCGCTCGGTGGGGGTCTGCGTGGCGCTCACTGCGCGCTCGAATCGGTGTGGTGGGCTGCGACGACGGAGATGACCGCGTCGTGCAGTGCGCCGTTGGTGGCAAGTGCGCTGCCATTCCAGGCGCTCTCGTTGCCGTCAATATCGGTGAAGCGGCCACCGGCCTCGGTGACGATCGGTACAAGCGCCGCAAGGTCGTATGCCTTCACATCGAACTCGGCGACGATGTCGACGAGGCCCTCGGCGAGCAGCATGTACGACCACATGTCGCCGTACGCGCGGTCACGCCAGACCTGCTCCTCGAGTGAGAGCAGCGAGGCGAGGTATCCAGCCTCACGCCACTGGTTGATGGACTGGAAGCTCAGCGAGGCGTGTTCGAGATCGCTCACCCCCGACACGTGCAGGCGGCGCGGAGCGGCGCCTGCGTCCTGTCCCCACGCGCCCTGGCCGAGCTCGGCCCACCAGCGGGCACCAAACGCGGGTGCCGAGACGACGCCGACGGTCTGTACGCCGTCGACCTCGAGTGCGATCAGTGTGGCCCAGTTCGGGACGCCGCGGAGAAAGTTTGAGGTGCCATCGATCGGGTCGAGGATCCAGCGACGCGAGCCGCGATCCGCACGCCCCGACTCCTCGCCAAAGAAACTGTCTGCCGGCCGCTGCTCTTCGATGCGCTGCCGGAGCGCGTCCTCGACGGCCTGGTCGGCATCGGTGACGAACGTGCGGTCGGGCTTGGTATCGATTCGCAGGTCTGCCGAACGAAAGCGGGGCAGGGAGATGGAATCTGCGAGATCCGCGAGCTCAAGCGCGAACGCGAGATCAGCGGAGTGAGTGGAAGTTGCGGCGGGCTGCTCAGACATGGTGGCTCCGTGAGTGTTCAACGAACAGGGCGGTTAACGCGGGCCTGCGCGAAGCGCGCCGGGTACCAAAATCAGCGTAGCAGAGGGGAACTCCGGTTCCTGGCCCCGTTCACGTCGTCTGCCCGGGAACGCACGATACTAGCGATGGTGATGATTTGAGGGCCAATCTGGGCGCCCTCAGGGACGCGAACCGCGGACCCGCTGTGCGAGGGTGGTGTTTGATGACAGCGCTCTTGAACGCTTCGGCCGCGTGGGACGTGCGTGGGGCCGGCATGCGGCTGGCGTTGTCGCTCGCTGCGGCCGGGGCCACCGTTTCATAGATGCCGGGAAACCTCGACCCGCAATGCCAGGTCTGGTGTAGTCCTCCCAATGGCTACGTGTTGCCGTGCGGGTCGTCCAGGTCTCGAGCCCGCAACCTCGGGTTGTGGAGACAGGTGCTCTACCTGATAGCTACCTCCACGAGTGCCCGCACTGGTGTGCTGGCTGTTGGGGTTACGGCCAGTTTGTGTGTGACGAATCTTGCTCCTGCCGCATCACCACGCCGTAATCCTGGACACGTCGTGCTCCGACGCCATTGACTGTGCCGGATACTCCCAGCTCAGCCCGCCGCCTGCTATGCCGCCCACCCTCGACAAGCTCCTCTTCTGGCTGCTTCAGGACACTCACAAATAATGTGACAGCTGCACGAAGGGGTGCACGGCGGTCTGTCCTGTGAACTCGGCTGTTGCCGCAGATGCGAGCCACGCTAACCTCGCAGTGACATGGCCCGAAGGTGTGTCACTGCGAGGGTTCCGAGAAGACCGGGGGAGACGAGCGCACGATCGGGGTGTGCGCGGAGTTCTCACGCGGCACGTGCGCCCGACAGCCCCGTGTCAGCCGGAAGTTGCCGAGCGGTTCATTTGGGTAGTTCTGCGGTGGGCTCCTCGGATCGCACGACGACCTCGTGGTGGATCGGTGTGTTGATCGATCGAGCGATGAAGCAGAAGGCACCAACCTTGTTATGCAGCTCAGCCGCTACTTCTGGGTCGCTTGTGGCAGTGATCGTCACGCTCGGGTGGAGAGTGACGCTCTCGAACTGCCCGCCACCGCTGGCGTCCTCGACCATGATGCCAGCAGGGCGGTCCTCGTAAGCAGTCACGACTACGCCTGCCGTCGCTGCGAGATGGAGATACCAGAGCATATGGCATTGCGAGATCGACGCAAGAAACAGCTGCTCGGGGTTCCAGCGGCTGGGATCTCCTCGGAAGGCTGGGTCAGATGAACCGAGAATGGGTACAGTTCCGGCGGCGTGCACCTCGTGGTCACGGGAGAACCCTCGATATGAACTGGTGCCGGTGCCAGTGTTGCCGGTCCAGGTAACGCTGATCTCGTAGCTGTGTCTGGTCATTATGTGCTCCTCAACTTGGTTCGGGTTTCATTCACAGCGTCTCGGGTTCCAAGCGCATGTGCTTCTACGGCGGCCCGCGCGGCGGGGGCGTCCCCATTGCGAAGTGCGCTCAGGATTGCCGTGTGTTCGGCATGCACTGTTTGGGCGCGCTCGGGGGCTTGCAGGCTGTGTCTCGTGCTGATGATGATCTGGTCCCACCACCGCTCCAAAGCGGCGCTGACGACCGTGTTATCGGCGATGGCGGCCACGGCTTCGTGTAACGCGCGGTTCGCTTCGACGGCGCGGGTGAGTTCACCCGAGACTGTCAGCTCGTGGGTTTCGGCCGCCAACGTCTCCAGCGATGCGAGGCGAGCCGGCGCGACTTCTCCGCTGGCGACGCGTTGTGCTGCCAGGAACGCGGCCCAGCCCTCGAGCCCGGCACGCGCAACGTACACCTGCGTCAACTCGTTCGTGCTCAGCATCCGCAATCGGACGCCACGTCCTTGAGCATTCACGAGGCCGTCGCTCTCCAAGCGCTGTAGCGCCTCTCGCACGGGGGTGCGACTCACTCCTAGCTGCTCGGCGAGCTGCGATTCGGCGATGCGATCGTCTTCGCGGAGGCCACCCCTCATTACCATCGCACGTAGCGAATCATAAACCGTCATGCGGAAATTATTGCATACAATAACTTTTATTGCATCCAATGTTGCGGGAGGGCGATGAGTGTCCTGATGCCGTGTCGGTGACATCGGGGCTGCAGCGCTGATGAGGCTCCGGAGCGTGTCCGTCGAGTCAGCGCTTTGCGATTCGCTTGGATGACCCTGATCCAAGCTCGCGATGAGGTCCTCCGTGTTATCGGCGTATACGCTGTCAGTCACCGCCATCCTCGTGAGCGTCTGGTGGCCCATTGCGCCATTCTCGGGCGCCTCGAAGCTCCAGCGAGGTGTGGCGTCACTTGGTGTTGCCTCCATGGGGCCTGTCGTGTTCGGGCGGGCGCCATGGAGGCAACAGCAAGAGGTGTAGGGAGGCGGTATCTACAGGTTGTAAGGCGCGGTGTTCTTGTCGTCTTTCTCGGGGTGGCGGATCAACCCTGGATCAGACTGTCCCTTGCGGGGATCCTCGTCACCGTCGAACTCTTCGTCAGCACCATCCATCACTGGCTCGTCTATGGTCTCTTCTTCGGTGTTCTTCTTGTCGTTCATGACGCCCTCCGTGCTTGTCGTTGGGCCACCACCATACGTCCCGAACATGAAGGCGTCCGGTCCGTCAGGTAATCAGCGGGCGCGAAGTGCGGGAGTTCGCCACATGTCGTCGCTGGGAGCGTCAGTTCGCCACTCACTCTTCGGCCTTCCCCGAGTGAGCACTGTTGCGAATTTATCCTGAGAGTTCGTGCCGAGCTCGGTCGCGGCCGACTCCACTGTGTCCACAGGCTGCTCCATGGGCCTCCGCGCCGCGACGGTCAGTGAGGCGGAGACTCTCCTGCCGACGCCGCCACGTATTCACGCCATCGGCATTGGGTCCGAAGAAGCGCGACTGCGCTGCGGGGACGTTGTCGGCGTTGCTCGGCAGTGCCCCGACGACGCCGTCATTCTTGGTTTGCGCCGATTCAACGTGGAGCACAGGTGGAGGCTCTGCCGACGCGAGAAAAGCAAAAAGGCCCGAGATCATGATGATCTCGGGCCAATCTGTGCGCCCTCACGGGCTCGAACCGTGGACCCGCTGATTAAGAGTCAGCTGCTCTACCAACTGAGCTAAAGGCGCATGTTGCGCTCGGCAACAGGGACTACGTTAGCACGGGAGAAAAGCACCGTCCAAATCAGGCCCGCGTTATTTGGTATCGCGGGCGTGTTGCGTGATGTCCGTGCCCTTTCTACGGCGGCGTGCGCCCGGCATGAGTACGGCCGCAGCGACCGCTACCGCAAGCAGGGAAGCGACCATGACCGACAGTCGTGCGGTGTCGACATCGCTTGGATCGGTGAAACTCAATTCGGAGACGAGCATGGCAACGGTGAACCCGACGCCGGCGAGCGCGCCCACGCCGATGATCTCGCTCCAGCGCACATTTGCTCCCAGCGTGGCGCGCGTAAAGCGAGTGAGTAGCCACGTGGTCAGCGTAATCCCGAGCGGCTTGCCGATCACGAGGCCGAGCATGATGCCGATCGCAACGGTGTCGAACGGGAAGCGCGAGGCGCCGCCCAGTGGTACGCCCGCCGCGAAGAGAGCAAAGACGGGCACCGCAATGTAGGCAGACAGTGGCTGGAATCGCGTGTTCAGGGTTTCGGCGACCTCACCGCCCGACTTGCCGCGGACGGGCACGAGGAACGCGAGGACCACGCCCGCGATGGTGGCGTGGATCCCCGAATTGTAGAACAGCGCCCAGGTGATGATGCCGAGGGGGAGCAGGATGATCCACGCGCCCCACTTCGACTGCGCAAACCATTCGCCACGCCAGCGTACGAGAGCCGCGAACGCAAGAGCGGGGGCAATCGCGATGAGCAGGGGCATGAGGTTGACGCCGTCGGTATAGAAGACCGCGATGATCGCGATGGCGATGAAGTCATCGACGACGGCGAGCGTGAGGAGGAACATGCGCAGCGCGGGGTTGATGCCGGGGGCGATGAGGCCGAGCACGGCGACTGCGAACGCGATGTCTGTGGCCGTGGGGATCGCCCAGCCGTGCGCGGTGGAGGTTCCTGCGTTGACGGCAAGATAGATGCCGGCGGGGATCAACACACCTCCTATTGCTGCCGCGACCGGCACGATTGCGGTGCGGGGGGAGCGGAGATCGCCCTCGACGAACTCACGTTTGAGTTCGAGGCCCACCATGAAGAAGAAAATGGCAAGCAGGCCGTCTGACGCCCAGTGGCCGACGCTGAGCTTGAGTCCGAGTGCTTCGGGGCCGAACTCGAAGTTTCGGAGGTCCAAGAACCAGTCGGCGATGGGGGAGTTGGCCGCGATAAATCCGACGAGCGCAGCGACCATGATGATGAGCCCGCCGAAGAACTCGCGACGGAGCAGGCGGTTGACGCGGGCGATCTCGCGTTTGCTGTAGTACGAGAAGAGCCGCCTGCGCTGCGGCCGTTGGCTCTTGGCGTCTGGCGAGTGCGGGATCGGTGGCGTGGGGATGGGGCTCGTCATCGGAGGCTCCTCGGTGCGGGGTGGTCAAAGCGAATTGTCGACCAGACTTCCCGACGCACCTAACTGAAGCAAGCTATCGCACCCTTGCCATCTCGGGCAAGGGGCGGTGCTTGGATCAGAGCTCCTCGAACTCCTCGTCGCGATCCTGCATGGCGACGCTCGAGATCGCGAGTACGAGGCCCGCGATCCACACGCCCCAGACGATGAACCTGCGCCAGTCGCGAGGCATGTTGCTCGTGCGGCGTGCGGTTGAGACGACGCCTGCAGCAGCGCCGAGGACACCGATGTTCGTGAGGTACTTGCCAACCTCAAAACCTTGTCGAGCCATGTGACACCTCCGGGCGAGAACTGCTGAATCTATGCGGACACCCAGGGGCGTCCGACACCAGCCTAATGGGTGGAGTGTTCCCGACGGGCGGCGCGGCTCCGTCTAGGCTACGCTGGGGGTATCGCGCATGGACGCGCTCAATCGGTTGAACCACGGAGGAAATCAGGGACATGGCAAAGCAGGGCGAGGGTTTGTTCGAAGAGAGCTCACAGGGCTCAGTCAGCGCTATCACGGCGGTCGTGTTTATCTTCTCGTTTGCGCTCGCAATGGGCGGCATCGTGCTCGCTACGTACGGCTTTAACCCCTCGCTCGGGATGAGTAAGGAGCTGTTCGTCTTCGCCGGCGGGCTCCTGCTCTCGACGATTGGCTTCATCCTGCCGTTTGCGGTCCTCCCGAAGCTCGGGAAGTAGCCGCTCACACGCACGTCGCAAGGGGCGCCCTGGTCACTGACCAGGGCGCCCCTTGCGTTATACGTCCCGCAGAAGGAATCTGCCAGGGCATAAGATGAAGTCATGGCAGAGATGGCAGATATCGATATGAAGCCGCGGAGTCGCGACGTTACTGACGGCATTGAGAAGGCAGCTGCGCGCGGCATGCTTCGCGCTGTCGGCATGGGAGATGAAGACTGGGACAAGCCCCAGATCGGCATCGCGAGCTCGTGGAACGAGATTACCCCGTGCAACCTCAGCCTTGACCGGCTGGCGCAGGGCGCCAAGGAGGGCGTGCACTCGGGCGGCGGGTACCCGCTGCAGTTCGGCACCGTCTCGGTCTCCGATGGCATCTCCATGGGGCACGAGGGCATGCACTTCTCGCTGGTGTCCCGCGAGGTCATTGCTGACTCGGTCGAGACCGTGATGATGGCTGAGCGCCTCGACGGGTCAGTGCTGCTTGCCGGCTGCGATAAGTCGCTGCCCGGCATGCTCATGGCTGCTGCGCGCCTCGATCTCGCTTCGGTGTTCCTCTACGCGGGCTCGGTTGCTCCTGGCTGGGTGAAGCTCACCGACGGCACCGAGAAGGAAGTCACCATCATCGACGCCTTTGAGGCGGTCGGCGCGTGCAAGGCTGGCACGATGAGCGAGGAAGATCTGAAGCGCATCGAGTGCGCGATCGTTCCAGGCGAGGGTGCCTGCGGTGGCATGTACACCGCGAATACCATGGCATCGATCGCTGAGGCCCTCGGCATGAGCCTCCCCGGCTCGGCCGCACCCCCCTCGTATGATCGCCGCCGTGACTACTTCGCGCACCGTTCAGGCGAGGCCGTCGTGAACATGATTGCGAAGGGCATCACCGCCCGCGACATCCTCACCCGGAAGGCATTCGAGAACGCGATCACGCTGCTCATGGCCTACGGCGGATCGACGAACGCGGTGCTCCACCTGCTCGCCATCGCTCGCGAGGCAGAGGTGGATCTCACACTCGAGGACTTCAACCGGATCGGCGCAAAGGTGCCCCACCTCGCCGATATGAAGCCCTTCGGCCAGTACGTGATGGCAGACATCGATCGCCAGGGCGGCGTGCCCGTCGTACTCAAGGCGCTGCTCGACGCAGGGCTCCTGCATGGTGACGCGCTGACGGTCACCGGCAAGACGATGGCTGAAAACCTCGCCGAGCTCAACCCGGATCCCGTTGACGGCAAGGTGATCCACCACCTCGACGATCCGATCCACGCGACCGGTGGCATCACGATCCTCCACGGCACGCTCGCGCCCGAGGGCGCCGTCGTGAAGACGGCGGGCTTCGACGCAGAGGTCTTTGAAGGCCCCGCGCGAGTCTTCCAGCGTGAGCGCGCAGCCATGGACGCGCTCACCGAGGGCAAGATTGGCAAGGGCGATATTGTCGTCATTCGCTACGAGGGACCCAAGGGTGGACCGGGTATGCGCGAGATGCTCGCGATCACTGGTGCCATCAAGGGTGCGGGGCTCGGGAAAGATGTACTACTATTGACTGACGGCAGATTCTCAGGCGGCACAACCGGCCTGTGTATCGGCCACATCGCGCCTGAGGCCTCGGATGGAGGCCCAGTAGCGCTCGTGCACGACGGTGACCTGATACGGGTTGATATCGCGGCACAAACGCTCGATCTGCTGGTAGATCCCGCTGAGCTTGAGGCCCGACGTGCGAACTGGGCCCCGCTTCCACCGCGGTACACGCGCGGCGTGCTGGCGAAGTACGCGAAGCTCGTGCATTCGGCATCTGAGGGTGCCATCACCGGCTAGTTCCTCCGTTTCGCGTACATGCCGATCCGCCCGTGATCCGCGATTCATCCATAACCGTAAGAAAGCAAAACATGACCTTGGAGTCGAACGCTATTCCACGTCAATCAGCTGACCCGCGCGTCCGCGGCGAACGCATGACCGGCGCGATGGCTGTGGTTCGCAGCCTTGACGCGCTTGGGGTCTCCGATGTCTTCGGGCTCCCGGGCGGCGCCGTGCTTCCCCTGTACGACACGCTCATGGGCGATCACGACCTGCGGCACGTACTCGTACGTCACGAACAGGGCGCCGGGCACGCGGCCGAGGGCTACGCGGCGGCGACCGGGAAGGTCGGGGTCGCCATCGCGACCTCCGGCCCCGGGGCTACCAACCTCGTCACTGCGATCGCTGACGCATACATGGACTCGGTGCCGCTTCTCGCGATCACCGGCCAGGTGTTCTCGCATCTCATGGGAACGGACGCCTTCCAGGAGGCGGACATCATGGGGATCACGATGCCGATCACCAAGCACTCGTTCCTCGTGAAGACCGCCGCCGAGGTTCCGGGCGCGATTGCAGCCGCGTATCACCTCGCATCGACTGGTCGTCCGGGCCCCGTGCTCGTCGACATTACGAAGGATGCGCAGGAGGGCGAGCTCGACTTCGTGTGGGATCCGCGCGTCGACCTGCCGGGCTACCGTCCGATTACCAAGGCGAACAGCAAGCAGATCCAGGCCGCCGCAGAGCTCATCGCTGAGGCCGAACGCCCCGTCTTCTATGTCGGCGGCGGCGTGGGTCGCGCGAAGGCTTCGGAGGAGCTGTTGCAGCTCGCCGAGCTTGTCGGCGCCCCCGTGGTGACGACGCTCATGGCCCGAGGTGTGTTCCCCGACTCGCACCCACAGCACCTCGGCATGCCCGGCATGCATGGCACGGTTCCCGCCGTGCTTGCGCTGCAGGAATCAGATCTGCTCATCACGCTGGGCGCACGGTTCGACGACCGTGTGACCGGTCGCGCCGTGCAGTTCGCTCCCGAAGCCAAGGTCATCCACGCTGATATTGATCCGGCCGAAATCGGCAAGATCCGGGCAGCGGACGTGCCGATCGTTGGCGACGCAGCAGAGGTCATCTCCGATCTCATTGCCGCCGTCTCGACTGCGAAGCTCAGCCGTGAGTTCGCTGACACCAGCGTCTGGTGGACGCACCTGCGCGAACTGCAGGCAAAGTTCCCGCTCGGCTACTCCGAAACCACCGATGGGCTGCTGTCTCCACAGTTTGTGATTCAGCGCATCGGTGAGCTCACCGGCCCCGAGGGCATCTACGCTGCTGGCGTTGGTCAGCACCAGATGTGGGCTGCACAGTTCATTAAGTACGAGCGCCCGAACTCGTGGCTGAACTCCGGCGGTGCCGGCACCATGGGGTACGCGGTTCCCGCAGCGATGGGAGCAAAGGTTGCGGAGCCTGAGCGTGCCGTCTGGGCGATCGACGGTGATGGTTGCTTCCAGATGACCAATCAGGAGCTTGCGACCTGCGTGGTGAACAATATTCCCATCAAGGTCGCCGTGATCAACAACTCCTCGCTCGGCATGGTGCGGCAGTGGCAGACCCTCATCTACAACGGCCGCTACTCAAACACCGAGTTGAACACCGGTCACGGCTCGCAGCGCATCCCCGACTTCGTGAAGCTCGGAGACGCGTACGGCTGCCTCTCGATCCGCGTGGAGACTGAGGACCAAGTCGACGATGCCATCAAGCTCGCACTCGAGACGAACGATCGCCCAGTGGTCATCGACTTCGTAGTGAGTGCAGACGCCATGGTGTGGCCGATGGTGCGCCAGGGAACATCGAATAGTGACATCCAGTATGTCCTTGAGCAAGCCCCCGAGTGGGAGGAAGAGTAATCATGGCTCGTCACGTACTCAGCCTCCTCGTCGAGGACAAGCCGGGCCTGTTGTCTCGCGTTTCAGGGCTCTTCTCTCGACGCGGCTTCAACATCGAATCGCTCGCGGTCGGCCCGACGGAAATGGAAGGTCTTTCGCGGATCACCGTCGTCGTTGACGAAGACGAGGTGCTCCTCGAACAGGTGACCAAGCAGCTGAACAAGCTCGTGAACGTCATCAAAATCGTCGAACTCGATACCAGCAACTCGGTGCAGCGCGAACACGTGCTCATCAAGGTACGCGCCGACAATCAGACGCGTTCGCACGTCCTCGAAGCCGTGAGCCTGTTCCGGGCCCGCGTCGTCGACGTGGTCCCTGAAGCCCTCACGATTGAGGTCACGGGAGATTCAGGCAAGATCGAAGCGTTCTTGCGCGTGCTCGAGCCTTACGGGATCAAAGAAATCGCACAGTCCGGTCTCATCGCGATGGGCCGCGGATCGAAGTCGATTTCTGAACGCGTATTCAAGGTGTAACCCCGCGGCTTGGGCAGGGTGCCTGAGCGCCTCGCGGACACAATAGTTTGATAAACCACTCAACAAAGGAGAACGCCCAGTGGCTGAAATGTACTACGACAGCGATGCGGATCTGTCGATCATTCAGGGCAAGAAGGTTGCCGTCGTCGGTTATGGATCGCAGGGTCACGCGCACGCGATGAACCTTCGCGACTCGGGCGTCGAGGTCGTCATTGCGCTGAAGGACGGATCCAAGTCGATCCAGAAGGCCGAAGAGGCCGGCTTCGCCGTGAAGAACGTTGCTGACGCAGCCGAGTGGGCCGACGTCATCATGCTCCTCGCGCCGGACCAGCACCAGCGTGGCATCTACAACGACCACGTTGCACAGCACATGACCGAGGGCAAGACGCTTGCTTTCGCTCACGGCTTCAACATCCGCTACGGCTACATTGAGGCGCCCGCTGGCGTCGACGTGATCCTCGTCGCTCCGAAGGCTCCCGGCCACACCGTGCGCCGCGAGTTTGAGGCCGGCCGCGGCATCCCCGACATCATCGCCGTCGAGGTTGACGCGTCGGGTACCGCGTGGGAGACCGCGAAGTCGTACGCGAAGGCAATCGGTGGCACCCGCGCTGGTGTCATCAAGACGACCTTCACCGAGGAGACCGAGACCGATCTCTTCGGCGAGCAGGCAGTGCTCTGCGGTGGCATGAGCCACCTCGTGCAGGCCGGTTTCGAGACGCTCACCGAGGCTGGCTACCAGCCCGAGATCGCGTACTTCGAGGTGCTCCACGAGCTCAAGCTCATCGTCGATCTCATGTTCGAGGGTGGCATCGCCAAGCAGCGCTGGTCGATCTCTGACACTGCTGAGTACGGCGACTACGTCTCGGGCCCCCGCGTCATCGATGCGGGCGTCAAGCAGCGGATGCAGGCTGTCCTCTCGGATATCCAGGACGGCACCTTTGCGAAGCGCTTCATAGAGGACCAGGACGCGGGCGCTCCCGAGTTCACTGCTCTCCGCGAGAAGGAGGAGCAGCACCCGATCGAGAAGACCGGCGTCGAGCTCCGCAAGCTGTTCGCATGGCAGCAGACCGATTCGGACTACGTCGACGGTAGCGCCGCGCGCTAACCACGTCTGATCGTCACACGAGAGGCCCCCGGGATGTCCCGGGGGCCTCTCGTCGTTCGCGCCACTGACCAGAGTGAGAGCAGCGGCGCATGGCGCCCATGGCAGGCACCGGAGCGGACGAAACGCCCAAACGGGAGGGGGTGCATCTGGAGCAATCCAGATGCACCCCCTCCCGTTGCGAGATGGCGTGCTGCCCGCTCTACAGGCGGCCAGCCTCGAGTACCTGCTTGAGGAACGCCTGGGTGCGCTCCTCCTTGGGGTTCTCGAAAATCTGGGAGGGGGGACCCTCCTCAAGAATTCTGCCCTGTTCGAGGAAGACGACCTTGTCGGCAACCTCACGCGCGAACGTCATCTCATGCGTGGCGAGCAGCATGGTGAGCCCGTCCTCTGCGAGCGCACGCACAATGTTCAGCACTTCGGAGACGAGCTCGGGATCGAGGGCAGACGTGATCTCGTCAAGGAGCAACACCTCGGTCTTCATCGCCATCGCGCGCACGATGGCGACGCGCTGCTGCTGACCTCCCGAGAGCTGATCTGGGTAGTAGTCAGCGCGGTGATCGAGGTTCACGCGCGTGAGGAGTTCACGGGCCTCAGCAAGCGCATCGCTCTTCTTGACCCCGAGGAGTTTCATTGGGGCGAGGGCGATGTTCTCGGCCACCGTCATGTGCGGGAAGAGGTTGAACGACTGAAACACCATGCCGACCCGGCGGCGGAGCCGGTCAGCGTCGATGCCGGGGCCGGACACCACATCGCCGTCAACGATGATCTTCCCCTCCTGAATGTCCTCGAGGGCGTTCACGCAGCGCAGCAGCGTTGACTTTCCTGAGCCAGAGGCCCCGATGAGACAGACAACCTCGTGCTTCTCGGCCTCAAAGTTGATGCCCTTGAGTACCTCGTTGTCGCCATACCGCTTGTGGACGTTGTCGAACTGGATAAAGCTCATTAGGAACCCCCTCGCATCTTCTTACCGCGTTCGAGCCACCAGTCGACGAGTCGCGTCTGCGGGATGGTCACGATGACGAAGAGGATCGCCACGATCGTTACGGCCGACAGGTTGTACTGCGTCGCCGAGACGTACTTTGCCTGGTTGAACGCGTCCATCGCACCGATCACGTTTACGAGCGCGGTGTCTTTCTGCAGCCCGATGAACATCGTGAGCAGCGGCGGAATGACGTTGCGCACGGCCTGGGGGAGCACCACCAGGCGCATCGTCTGCGCGAAGGAGAACCCGAGTGAGCGGGAGGCCGAGAACTGCGAGGCATGGATGGACTCGATACCGGCACGGTACGTCTCCGCGACGTATGCGCTGTAGGTGAGCGCGAGCGCGATGATTGCGAACCAGGTCGGGGAGAGGTCCTTGAGAATCGGAATCCCCGCGAGTGGAAGCCCGAACCCAATGAGGTAGATCACGATGATCGCGGGGACCGCCCGCATCACATCGATGTACAAGATCGCGAGCCAGCGGATCGGCGCACCCGCACGGCCGGGAAGCATCCTGGCGATCGCAAGCGCGAGCCCGAAGATCAAGACGATGATCTCGGCCACGATTGCAATGAAGATGTTCAGGCCAAATGCCTTGGTAACCATCCAGGAGGTGCTCGCGAGGATGTCCCAGCGCAAGAACGTCTGCTGGACACTTGCGTCATTGCTCACGAGTAACAGGATGAACCCGGTAAGCACGGCAACTGCGACGAGGAGACCGAGGGCTGTGAGTGACAGCTCTCGCGACTTGCTTGCGTTGCTGCGCGCCCTGAGTACTGCATCCTCGCGCACGAGCTTTGCTGAGCGCAGCGACTCACGGAAGCCTTTGATGGCAATGAATACGGGAATCGCGGTGAGGGCGAGCCCTGCGGTCACGAAGATCCACCCGACGGTGCGGGCGGTGGTGCCTGGCTCAGCTGCGGTGAGGCCCGTTGCCGCGAGCACGCCTACGCCGACGAGCACGGCAACGCTGAGCGCCACAGCGATTGTGGCGAGCCCCCGCGACCGGGGCGGCGGGCTGAGCCGCAGCCCCGGCATGGTTTCCAGGGTCGTTGTATTGAGAGGTTGTGAAGACACGGTTCGGAGCTACTTCCAGACGGGGATCTGGTTGGGGTCCGCGCCGAAGAGCGGTGTCAGCCATTCAGCCGAGAGCGCATCGAGCGTACCGTCTTCGCGCATGTCAGCAATGGCGGCGCTGACCGCGGCAGAGTTCTTGCCGCCCTTCTCCGTGATGACGCCGTAGCTCTGGTCGACCGAGAACTGACCGGTGACCACGAGTTCACCGCCTGAGGCAGCGGTGTTCGAGAGCGCGAGCGTGGTGTCGGTGATGACAGCATCGATCTGACCCGCGCGCAGGGCAGTGAACATCTCGACCTCTGCCTGGAACTGCTGCACGCCGCCGGCGGGCTTCAGGGTCTCGGTGGTGTACTGCGCGCCCATGTTGCCCTGGAGGACGCCGACCTTCTTGTCGCGGATATTTGCTTCAGTGACATCGTCCCCCTCGCGGATTGCGACGCCCAGGTTCGACTCGAAGTACGGCTCGGAGAAGTCGAAGACTTCCTTTCGTTCGTCAGTGATGGTGATTGCGGCCATACCCAGGTCGTAGGTGGTGTTGCTCGCCGAGATCAGCTGGTCCCAGGACTGGTTCTGTAGCTTGAGCGTGGAGAGGCCTGCGCGGTGCGCGATGTTCGCGGTCATGCAGTACTCGAAGCCGCTGTCGATGGTCTCGGGGCTCGTGCCGTTCCACCAGCCGTTGCTCGGGAGAACCGTCGCGACGGTGAGCGTGTCTGCGGTGAGCGTGTCGAGTTCGATACTGCCGGCCGTGCCGGTCAGCTCGCACTGTCCGAAGCTACCGGTTGCGGATTCGCCGTCGCCGGAGGTGGGTGCCTCAGCTGAACAGGATGCGAGGCCAAGGCCGAGCAGGGCTGCTGCAGAGACTGCTACCAGGGTGCGTGTGGGGGTCATGTTCTTCTCCTTCGTAACGGGCGACTCAACCATTGAGTCGGTTCTCATGGATCTTGCGGGCCTCAGCGATGAGAGCTTGCGCAAGAAGATCTAGGTGTTCGCGGTTGCCGCCTTCATCCTCGGGGTGCCACTGCACGCCGACGAGCCAACGGTCGTCAGCTGCCTCGACGGCCTCGATGATTCCGTCGGGCGCGGCAGCGGTGACGCGAAGCCCCGGCGCGATCTGGTCAACGGCTTGATGATGCGCGGATCGCACGTCGACGGTCTCTGCTGGGTAGATGCTGCCGAGCCGGCTGCTGGCCTGGATGAGCACCGGGTGATCGCAGAAGTCGGTGGCTCCCGCGATCGTGTGAATCGTGCCCTTGCCGAGGTCGGTGATAAGGGTTCCGCCGAAAGCGACGTTCATGATTTGTGCGCCTCGGCAAATCCCCAGCACGGGAAGCCCGCGGTCGGACGCAGTGCGAATGAGGTCGATTTCGAACGCATCGGCCACCGGGCTCGACGCCTCTGCCTTCGCGATCTCGGCCGCATCATCGGTGTAGCGGCGAGGGTCGACGTCCATCCCGCCGAGCATGAGTACGCCGTCGACTTTGGTGAGCGAACGATCGACGCTCGAATCCGGGTTCGAAGAGTCGACGAAGACTACCTGTACGTCCGCGGCGGCCGCGACGATTGCGCGACCAGCGAGGGAAGCGAGGCTGTGCAACTCGTCTGAGTGGTTTTCGGACACGTTGTCGGCGTCCATGACATACGACGCAAGAATGCGTACGGGCCGTTTGGCGGTGTTCACGTCAGTCGGCAACGCGACCTCCATCTTCATTGGTGTGTGAGTACAGCGCGTGCGGGGCACACGGATCAACAACGGCTTGGCTGTGCTTTGCGTCGGCGGGACAACTGTGACCTCTGGGCCTTAGCTGGCAAAACCTAAACCGGTTTAGGTGATCGTTGTTAGTATGAGACTGGATCGCAGCAATTGTCAACTTTGGGGCGAAATCCTTGCCGATCGTGATCCGAGTCCGACGGCGCACAGCAGAAGAGGTTAGGCATGGCCGAGAGGCGAAAAGTCACAATTCGGCAGGTCGCTGATGCTGCGGGAGTGTCTCCCGCAACGGTCTCCCTCGTGTTCAACGGAAAGGGAGAAGTTGCCCAGGCGACACGCCGACGCGTCCTGGAGATCGGCACGCAGCTCGGGTATCGACCAGGGTCGATGAGTAAGGTGTTTCGCTCGGGCCGTGCATACATCATTGGTGTCGTCGTTGGACACAGCGGAACCCCGATCTGGGAACTCACGTACCTGCCCTACTACCGCGGAATCATTGCCGGAGCCGCAATGGAAGCACTGGAATTCGGGTACTCGATTACTGCGATGCCGGTGAAACCATCGGGTGATTTGGGGGGCCCAATTCGCCCCGACGGAATCATCGTGGTTGATCCCGGCCCAGACGACCCACTCATCAAATCTGCGATTGACGATGGCATGGCTGTGGTGTCGGCTGGCGGGCACTCGAGCAGCGTTGAATCACCGAGACTCCGGTCAGTGCGCTACGACCTCGACCACGGCGTGCCGGCTGCCCTCGAAGCACTTCAAGACGTTGGGGCCTCGCGCCCAGCATTCTTTCGCGGCTCTGTGATCGACGAATACACGCTCGAATCACAGCGCGTATATCTCGCATGGTGCGCGACAGAGGGCATCGAGCCGCTTGTCTTTATCATCGCCCCTGGGCAGACACCCATCGAGGGCGCGAGGGAGCTGCTCTCCGGCGTACGAGGCGAGTTTGATGCCGTCTACTGCATCAACGAATCGTATGCCAGCGCGATTACGACAGCGGCAGCAGAGCGCGGCATTCCGGTGCCGGAAACGCTCGCGATATCGGTTGCTGGTGAGGCGCACTCAGCAACCGTGGACCCGCGCCTCGTCTACCTGAATCTCGATCCGATCACGCTCGGTGCACAGTGCGCGAAGCTGCTGATCGACATTCTCGAGGGCGGCGACCCTGATGACGCGCAGCTCCCGATGGGCCTCGACCGCCCTGGCCAGCTTCCCTAGAGCCTTGGCGTGCTCGCGCGCTTCGTGCGCGCGGTTGCTTCGGCGGTCCATGGGTCTTCGGGCCACGGATGCTTGGGATATCGGCCGCGCATCTCGCGTCTGACATCCTGATACGGCCCGTTCCAGAACGATGCAAGGTCGTCGGTTACCGCGAGCGGCTTGCGCGCGGGGGAGAGCAGATGGAACAGGACCGGGACGCGGCCCTCGACAAGGCGCGGCGTCTCTGACAGGCCGAAGATCTCCTGGAGTTTCACGGCAACGACAGGGCGGCCCTCGGCGCCAGTGACGGCGCGGTAATCGATGCTCACGTGCGAGCCCGATGGCACAGCCAACCGTTCCGGCGCGAGCGCATCGAGCCTGCTCGCCTCAGGCCAGGGGAGTAGCCGACGCAGTGCGCTAGCGAGGTCTAGCTGGTGCAGTGGGGCACCCGGCCGAAGACGCTCGAGGTCGCTACCGAGCCAGTTCTCGATCGATGAGAGCAGCGCAGGATCGTCAACGGCAGGCCACGGTGCACCGAGCTCGCGGTGGATCAGCGAGAGCCGGTTGCGCAGCGTCGCCGCGCCCTCGCTCCAACGCAGTGCTTCGATGCCGACCGAACGCAGGTGAGCGGCGTAGGCCGGGCCGGTATCCTCGGGTAGCGGCTGCACCGGGCTGGACTTCAGCTCGATGGCGCCGAGGCGTTCGGCCTCGCGCACCCGCACGCGTCCGTCCGTCACCGTTGCGGTGCGCTCGCTCACGAGGAGAGCAGCCCCGATCCGCAGCGCATCGGATTCGCTGATGGCCGCGGCGAGTCGAACAACCGCGCCGGTGCCGTCGGCGGCCCGCCCGTCAGCGCGCTGCACCTCGCGGACCGCGAGCCATTCAGCGCTGAGGAGGGGACTGCCCTCAGGCAGCGCCGCCCTGGTGCCGCTCGCCAGCAGGTAGCTGCGGGAATGCTCGCCGGTGCGGCGCGCGAGCCACTCGGGTCGAGCGAGGGCCACGATCCGACCCGCTGAGAGCGCACGGTCCGATGGGGCACTGTCCGTCGGGCGCCCGCCGGCGTCGCTGCCTGCGAGACGAGCGAGACGCTTCACATCCCGGCGCCAGCGATCAGCTCCCGGGGCGCGCCCCGTGCGAAGCTCACGCAGCAGCCGTGCGAGGTCAGCGTCGGGAGCGCGAAAGTCTCCGCTGAATGCGGCGACGACCTCTGCTGCTGGGAGGGCGTCGCCCAGCTCATCCGCGCCGGCGAGCAGGGCTCGCGCCTCTCGCACCCCGACTGGGAGCCGAGCAACGCGATTGCCGAGTGCGGTCGGCCTGCCAGCGGCGTCCGTGAGTTCGAGCGTCGCGAGGGTCTCGGCCGCCTGGGCGATAGCCGATGCCGGGGGAGCGGTGGGCAATCTCAGGCCGACCGCGCCCGGGGTGCCCCACGCGGCGAGCAGGAGCGCAGTATCGGTCAGGTCGGCCGAGAGGATCTCGGGCGTGACAGCCGGTGGCATTCGCGCAAAGTCAGTCTCCGAGTAGGCGCGCACGGCCCGGCCGGCGCCCTCGCGTGCCGCACGACCCGCTCGCTGCTCAGCGCTCGCCCGAGCTGCGCTCACCGTGACGAGCCCCGTCATGTCCCGTGCTCGGTCGCGTCGTACTTCGCGAGACAGGCCGGCATCGATGACGAGCCGCACTCCCGGCACCGTGAGCGAGCTCTCGGCGAGTGAAGTGCTGACAATGATGCGCGCTGGTTCCCCCGGACCGCGGCCGGAAACGGCACGATCCTGTTCGCGCGCGGGAAGCCTGCCGTGAAGCGGCAGCACCTCGGTGCTACCCGAATCAGCGCCGCGGGAAATGATCTCGCGCGTGAGCCGCACAACCTCATCGACCTCCCTGGCTCCGGGAAGAAACACGAGGGCGTCGACTCCGGCGCGGTGCTGCTCAGCAGCGGCCACCGAGGCTACGTGCGCGAGAAACCCGCGCGTGACACCGCGATCGTCGAGCCGCGCGATGGCCGGCGCCGCGTAGCTGACCTCGAGCGGGTGGAGCGCAGCCGGGATGTTGACGACGACCCCGCCAAGCAGTTCGGCTGTCGCTGCGGCATCGAGCGTGGCAGACATGGCGATGACCACGAGATCAGGGCGCAGTTCCCGGACCTCAGCAAGGAGACCGAGGAGCACATCTCCGTCGACTGACCGCTCGTGCACCTCGTCAAGTACGACCGCGCCCACGCCATCAAGTCCGGGGTCGCCCAGCAGCCTGCGCAGCAGTACCCCGGGCGTGAGCACCTCAACGCGGGTGTCCCTGCCGACGACGCGCTCACCGCGCACGGTGAACCCGACGGGACCGCCGAGCGCGCTACCGTCGAGCTGCGCGAGTCTCCTGGCCGCCGCGCGCACCGCGACTCTGCGTGGTTGGGAGACCAGGGTCTGCTGCGGTGATCCGCCGCCGGCGTCGTCGCGTTCTGCGAGCACGTTGGCAACCAAGGCTGGCACAAATGTCGTCTTGCCCGACCCGGGGGGAGCCGTCACCACGACCGCACCGGTGCGGATGGCGCGTTCGAGCTCGGCACCGGCGCCCGACACGGGAAGCCCAGCGCCAATGGTGGCGAGGTCGAAGCGGTGCGTGGTCACCAGCCCATCCTACGAGGAGTGAAGAAACGGGTGGTGGCTGAAGCTAAGCCGTGGCCGGTGCGTCAGCAATCTCGATGGGAGCATCACCCGGGTTCGCCCACTCAGGTGCCGGGAGCGTAACGTCGGTCGCGCCGCCCTGGATCTGCTTGAGCGCCGCCTCGATCGCGTCAGCGTTCTCGGGCACGTTCAGACCACATGCCCTGAGCTCGCTTGCGAACTTCAGCGTCAGGCGGGTCTTGTCTGCTTCGATCGCTTCAGCGGTGGTGCCGGTGAACTTTTCGCTGCCGGTCTGAATGTCCGAGACCTTTTCGCAGACGTGATAGACGCTGCCGCCAGCGACCCAGACAACCTCGTCGGCGCCGAGCAGCTGGATCACGGTCGACTGGTCAGCGTTGTACTTCTCGACTGACGCCGGGTTGAAGTCTGCGCCGAGGGCAGCTGCGGCGAGCGCGAGCACGATGCCGATGGCGCCGGCGATGCCCTTCTGCTTGCCGTCCATGTCCTTGTTCGTGAAGATCAGGAGGATCAGCGGGAGGAACGCGATGATCGCGATGATCGCGCCGAGCTGGTTCTGCACGAAGAAGCGGAACTTGTCTGCCTGCTTGGCCGGGTCGAGGCGGTTCGCCTTCTTCCAGAGGAACGAGCCGGTGATGGCGAGCGCAGCGATGACGACGAGTCCGATGATGAGCGTCACGAACGCCCACTGCGGGAACACTGCGGTCGCGTCCTGCGGTACGAGCAGGCCCGTCTCCTGGTTGCGAACGAGGACGCCGTCTTCGCCGACGAATTCGCGCTGGCGGAGCAGCCAGAAAATGGCGACCGCCTCGAGCGCGATCGCCAGGACCCACAGGGCGAGCGCGATCCAGCGGAACTGGGTCGCCTTTGACTTCGCTGCTGCCGTCGGCGTCCAGGAGGCCCCGTTCGAAGCGGCGTCTGGAGCAGCGGCTGAGCGATCAGCCTGGTTCTTACTGGAATCAACCACGGTTCTATATTCCTCTGTAGGGATTGCTATGAAGACGCACTAAGTGTAGCCCGGGGTCGACCCACTTCCCAGAAGTGGCTGCATGAATCTCGATAACATTGTGAACATGCGAACCGGAAGTGGCGAGGAGCGCGAGAGCGCCCTGCAGAGCGGGTGGACCGTTGAGGCGAACCCAAAGATCGTTGAACCGGTGGCCCCGGAACCCGTCATCGAAGTGGTAGACGACACGACCGATGCCGCCGGTGCCGATGCGGACACCGGGCGCCCCGCACAGATGAGCAGCCTCACCGTCGTGCTCCTGGGGCTCTCGGGCGGGCTGTTCCTGCTCTACGCCTGGGTCTGGATGAGCTGGGCGCAGTACTACGCAGACGTCAACGCGGCGGTTTTTGCCGGCAGGGGATCGATCGGCGGCATGCTGCAGCAGATCGTGTTCTGGATCGCGCCGCTCGCACCGATCTTCTGGTTCCTCTCTGCCCTGGCACTCACCCGAAATCGCACCCGTCGACTGGTGTGCGCGCTCGTGCTGGGTCTCATCGTGACGTTCCCCCTGCCCATGGTCTTTCTGAGCGGAGCAGCACTGTGAACGCCAAACTTATTTCCGCGTGGATCGCGGGCGTCGCGATTCTCGCACTGTATGCGTACGCGGTTGCCGCAGGGATCGGCAATCTGATGGGAATGTCCGCTTTCCTTGGTGAGGCACTCGGGCCGTTGCCCTGGACGCTGTTGGGCCTCGCGATCGCCGTGCCCGTCATCGCGTTGTTGACGTCGCTCTTCGTTGCTCGCGGCAAGAGCGCGTGGGTGCGTGTGCTCCTGCTCGCCACTGGGCTCTGCGTGAGCGCGGCCGTGCAGCTTGAGATTATGCATCTCATTTCGTAACGAGATCACTTCGAAACCTCTCGTATGCTGCCGTGTGCAAAGAGAAGGTTCTCATGGCAGTTAGACTGGGGATCTGCGCCCCGTGCGCAGCAACTGTGATGCTTCTCTACGTCGAAGGAACCACTCGTGACAAAGCCGGTCGTGCTGATCGCCGAAGAACTTTCGTCCGCCACTATCGCCGCACTCGGGCCAGATTTCGACGTTCGTAACGTCGACGGCACCGACCGCGCAGCGCTCCGATCGGCGCTTGAAACCGCCGACGCTGTGCTCGTGCGATCGGCCACGCAGCTCGACAGCGAGGCGATCGCCTGGTCGCCAAAGCTGAAGGTGATCGCCCGTGCCGGCGTCGGACTCGACAACGTCGACATCAAGGCGGCCACCCAGGCCGGCGTGATGGTCGTCAATGCGCCCACCTCGAACATCATCAGCGCCGCGGAGCTGACTGTCGCCCACATTCTTGGCCTCGCGCGCCACCTGCCTCGCGCGCACGGTTCGCTCTCGGCGGGGGAGTGGAAGCGCTCCTCCTACACCGGCACCGAGCTGTACGAGAAGACCATCGGCATCATCGGCCTCGGTCGCATTGGTGCGCTCGTCGCCGAGCGGCTGCGCCCCTTTGGTGTTGATCTCATCGCGTTCGATCCCTACGTGACCGCCCCGCGGGCCCAGCAGCTGGGTGTGCAGCTCGTGACCCTCGACGAGCTCATCGAGCGCGCCGACTTCCTCACGATCCACATGCCTCGTACGCCTGAGACGCTTGGCATGATCGGAGCCGAGCAGCTCAAGGCGATGAAGCCGACCTCGTACGTCGTGAACGTCGCCCGTGGCGGCCTCATCGACGAAGCCGCCCTCGCTGAGGCGCTCACCGCCGGAGAAATCGCCGGAGCCGCGCTCGACGTCTTTGTGCAGGAACCACCCGCCGATAACTCGCTCACGGGGCTGCCGAACGTGAACGTCACCCCGCACCTTGGCGCTTCGACTGCCGAGGCGCAGGAGAAGGCTGGCGTTGCAGTTGCGAAGTCGGTGCGGCTTGCCCTCGCGGGTGACCTCGTGCCCGACGCTGTCAACGTCGCAGGGGCGGGAATCGACGAGTACGTTCGTCCCGGCCTCCCGCTCACCGAAAAGCTCGGTCAGGTGTTTGCGGGGCTCGCAAACGGGCCACTTGCCTCCATCGATATCGAGGTGCATGGCGACCTTGCCGAGCACCGGGTCGAGGCGTTGCGGCTTGCTGCACTCAAGGGCATCTTCTCGAAGATCGTCAGCGAGCCTGTCTCGTATGTGAACGCACCGCTCCTCGCTGAGCAGCGTAACGTCGAGGTGCGGTTCTCCGCCGACGCTGTCGCTGAGAGCTTCCGAAACATCATCACGCTGCGTGGCTCGCTCACCGACGGCACCCAGCTCTCGGTGTCGGGCACCCTCACCGGCCCCAAGCAGATCGAGAAGCTCATTGAGGTGAACGGCTACGACGTCGAGCTGCCCCTCACCGAGCACCTTCTCGTGCTGAGCTACACGGACCGCCCCGGCATTGTCGCGGCGTTCGGTGGGCTGCTCGGCGATGCTGGCATCAACATCGCGAGCATGCAGATTGCGCGTGACGAGAAGCGTGGGATGGCGCTGTCGGTGCTCACCATCGATTCGCCGCTGCCTGAGTCGCTCGTCGAGACACTCGCTGAATCCATCGGCGCAGAGTCGATTCACGCGATCGCGGTTGAGGTCTAACCCGCAGCACCGCTGAGTTCCCGCATCGGCCCCCGACAGACACGCGAGAGACGTTCACCCGTCTCCCGCGCGTTTCTCGGGGGCCGATGCTATCCTGATCCTGTGGGCGTTTTGCCCGCATCAAAGATGAACCGAGCCCGTCGGTGGGTGGGCTGGTCTTCGGTGGTGGATCCCTCTGAACTTCGCAAGCCAGGGTGATCGTCTACTGAACATCAGCTCCGGGCCGCACTGCGCCAGCGCGATAGCGCTTCCGGACTGCCCCCGCGCGCTCACGTATGTAAGGAGTTCCCGTGGAGGGTCCTGAAATCAAGTTCGCCGAGGCCGTACTCGACAACGGCAAGTTCGGTAAGCGCACCATTCGTTTTGAGGCTGGCCGCCTCGCGCAGCAGGCACAGGGTGCCGTTGCTGCGTACCTCGATGAGGAGACGATGCTCCTCTCGGCCACGAGCGCATCGAAGCAGCCGAAGGATCACTTCGACTTCTTCCCGCTCACCGTTGACGTTGAAGAGCGTTCGTACGCAGCCGGCAAGATCCCCGGCTCGTTCTTCCGCCGTGAGGGCCGCCCCTCGACCGAGGCAATCCTCGTCTGCCGTCTCATCGACCGCCCGCTGCGCCCGTCGTTCGTCGACGGCCTCCGCAACGAGGTGCAGATCGTCGTGACCGTGCTGTCGATCGCACCGGGTGAGTTCTACGATGCGCTCGCGATCAACGCGGCATCGATGTCGACTCAGATCTCGGGCCTGCCGTTCTCCGGTCCGATCGGTGGCGTGCGCCTCGCACTCATCGGCGATCAGTGGGTTGCGTTCCCGACCGTTGAGCAGCTGAAGGACGCAGTCTTCGACCTCATGGTCGCCGGCCGCGTCGTGACGAAGTCTGACGGAACCGAGGACGTCGCCATCATGATGGTGGAGGCTGAGGCTACCGAGGATTCGTGGAACCTCATCAAGGCTGGCGCTACGCGCCCCGACGAGGCAATTGTTGCGCAGGGTCTCGACGCTGCGAAGCCGTTCCTGAAGCAGCTCGTGAAGGCTCAGGAAGAGCTCGCGAAGCAGTCGGCCAAGGAGGTGCAGGAGTACCCCGTATTCCTGCCGTTCGCCGACGAGGTCTACGCAGCAGTTGAGGCACTCGCCGAGACCGAGCTCGCAAAGATCTACCAGATCGCCGACAAGGTCGAGCGCCAGAACGCAGACGACGCCCTCAAGGCGAGCGTCAAGGAAGCTGTTGCCGCGAAGGTCGCAGCAGGCGAGCTGCCGGCTGAGGCCGATGGCCAGGTTTCCGGCGCGTACAAGGCCGTCACCAAGAAGGTCGTCCGCGGCCGGATCCTCACCGAGGGCGCCCGTATCGATGGCCGCGGTCTCCGCGACATCCGTGCGCTCGACGCAGAGGTGCAGGTCATCCCGCGCGTGCACGGCTCGGCGATCTTCCAGCGCGGCGAGACCCAGATCATGGGTGTCACCACGCTGAACATGCTGAAGATGGAGCAGCAGATCGACTCGCTGTCACCCGTGACCAGCAAGCGCTACATGCACCACTACAACTTCCCGCCCTACTCGACCGGTGAGACCGGCCGTGTTGGCAGCCCGAAGCGTCGCGAGATCGGGCACGGCTTCCTCGCCGAACGCGCCCTCGTGCCGGTGCTCCCTGCTCGTGATGAGTTCCCCTACGCGATCCGCCAGGTCTCGGAGGCACTCAGCTCGAACGGTTCGACCTCGATGGGCTCGGTCTGCGCTTCGACGCTGTCGCTGCTCAACGCGGGCGTGCCGCTCCGCGCAGCCGTCGCAGGCATCGCAATGGGCCTCGTCTCCGACACCGTGAACGGCGAGACGCAGTACGCGACCCTCACCGACATTCTCGGTGCTGAGGACGCACTCGGCGACATGGACTTCAAGGTCGCAGGTACCTCGGACTTCATCACCGCGCTGCAGCTCGACACCAAGCTCGGCGGCATCCCCACCGACGTTCTCGTTGGCGCACTCGCGCAGGCGAAGGAGGCTCGCACCGCGATCCTCGACGTCATGGATCAGGCAATCGACACGCCCGACGAGATGGCGCCGACCGCGCCCCGCGTCATCAGCGTGCAGATCCCGGTTGACAAGATCGGTGAGCTCATCGGGCCCAAGGGCAAGACGATCAACGGTATCCAGGACGAGACCGGCGCCGACATCTCCATCGATGACGACGGCACCGTCTACATCGGTGCGGTTGACGGCCCGTCGGCCGAGGCTGCCCGCCTGCAGGTCAACGCGATCGCGAACCCGCAGAACCCCGAGGTCGGCGAGCAGTACCTCGGTACTGTCGTGAAGAACGCCGCATTCGGTGCCTTCATCTCGCTGCTGCCCGGCAAGGACGGCCTGCTGCACATCTCCGAGGTGCGCAAGCTCGTCGGCGGCAAGCGCATCGATTCGGTTGACGAGGTGCTCTCGGTTGGTCAGAAGATCCTCGTGAAGATCACGAAGACCGATGACCGCGGCAAGCTCTCGCTCGAGCCCGTGCTTGAGGAAGCTGCAGCTGAGACTCCGGCCGAGGCTGACGCAGAGTAATCATCCAAGAGAAAGCGCCCGTCGCTTCCCGAAAGGGGAGCGGCGGGCGCTTTCTGGTATCTGAGCTGCTGTGTAGGTCGCGGGGAGGCGGTCTACTTGTCGCGGCTGGGGATCAGACCGAAGGCAACCCAGAAGCCGATTGCGTCGACAATGATGCCGCCGCCGAAGAGCCAGAATGCCCAGTCGGGCACGCTGAACGCGAGCGCCATCATGTAGAAACCGCCGAAGACGAGCACCATCGCGAGGATGATGAGCGCGATCTCCGAAGCGGCCATGCGTGGCGTCGGGCTCGGCTCAAAGAGCCGCTCGGGGGTTGCAGTCTCGGTGGTTGATTCGCCGAGAGACATAACTTACCTCGCTAATGTTTAGGGCACGAATGGATCACGTACAAAGTAAGTATAGGTGAAGCTAGGAAAATGCGCGAGAATGAAGGGGTGAATGACGTGGATCCGCTGCTACTCGAACGCCAAGTGTGTTTTGCGCTCTCTGTCGCGTCCCGAAGCGTGATTGGTGCATACAAGCCCGTACTCGACCCGCTCGGCATCACCCACCCCCAATACCTGGTGATGCTTGCGCTGTGGGAACACCATCAGCTCTCGCTCAACGAGCTCGCTCAATTACTGAGTCAGGAGCCTTCAACGCTGTCGCCGCTCGTGAAGCGGCTCGAGCGGGAAGGATTCGTGGCCCGCGTTCGGAGCGCGAGCGACGAACGACGCCTGGAGATTACGCTCACCGAAGCTGGTGAGGCGCTCCGCGACCGGGCGATTGCAGTGCCGGGGGAGATGGCGCGACGTCTCGGGATGAGCGTCGAGGAGCTCACGGGAATCCACCAGTCGATGCTGCGGCTCGTGGACGCCGCGAAGCGGGCCGGTGACGCGGACAGCGAACCGGACGGTGCCCGCTAGCTGCGGCACGCTGTGTCAACGCTCGGACGTGCAGCCATAGACGTGCATTCTCTGGCGGGCGGGCTAGTCTGGAGGGATGCGCGAACCCATTCTGTTTCCTCTCGATCTGCCTGAACTCTCCGTTGAGCTAGGTGGCGGGACCATCCGTCGAACGATCCACCCGAGTGGGCTTCGGATCCTCACTGAGCACATGCCGGCAGCCCGATCCGCCACGGTGGGATTCTGGGTTGGCGTCGGCTCCCGCGATGAGCAAGCGGAGCGCGCTGATGAGCCCGGGAGCCTGGGCTCGACCCACTTCCTCGAGCACCTGTTATTCAAGGGAACACCGTCCAACGACGCCTACGAGATCGCGACCGCATTCGACCGGATCGGCGCAGAACACAACGCGCTCACCGCAAAGGAATACACCTGCTATTACGCGAAGGTGCGCGACGCGGACTTCGAGCAAGCAGTGGGATCGCTCGCGGACATGGTCACAAACTCGGTGCTCGATCCCGCAGAATTCGAGACCGAGCGTGGCGTCATCCTTGAAGAGCTCGCGATGGCAGCTGACGACCTCGGCGATGTCGCGAGCGAGCGGTTCTTCGAGGAGGTGCTCAGCGGGCATCCCCTCGGGCGACCGATCGGTGGCACGCCAGAGGCGATCCGCGCTGCGAACCGTGACGCCGTGGATCATCACTACCGCGCCCGGTACGATCCCTCCACGCTCGTCGTGACCGCCGCGGGAGCGGTGGATCACGACCGGCTCGTCGAGCTCGTGCTCGCAGCGCTCAACGCGTCGCACGAAGCGCGTTGGCACACCGACGAGGCCCGGACCCCGGTGCGGCGCGAGCGGGCGCCCCAGGCGGCACAGACGGCGTTTGCGGGCGAGGCGAAGACCGTAAAGGTCGAGCGCCCGAGCGAACAGATCAATCTACTCATGGGTGCTCCTGGCTTTGTGGCAGGGGATCCCCGCCGCTTTGCCTTCGGGATGATGAACTCGGTGCTCGGGGGAGGGATGTCGAGCCGTCTCTTCCAGGAGATCCGCGAGAAGCGCGGCCTCGCCTACACGACGTACTCATTTGGGGCCAGCTACTCTGACGCTGGTCTGTTCGGTATTTATGCCGGCAGCGCCCCTGAGAAGACCGCACAGGTCATCGACCTCAGCCGCCAGGAGCTGGCGAGAATCGCTGCCGAGGGCATCACCGAGGAGGAATTCGAGCGCTCGCTCGGCCAGATCGCAGGTTCATCCGCGCTCGCGCTCGAAGACACCGAGACCCGCATGGGCCGGCTGGCGCGCGCTGAGCTGGGCGCGGGGGAGCTCTACGATCTCGATACCTCGCTTGAACGGTTCGCAGCGGTCACCGCAGACGAGATCAAGTCAGTGGCGAGCCACTTCGCTGAAGCGCCGCTCACGATCGTCGCGGTCGGGGACACTGCGAAGACGAGCCTGTAACCGGCTGCGGCGTAGCGGCGAGCCCGAAGGCTCGCCGCTACGCCGCAGGTGTGAGGATCCCTCACCGCATCGGTGCCAGCCTATTCGCCGCGGAGCCGGCGGAGGCCTGCCCGCCAATACCGCTGGATCGTCGGTACCCGCTTGCCCGAGTACTTGCCAAGGATCGACGGGATGAGCTGTTTCGTTCCCTCGGTGAGCGCGTAGTGCTCCTCCTGCGAGCGGCGACGAGTAATCAGCATGCCGATATCGACTCCCGTCGACACGATCTCGCCGGGTCCGCTGCTGCGGAACCAGAACGCCTCGTCGGGTTCGGTGATCTCCTGCCAGTCGATGTCTGGCGAGAGGAACTCGAGCGAGCCGCCCGCGCCGATCCGATAGCGGCCCGTGCGCGGCGCAATCGTGGTGCGCTCGGTGACGGGGCGCTGGTGCTGAATAACGAGTGTGCTCCATGTCTGGCCAGCGACTGCCGCGCTGCTCTCCGCATGAATGGCGTCGAGGTCGAGCGTGAAATCCGCCCCCGAGTACTCGAGTACGTGGAACGCGAACAGCGGAAGCGCTGGATGCGTCTCGGGTGATCCCGGCGCGGTCGAGAGTCCTTGCAGGTTCGAGTGCGACGAGGATCCGCTGATGCGGGGGTTCAGTTCGCCGAGGTAGACCTCGCCGGTGTCCGTGTCGAGGAGCGTGCTGACCTCAAGAATGCCGCGGTAACCCTCCTGCCCCAGGCGGTCACAGAAGCGCTGTACGACGCTCGAGACGAGGGCCCTTGTCTCATCGCTGACGAGCGAGGGGTACATCTCGCTGCCGGCCCAGCCGCCCTTGTAGCGCGTGAGCTCGGGATGCCCCGTGATCTCACGGAGCACTGGCCCGACGACCGTTCCAGCGCTAGTGATAATCGCCTCGGTTGCCAGTGGCTGATGGTTGATGTAGCGCATCACCTTGATGGTCGGAGCGGCTGATCCGGTTCCCGAAATCTCGCTGGCGATCCTGTCGAAGTCAGCGCGCGAGGACACGAAGTATGTGGTGCGGCCCGAGTCGCCATACGGCAGCTGGATGACGAGGTTCTCGCCGAGCCCCTCAGCTTCTGCCTGTGCACGAAGGTCGTCCCATCCGGTCACCGTGGTGAGGATGTTCGGCACGCTGAACGTGCCGGCCTCGTTGCCGAGCTGCGTCGTGACGATCTTTGAATCGAGGTGCTGGCGGAGCTTGAGCGAGGGCATGATGAGCTCGTAGCCGAGTTCGGCGCAGAGCCGCTCGGATTCTGCATCGAACATCGCGATCGCGATCTGCGGAGTGTAGCCAGCGGGGGTGTGCTTGCGGATGTGTGCCTGCACCTGCTCGTTCTTCAGCAGCCAGTTCACGACGTTCACGTTGCCCCGCGGTTCGAGCCGCGGCACGTCGCTCGGGGAAAAGCACTTGGGGTTCGATCCATCCCAGCTATCGCTCAGCGTGATGTACCGGAATCCGGCCACCGCGCGATCAACCCCAAGGAGGTTTGTCGCGCTACGGCTGAGGTAGAAGATCGGTTGCGGAGACTCCGCGAGATACGTCTTGATCTCGTCGAGAGTGCGGAGCGTCGCCTTGGGGCGCTGGGCAGCAGTCATACCTTCGAGGCTACCGCAGACAGCGTCGGTAGACTCGGAACATGAGTGCAAGCAGCATACGCGTGGCGGTAGCCGGTTCGACAGGGCGACTCGGGGCGCTGATATGCGAGGTGATCGAGGAATACGACGGCTTTACGCTTGCGGCAAGGCTGACCAGTCGCAGCCAGCCGGAGGATGGCGCTGACGCCGACATCCTTGTCGACGTGACCACGCCGGACGCGTCACCAGCCATCGTTGAGCGCGCGATTCGTCGCGGGCAGCGGGTCCTCGTCGGCACGAGCGGCTGGTCGGCGGATCGGCTTGCCGGCCTCCAGCAGACTGTCGACTCGGTCGCGGGTTCCGCAGTCATCGTCGTACCAAACTTCTCACTCGGGTCGGTGCTCGGCACCGCCCTTGCCCAGATAGCGGCGCCTTACTTTTCCTCGATCGAGGTGGTCGAGACGCACCATCCCGCGAAGGTCGACTCGCCCTCGGGCACAGCCGTCCGCACAGCGGAACTCGTTGCCGCTGCTCGCGAGGCTGCTGGAGCAGCGCCCGTCGCCTCGCCCTTCGCAGAGCAGCCGGCGCGCGGCGAGCTCATTGCCGGGATCCCCGTACACAGTCTGCGACTCAGCGGAACTGTCGCGCTGCAGGAGGTGCGCTTTGGCGGGCCGGGGGAGATGCTGAGCATTCATCACGACACGTACTCGAACGAGGCGTACGTTGCGGGTATCCGGGCGGGCCTCGACGCGCTTCGGACTGCGAGTGGCCTCACCGTGGGTCTCGACCGCGTGCTGGGCGTCGGGACACTCGCGTGAGCGCGCGCGTCAGGGCGATCATCGGGGTTGCCTTCATGAGCTTGCTGCTCGTGCTGTACTTCCTGTTTGCCGGGGTGCGCGCAGTCGCGCTGCTCAGCTCGACCGAACCCATCGCGATCGCGATGGGTGTTGCGCTCATCATTCTGCCGTTGCTCGGAGTGTGGGCGCTCGTGCGTGAAATCGTGTTCGGGTTCCGATCCACCCAGCTGGTCGACGAGCTCGGTGAGGCTGGCCTGCACCCTGAAGAGCTGGTCTCGAGTGAGATCCCGGATCGGAGCGTCCTCAGGGAGCAGGCCGATGCGGTGTTCCCGCGCTACAAGGCCGCCGCCGAGAGTGACTCAGGGAGCTGGCAGGCATTCATGCGCTTGGGGCTCGTCTACGACGCCGCAGGCGATCGAAAACGAGCAAGAAGTGCGATTCGGCAAGCAATTTCACTGAAGCGCAACTAATTTCGTGTTTATTCGATGAGTAATTAGGGCATATCGTTCGTCTCGGATTACAATCTTCCGCAGAACACGGTGGCCGCCCCACGAAGGTTTGGACCGCTGACATCCGATGGAGGACGATACAACGCGATGATTAAATACGACCTCGGCGACGCCGATCCGGCAACCCGAACGCTGGATTCCGTATCCGGAATCAGTAAGAAGGGCCTCGAGTCCGGCACCGTCGGAGTGATGGGAGCGCTTGTCATTGGCCTGTCTGTCTGTGCTCCCGCGTACACGCTCACCTCGGCTATCGGTCCCGCCGCCAGCGAGGTCGGCTACCAGACCCCCGCGATCTTCCTCATGGGCTTCCTGCCGATGCTGCTCGTCGCGATCGGCTATCGTGCGCTGAACGCTGCCATGCCCGACTCGGGCACCTCGTTCACGTGGGCAACCCGCGCCTTCGGCCCGTGGGTGGGCTGGATGGCGGGATGGGGCCTCATCGCCGCGACCGTGCTGGTGTTGTCGAACCTCGCCGGTATTGCCGTGGAGTTCCTCTTCCAATCGATTGCGATCCTCGCTGACAACCCCGAGATCGCACTGTTGTCTGACAACAAGTTCATCAACATCCTCGTGTGCCTGGGCTTCATGGCGATCGCGACGTTCATTTCATACCGCGGTATGACGTCGACGAAGATCTTCCAGTACATCACCGTCTTTTTCCAGGTCGCAGTCATGCTCTGGTTTGCCATCGCCATGTTCGTTGGCGCAGCTGACCCGGCCAACACCGAGGGCAAGATGCCCGAGCTGTCGTGGTTCAACCCGCTCGAGGTATCGAGCTTCAGCGCGTTCGCCGCAGGCATCGCAGTCTCGATCTTCGTCTACTGGGGCTGGGACACCGTGCTCACCATGGGCGAGGAAACGAAGAAGTCGAAGGGCCGCGTCTCCACCGAGAGCAAGGCCGCAATGATCCTCGTGCTGTTCCTCGTGGTCATGTATGTCGGCACCGCCGCAGCTACCGTCGCGTACGCAGGCATCGGCGATGGACCTACCGGACTCGGCAACTCCGATATCGCTGAAAACGTGTTCGCAGCACTCGCGCACCCGGTCATGGGGCCGTTCGCGATCTTCCTGTCGTTCGCGATCCTGGTGTCCGCGATGGCATCCATTAACTCGACCGCGATCTCGCCGGCCCGTACGCTGCTGGCCATGTCACACTACGGGGCGATCCCGGCATCGATCAAGAAGATCCACCCGAAGCACAAGTCGCCGTACGTCGCGCTGTTCCTCTCGTCGATTGTTGCATCGGTGTTCTACGCGATTATGCGCTTCATCAGCGAGGACGTGCTCTGGGACACCATCACCGCGCTCGGCATGATGGTGTGCTTCTACTACGGGATCACCGCACTCGCGAGCACCTGGTACTTCCGCAAGCAGGCGCCGCGAGAAGGAGTCGGTTCGCTGATCTCCAAGGTCATTCTGCCAGGCCTCGGCGGAGTGCTTTTGCTTGTCGTCTTCGTGCAGACGACGATCGACAGCCTCGACCCCGCGGCTGGCTCAGGAAGCAACATTGCCGGGATCGGTCTGGTCGGTCTCATCGGTATCGTTATGCTGGGGCTCGGCGTGGTGCTGATGCTCATCCAGTCGCGATTCTCGCCGCGCTTCTTCAAGGGGCAGGTGCTGAGCACCACCGACGCTACGAACGACACGTCCGCACTCGAACTGTTTGACGACGGGCTCAAGGGCTAACGTGCTGCCGCCCGGCACCGGGCCAACACGCTGACTGGGCCCCGCGAGCATACGCTCGCGGGGCCCAGTCAGCGTGTTGGGGGCCTCGCTGTCAGCGAAGCGGCTGCGTGGCTGCGCCGCACTGGCGGTACGATGAACGCATGACAGCATCGGCGATCCCCACCCCCTATGAGGACCTGCTTCGAGAGGTTCTTGAGCACGGAACACCAAAGTCAGATCGCACGGGAACCGGTACGAGAAGCCTGTTTGGCAAGCAGCTCCGGTTCGACCTTGCGGAGTCTTTCCCGCTCATCACGACGAAGCGCGTGCACTTCAAATCCATCGCGATTGAGCTGCTCTGGTTCCTCCGGGGTGAAAGCAACGTTGCGTACCTTCGGGACAACGGGGTCACAATCTGGGACGAGTGGGCTGACGAGCAGGGCGACCTCGGTCCCGTCTACGGCGTTCAGTGGCGCTCCTGGCCGACGCCTGAGGGCGGACACATCGATCAGATCACCGACGTCATCGAGCAGATCAAGACGAACCCTGACTCACGTCGGCTTATCGTGTCAGCTTGGAATGTCGCTGACATCCCGAACATGGCGCTTGCGCCCTGTCACGCCTTCTTCCAGTTCTACGTCGCAGACGGCAAGCTGTCCTGCCAGCTGTACCAGCGTTCGGCCGACCTGTTCCTCGGTGTCCCGTTTAACATTGCGTCGTACGCGCTCCTGACCCAAATGATCGCGAAGCAGACCGGCCTTGAGCCCGGGGAGTTCGTGTGGACGGGGGGAGACTGTCACATCTACGACAACCATGTTGAACAGGTCACCACGCAGCTGAGTCGTGAACCGTTCCCGTACCCGACGCTGGAGCTGGCGGATCGCGAGTCGATTTTCGACTACGAGTACGAAGACTTCGAGGTCGTGGGCTACGAACACCACCCCGGTATCAAAGCGCCAGTGGCGGTGTAATGGTGCTCGGGATGATCTGGGCGGAGGCCCGCGGGGGAGCGATCGGTCGAAACGGCGACATGCCGTGGCACCTGCCGGAGGACCTCGCGCACTTTAAGCGGTCGACGCTCGGCGCACCCGTCATCATGGGGCGTCGCACCTGGGAATCGCTTCCCGAACGGTTCCGGCCACTGCCGGGGCGTGCAAACGTCGTCGTAACGCGAGACCCGGAGTACGCGGCCGCCGGCGCGACGACCGCCCTCTCGCTCGATGCAGCACTCGAGACGCTCGACGGTGTCGACGCCTGGATTATGGGTGGCGGTGAGCTGTACCGCACGGCGATGCCCTACGCTTCGGACCTCCTGGTCACACGCATTGACATGGATGTCGCCGACGCCGACACTTTCGCGCCGGAGATCGGCCCTGAGTGGGTGCTCGTCGACCCGGGTGAGCCGCTCGTGGCGGCCAGCGGGCTCGGGTATCGGTTCGAACGGTATCACCGACGAGCGACCCCGTAGCTGACACTTTTCGACGCGCTGGCCTCGCGGGGGCGACTGATCCGGTAGCCTAGAGAGGTGGCAAACGTAGAGAATCCTTTCGGGCAGGTGCTCGTCGCTCTCATCACCCCCTTCGATTCCGAGGGTGAGGTTGATTGGGCTGCGACCGAACAGCACATCGAAGACTGCATCGTGAGTGGGGCCGACGGCATCGTCGTCACTGGCACCACTGGCGAGACGTCGACCCTCACTGACCCTGAAAAGCTCAAACTTGTCGAGGTCGCCAAGTCTGTCAGTAGCGGCCGCGCAAAGATCATCACGGGCGGCGGCTCCAACGAGACCGCGCACGCCATCGAGATGTACAAGGCCAGCGAGAAGGCCGGCGCAGACGGTGTCATGATCGTCACGCCGTACTACAACAAGCCGACCCAGGCGGGCCTGCTCACGCACTTCCGTATGGTTGCTGACGCGACCGATCTCCCGGTGATCCTGTACGACATTCCCGGCCGCGCCGGAGTGCCGATCAAATACGAGACGATCCTCCGCCTCGCGAAGCACCCGAACATTCTCGCCGTGAAAGACGCCAAGGGCGACTTCAGCGAGGTGAGCCGCGTGCTCAACCAGACCGACCTCATGTACTTCTCGGGCGACGACCCGAACGTGCTGCCGCACCTGTCGATTGGCGCAACCGGCCTCATCGGCGTGACCGCGAACATCGCGGCGGCCCCGTACCGCGCGATGATCGACGCGGTGAACGCCGGCGACCTGCAGACCGCACGCGCCGCACACCAGCAGCTCGAACCGCTCGTGCGCGCGGCCATGACGCACGTTCCCGGTACTGTGGCGGTAAAGTACATCCTGCACGGCCTCGGCCGTATCTCGAGCCCCCGCGTTCGGCTCCCGCTTGTCGGGCCCGAAGAGTGGGAGGCCGCGCTCATTGAAGACGACCTCGCGCTCGTTCGCGACCTGCCAGGCGTCGACCTTTCAAACTTCAGGCCGGACCGCAATGCGGCTGCCGGCGGTGCCCTGCCCAAGATTGCAGGCACCACCCGCTAATAACAGGAGGCCCAGTGCCCAACCCCCCTTACGCTCCGCCCAAGCTCAAAAAGGGCACGCTTCGCATTACGCCACTCGGCGGCCTCGGAGAGGTCGGCCGCAACATGACCGTCTACGAAATCGACGGCAAGTTGCTTGTGGTTGATTGTGGTGTGCTTTTCCCGGAGGAGCACCAGCCGGGTGTCGATCTCATTCTTCCCGACATCACGCTGATTGAGGATCGGCTCCAGGACATCGTCGCGGTCGTGCTCACGCACGGCCACGAGGATCACATTGGTGGCGTTCCTTACCTGCTGAAGCGCCGCGAGGACATTCCCCTCGTTGGCTCGAAGCTGACGCTCGCGTTCATCGAGGCCAAGCTCAAGGAACACCGGATCAAGCCGAAGACGCACCTTGTCGCCGAGGACGACCGGGTGAAGTTCGGGCCGTTCGATCTTGAGTTCATCGCGGTGAACCACTCGATTCCCGATGCGCTCGCGGTTGCGATCCGCACCGACGCAGGCATGGTGATCGGTACGGGCGACTTCAAGATGGATCAGCTGCCGCTTGACGGCCGCATCACTGACCTGCGCGCATTTGCGCGGCTCGGTGAAGAGGGCGTTGACCTCTTCATGACCGACTCGACGAACGCTGAGGTCCCCGGCTTCACCGCACTCGAGAAGGACATCGGGCCCGTGCTCGAACGCGTCATTGAGAAGTCGACCGGCAAGGTCGTGGTCGCGAGCTTCTCGAGCCACGTGCACCGTGTCCAGCAGGTGCTCGATGCTGCCTCGAAGAACGGCCGCCGCGTCGTGCTGCTCGGCCGCTCGATGGTGCGGAACATGAAGATCGCCTCTGATCTCGGATTCCTCAACGTGCCGGAAGGCGTGCTCGTCGATCTGAAGAAGAGCGCCGACATTCCCGACCACCGCATCGTCTACATGTCGACGGGATCGCAGGGCGAGCCGATGGCCGTGCTCAGCCGCATGGTGAACAAGGAGCACCAGGTCGAGGTGGGGGAGGGCGACACCGTCATCCTCGCGTCGAGCCTGATTCCCGGCAACGAGAACTCGGTCTTCCGCATCATCAACGGCCTCATGAAGCTCGGCGCAAACGTCGTGCACAAGGGCAACGCGAACGTGCACGTCTCGGGCCACGCTTCGGCGGGTGAGCTCATGTACTGCTACAACATCGTGCGCCCGAAGAACGTTATGCCGATCCACGGCGAGTACCGCCACCTCATCGCGAACGCAGGCGTTGCGATCGAGACCGGTGTACCGCAGAACCGCACAATTATCGCCGAGAACGGCACCGTTGTGGATCTCAGTGATGGCGTCGCTCGCGAGGTCGGCCAGCTGAAGATCGACTTTATCTACGTTGACGGTAAGAGCGTCGGCAAGGTCACGGACGACGATCTTCGTGACCGTCGTACGCTCGCTGAAGAGGGCTTCATCTCGGTCATCACCGTCGTGGAGACCACGCTCGGCCAGATCGTGTCAGGCCCCGAGATCCACGCGAAGGGCGTCGCCGAGGCCGATCATGTCTTCGACAAGATTAAGCCGCAGGTCGCCGACGCGATCGAGAAGGCCATGAAGGAGGGCGTCACCGACTCGCACGCGCTCCAGCAGGTTGTCCGTCGCACCGTTGGCCGCTGGGTCGGCACGAAGCTGCGCCGCAAGGCGATGATCGTTCCTGTCGTGGTGGTGGTATAGCGGTGGATCAACTCCGCTTCGCTTCCGCGGATGAAATCGCACGCTGGGACGAGCTCGTTGAGCTCGCTCCCGGCGGCGGTGAAATCTGGCAGAGTCGCGAGTACGGCGAGGTCAAGCGCCACCAGCGCTACACGCCGCGGTACATCTGCGGGGAGAATTTTCCCGCAACGCTCGTGCTTGAAAAGCGAATCCCGCTGCTCGGCCGGTTCTGGTACGTACCTGGCGGCCCCGACGCGTCAACTGACGCAAGTGGTGCTTCGATAAGCACAACCGAATTCGTGGCGCGTGGGCAGCGACTCGCAGATTTCGCGCGCGCTGAGGGCGTGTTCCTATTGAAGGTTGAGCCCCGGCTCCTCGCGAGTGACGAGACATTCGACACGCTGCGAGCAGCCGGCTACGATCCAGCCCCGCATGTGCTGCCGCATGTCTCCACGATCATCCTCGACATCTCGGGTGATGAAGACGCCATTATGGCGGGCTTCTCGGCGAGTACGCGCACGAAAATTCGCAAGGCCGACCGCGAGGGATTCGACGTGCGTCGCGTCGAGGCGAACGAGGCGAACTGCCGGATCATGTTTGACTTGCTCTCCGGCACTGCCGAAGACAAGTTCGAACTGCGCCCGTACGAGTACTTCCGTGACTTCTGGCAGGGATTCCAGGCCGCTGGGCGCGGGCAGCTCGTGATCGGCTACGACGGAGACGTTCCCGTGGCCGGGATGTTCGCGACCGCGCTCGGCCAGACGAGCGGCTACAAGGACGGCGCCTCCGCGAAGGCGAAGCTTCCGACCGGGGCAATGTACCGGATGCAACTCGAACTCATTCGCTGGGGCAAAGAGCAGGGCGCGACCCGGCACGACCTCATCGGGACGCCGCCGAGCGACCGCCTCGATGACAAAGAACACCGGCTCTACGGGGTCGGCCAATACAAGCTCCGGCTCTCAAAAGACGTGACTGACTTTGTCGGCACACTCGACCTTGCGCTCAAGCCAGGCAAAGCGAAGATCTGGCGCACGCTGGGTGACCGCGTCGCGCGGCGCTACACGCTCGCGACCCGCAAGGACGTGTTCTACTAATGGCCTCAGCCCTGCAGCGCGCGAGCGCGATCATGGCCTCGGGCACGATGGTTTCGCGCATCCTCGGATTTGTGAAGACCGCGCTGCTGGGTGTCGCTATCGGGCAGTTGTCCCGCTCGGCGGATGCGTTTGCGAACGGCAACATCCTGCCGAACACGCTGTATATGCTGCTTGCCGGCGGCATGCTCAACGCGATTCTCGTGCCGCAGATCGTCAAGTCTGTGCAGCATGCAGACGGCGGCAAGGCATACCTCAACAAAGTGCTCACGCTGGTGTCGGTCGCGCTGTTCGCGGTCACGGCGCTCGCGATGCTCGGTGCGCCGTTGATTCTGCAGCTGCTCACGCCGGGATGGCCCGAACCGCAGCGGGTTCTCGCGATCGCCTTCGCCTACTGGTGCATCCCACAGATCATGTTTTATGGCTGGTACACGGTACTGGGCGAAGCTCTCAACGCGAAGAATGTCTTCGGGCCGTTCACATGGGCGCCAGCGATCGCAAACGTCGTAGCAATCGGCGGCATCATCGTGTACATCGTGCTGTTCGGCACAAGCAATAACCCGCCCATTGAGCATTGGACTCCGCTGTCCATCGGGATCCTTGGGGGGAGCGCGACGCTCGGCATCGCGGCGCAAGCGCTCATCCTCATCGTGCCCTGGCGTAAGGCCGGGCTCTCGTTCCGCCCCGACTTCAAGTGGCGCGGCGTTGGGCTCAGACAGACCGGCCGGACCGCGTTTTGGGCGCTGCTGACCGCGACGCTCATGACCATCGGTGGTCTCGTCGCGACGCCCATTATGAATATGGCGTCAGGGGAGGGGCCGGCGACAGCCGCGCTGCAGAACATCTGGTTGGTGTTCATGCTGCCGCACTCGGTGATTGCGGTGTCGCTCGTCACGGCTTACTTCACGAGGATGTCCGAACTCGGCCAGACCGGAAACATCCCCGAGTTCCGCGAGGCCTACCGGGCGGCCGCGAAACAGGTCACCATGCTCATGCTGTTTGCTGCGACACTGATGTTCATGGCGGCACCGTTTGTCACCCGTGTGCTGTGGCCGACAGGAACCGCAGAGGGCATCGAAGCTATGGCGCTCGTGATGCGTGTGTACTCGATCGGCCTTGCCGCCTACAGCCTCATGTTCACCACGCAGCGCGCGTTCTTCGCGCTGTCTGATGCACGCACACCCTTCGCCTTCATTACGGCGCAGCTCATCGCGCTCATTGTCGGGCTGTTGATTGCGGTGAACTTCGTCGACGCCGCGCACATCGGCGTGACCTATGCAGCGATCTGGACGGCTTCGACGATCGGGCAGGCACTGCTCGCGCTGTGGCTCCTGCGCCGACGGCTTGGGAGCATCGGTGGACGTGATCTTGCAGGGAGTATGGGGCGCTATGCGATCGCCGCGGTGCCGACGCTTATTGTCGGCATGCTGTTGTTCGGCCTTGCAACCGGGTTGGCGCCCGACTACGGCCTGATGCTTGCCGTGGTATTTGCGCTGGCAATCTCCGCGGTGATGGGGGTTGTCTACCTCACGATGCTCATGGTGCTGCGGGTGCCGGAGGCACAGGCGATCCTGCGGCGCGTCCTGAGACGCTAACCAACACCCGGCAGTTTTCTGAGAGGCGCTCCTAGAAACCTTGAAGCTCAACTGGTAAGTTACCGACGATAGCTGTTTGCCTCACACAGCGGCAGCACCCACGTACAAGGGAGCGAGATCTCACGATGACGAGTAAGCCACAGTCACGACTGCGTCGCAGAGCGGGGCTCGCACTCGGAATTGCCGCCGCTGGCGCTGTTCTGCTGAGCGGCATCGGGGTGGGCCCCGTATCTCCGGCGTCTGCCATCGTCTCTGATCTGCCGACCTGGCAGGACGTTGAGAAGGCAAAGCAGAACGAATCGGCAGCAGCGGGCAAGGTCAAGGAGATTAAGGACCTGCTCGTACGCGTGGAGCAGGAAGTCGAGCGCACCCGAGCCGAGTCCGAGGCTGCCTCGGTGAAGTACGATCAAGCAGCGAGCCAGCTCCGTGATGCACAGGCGCGACTCGAAGCCCTTGAGACGCAGGCGAAATCAAGTGAGGCCGAGGCCACACAGGCTTCCGAGCAGGCTGCAGCTCTGGTCTCCCAGATCTACCGTTCCGGCGGTGTCGACAGGAACCTCAGTCTGTTCCTCGAATCCGATGGCAGCACTGCTGACGCACTTCTCGATCGCCTTGCGCAGACCGAGAAGGCGACAGAGCGCAACACGACGATCTGGCAAAATGCCGAGCGCGCGATGAACTCAGCGCAGACCCTCAGCGAGCAGGCTGACTCCGCTCGTGAAGAGCGCGACAAGCTTGCGAAGGAAGCCGAAGAGAACCAGCAGAAGGCAGCGGAGATCGCAAATGCTGCCCGCTCCGAGCAGCTCGAGCAAGAGAAGCAGCAGAAACAGCTTGTGCAGCAACTCGCAGCTCTCGAGGACAAGACGACGTCGACGACCAAGGGCTACGAGGAGCGCCTGGTGCTCGAGGAACAGGAACGTCAGCGTCAAGAAGCTGCGCGTCTCGAGGCCATCCGCAAGGCTCAGGAAGAAGCGGCAGCGAACGCCAACAACGGTGGCGGCAATAACGGTGGCGGCAATCCCGGCGGCGGCAACCCCGGTGGCGGAGGCGGCGGTGGCAACACCGGAGGCGGGAACCCCGGTGGCGGCGGCGGTGGCGTCACCACGTCAGGCTGGACGAACCCCCTCCCGCGCGGATACTGGGTGTCGACCGAATGGTGGGGATACTACGGTCACACCGGTATCGATCTTGCTATTGGGCAGGGTACCCCCGTGTACGCTGCCGCGAGCGGCACTGTCTCCTTCTCCGGATGGGCTGGCGAGTTCAGCTATGGCAACATGGCGCGTATCGATCACGGCGGCGGCGTCTCCACGCTCTACGGACACATGCAGTTCACGCCCTCCGTTGGGCTAGGACAGCCGGTGAGCGCAGGCCAGATCATCGGCCTCGTCGGCAGCACGGGTAACTCGACGGGACCGCACCTCCACTTTGAGACCCTTGTTGGCGGCGTCCCGCAGGATCCGCGGCCGTTCATGGCGAACCGAGGCGTCGGCTTCTAAGCCGCGGCAGCGAAGCCGCCGCAACCGAGTCTGGGGCGCGCCGCCAGTCGTCCCGGCAATGTCAGCGGCGGCTTGTACCGTATTCACATGGCCAAAAACGCTTCGTCGCGCGGGGGCTCGAGTCGATCCACCGGATCGCAGAGCACCCGTTCGAAGGGTGCCCAAACACCCGCATCGGCTCCGAAAGGGTCGACCCGCACTTCGGCGACGACGAAAGTGATCATGGCTGAGGAGCCGACCGAGAGCATCGTGGTGCGCGCCTGGCGAGGCCTGTCGCATGCCGTTGGCGCTGGTGCAAGAGCGTTCAGGTCGGAGCCGCTCGAGCCTGAGGCGCGGCGCGATGGATTCCCGATGCTGCTGGTGCTGCTCGCCCTCGTTGGTGCGGTGATTGAGTGGTTCCTCATCGGCAACAGCGTCGCCACGCAGCTCGACACCTGGACATTCGGGGCCCTGTTCGGCAGGATCGCGTTTGGCCTGCCGATCATCATGGGCGGCTTCGCGCTCTGGCTCTTCAACAACCCATCCACGGTGAATGACAATCGCCGGATTGCAATTGGGCTCTTCCTCGCACTTGCGAGCGCATCCGGGCTTGCGCACGTGCTGGGCGACGCTCCCAAGCCGCGAGACGGCATGCCGGGGCTCGCCGAGGCAGGAGGGCTACTCGGCTGGCTCATCGGTGCCCCGCTCAACCTGGCAACCATCTGGGTCGCCGTGCCCGTCCTCAGCCTGCTGCTGGGGTTCTCCGTGCTCATTATTACGAAGACCCCACCGAGTCGCATCGGCCACCGGCTGCGTGAGGGCTATGCCTACCTCTTCGGGGCGCCGGTGCCTGAGCCACGGGACCGCGACAGCGAGAGCCCCAAGGCGACTGCGTCGGATAAGACGGCCGAGCTGTTCGACCACTCGGACGAGAAGGCTGAAGCTCTGCCCTGGTGGCGCCGCAACGCCACGGGCCGCGAAGAAGACCCCAACTACCTGCCTGACCCGGCTGCAATCGACGAGGTGCTCGCCCCAAGCGACGCAGCACCGGTCGGGGCATTCGAGTCAGCTCTCGCAGAAGAGCCGACAACCGACCTGTTGCCGACTGACGTGTTCTCCGGGCTTGAGGGCGTCGAACAAGCGGCGGCAGGTACACGGCGAGGGTCTGGCCTGGGAGACGACTCGTTCGACAGTTTCGCCGAGCCTGCGCGTGAACCCGAGCCGGAGATCGAGGAGCGCGAGTTCGCGGTCGCGCCACCACACGCCCCAGCAGCGCAGGCAGACTACGCACTTCCCGAGCAGGCGCTCCTCTCTGCCGGCCCGCCGCCGAAGACCCACAGTGAAGCCAACGAGCAGATCATGGCAGCCGTCGCTCGGGTGTTCGAGGAATTTAAGGTCGACGCAGTCGTGACCGGTTTCTCGCGTGGCCCGACGGTGACGCAGTACGAAGTCGAGCTCGGGCCGGGCGTGAAGGTCGAGAAGGTGACGGCTCTGTCGCGCAACCTCTCGTATGCGGTTGCCTCCAACGAGGTGCGCATCCTGTCGCCCATCCCTGGCAAGAGCGCCATCGGTATCGAGATCCCGAATAAGGACCGCGAGAACGTTGCACTGGGAGACGTGCTGCGTTCGGCGAAGGCCCAGCGCAACGCGCATCCGATGACGATCGGCGTCGGTAAAGACGTGAAGGGTGAGTTCGTGCTCGCCAACCTCGCGAAGATGCCCCACCTGCTTGTCGCGGGCGCGACCGGCTCGGGCAAGTCGAGCTTCATCAACTCGATGATTACGAGCTTGCTCATGCGGGCGACCCCGGCCGAGGTGCGCATGGTGCTGGTCGATCCGAAGCGCGTCGAACTCACGGTGTATCAGGGTGTCCCGCACCTCATCACCCCCATCATTACCGCCCCGAAGAAAGCTGCTGAGGCGCTGCAGTGGGTCGTCAAAGAGATGGACATGCGCTACGACGATCTGGCGTCGTTCGGCTACCGACACATCGATGACTTCAATGCTGCCGTTCGCGACGGTTCGATCGTGTTGCCTGAGGGGAGCCAGCGTCAGCTGAAGCCCTATCCCTACCTGCTCGTCGTCGTTGACGAGCTTGCCGATCTCATGCTCGTCGCCCCGCGCGACGTGGAGGATTCAATCCAGCGCATCACCCAGCTCGCGCGCGCGGCGGGTATTCACCTCGTGCTCGCGACGCAGCGCCCGTCAGTGAACGTCGTCACCGGCGTGATTAAGTCGAACGTGCCGAGCCGGTATGCGTTCGCCGTGGCATCTGGCACGGACTCCCGAGTGATCCTCGACGAGGTCGGTGCGGAACGCCTCATCGGGCAGGGCGATGGCTTGCTGCTGCTCAACGGCGAATCGAGCCCGATCCGCGTGCAGGGTGCCTGGGTTGATGAGAGCGAGATCGCGCGTGTCGTCAAACACGTGAAGGAGCAGGCGACTCCTGAGTACCGCCCCGACGTTGCCCAGGTTGCCGAGAAGAAAGAGATCGACGCAGACATCGGCGACGATCTTGAGGTTCTCGTTGCGGCGATTGAGCTCGTGGTCACCTCACAGTTCGGATCGACATCGATGCTGCAGCGGAAGCTGCGCGTCGGCTTCGCGAAGGCGGGGCGGCTCATGGACCTCATGGAGTCCCGCGACATTGTCGGCCCGTCTGAGGGGTCGAAGGCCCGCGACGTGCTCGTCGCCCCGGAACAGCTCGGGGAAGTCCTCAACAGGATTCAGGGCGGTGGCCCTCCCGCCGCAGCCGCGCCGCCCGCAGCGGCTCCGTCGTACGCGACTCCGCCCGCACCACCCGCTGCCGAAGCGGAAACCGCGGTGATCGGGCAGGTCACTGGCGAATCCTCCTACGAGGCCGACAGCCGGTACGACGATCCGCTTGCGCAGCGAGAGGCAGCGGCACCCGAAGCCTTCGATTATGGCGACAGTGACGACGACGAGGGCTCGGAAGACGCGTGGCACCTGACCGGTCGTGACTAGCCCGACGGCCGCGGGCGCCGGTATTCCCGCGGTCAGCCGCAGTAGAGTGGGCGCATGAGTAATCAAGCCGTTGACAGCGTGAAGCCGAGCAACTGGAACGCTCCAAACATCATCACTGCTGCCCGTATCGTTGCGACACCGTTTTTCCTGTGGCTGCTGCTCGCCTCCGGGGAGAGCGTCGCGATGCGGTGGGGAGCCGCGGCGTTCTTTGTTGTCGCAATCGCGAGCGATGCCCTCGACGGCTACCTCGCGCGCTCCCGGGGATTGATTACCGACCTCGGAAAGCTGCTCGATCCCATCGCCGATAAGGCACTCACTGGCGCGGCATTTGTTGGCCTCGCGATCCTGGGTGAGCTGCCCTGGTGGATCGTTATTCTCGTGCTCGTCCGCGAGGTGGGCATCACGATCCATCGGCTCATGATCGTCAGCGACGTGGTCGTTGCCGCAGACTGGATGGGCAAGCTGAAAACGGTGGCGCAGGCGGTCGCGATCACGCTCGCGCTCACTCCGCTCGCACAGCTTGCCGGGACCGCAGGCACGGTGTTCACCTGGGTGAATATTGTCACGATGACGATCGCGGTCCTGCTCACGCTCGCGAGCGGCGTCGACTACATCATCGCGTTCGTTCGTGGGCGGGGAGCAGCCACCCGACATGCGTGATCGTGACGCGCTGGCCGCGGAGATCGTTGAGCGTGCGGCAAAGCTCGGGCTGCGCATCGCAGCGGCAGAATCGCTCACCGGCGGCATGCTCGCCGCGGCGATAGTGTCCGTTCCCGGAGCATCCGCGGTCTTCACTGGCGGCGTCGTGGCCTACGACACTGCACTCAAGGCCTCGCTGCTCGGGGTGGATCGAGCCGTGTTGGACGTCCGTGGGCCCGTCGATGGCGAAGTCGCAAGGCAGATGGCTGTCGGCGTGCGCCACGCCTGTGCGGTCGAAGCCGCAGACGGCTCACGCCGTGTCGCGGATCTCGGGATCGCAACGACAGGAGTCGCCGGGCCAACGCCGGATGCCCAGACAGGGCAGCCGTCCGGGACTGTGTGGATCGGCGTGAGCTCGGCAGCGGGGGAGGAAGCCGTGCTTCTTCCCGTGATTGCGGGTGGCCGGCAAGCCATTCGAGAGCGGGCTGTCGATGCTGCGCTTGAGCTGGTCGTCGAAGCGCTCCGGGCGCAGGAAGCGGCACCAGCACAGCGATTTCCTGGAAAAGCCTGAGAATTTCGATAGACCTGAGTGCACTCCGCTCAAGTTCAGGAAGTTCCGGGAATAGACCGGGTAGTCTCTTGGTTGTTCCCAGTGTCACGATAAGTGGCGGTGGATGCCGAATCGGCTTCCGCCGGGTAAAGTAACATGCACGACCCGATGGTCGTGCAGATTCAAGGAGGTTGCACATGCTGCTAGTACGTCAAGAAATTGGTGATGTGCTTCGCGACTTCCGTCTGCAGAAGGGGCGTACGCTCCGACAGGTTGCTGGAGATGCCAGCGTCGCGCTCGGATACCTCAGTGAGGTCGAGCGCGGGCAGAAGGAAGCCTCGAGCGAGATTCTTGCCGCTGTCGCAGACGCGTTGGACACCCCGCTCTCGGTCATCCTCGGTGAGGTGAGCGAACGTCTAGCGATCGTTGAGGGGCTCTCGCTTCCTATGCCGAGCCGGGTTCCCGACACGGTACCGGTCGATCTCGTTTCCGGTTACGGTTCCGAGCTTATTTCCCGCTAGCGGTCGATGCGGCATCGCGCGTTCCGCACTGCGGTAGCCGAGGAGTTCGGGGAGGCCCATTCGGGGGTTCTGCTGCGCGACTATTGGCTCGCCACACTGGGTTCGACACCCGATGAGGCGCTCGCGCGGGGAGTGTCCCCGCGCGATGTCTGGGAGGCGCTCTGCGCCGAATTCGAAGTACCTGAGGCCCGCCGCCATGGGCGCGGCCTCAGTGATCCGCAAGAAGATTGACTCCATTGCGCGACACGCCGTCGCGCTGTATTCGAAGATGTGTTCGAAGAGTGTTATCTTCGTCCACAGGTAGTGAACTGGTGTGATCGATCCACAGATCGGTGTCTCCGGCAGTGAATGTCGGAGGCCCGGTCTAGGGTCTGAAGCTAGGGAACTACCCAGCCTTGTCAGCACCGAGAAGCGGTGCCGTGACAGTCGGTAGGCGGCAGATCAGCGGAACATCCGCGCGAATACGAAGGAAGTCATCATGGCAGCACCAAAGGACCGCGAGAAGGCACTCGAGTCGGCACTCGCCCTCATTGATCGCCAGTTTGGCAAGGGCGCAGTGATGCGCATGGGTAGCCAGGAGCGGCAGGCTGTCGAGGTGATTCCGACGGGTTCGGTCGCGCTCGACGTCGCGCTCGGCATTGGAGGGCTCCCTCGCGGACGTATCGTGGAAATCTACGGCCCGGAGTCCTCGGGAAAGACCACGCTGACGCTCCACGCAATCGCCAACGCGCAGCGTGCGGGCGGCATTGCGGCCTTCATTGACGCGGAGCACGCGCTTGATCCCGAATACGCAAAGAAGCTTGGCGTTGATATTGACGCGCTGCTTGTTGCGCAGCCCGACACCGGTGAACAGGCGCTAGAGATCGCTGACATGCTCATCCGCTCCGGCTCGGTAGACCTTGTGGTCATCGACTCGGTCGCGGCGCTCGTACCGAAGGCAGAAATCGATGGCGATATGGGAGACAGCCACGTTGGCCTCCAGGCGCGCCTCATGTCGCAGGCGCTTCGGAAGATCACGGGTAGCCTGAGCTCGACGAAGACGACCGCGATTTTCATTAACCAGCTGCGCGAGAAGATTGGTGTGTTCTTCGGTAGCCCGGAAACGACGTCCGGCGGTAAAGCACTGAAGTTCTACGCATCGGTGCGACTCGATATTCGCCGCATTCAGACCCTCAAGGACGGCCAGGACGCGGTGGGTAACCGTACCCGCGTAAAGGTCGTGAAGAACAAGATGGCCCCGCCCTTCAAGCAGGCCGAGTTCGACATTCTCTACGGCGTTGGCATTTCCCGCGAGGGTTCGCTCATCGACTACGGCGTCGAGCAGGGGCTCGTGAAGAAGAGCGGTGCGTGGTACACCTACGACGGCGATCAGCTTGGCCAGGGCATGGAGAACGCTCGCCGCTACCTCATCGCGAACCCGGATACCGCGCTCGAGATCGAAGAGAAGATCCTCACCAAGCTCGGGGTCAATGGGCGAACTGAGGAGGCCCCAGCGGAGGCAGCAGAGGCGCCTGCGAAGGCAGAGGCTCCCGCGAAGGGAGCTGCTGCAGCAAAGGCCGCCACGCCTGCGAAGGGCGACGAACTCGCAGCGAGTGCGTAACCGTGGCTGTTAGGTTCCTGCCGCCCCCCGAGGAGCGGCCGAAGCCGCCTCGGGAGGAAACCGGAGACCTTGCTGAGGTCATCGAGTTCCGAAGTAAGCTGCGCAGACCTGAGCCGCAGAACGCCCCGGCGCAGCCGCCCGCATCAGAGACGGATCCGGAGACCACCGCTGCGTGGGCTCCGGCTCCCGTTGCGGTGGACTCCGAGGGCGACGTGAGTGGAAACGATGACGCCCCGGAGCCCGAGGGTGCGCCGCCGGCCAGCTGGCCTCGGCTTGTTGCGGCGCCCTTCGAGCGTCCTGACGGCCTGAACGCCCCAGACGTGCCCGAGGAGACCCTCGACGAGGGGCCGACGGCATACGAAACTGCGGTGAAGTTGCTTGCGCGACGTGCGCAGTCGAGCGGTGAACTTCAGCGTGCGCTCGTCGCGGCGGGTCATCCCGACCTCGACGCGGAGGCAGCCGTCTCGAAGTGCCAGGAATCGCTTTACCTCGACGACGCCGACCTGGCGTGCTCCGTTGCGGCGAAGCTGCGAGATTCCAAGGGCGAAAGTAAAGCGCGGATTCGGCAGAAGCTCCGCGAACGCTATCTTCCTGACGCTGCGATCGAGGCGGCGCTTGAGGGGCTTGACGACGAGGCTGAGTTTGAGTTGCTCAAACAGACCGCGATCGACCGGGCCCGGCGCATGGCGGGCCTCGACCGGCAAACGGCTGAGCGTCGCTTGCTCGGGTTTCTTGCGAGGCGTGGCTGGTCAGGCGAACGGGCTTCGCGCGCCGCGCGCGAAGCGCTTGACGGTGCCGGTCCGAGCGGCAGCGGGCGTGGAACCGTCCGCTTTCGCTAGGCTGGCTGCGTTCTTGACCTTGGGCGGCCCCGGGTAGAATTGTGGGTATGTCTACCGTCGAAGCAGTGAAGATCGAGTCGTCGCCAGCAGCGATCCGCCCGGACGGGACACCCCGCAGCTATACGGTGCGCACGCTCGGCTGTCAGATGAACGTGCACGACTCCGAGCGGATGTCGGGCTCGCTTGAGGCGGCGGGTTACGTGCCAGCCGACCGTGCCGACGAAGCAGACGTATACGTGATCAACACGTGTGCGGTGCGCGAGAACGCGGCGAACAAACTCTATGGCAACCTCGGCATGCTCGCCCAGGTGAAGCGCGAGCGCGAAGGGATGCAGATCGCCGTGGGCGGCTGCCTCGCTCAAAAGGACCAGGGTGACATCGTCGAGAAGGCCCCCTGGGTGGACGTCGTCTTCGGCACTCACAACATGGGGTCACTGCCGACGCTGCTTGAGCGCGCCCGCCACAACGAGGAGGCGCAGGTCGAGATCCTCGAGTCGCTCGAAGTATTCCCGTCGACGCTCCCGACCAAGCGCGACTCTGCGTCGAGTGGCTGGGTGTCGATCTCTGTCGGGTGCAACAACACCTGCACCTTCTGCATCGTGCCCTCGCTGCGGGGCAAGGAAAAGGATCGCCGCCCCGGCGACATCCTCGCCGAGGTGCAGGCACTCGTCGACGACGGCGCGATCGAGGTCACGCTGCTCGGGCAAAACGTCAACACCTACGGCGTCGAGTTCGGCGACCGGCAGGCGTTCGGCAAGCTGCTGCGCGCCATGGGCGAGATCGAGGGCCTGGAGCGGGTGCGCTTCACGAGCCCGCACCCCGCGGCCTTCACTGACGACGTCATCGCGGCGATGGCCGAGACGCCGAACGTGATGCCCTCCCTGCACATGCCGCTGCAGTCGGGCTCAGACACGATCCTCAAGGCGATGCGCCGCTCGTACCGCTCCAAGAAGTTCCTCGGGATCCTCGACGACGTGCGCGCACGCATCCCTGGCGCCGCGATCACGACCGACATCATCGTCGGATTCCCAGGCGAAACAGAAGAAGACTTCGCCGAGACCATGCGGGTCGTCGAAGAGTCACGCTTCGCGAGCGCATTCACGTTCCAGTACTCGATCCGCCCAGGCACCCCGGCGGCAACGATGGAAGACCAGATCCCCAAGGAGGTCGTGCAGGAGCGCTTCGAGCGGCTCGCAGCCCTCCAAGACCGGATGTCGCTCGCCGAGAATGAGGCGCTCATCGGCAACACCGTCGAGATTCTCGTCGCCGCGAGCGAGGGGCGCAAAGACGGCGAGACGCACCGGCTCTCGGGCCGTGCGCCCGACAACCGGCTCGTGCACTTCACGGTTCCGGAGGGGGCCGAGACGCCTCGGCCCGGCGACATGGCCACAGCCACGATCACCAGTGCTGGCTCGTTCTTCGTGGTGGCCGACGACACCTCGACGTATGCCGTGCGCCGCACGCGCGCGGGGGATGCGTGGGATCGCCGCCAGGCCGAGAGCTGCGGCGTGCCCGCCCCGGCGAGCGCCGGCGCTACCGGGGCAGGCCGCGCGGTCAACCTCGGGCTCCCCACGCTCCGCATCGGCGAATAGTGGCGACGCTCTGGGCGATCGTCGGCGCGACCGGCACTGGCAAGTCCGAGGCCTCGCTCGACCTTGCCGAGCGCCGCGCGGCGATCACGGGCGCACAGCCCGAGATTGTGAACGCCGACGCCATGCAGCTCTACCGTGGAATGAACATCGGCACCGCGAAGCTTCCTGTGGGGGAGCGTCGGGGGATCCCACACCACCTGTTCGACGCATTCGACCCGCGGGAAGAAGCGGCCGTGGCGGCGTACCAGCCGGCCGCGCGAGAGCGCATCTCAGAGATTCTCGCGGGCGGCGCTGACGCGATCCTCGTCGGTGGATCGGGCCTCTACGTCTCAAGCGTCATCTTCGACTTCCAGTTTCCGCCGCGCGACGACACGGTGCGGGCAGGGCTCGAGGCCGACCTCGAATCGCGCGGCGTAGCCTCCCTCGTGAATCGCCTTCGTGAACTCGCGCCAGACGTGGCTGAGGCCGTCGACCGGCGTAACCCGCGGCGCGTCGTGCGGGCGCTCGAGGTCGCGCTGCTCGGCGGCGACGCGCGGGTGACCCTCCCGAGCGAGCCCGAGTACTGGAGTGCGGGGGAGTCGCACGATGCGACCCGCATCATCGGGATCTCCTGCGAGCGCGAGGTGCTCACGGAGCGCCTCGATCGCAGGGTCGAGCGGATGTGGGCTGACGGCATGCTCGACGAGGTTCGTGGCCTGATCCCGCACGGCCTCGAACAAGGCAAGACCGCGAGCCGCGCGATCGGCTATGCGCAGGCCCTCGCCGAGCTCCGGGGCGATATGAGCGAGGCCGAAGCCATTGCCGAGACGCAGGCGCTCACGCGCCGCTACGCGCGCAGGCAGGTGAGCTGGTTCAAACGGTATCCCGGCGTGCAGTGGATCGACCAGACCGCGGGGCGGGATCTTGCCGCGCTCGATGCCGTCGCGGCCGCGCGGTAGCTGCGCGGGAGCTGCCAAGTTGCCGCCAGGTGGCTGCCCGCGAGCTGCGCGGGAGCTGCCCGCGAGCTCCCCGGCCCGCTTCGTGACCGTACACCTGTGATCTGCCGAAGCTATGCCGCTTGCCTCGAAATTGGGCAGATGTGTGGTGGATCACAGATCTTGCGACGGCGCGCAGCCGGGGAATCCGTTTGCGCCCGCGCGAGAGCGGGGTTCCCGCGGCGAACGCTGTGAGGCCCTAGCGTCGCGCCTTGCGGTACGACTCCAGCGAGCCGAACCCGGCCGCGATGACACCGAACAGCACACCGGCGATCGGCCAGATGATCCACGAGTCGCCCCACGCATCCCAAAGGAAGCTCCACGCGAGGTAGCCGAGGGTCACGATCGGCCAGTAGAAGCTCGCGATCACGCCCACCACGCTGCGCTCGTCATCGCCGTCTGCGGCCCCGAAGCCTCCGGTCGCCGCCGCGCCTGTACGCTGCGTGAGCACGCCGGCGGTCTCCTCAGCCCAGTTCGCGGGGAGGAACACGAGCAGTCCGGCCGCGACGATGAGGAGTGACATCGCGACCGCGGCACCGCTCCAACCGCTCGGGAGGACGATCGTTGACATGACGGGGATGATGGCGAGGATCCAGAGCCCAATCGCGGCCTGCAGGCGCCCGTTGCGGCGGCGCGCGTACTGCTGGGAGAGGGCGTTGGCCCAGCTTGTGACCTCGGGTGAGACGCTGAACTGGCCGTGCTCAATCCGAGCGAAGGCCTTGAGCTGCTGCGACCGGCCGACGAGCAGCAGCACGCCGACCGCGACGCAGAAGAGCAGCGCGAGGATCCCGACGAAGCTCCCGATGCGCTGCTCGCCGCTCGGCCAGAGCGTCGTGAGCGCAACCAGCAGGGCGGGGCCGCACACGAACAGTGCGACCGCGCTGCCGAGCCTCGGGGCGGTCTGCTGGCGCAGCTGCGCGTAAGCCTTCGCCTCCGCAAGGGGAAGCGGCGGGTACGCCGGGGACGGCGGAGTTGGCAGCGGCTGCGCAGGCGGCTGCGAGTACCCGGAGGGTCGGGCGCCGGCCGCGCCTGGCGTCGCCGATCCTGGCAGCCCTGTGGCCGTCGCCGCAGGCGGCGCGACCTGGCCCGTAGCCTGATCCTGCGGGTGGATCTCGCGGGAGATCCCGAGCACGGGGGCGAGCTCGTCGAGATTGCCGAACTCCGTGATGACTTTGCCGACTGCCTCGTTTTCAGACAGGCCGTCGGCGATGGCCGCGGCGTAGGCATCCTCCATCATGGCCTGGAGCTCCGCGCGCGCCTCGCTCATGCGCGGACTGGCCGGGTAGGCTCCGAACATGGTTTCGAGGTAAGCGATGATGACGTTCACGAGGATGCTCCTTCGACAAAGCGGTCGACGACAGACTTGGTGATTTCCCACTCGGCGAGTTTCTCGGCGAGGTGGGAAAGCCCCAGGGCGGTAATTTGGTAGTAGGTTCGCGGCTTGCCCGAGTCAGAGGCCCCGGGGAACGAGGTGACCAGCGCCGAAGTCTCGAGCCGCTTCACCGCCGAGTACAGGGTGGTCTGCTTGATGGCGTACTCGTTGCCAGCCACCGCGCTGATTTGCTGCGCGAGGTCGTAGGCGTACGAGGGGCGCCTTCGCAGCAGGGACAGCACCATGAGGTCGACGTACCCCCGTATGGCATCGGCACCGATCACGTGATTCTCTCTTCGCAATTGAAATGTGGGTGCGCTCGCCGCAACTCACTGCGTTCAACGTACTATGTGAGGCGTAGTACGTCAAGCGAATCCGAGGGTGGCGTGCTGTACCGTAACAGAGAACACCGCGCCGTACCCCACCCGAAGGAGTCGCCCATGACCACGATCACATTCACCAAGGGACACGGCACAGGCAATGACTTTGTGCTCATCACTGACCCCGACGGCGCGCTCGACCTCACCCCCGACATCGTTCGATTCCTGTGTGATCGCCGTTTTGGGGTCGGAGCCGACGGGGTGATTCGGGCGGTGCGCTCGAACGCGATCGGCGAGGGAGCTGCAATTCTCGCCGAGGAGCCCGAAGCCGAGTGGTTCATGGACTACCGCAACGCCGATGGCTCTACCGCAGAAATGTGTGGCAATGGCATCCGCGTGTACGCGCACTACCTCATTTCCGAGGGCCTGGTCTCACCCGAGCGAAATGACACGCTGCCCATCGGTACCCGCGCGGGCGTCCGCGATGTGCTTGTTGGCGCCGCCGGTTACACCGTTGACCTCGGGCGGTGGCGCCTGGGCAAGGAGCGGCTCGTTGCTGCCACAGGGCTCGAGGTCGCTCGTCCTGGACTCGGGATCGAGGTCGGTAACCCGCATGTGGTGACGGTGCTTGCTGACGAGACGGAGCTCGATGGGCTGCAGCTCGAGAGCACACCGACATTTGAACCCGTGCCCGAAGACGGCGCGAACGCCGAATTCGTCGTCCCGGCGGATCCGTTCCTCAAGAACGGTGTCGCCCACATTCGGATGCGCGTATTCGAGCGCGGAGTCGGGGAGACGCAGTCGTGCGGCACAGGCGCGGCCGCTTCGGCGCTGGCCTTCCGCCACTGGGGTGGGGAACAGATGCCCAATAGCTGGAGCGTAACGGTGCCAGGCGGTCGCCTCGGGGTCCGGATGTTCGCGACAGAGGAAGGTGAGCACGTGTCTCTCTCAGGCCCAGCCGAGCTCGTCTATCGCGGCGAGATTGAGCTGCCCTAGCTCGGGTTAGTCCCGTCGGGCTGCGCGGATCACGTGGAAGCCCTTCTTTCGTGCGGCGCGGTCAACAGTGAGATCGGGAAATGTGTCGCCGATCCACCGCTGCAGCGAGTCGGCCCCGAGATGCTTCGCGACCACGAGGTATGCGCTCGCGCCGGGAGCGAGCCGGGGCAGCCAAGTCTCGAGGATGCCGTGGAGAACCTCCTTGCCGACACGGATCGGTGGGTTCGAACGAATCTCGGCGAACACAATGTCAGTCGGTACGTCCTCGGGTGCGGCAACCCGCACGTTCGTGAGGGCGAGCCGCTCGGCGTTGCGCACGGTGAGTTCGCGCGAGCGCTCGTTCACGTCGATCGCCCAGACCTCGCGGCCCGGGTGCGCGAGCGCTGCATCGAGCGCGATCGGGCCCCAACCCGAGCCGATGTCGAGGATCGGGCCAGCGCCGGTGTCTTCCGCTGATGACAGCTGGGAGAGGTCGCCCAGCGCGTCGAGCAGGATGGCGGTGCCCTGGTCGAGGTGCTCAGGGCTGAAGACGCCGCCAGCGGTGAGTACGCTGTGGCTGCCTCCGGCGAGTGTGACTGCGATCTCGCGTGGGGTGAAGTCGCCCGCGGGGGACTCGGAAAAGTAGTGCTGGTTCACGTGCTCCAGTATCTCAGGGAGGAACGTATCGGGCGTGCCCGAAGCGAACATCCGTGTGCGAAGCGTCCCAGGCCCGTACACTTAGGAAGCACATGAGTGATTTCATTGAAGACCAGACTGATGAGACCGTGACCGGCGACGCCGCCGTCTCGAAAACACCCGCGCCTGATACCGCCACGGAATCCGCGGACACAACTAATGACCCGCTTGAGCGGGTGCTTCGCCGCGCCTCCGGCGTAGGCGCTTCCGTCATCCGTGACCTCTCTGAGGCACAAGCACTCGGCAGCTCGACGCACGACGAGCTCGACGCTGACGATCACGGGATCCAAATGGATCGCGAGGATCGTGCGTCACTGACTCGCGTCGCCGGCCTCTCTACCGAGCTGGAAGACGTTACCGACGTTGAGTACCGTCAGCTGCGCCTCGAAAACGTCGTGCTGATCGGCATCTACTCGTCGTCGCGTACGCAATCCGCGCAGGACGCGCTCGAAGAAGCGGAGAACTCGCTGCGCGAGCTCGCGGCCCTCGCTGAGACCGCGGGGGCGACTGTGCTCGACGGTGTGCTCCAGCGCCGCGCAAACCCGGACCCTGCCACCTACCTCGGCAAGGGCAAGGCGCAGGAGCTCGCCGAGCTCGTGCAGGCGCTCGGCGCGGACACGGTGATCGCTGATGACGAGCTCGGGCCCAGCCAGCGGCGTGTGCTCGAGGACGTCGTGAACGCGAAGGTCATCGACCGCACCACCGTGATCCTTGACATTTTCAGCCAGCACGCGAAGAGCCGTGAGGGCAAGGCGCAGGTTGAGCTCGCGCAGCTCGAATACCTGCTGCCCAGGCTCCGCGGCTGGGGCGAGTCGATGTCGCGTCAGGCGGGTGGCCAGGTGGGCGCTGCCGGCGCGGGCATGGGCTCGCGCGGCCCCGGTGAGACGAAGATCGAGCTCGACCGCCGGCGCATCAATACCCGGATGGCCAGGCTGCGCAAGCAGATCGCTGAGTTCGCTCCCGCCCGCGAAGCGAAGCGTGCGAACCGCAAGCGTGGCGAGGTGCCGTCGGTTGCGATCGCCGGCTACACGAACGCTGGCAAGTCGAGCCTGCTCAACCGGCTCACCGGCACGCAGGAGCTCGTCCAGAACCAGCTGTTCGCGACGCTTGACACCGCGGTGCGGCACGCGGAGACCACCGACGGGCGCACGTTCACGTACGTCGACACCGTCGGCTTCGTTCGCAACCTCCCGCACCAGCTGGTCGAGGCCTTCCGCTCGACCTTCGAAGAGGTGGGCGACGCAGATGTGATTCTCCACGTCGTCGACGGCTCGCACCCGGACCCGGAGGCGCAGCTCGCGACCGTGCGCGAGGTCATCGCAGAGGTTGACGCGCAGGCGATCCCCGAGGTCGTGGTGTTCAACAAGGCCGACCTCATCGACGATTCGCGGCGGATGCTGCTCCACGGGCTCGCGCCCGACGGGGTCTTCGTGTCAGCGCGCACGGGAGAGGGCATCGAGGAGCTCAAGGCTCGGATCGACGCCGCCCTCCCGACGCCCGACCGCGAGGTCACCGTTGTGGTGCCGTACGACAGGGGAGACCTCGTCGCCGAGCTACACGAGCGCAATCGCATTCTTGAGTTGGACTATGTCGAGGAGGGCACGCGCGTGCGCGCGCTCGTCACCCCCGAGATGTTCTCGAAACTCGACGACTTCCTCGTCTAGCGCGCACGGGGCAGGGCACCTCAGTGGTGGCTCGGCCCCGGGCTGCGCCCTGCCCCACCGCATCGCGCCCTGCCCCACCCCGCTGCACCTCACTGCGCCCGCGCTGCACCTCACTGCGCCCGCGCTGCACCCCACCGCGCCCTGCCCCACCCCGCCGCACCGCATCGCGCCCGTTCCTCTGTGATCGACGAACCGTATGCCCGTTCCCGAGGGTTCGGGCATATCTTCGGGTAATCGCAGGCGCACGGTCGCGGTCTAGAGGTGTAACACTTCGTCGCACGCGGTAACAGGGCGAAACTCAGGCACGCGAGCCCCCGCCTTCCAGGTACTTTTGCTGCACACGGGCACTCTGAACGGCCCGTCTCACGCAACGCACTGCACCTGACGGAGGGCCCACCATGACCGCTGCACCACTTCCCAACGCCACGATCCTCGGCTACCCGCGGATCGGCCGCCGCCGCGAGCTCAAGCGCGCGGTCGAGTCGTTCTGGGCGGGGCGCATCACCGAGACCGAGCTCACCGAGACCGCGAGCCAGCTGCGCGCCGCCACCCGCGCACGCCTCGTCGAGCTCGGCCTGCCAGCGGCGGGTGGCGCGGTTCCCGAGAGCTTCAGCTTCTACGACCAGGTGCTCGACGCGACGCTCGCGCTCGGCGCGATCCCTGAGCGCTTCGACGCGAGCGGCTCAGACCTCGATACGTACTTCACGCTCGCCCGCGGTAACGCTGAGCATCAGCCGCTCGAGATGACCAAGTGGTTCGACACGAACTACCACTACAGCGTGCCTGAGATCGACGAGCGCACTCCGTTCGCCGCGAACCCAGCGCAGCTCGTCACCCAGGTCGCGGAGGCCGCAGCGCAGGGGATCGAATCCCGCCCCGTGCTCGTCGGCCCCGTCACCTACCTGCTGCTCGCGAAGGCGGCAGACGGCGCGCCTGCGGGCTTCGACCCCATCGACCGACTTGACGAGGTCACCGCGGTCTACGCTGAGCTGCTCGAGGCGCTCGCCGCAGCCGGCGCCACCTGGGTGCAGCTTGACGAGCCCGCGCTCGTGTCCGACTCGCTCCGCACCTCACGCGACGAAACGCTCGCCCTCGTTGAGCGCGCATACGGCGTGCTCGGATCCGCCGCGGCCGGGACCGCCCGCCCGCGGATCCTGCTCACCGCCCCATACGGCGACGCGTCCCGCGCGCTCGTGCGGCTCGGCGCGCTCCCGGTGGAAGCCGTGCAGACGGACCTTGTGCGCGGCACGCTCCCCGCGGCTGCCCTTGCCGACGGCTCCCTCGCGCAGGCCTTCGCCGGCACCCAGCTCGTCGCGGGCGTCATCGACGGCCGCAACATTTGGCGCACCGACCTCCGGGCGGCATTCGCGACGCTTCGTGCGCTCGCCGAGGCGGGCATCGATGTCGCTGTCGGCACCTCGAACAGCCTGCAGCACGTGCCGCACGACGTTGCCGACGAGCAGCAGCTCGACGCGCTGCTGAAGTCGTGGCTGGCGTTTGCCGACCAGAAGGTCGAACAGGTCGCACTGCTTGCCCGCGGCCTCAGCGAAGGCGCCGCCGCGATCGAGGCCGAGCTCGCCGAGGTGGACCGGGTGCTCGCAGACCGCGACGAAGCTCCCGGCGTCCACGTCCCCGCGATCCGCGACAGGGCTACGGCCGCGGGCGAGGCCGACCGCAACCGAGCTGCCGAAGCAGATCGCCGCAGCGCGCAGCGTGGCCTGAACATCCCGCAGTTGGCAACGACGACGATCGGCTCGTTCCCGCAGACCGGCGAGATCCGGAAGGCGCGCTCGGCCTTCGTGAAGGGCGAAATTGATGAGGCAGCGTACGAAGGCTTCCTGCGCGAGGAGATCGAGCGGGTGATCCGCCTGCAGGAGGAGATCGGGCTCGACGTGCTCGTACACGGCGAGGCCGAGCGCAACGACATGGTGCAGTACTTCGCCGAGCTGCTCGACGGCTTCGCGGTCACCGAGCACGGCTGGGTGCAGTCGTACGGGAGCCGGGCGACGAGGCCGTCGATCCTCTGGGGCGATGTCTCGCGCCCCGCGCCGATGACGGTGCGCTGGTCGGCGTTCGCCCAGTCCCTCACCGACCGGCCCGTGAAGGGCATGCTCACGGGCCCGGTCACGATCCTCGCCTGGTCGTTCGTGCGCGACGACCAGCCGCTGGGCGAGACCGCCTCGCAGGTGGCGCTCGCGCTCCGCGACGAGATCGCTGACCTCGTTGACGCGGGCATCACGATCGTGCAGGTCGACGAGCCGGCGCTGCGTGAGCTGCTGCCGCTCGACCGCGAGCGCCAGGCGGAGTACCTCGATTGGTCGGTCGGATCGTTCCGACTCGCGACCGGTGGGGCCGCGCCCGAGGTGCAGATCCACACGCACCTCTGTTATTCGGAGTTCGGCGAGATCATCGACGCGGTCGACGGGCTCGACGCCGACGTGACGTCGATCGAGGCAGCGCGCAGCCGCATGGACGTCGTGGCGCCCCTCGGCGATCACGGCTACTCGCGCGGCATCGGCCCGGGCGTCTACGACATTCACTCGCCCCGCGTGCCGGGCGTCGACGAGCAGACGGAGCTCATCCGCATCGCCGCCGCGCGCATTCCCGGCGAGCAGCTCTGGGTGAACCCCGACTGCGGGCTGAAGACGCGCGGCTACGACGAGACTGTCGCGAGCCTCACGAACCTTGTGCTGGCCGCGAAGGCCGTTCGCGCGGGCGCATAGTGTCCGCCGATGCAGTGGGGAGTGGCACCGCGGGGAACGGCCTCGCTGGGAGCGGCGTCGCAGGGAGCGGCCTCGCCTGGCCGGTGGGCGAGCTGCCCACCGAGCAGGTCGGGTCGCTCCCGCGGCCGGGGCGGCTGCAGCGTGCGGTGCTCGACGCGGAGATCGGCGCGATCTCCGAGGAGGAGCTCGCGAGCGAGCAGGATCTCGCGGTGCGCGCGACGCTCGACCGCCTCGCGGAGACCGGCTCGCCGATCGTGAGTGACGGCGAGCAGCGCAGGCAGAGCTTCGCGAGCTACCCGCTCGCGGGCGGAGACGTGACGGCGGGGCCCGTGTTCGCGGTGTTCGCCGACGGGCACCACCGGGTCGTGCCCCGGCTTGCCACGGCACCGTTTCGGTTCAGCTCGTGGGCGGCGTCCGACGTGACGCTCGCCCGAGCCCACACGACCCTGCCGCTCAAGCAGGCCGTGATCTCGCCGTCGATGCTGTCGCTCACCGTGCCAGCGGAGGGGCTCGGCGGGTACACGCGCTCGGAGTTCCTCGAAGACGTGGTCGCGGGCTGCGTCGAGGACATTAGGAGGTCGTTCGCTGCCGGCGCGAGCCGCGTCTCGATCGACTTCACCGAGGGGCGGCTTGCGCTGCGGCGCGACGTGCCGGCACCCTGGGCGGGCCCGCGCGCGCTCGGCGGGTTCATCGACCTCATCAACCGGGTACTCGGCGAGCTCACTGACTCCGAGCGCCAGGCCGTCGGCGTGCACACGTGTCCGGGCAATGACAATGATTCCGCGCACAGCGCCGACGTCGATTACGCGGAGCTGTTGCCCGAACTGTTCCAGATTGAGGCGGGGTACTTCCTCGTGCAGGCGGCGGGGGAGCCCGACCAGGATCGGGTCGCCCGGCTCATCGGTCGGGAGATCGCTGCGCTGCGCGCGGCGGGCCGGGAAGCTCCGCGCGTGCTACTCGGCGTGACCAACCCGACGAACCCGAAGCTTGAGACCGCTGAACAGGTGCGCGACCAGCTCGTGCGCGCGGCACGGTTCGTGCCGCCGGAGCTGCTCGGATCCACCGATGACTGCGGCTTCTCGCCCTACCTCATTGACGAGAAACCCAGGCACGGCTCCCCAGACCACGCGCGCGATGTCGCCTTCGCGAAGATCGCGGCCCGCGTGCGCGGGACCCAGCTCGCGTCGGAGGTGCTCGCGTGAACGCCACCCTGCTGACCGGGAGCGCGCCAACGCGCGCCCGCTTCTCGTTCGAGGTGTTCCCCGCCAGGTCGGGGGCGGCGGCGCTCGCCCTCGGGAACTCGGTGCAGCACCTGTCAGCCGCGGGCCCCGACTTTATCTCCGTGACCTACGGGGCAAACGGTTCGCACCGCGACGCATCGCTCGACCTGCTCGCCTACCTCCGCGACCACACGGACGCCCTCCCGCTCGCGCACCTCACGACCGTTGGCGAGTCGCGGGAGGTGATCCGCGAGACGATCCACCGCATCCTCGACGCGGGGATTCACGACTTCCTCGCGCTCCGAGGAGACCCGCCGCGCGGCTCAGACGAGGCGAGTCCGCTCGTTGCGGGGTCGCTGAGCGCGCTCGAACTCACCGAGCTCATTTCGGAGGCGCGAGCCGAGCGGCCGGCATTCACGAGCGTGGGCCGCACCGCGGTTGCTGCGTACCCGAACGGGCACCCGCTGTCGCAGGGACAGTCGGCCGACATTGACTGGTTACTCGCGAAGGAGGCCGCTGGCGCGCAGTTTGCGATCACCCAGCTGTTCTTCCGTGCTGAGGAATACCTGTCGTTCGCCGACGCTGCCCGCACAGCGGGGCTGAGGATGCCGCTGCTGCCCGGGCTCATGCCGGTATCGACGAGCGGGCAGCTGCGGAAGGTCGCCTCGCTCGCCGGGCGGCCTGCGCCAGTGCTGCTTGAACGGTCCTTGGAGGAAGCGGGCGGATACGCGCCCGAGCTTGGGGTGGAGCACACGATCTCGCTCGCGCGGGAGCTCCTCGCGGGCGGTGCCCCGTCGATCCACCTCTACACCTTCAACAGGCACGAGCAGGTGCTCGCGGTGCTCGGGGAGCTCGACCTGCTGGGGTAGCGCCCGTGGGCGCGGGCGTGCTGCTCTGCCCCTGCCCCCGACCTGCCCCCACCTGCCCCACCCGCCCCACAGCGCTCAGGTCATGTATTTTCAGCGAGGTCATGCCTTTTTGGCTGCGGATCAGGCATGACCTCGCTGAAAGCATGTCTTCTCGGCGCTGGTGGAGGGAGGGGCGGAGAACTTGTGGAGGGAGGGGCAGCGGGCAGCGGGTGCTCAGACTGCGGCGACGGCCTGCGGGAAGTCCGCACCAGCCTCTGCTCCCGCGGCCTGCTCAGCCAGGTGCCTGAGATGCTCCGGCACCTCGATACCCTTGCGTGCCATCGTGTGCGCCCACAGACGACCAGCGCGGTAGGAGGACCGCACGAGGGGGCCCGCGAGCACCCCGTCGAACCCGAGCGCGTCTGCCTCAGCTTTGAGCTCGACGAACTCCTCGGGCCGCACCCAGCGGTCGATCGGGTGGTGCAGCTTCGACGGACGGAGGTACTGGGTGAGTGTGAGGATGTCGCAGCCAGCGTCGCGCAGCTCCCGCATCGTTTCGATGATCTCAGCTCGGGTCTCACCCATGCCGAGGATGAGGTTCGACTTCGTGATCATGCCGGCGTCGCGGGCCTCGGTGAGTACTTCCAGCGACCGTTCGTAGCGGAAGCCTGGGCGGATCCGCTTGAAGATGCGCGGCACGGTCTCGAGGTTGTGCGCGAAGACCTCGGGCGCGGCCTCAAAGACCTGCGCGAGGTCCTCCGAACGGCCGCCAAGGTCGTCGGCGAGGACCTCGACCCCGGAACCCGGGTTGAGGGCGTGGATCTGCCGGATGGTCTCAGCGTAGAGCCATGCCCCGGTGTCGGGGAGGTCGTCGCGCGTCACGCCGGTGATGGTGGCATAGCGGAGCCCCATGGTGCGCACGGACTCCGCAACGCGGCGTGGCTCGTCGAGGTCGAGGGGGAGCGGCTTGCCTGAGGTGATCATGCAGAAGTCGCATCGGCGGGTGCAGATGGAACCGCCGATGAGGAAGGTCGCTTCGCGATCCTCCCAGCACTCGTAGATGTTCGGGCAGCCGGCCTCCTTGCAGACGGTGTGGAGCCCCTCACTCGTGACGAGCGACTGTACCGCTTGGTACTCGGGGCCGGTGCGGGCCCGCGTCTTGATCCACTCGGGCTTGCGCTCGATGGGTGTTTCAGCGTTCTTCGCTTCCACGCGCAGGAGGCGACGTTCCTCCGGCTCAGGGCGGGTGCCGCTCGACGGGAGAATCTTGACGGTCATGCAGAGAGCCTTTCGAGTGCGGGGGCGAGGTGGTATTGCAGTATCGGTGCGGCGTCGGCGGGGGTGATCGTCCGCCCGGCGCGCTCGCTGAGCGTGGTGACGCCCCCATCGCTGATGCCACATGGCACGAAGCTGGCGAACGGTGCGAGGTCGTTACTGCAGTTCAGCGAGATGCCGTGGGTGACGATCCGGCGGCTGACGTGAATGCCGATCTGCGCGAGCTTGTCTGGGGGCGTTCCCGGGGGTGCGTCGCGCGGCGGATCGGTCCATACCCCCGTGCGTCCCTCGATGCGATAGCTGGGAACGCCTAGGTCCGCGATCGTGGCGATGAGCGCCTTCTCGAGCGCGTGCACCAGGTTCACCCCGCCCAGGCCGTCGGCGAGCCTGATGACGGGGTAAGCGATGAGCTGACCAGGACCGTGCCAGGTCACCTTGCCGCCGCGGTTGACGGGCACAACCGGGGTCCCGTCATTCGGGTACTCGTGTGGCTCGGAGCGGCGGCCTGCGGTGTACACAGGGTCGTGTTCGAGGACGAGGACTGTCCCGCGTGTGGCCCCGGAGGAGAGAGCCGCTGCCGCGTCCTGCTGCGCCTCAAGACCGCGTTGGTAGTCCACGAAGTCTGGGGCAAAGCCGAGGACGGTGAACGTTGGCGCAGCCGGGGATCGGAGTGGATTGGCGGAGGGGAGGACAGTGCGAACTTCGGCGGTGGAGCGCATGCGGCAATACTAGATGGACTCAGTCCAAGAAGGCAAGATGGTGGCGCGAGAGGCAAGAAGCCCCGCCTCGGAAAGTGTCCGAGGCGGGGCTTCTTGGGGTCGGGGTGCGGCTGTGTGGCTATACCGAGCGGAAGACGGCCACGACCTTGCCGAGCACCTCTGCGTGATCGCCAAGGATCGGCTCGAACGCACTGTTGCGTGGCAGGAGCCAGGTGTGTCCGTCGCGTCGGCGGAATACCTTGACCGTTGCCTCGCCGTCAAGCATGGCTGCAACGATGTCGCCATTGTCGGCCTCGCGCTGCTGGCGGACAACCACGAAGTCGCCGTCGCAGATGGCGGCATCGATCATGGACTCGCCGACAACCTTGAGCATGAAGAGCTGTCCGTCTCCCACGAGTTGACGGGGGAGGGGGACGATTTCCTCGACCTGCTGGTCGGCGGTGATGGGCACGCCGGCCGCGATCTGGCCGACGAGCGGCACGAAGGCGGTCTCTTGCGCCTGTGTCGCGGGAGCGTCGGCCAGGGCGCTGCTCGTAACCGCGAGCTCGACGAGGATCTCGAGTGCCCGCGGGCGGTTGGGGTCGCGGCGAATATAGCCCCCGAGTTCCAGTCTGCTGAGCTGGTGTGTCACGCTCGAGAGTGAGGAGAGGCCGACAGCGTCGCCAATCTCTCGCATGCTCGGCGGGTATCCCCGGGACTCAACTGATCGGGCGATGAACTCAAGGATCGCCTGCTGTTTCTCGGTCAGCGGCTTCCGTGGTGTTGCGGCCAGTTCGCTCATCGCTCGTCCTCTCGGTGGGGTGCTCGTGGCGCAGGGGGCTGGAAGTTCCGCGGAAATCCGCCAGTTGCCGTGAATGTCGGAGGTCCCTGATTGGGTGACCTCATTGTTCGAAACCCTAGCCCCTGTGTTCGAGGCGAGGCAAACATTCGTTCGAGTGTCGCTTGAAAAGAGGCGATATTCATTCGAATACGGCGCTTGCGGTTTCGATCTATCGAAGATATATTCGAAAGAGATGTTCGAAGAAGCGAAAGTGCTTCGAACACTCTCGAGAGAGGAACCCCTCATGACTGCTACTGCAAACGTCACCCAGTTCAGCCCCCGCATTGGTGCGGCACGCGGAGAAACTGGCGTCGCTTCCGCCTCTGGGGCGCATGCTCCGGTGAAGCTCCGTCTGACGCGCAGGGGTCGACTCGTGTTCGGTGGGCTCGCGACGGTGTTGATTGCTGGAGCGCTCGGTTTCGCCGCATCCTTCGCGGCTCCAGGCGCGATTGCGAACGGCGCCGAGGGCGTGCAGGGCTTCCCGTACGTGGTCGCCCAGTCGGGTGACTCGCTCTGGAGTATCGCCACAGACCTCGAGCCCGCAGCTGATCCTCGCGATGTGGTTGCCGAGATTCAGCGCCTGAACCAGATGCAGGCGTCTGAGTTGCGGGCCGGCGAGGCGGTCGCCGTGCCGCTGCGATTCGAGGGCAACGACCTCACGTTCCAGGCTTCGGGTCTCTAAGCCTGGCTGTTCGCGGCCCGCAGGACACGACCGCGCCCTGTGTCCGGTTCCAGGGCACTCGTGGGAGTGGTGGCTACCGGGGACAGAAGTGCTGAGTAGACTGAAGCTGTGGCTGAATTGAGCGATCTTCCCCTCCGTGACAACCTCGTCGGCAAGACCCCCTACGGGGCTCCGCAAGCGGCAGTGCCCGTGAGCCTGAACGTCAACGAGAACACGCATCCGCTTCCCGAGGCGTTCATCGCCGAAGCCACGGAAGCGTTGGCAGCGGCCCTCCGCGGAGTGAACCGCTACCCTGATCGCGAGTTCATGGGCCTCCGTGAAGCGCTCGCCGGGTACCTCGGGTACGGCCTCACCCCTGAGCAGGTCTGGGCAGCCAACGGATCCAACGAGGTGCTCCAGCAGATCCTCCAGGCCTTCGGCGGGCCAGGGCGCACGCTCATGAGCTTTACGCCGACCTACTCGATGTATCCGCTCCTTGCCGATGGCACCGACACCGGTTGGATCGGTGTGCCACGGGACGCCGATTTTCGGGTGACACCGGAGCTAGCCGTCGCGGCAATTCGAGAGCACCAGCCAGACATCGTGGTGCTCTGTGCTCCGAACAACCCGACGGGGACGCCGATGTCCCTGGAAACGGTCATTGCCGCCTACGACGCATTCGACGGCATACTCGTCGTTGACGAGGCTTACAAGGAGTTCGACACCGCCACAGAGTCAGCGATTTCGCTCCTTCCCGGTAGGCACCGCCTGATCGTGAGTCGCACCATGAGCAAGGCGTTCGCGTTTGCCGGGGTGCGACTGGGCTACCTTGCTGCGGACAGCGCCGTAGTCGACGCCCTCCGGCTCGTCCGGCTGCCCTACCACCTGTCGGGCCTCACGCAGGCGGCAGCGGTGACGGCAGTGAAGCACTCGGAGGCCATGCTTGCGACAGTCGGCGAGATTCGCGCGCAGCGAGACCGGCTCGGTGTGGCGCTCGCGGAGCGCGGGTACACCGTGCACGAATCCGGGGCGAATTTTCTTTTGGTTGGCGGCTTCGCTGACCCTGGCGCGGTGTTTGAGCGGCTGCGTGCGCAGGGGATTCTCGTGCGTGATCTCGGTATTGCCGGGCACGTTCGGATCACCGCGGGCACCGAGTCTGAGACCTCCACCGTTATTTCGGCGATCGAGGAGTTCGGGGCCGCCGGGAGCGTGTAACGGGTCGGCTCGAGCCGCGCGTGGTCGAAGCGTGAGTTTCGTCTACGAAGTGTTCCTGTGCCAAGGCCTCAAGGAAAGCCGTTAGGCTCAAATACATGCCGAAGCCGATAGAAGCTCTCGACCGCCCGACTCTCGAACGCAGATACCGGCGGATGCGCCTCGCCACCGTGATTCTCGCGGCTGTCTCACTGCTGCTTGTCGCAGCGCTGGGAACGCAGAGCCTGCAGGACGCAGCGACAGGGCCTGACAGCAGCGGCGCAAGCTCCTCCTCTGGCGCCGAAGGTGACACGACTGACGCGACGGCAGCCAGTTGCCCGGTGGTCGACCGTCTCGACGCTGACGACCCGCGTGCACTCGGTGACATCGACGCTCCCGTCGTGTTGCACGAGTGGACTGACTTCCGCTGCCCGTACTGCGGCTCGTTCTCGCGAGATACCCTTCCGGTGCTGATTGAGGAGTACGTCGAGACCGGTAAGGTACGGCTCGAGATCCACGATGCAGCCCTCGTGGGTGGCGAGAACTCGATTCTTATCGCAGCAGCATCGCGTGCCGCCGGCGAGCAGGGCAAGTACTTCGAGTTCTATGACGAGGTGTACCACGCACCCGAAGATGCGCAGAACGCGAATGGCGAGTTCGATCTCGCGGCACTGACGAAGTTTGCGAAGAGCGCTGGTGTCGCTGACATCGCGAAGTTCACGGCAGCGGTCGAGAGCGGCAAGTTCGAGGACGCCGTGCGCGAGGACACCGCGGAGGCGCAGCGGATCGGAGTGACGGGCGTGCCATTCTTCGCAACCACCGGTTGCGGCCAGGTGATGTCTGGTGCGCAGCCCGTTGACACGTTCCGCCAGCAGCTCGACGCGGCAGTGGCCGCCGCGGAGCAGTAACGCGGCGTATGGATCTCAGTCTGCTGGGAGCCTTTCTCGGTGGCGCACTCGCGCTGCTGAGCCCGTGCTCGGTGATGGTGCTTCCGGCGTTCTTTGCCTACGCGTTCCACAGTCCGAGCGACCTGTTTTCGCGCACCGGCGCATTCTTCCTGGGGCTCGCAACGACGCTCGTGCCGCTCGGCCTTCTCGCTGGCACGCTCGGCGCTTGGGTCGCTGCCAACCGCAGCGGGCTCATGACCGTCGTGCTTGTCCTCGTCATTGTGCTCGGCCTGGTGATGCTGCTGGGTATTCCGCTGCCCGCGCTCACGAAGCAGCAGAGCGCGAAGGGGACCTCGATTGCGTCGGTGTACGCGCTCGGAGCGGTCTATGGGCTTGCCGGCGGTTGTGCCGGGCCGGTCTTTGGTGCGGTGCTGGCGATGGCTGCGTTCGGTGGCAATGCGCTCATGGGCGGCCTCACGATGCTCTTGTATGCGGCCGGGATGACCCTGCCCTTGCTTCTGCTTGCGCTGCTGTGGAACCGGATTCCGGGGATCCGCACACTCATGCGCCCGCGCGAACTCGTGATTGGTCGGTGGCGCAACGCGTGGTCAAACATCATCGGCGGACTCATCACCATTGCCGTCGGGGTCTTCATGCTCGTGACTGACGGTGCCGAACGCTTCAGCGGGGTGCTCGACGCGAGCAAGTAGGCCGAACTTGAGGCCGGGGTGATGCGCGCGACATCGGGCGTCTCGAACCTGATCGTGCTGGGTCTCGCAGCAGCAGTGCTTCTGGCTGTCTGGTTGTTCGCTCGGCGGCGGGCACGACTGCGCGCCACTGACACCGCGCGGTAGGATCGAGAGCATGACCGAAGCTGCACGCATCGCGACGCTTGAGCGCGCCACAAGTGAGTCCACCATTCGCCTGAGCCTGAACCTCGACGGAACCGGTGAGGCGGACATCGAAACAGGGGTGCCCTTCTTCGACCACATGCTGACGGCGTTCGCACGTCACTCGCTCACTGATCTCACGATCCGTGCCGAGGGTGACGTTCATATCGATGTGCACCACACGGTGGAGGACACAGGGATCCTGCTCGGCCAGGCCATCCTCGAGGCGCTCGGTGACAAGCGAGGCATCTCGCGCTACGGTGACGCCATGGTGCCCCTTGATGAGGCGCTGGCGCAGGCCGTCATAGATATCTCGGGCCGGCCGTATCTCGTGCACTCGGGTGAGCCCGCGGGCTTCGAGTTCCACCTCATTGGTGGCCACTACACCGGGTCGATGGTGCGGCACTTCTTCGAGGCGCTGACGCTCAACGCTCGCCTGTCGGTGCACCTGAAGCTCATTGAGGGTCGCGATCCGCACCACATCGCCGAGGCAGAATTCAAGGCGTTCGCGCGCGCGTTCCGCACCGCGAAGGCTAAGGATCCGCTCGTGACTGGCATTCCCTCCACTAAGGGAGCACTGTGAGCGGAAGCGATGCTCCTCGCGTCGCAGTGCTCGACTACGGCTCGGGCAACGTTCACTCGGCGGTGAAGGCACTCGCCCACGCGGGAGCTGCCGTCGCACTCACGCGCGATCCGAGCGAGGTGCTCGACGCCGATGGGCTGTTCGTGCCCGGCGTCGGTGCCTTCGACGCAGTGATTGCGCAGCTCCGCGCGATCCAGGGACACGAGCTCATCGGTCGCCGACTCGCTGGCGGCCGCCCGGTGCTCGGCGTCTGCGTCGGCCTGCAGGTGATGTTCGAAGAGGGCATTGAGCGTGGCGTCACTACCGAGGGACTCGGCGAGTGGCCGGGAACGGTGCGCGAGCTTGCGGCCCCCGTGCTTCCGCACATGGGCTGGAATACCGTGAACGTGCCTGCGGGGTCCGCGCTGTTCAACGGCATCGAAGACGAACGCTTCTACTTCGTGCACAGCAACGCCGCCACAGAATGGACCCTCGAAGGGCGCACGCCCGCGCTCGCACCGAAGGTCACCTGGTCTGAATATGGCGAACCGTTTGTAGCGGCAGTCGAGAACGGGCCGCTCACCGCGACACAGTTTCATCCCGAGAAATCGGGGGAGGCGGGAATTCAGTTGCTGCGCAATTGGATCGCTTCACTCACACCCACCACCAAGGAGAACCGATGACCGAGCTCGCCACGAGCCCGAAACTGCAGCTGCTGCCCGCCATCGACATGGTCGATGGCAAGGCCGTACGGCTTACGCAGGGTGCCGCCGGCACCGAGACCAACTACGGTAGCCCCGTCGACGCGGCTATGGACTGGATCGAGCAGGGCGCCGAGTGGATCCACCTCGTCGACCTCGACGCGGCATTCGGTCGCGGCTCGAATGTCGGCATCGCGCGCAAGATCATTGCGCGCGCCGGAAACCGGGTGAAGATCGAGTTCTCGGGCGGGATCCGCGACGACAAGAGCCTCGAAGCCGCACTCGAAATGGGTGCGGCCCGCGTCAACCTTGGCACCGCGGCGCTCGAGAACCCCGAATGGACGCGCGCAGTCATCGCCCACTATGGCGAGCAGATCGCGGTGGGTCTTGACGTGCGCGGTGAGACCCTCGCAGCGCGCGGGTGGACCGAGGACGGCGGCAACCTCTGGGACGTGCTGGAACGCCTCGAAGACGCAGGCTGCCCTCGGTACGTCGTGACCGACGTCACCAAGGACGGGATGATGGCGGGCCCGAACGTTGAGCTGCTGAAGAAGGTCTGCACACGCACCGACCGCCCCGTGATCGCCTCGGGTGGCATCTCGAGTCTCGACGATATCGCCGCGCTCCGTGAAACGGTGTCGCACGGCGTCGAAGGCGCGATCATCGGTAAGGCGCTCTACGACGGCGCATTTACCCTGCCCGCAGCGCTCGACGTCGCCGGCAGGTAGCGACAGCGCTCGAGATGGCGATCAAGAAGCTTCCGTCGACGGGGGACACCCCGAGGTCGACCGGTGTCCCTGAGAGCCTCGTCGCGGGTGGCGACGCCGACTCGGCGGGGTTCCCGTGGGCGGGCCGCACGTTTGACCACCATGAGACCGCGTTCGCGGATGATGACGGCGAGACACCTCCCGCGTTGCGGGAAGCGATCGCCACGCTGCGTGCAGCCGGGGAAAGCTACCGATCCGAGGGCGCCGACCCCGCAACGATTGAGTCACTGTCGATGCTGCGACAGGCCGTGCTCCTCGAACTCTCGCGGTGCCGCGTACTCGTTCCGCTGCTCGCTGAGGCGGGTGAGCTCGGCGAGACTCCCGACGGCAGGATCGTCGAGAAATCGCAGGAGCTTTCCATCGTGACAGTCGCGAGCCCTGATGGCCGGCGCGTGATGCCCGTCTTTTCCTCGGTCGCCGCGATGCAGGCCTGGAACCCGGGCTCACGCCCGATCCCGGTGCCGGGGCCGCAGGCGGCGGTTGCCGCGGCGCAGGAGGGCACCGACCTCATCATCGTGGATCCAGGATCTCCCGACACACAGTTCGGGGTGCGCCGGCCCGAGCTGGAATCGGTTGCGTTGGGGGAGACCCGCGCCCCCGCCTGGGCTGACGCGGACGTGCGCGCCGCGTTCCTCTCAGCGGCCGCTGGCGAGGGGCCACTTCAAGCACTCGCGCTGCTTCCTGGAGATCCCGCGGGTGACCTCACCGCGCCGGAGACCGAGGTGCACTTGCTCATTGCTGAGGGCCTCGATCGTGACGGACTCACGGAGATGCTGACCCGCTTGCAGGAGCGCTGGGCACGCGACGAGCTCATTGCCGAGCGCGTGGACTCGATGCGTTTCGTGCCTCGTCTCGCCTGAGTACTGGCCTCGGGAACCACAACGGGTGCCGCGCTCATGCAGATGAGCGCGGCACCCGTTGTGGCGTGAGCTATCCGGCGACGAACAGCGCGATCGTGTCCGCCACGAGTGCAGGGTGCTCGGCGCCTTCGATCTCGATCGTCGTGCGGGAGCCGACGCGCCAGCCCTGGCGGCTCTCCTCCGCCGAGATCACTTCGATCCGTGCCCGCACCTTCGAACCGACCTTCACCGGCTGCAGGAAGCGAACCCGGTCGAGGCCGTAGTTGACGACCATTGCGGCGTTGTCAACGGCCAGCAGGCCGCCCGTGAGGAACGGGATGAGTGAGAGTGTGAGGTAGCCGTGCGCGATGGTCGCGCCGAAGGGGCCAGTCGCGGCACGCTCGGCGTCGAGGTGGATCCACTGGTGATCGCCTGTCGCATCTGCGAAGGCCTGGATGCGTTCCTGATCGACCTGCAGCCATTCGCCGACGGCCGACTGGCCGATTGCCTCGGGCAGTGCGCTGGGGTGGGCTACTGAGATAGTCATGCGCGCGGCCCTCCTGCAACGTAGAGCACCTGGCCCGACACGAAGCTCGCGTCCTCGGAGCAGAAGAACGCTGCTGAGTTCGCGATGTCGTCCGGGGTGCCGGCCCTCCCGACAGGGACCTCCGCTGCCATGTGCTTCACAAAGTCCTCGAAGGAGAGGCCCATGCGCTCCGCGGTCGCGCGCGTCATGTCAGAGACGATGAAGCCGGGCGCGATTGCGTTCGCGGTGACACCGTAGCGGCCGAGCTCGATCGCCAGGGTCTTCGTGAGGCCCTGCATGCCAGCCTTCGCTGCCGAGTAGTTGGCCTGGCCGCGGTTGCCGAGCGCCGAGGTGCTCGACAGGTTCACGATACGACCCCAGTTGGCTTCGACCTGGTGCTTCTGCACCGCGCGGCTCATGAGGAATGCTCCGCGCAGGTGTACGCCGAGTACGGAATCCCAGTCGTCTTCGGTCATCTTGAAGAGCATGTTGTCGCGAATGATCCCCGCGTTGTTCACGAGGATGGTCGGGGCGCCGAGCTCGTCAACAACGCGAGCCACCGCGGCATCGACGGCCGCGCTGTCTGCGACGTTCGCTCCGACCGCGATCGCGCGGCCGCCTGCCTGGGTGATGGCGGTCACGGTGTCAGCACACGCAGCCTCGTCGAGGTCGAGCACGGCCACGGCGTGCCCGTCTTTCGCCAGTCGGATCGCGGTGGCTGCACCGATGCCGCGGGCCGCCCCGGTAACAATTGCAATGCGGGTCATAAGTTGAGTCCTCTCGGGAGTGATTGATACGGAGAATCGTGGGCGTGGTTACAGACGCTCGAGCACCATCGCCATGCCCTGGCCGCCGCCGACGCACATGGTCTCGAGGCCGTAGCGACCGCCGGTTGCCTGGAGCCCGTTGATGAGTGTTGAGGTGATGCGTGCGCCGGTCATGCCAAACGGGTGGCCGACCGCGATTGCGCCACCGTGGACGTTCAAGCGTTCCTCGTCGATGCCGAGTTCGCGTGCGGAGGGGATCACCTGAGCGGCGAACGCCTCGTTGATCTCGACGAGATCGATATCGTCGATCGTGAGACCGGCCTTCGCGAGCGCACGCTGCGAGGACTCGACCGGACCGAGGCCCATGATCTCGGGGGAGAGGCCGCTGACACCCGTCGACACGATGCGGGCGAGCGGCTGAAGCCCGAGCTCGTTGACGACCCGCTCGGAGACAACGACGAGCGCCGCGGCTCCGTCGTTGAGGGGGCAGCAGTTGCCAGCGGTGACGGTGCCGTCGGGGCGGAATACCGGGTCGAGGCCGGCGAGTGACTCGACCGTGACGCCAGCGCGCGGGCCGTCGTCGGCGGCCACGACAGTCCCGTCGGCGAGGGTCACCGGGGTAATGTCACGCTCCCAGAATCCGGAAGCGATGGCTGCTTCCGCGCGCTGCTGCGAGCGGGCCGCGAATGCGTCCTGCTCGTCGCGCGTGATCCCGTGGAGCTGCGCGACATTCTCGGCGGTTTGGCCCATCGCGATGTACGGGTCGGGGAGTGCGCCGGATTCGCGCGGGTCGGTCCACTTCGGCGCGCCAGCGCCCTCGCGGGACAGGGAGTGCGCCATGGCGTCGGCGAAGAGCGGATTCTCGATCTCCACGCCGGGGGTGGCGTCTGCCATTCCCTGAGTGAAGCGGCTGACCATCTCGACACCAGCGGAGACGAACACGTCGCCCTCGCCAGCCTTGATCGCGTGGAAGGCCATCCGGGTGCTCTGCAGGGAGGACGAGCAGTACCGGTTGACCGTGGTACCGGGGACGCCATCGAGGCCGAGCAGCACCGACACGATGCGGGCGATGTTGAAGCCCTGCTCGCCTGCGGGCTGACCGCAGCCCAGGATGAGGTCTTCCACGCGGGCGGGGTCGAGCCCTGGCACCTGGTCGAGCGCTGCCTGCACCATGCGGGCTGCGAGGTCATCGCCACGCAGCGACGCGAGCGAACCCTTCCGCGCACGGCCAATCGGTGAGCGTGCGGTTGAAACGATGTATGCCTCTGGCATCGGGTCTCCTCAGTGAGTGTTGGGTGTGGTTAGGTAAATGCTGCGATGCCGGTGATGGCTCGGCCGACGACGAGCGAGTTCATATCGTAGGTGCCGTCGAAGGTGTACACGGTCTCTGCGTCGGCGAAGTATCGTGCGACCCCGTAGTCGAGCTGGATCCCGTTGCCGCCGCAAATGTCGCGGCACATGGCGACGGTGTCGCGCATCCGTGCGGTGGTGAACGCCTTCACCATCGCCGCGTGCTCGTCGCTCTGTGAGCCCTCGTCCTGGAGCTGTGAGGCGCGCACGCACAGCGCCAGTGACGCGGTGATGTTCGCGAGGCTCTCTGAGAGCTTCAGCTGCACGAGCTGGAATGAGGCGATGGGTTTGCCGAATTGTTCGCGCTGCTTCGCGTAGGCCAGCGCCGCCTCGTAAGCAGCGATGGAGACACCGACGGCCTGCCAGCCCACGCCAGCTCTGGCCTGCCGGAGCACCTCTGCAACCTCACGGAAACTCGACACATTCTGCAGCCGATCGTGCTCGGGCACAATGACGTTGTCGAGCACAATGTCGGCGTTCTCGACGGCGCGCATGGACTGCTTGCGTTCGATCTTGGTTGCGGTGAACCCGGCGGCCGGGGTGCGGACGATGAAACCCTTCACGTGATTGTCGGCGAGGTCTCTCGCCCAGATCACGACGAAGTCGGCGAAGACGGCGTTGCCGATCCACCGCTTTGCGCCGTTGAGTACCCACTCGTCGCCGCGTCGTTCAGCCGTGGTCTCGAGACCCTTGGCTGTGTCGGAACCGTGGTTCGGCTCGGTGAGTCCGAAAGCGCCGATCTGCTCGCCGGTGACGAGTCTTGGCATCCACTCGGCGCGCTGCGCTTCGGAACCACCGACAGAGATCGCGCCCATCGCCAGGCCGGAGTGCACGCCAATGAGCGTTGCCGTTGAGGGATCTGCACTCGCGAGTTCCATCGCGACCCAGCCGCGGAATACTGCACTGTTTTCGAAGGGCGCGTAGTCGGGGAATGCGTGGCGGAACATGCCCATTTCTGCGGCGCGAGCGAGGAGATGCTTGGGGGGCTCTGCCCGCTCCCAATAGTCGTCTGCGAAGGGGCGAATCTCGGAGTCAAAGAACTCGCGGAGCTCGGCAAGGGCGCGCTGTTCTGTCTCCGTGAGTAGCTGCTGGAATGCGAAAAAATCAGCGGAAAGTCTGGCTGCTGGGGCGGAACCGCGTGGCGCGTCATTGGGCGTGGTCATGGTCTCTCCGATCGTCGGCGATCGTGACCAGTATGCATCATATTTTGAAATGTGCACACTATTTCCAGAAATGTTGCATCGACCCGATAACGGGCCGATAGAGTAATCGGATGAACAGCACAGTTGGCGCGCAGATCGCTCAGGTGGGCCTTGCAGCTGCCCCGTCCCTGCTGTCTGACCGGCTCGACACCCGTGACGACGCCATGCGTGCGTTCGAGGGTGCGCGTGAAGCGTTCATCGCCGGCAACCGCATCAGCATGGGCGAGCTCGCGGCAGATCTTGGGGTGGACCGGACATCGCTGTTTCGCTGGGTGGGGAACCGCGACGCGCTCCTGAGCGAGGTGCTGTGGTCACTGGCCGTGCCGACGTTTGTGCAGGGCGAGCAGGCGACGGCGCATCTCGAGGGTGCGCCGCGGCTCGCGGCGATGCTCACCAACTTTGTTGATGGTCTCATTAACGCCACCTACTTTCGGACCTTCCTCCGGCGGGAGCCCGCGCGTGCGCTCCGGCTGCTCACGACGAAGGAGAGCCCGATCCAGCGTCGCTTCCTTGCGACGGTCGAGTGGCTGGTGCGACGCGAACTCGGGGACGCCCCGCTCGGTGGCGCGATTGATCCCGCCGGGCTTGCGTACCTGCTCTCGCGGGTGTCCGAGTCATTCTCGTACGCGGATCTCATCTCGGGCGATGAGCCCAGTGTCGAGCGGGCAAGCGCAGCGTTTCGTCTCCTGCTGCGCGTCGACGGTTAATCGAACCGGCAGGTAGCTCGCGCGCGACCCGAAAAAGCTCGCGGCGGAGCGGCCGTCGGTGGCGCTGACGTCAGTTGCTATGGCGTGTATTGCGGTGCCCTATTCGCAGACTCTGGGCACGCTGAGCGCATCGTGCGTGCGCTCGCCCGTGAAGTTGTGCCGCCCCCTCGCGCACATACCGACCATCCGGTATGCTCGGAATTGCGGCACGAAGAGGAGCCGTAGGAAGACAGGTGCAGATGCCTGAGACCCCAGGCCTAGACGTTGCCGCGCTCACCACATGGTTGAGCAAGGCACACCCCGAACTCGCCGCAGGTCCGCTGCGCGCAGAGGTTATCGCAGGCGGCCGTTCGAACCTCACCTACTCGGTTGAGGGCGCACGAGTGCCGCTGGTTCTGCGCCGACCACCGCTCGGTCATGTGCTGTCGAGCGCGCACGACATGGCTCGCGAACACCGAGTGATTTCGGCGCTCGCGGGCAGCGCGATTCCTGTCCCGACTGCAATCGACCTTGTCGACGACACCGGGGGCGACATCACCGGAACCACGTTCTTCCTCATGGAGAAGGCTCCGGGCAAGGTCGTCGTATCGCGCAAGCAGAACGATGCCTACACCAGTGATGAGATCCGCGATCTGAGCTTCGAGCTCATCCACCACCTTGCCGCACTGCATTCTGTGGATGTCGAAGCGGTCGGTTTGGAAGACTTCGGAAAACCCGTCGGCTATCTCACCAGGCAGCTTGCCACCTGGCGGCGGCAGCTCGACGCGTCGCGGTCGCGCGAAGTTCGCGTTCTCGATGAGCTCCAAGCAGCACTTGAGCAGGGCGTTCCGGAGACGACGCGCACCGGCATCGTGCACGGCGACTACCGGCTCGATAACGCTCTCGTCGACGGTAGCCCCCCGAAGATCTCGGCCATTCTCGACTGGGAGATGGCGACGCTCGGTGATCCCCTCGTCGACCTCGGGATCTTCGCGCTGTATTGGGACATCGGCAAGCTCCCCAGCGGCGGAGCGATCGCGAGCGCGGTCGATCCTGACGCCGGGTATCCCGAGTTTGAAGAACTCGCTGAATCCTACGCGGCTGAGGCAGGGATCACGCTCCCCGATCTCAGCTGGTACCGGGCATTCGCCGCGTACAAACTCGCAGTGATCCTTGAGGGGATCCACTACCGCTATCAGGCCGGCGGCACCGTCGGCGAAGGATTTGACCGGATAGGTGAGCTCGTTGAGCCACTTGCCGAGAATGGATTGAAGGTGCTCTGATGGATTTCGCACACGACCAAAAAACACTCGAGCTCACAGCGAAGGTACGCGAGTTCCTCGACGAAAAGGTGCTCCCAGCCGAACCGATCCTCGATGAGCAGCTCGCTGCCGATCCCGATAACTGGGCGACGCAGCCCATCGTTCGCGAGCTTCAGGCTGAGGCGCGCGAGCGTGGTCTCTGGAACCTCTTCCTCCCGGGTGACCCCGCGGAGACCGGCGCAGCCGGCCTGACGAACCTGCAGTACGCTGCGGTCGCGGAGATCACCGGCTGGAGCCCGCGGCTCGCGCCTGAGGCCCTGAACTGCGCGGCACCCGACACGGGCAACATGGAGGTGCTCACCGACTTCGGCACCCCCGAACAGAAAGAGCGCTGGCTCACGCCACTCCTGAACGCCGAGATCCGGTCGGCGTTCTGCATGACCGAGCCTGACGTCGCATCGAGCGACGCCACGAACATTGGCACGCTGATCCGCCGCGATGGCGATGAGTACGTCATCAACGGTCGGAAGTGGTGGTCCACTGGCGCCATGAACCCCGAAGCCGAGATCTTCATCGTCATGGGGAAGACCGACCCCGAGGCAGAGCGGCACAAGCAGCAGTCAATGATTCTCGTCCCGCGGGATACGCCCGGCGTTGAAATTGTGCGTCCGCTCACCGTGTTTGGCTACAACGATCGCGACCACGGCGGGCACGCCGAGGTGCTGTTCACCGATGTGCGTGTGCCCGCCAGCAACATCATCGGCGCTGAGGGCGACGGTTTCGCCATCGCGCAGGCTCGCCTCGGTCCCGGACGTATCCACCACTGCATGCGCGCCCTCGGCATGGGGGAGCGTGCGCTGTCGCTCGCGATCGAACGCGCGAATTCCCGTCACGCGTTCGGCCGGTCGCTTTCCGAGCAGGGCGTGATCCGTGAATGGATCGCGGAGTCGCGGATCCAGCTCGACTCGCTTCGGCTGCTGGTGCTGAAGACCGCCTGGCTCATGGACACCGTCGGGAACCGGGCAGCGATGACCGAGATCCAGTCGATCAAGATCGCCGTGCCGCGCGCGGTCGCTGAGATCATCGATCGCGCGATCCAGGTGTTCGGTGGCGCAGGAGTCTGCGACGATACCCCGCTCGCCGGGCTGTACGCCGGGGTTCGCACGCTGCGGATCGCCGATGGCCCCGACGAGGTCCACCTCAACAGCCTCGGGAGGGCACAGCTCAAGCTGTAACCCTTCGGGCACCCGTCAGACACGTCAAAGGAGACACCACGATGGCACACCCGCACGATCCCGCAGTAGACGGGAGAGGTTTCACGACGCTCTCGGTAGCGAGCATTCTCAGCGAATCGGCTGTGAGACATGCAGACCGGCCCGCCGTGTTTTATAACGACGAAGCGATCACCTACAGAGAACTGTGGGACCAATCCCGGGCCTACTCGGGCGCCCTGCGCGCCCGCGGGATCGGGCGGGGGGATCGTGTCGCGATGATGATCCCGAATGTGCCCGATTTTCCTCGCGTGTACTACGCCGTCCTCGCCCTCGGCGCGATCGTCGTGCCGATCCACCTGCTGCTCAAGGCAGAGGAGATCACGCGCACGCTGCAGGACGCCGGGGCGGATCTCTTCATCGCCTCGGCGACCTCGCTCGCCGAGGCGGCGCCTGCCGCCGCCGAAGCCGGAGTGCCGTTCATGACCGTGCTCCTGCCTGCCGACGCACCCGGCGCGATTCCCCGGCTCGAGGCGGAGGCCGCCGCAGCAGAACCCATCACACGCATCGAACCGACCGGCCCGCTTGACGCAGCGACAATCCTGTTCACGAGCGGCACGACGGGTACGCCCAAGGGTGCTGTCGGAAGCCACCTCTCGATCATCGAGCAGGTGCATTCCGGTCTCATCGATGGGGTTCAAGTGTCGAACCAGGACGTCACGTTCGGCGGGCTGCCGCTGTTCCACACCTTCGGGCAGACCTCGGTGCTGAACATGGCGTTCCGCGCGGGAAGCGCTGTGATCCTCATGCCGCGCTTCGACGGAGATCAAGCGCTCGAACTCATGGTCAAGCATCAGGCGACGGTGTTTGTCGGGGTGCCGACAATGTATGTCGGGTTGCTTGAGGCCGCGCGCCGCTCAGACGCGCGACCGCCGCTGAAATTCGCGAACTCCGGCGGTGCTGCCCTCCCGGTCGCGCTGCTGGAAGCGTTCGAGGAGGCCTACGGAGTTCCGCCGCATGAGGGGTACGGTCTCACTGAGACCGCACCCACCGTTACGGTGAATCGGTTCGGCGAGCCGACCGTGCCGGGCACCGTCGGGCAAACCCTCTGGGGCGTCGAGGTCGCACTCGCGGATCCGGACATCGAAGACCGCATTGAGTTTTTCGAGGGCGAGGGAGATCTTGGCGAGGTCATCGTACGTGGACACAACGTGTTCAAGGGGTACGTTGGTCGCGAGGAGGCCACGCAGGAGGCAATTGTCGATGGCTGGTTCCGCACTGGCGATCTGGGAACGTACGCCGATGGGATCCTGACCATCGTCGACCGGAAGAAGGACATGATCCTACGCTCTGGCTACAACGTCTACCCGACCGAGGTTGAAGCGGTGCTCGCACGCCATCCGAAGGTCGCTGCCTCGGCGGTGTTCGGCGTCGATGACGAGCTGCGTGGGCAAGAAATCCACGTGGCTGTGCTGCCGCTCGCCGGCACAGAGATCGACCCGGCTGAGATCATCGAGTTCGCGAAGGAGCACGTCGCAGCCTACAAGTATCCCCGCGTCGTACACATCGTCGACGATCTCCCGTTGGGTGCGAGCGGCAAGATCCTGAAGCGCGAGCTGCAGCGGATCTACTCGCCAGCCAAGTAAGCACATAGGTAGGGCTCCCGGGGATACACCCCGGGAGCCCTACCTATGTGCGCCTGGCCTACGCGCCGGGAATTCCTTTCCCAACGAGCGGAACCGGATCGAGATCGATCGCCGAAACCGTATCGCCGTCGAGACGGTACGCCTTATCGACGAAGTCTTGGACGCCGTCGTTGACGATGCTGATGCCCACGCCGCGGTACGAGGAATAGTCGTCCTCGCTGAAGGACAGAGGAAGAACGCCGTTCCCGACGAGGTCGCCGGAGCGGATCGCCTCGACGATGGACTCACGCGTCGGCTGTTCACCTGCCGCAACGAGCGCCTCGGTGAAAAGGTACGCCGCGCTCATGCCGTTGAACACCGCGCCGGTAAACTCGGCGCCGCCGTTGTATTGATCATTGATCTCTTTGAACAACTGTGACCAGCCGTTGTCGGCGTCGGTCGACTGGAGATACCCGGTCGCGACCAACCCGTCGAGCATGCCGGGGCCGGCGTCACCCAAGAGATCGAGGAGGACAGGGTAGTCGGCGCCCACCGAAGAGGTCATCCAGAGCGGCTCCCAGTCGAGACGAGCTGCGGTGGTCATCGCGAGCGCGGTGAAGCCAGGAATCGTTGACAAGATCGCGATCTCGCAGCCTGACGCCTTCATCGCACCAATCTGAGCCGTCACGTCTGGGTTTGAGGACGAGTACTGCTCGACCTGCACCAGGCCACCCTCGCCAAGCACCATCTCGGCTCCGGCGAGCATATCCTCGCCCAGGTCGTCATCCTGCCCGAGCTGGCAGACCTTCTGACCGGGATAGGTGTCTGCCGCATACTGCGCGAGTCCCGCTCCCTCAACGACATAGTCGGCGTTGAAGGGGAACATGTTTGGATACTCCTCGGGCTGATTCCACATGGTCGAACCCGAAGCTACGAACAGGTCGGGGACATCGTTGTCGTGCAAATAGTCGATGACGGAACTGTGTGGTGGTGTGCCAAGCCCGTTGAAGATTGCGAACACGCCCTCGTCCTGAACGAGCTCCCGCACGACCATCTGTGTGTTGGCGGGGTTGTATCCGTCATCTTTGACGATGTAATTGATGTTGCGCCCGTAGACTCCGCCGTTGTCATTGACGTATTCGAAATATGCGAGCGCAGCCGCTGATACAGACGCATAACCTGGGGCGGCCGGGCCTGTGAGCGGTGTGTGAGTGCCGATCGTCACGGTGTCGTCGGTGACACCGGGAGTCGCGGTGGTGCCGTCGCCAGAATCAGACGGCATGCTGCATCCACTGAGGACGAGCGCAGTGACTGCGGTTGCCGCTGCGAGCGCGACAGGGGTAGTGCGAATACGGGAATTCATGGGTCCCTCTTCTCTGCGTGGTGGTGGACCCGAGGGGCCGGCGGGAACCGGCCCCTCGGGGCTGAACGCGCACTGATTAGGAGCCGGGGATACCGCCTGGGACAAACGGAACCGGATCCATAGCCACACGGGTGGCCTTGCCGTCTTCGACGGTGTACGCGACATCGATGTAGTCCTGCTGGCCATCCTCAACCTCGAGGATTCCCACGGTGTAGTACGAACCGTGGCTCTTCGGACCGAAGGCGAGTGGAGCAATGCCGTTGCCCTTTAGCTCGCCAGAGCGAATGACGTCGAGGATCCCCTCTCGGGTTGGGTTCTCGCCGGTCTTTTCAAGCGCTTCCGTGAAGAGGTACGCGACACTCATCCCGAATACGACGTTCTCAGTAAACGGTGCGCTGCTGTTGTACGTGTCGTTGATTTCGCGGAAGAGCTCTACCCACTCGCTGTCTCCATATGCGGTGGGAAGATAGTTCACACCAACGAGCCCCTCGATCAACGCTGGGCCGGCATCCTCGCCGAGGATGTCCATCAGGGTCGTGTGGTCCAAGCCGACTGAGGTGGCAAACCACTTGGTGTCCCAGCCGATGCGGGCGGAAGTGCTGAGCGCCAGCGCCGTAAACGCCGGAATGCTGCCCAGGACGTTCACTTCGCAGCCGGCCGCCTGCATTGCGCCGATTTGCGCGGTGATGTCAGGGTTTGAGGTCGAGTATTCCTCGGCCAGTGTGATCCCATCCGCGCCGAGGGCTTCTTCGACTCCTTCAAGGATGAACCCACCGAGATCGTCATCCTGCCCAAGCACGCACACCTTCTGGCCGGGGTACTCGTCAACGGCATACTGTGCCAGCGCTGCGCCCTCAACCGAGTAGTCAGCGTTGAACGGGAAGGTGTACGGGAACTTTTCTGGCTGATTCCAGTTCTTTGACCCGGTGGCGATGAAGAGGTCAGGAACCTGATTCTCGTTGAGGTACTCGAGCACCGATGTGTGGGCGGCTGTTCCGATGCCGTTGAAGACGGCAAACACGTTGTCGTCCTGGACGAGTTCCCGGACGACCATTTGGGTATTCGCTGGGTTATACGCATCATCCTTGATGATGTAGTTGATTGTCCTGCCGTGAATGCCACCGTTGGCATTCACATACTCGAAGTACGCGAGCGCTGCTGCGGAAACCGACGAGTAACCGGGGGCTGCGGGGCCCGTGAGCGGAGTGTGCGTGCCGATCGTGATTGAGTCATCGGTTACCCCGGGAACCGCTGACGCGTCACCATTTCCCTGGCCATTGGGCGTACTGCAGCCTGTGAGTACGAGAGCCGCTGCCGCGGTCGCGGCGGCGATTGCAACAGCTGTGTTGCGCTTAATCATGAACATTGAAGACATCTTTCACTCAGTGGATACAGGGTGTGCGGGTACCCCGGAAGCCTGCTCTGGCCCCCGAGACTTGGGCTTGGGGAGAAGATCGACGAGGCCACCCGGTCGCACGAGAATCGTGACGGTGAGCAGGGCGCCGAAGATCAGCACGGGCAGGTTGCCTGTGAGCCGCTGGGTCATATCTGCGGAAAGCGGAAGTACCGAGGTCGCGGTCGTGATGAGCCAGGGCAGCATGACGACGAGTACCGAGCCGAGGGCCGCGCCTCCGATACTGCCGAGGCCTCCGAGCACGACGGCAACGACGAGTAGCAGCGAGAACGGGAGCGTGTACGCTCCGGGGCTTACCGATTGCGTGATGAAGCAGAGCACGGCCCCGCCAGCGCCGGCTGCGATGGCGCTGACGGTAAAGGCGGTGACTTTGACCCTGCCAGCGGCGACGCCGTTGAGCCGCGCCGCGGTTTCGTCGTCTCGAACGGCGCGCATGCGCAGGCCGAATGATCCGTTCCGAAGGAGCACGAGCCAGGTGACAAGCACGCCGGCGACGAGGATCGCGACCCACGCGTGCCACTGCTCCGTAGCGATCAGGGTGCGTAGCGCTTCGGGCACGCCCTGGTACGGGCTGGGAAGGCCCTGGTCGCCGCCGAGCACCTTGAACGTCGCTGCTACCGCCGGCACGGAGACCACGAGGGCCAGCGTGATCCCTGCAAGGTACGGGCCGTGGAGCCTGGCTGCTGCGAGCCCGAGGAGCAGGCCGACGACGCCTGCGACGAGCATTGCTACGACGAGCGAAATCAGGAACCTGGGGAGTCCCGCGACATCAGCATCGGCGAGTGCATTCGCGGTGAGGGCATAACTGTAGCCGCCGGTTGCCATGAGAGCGGCGTGGCCAAGGGAGAGCTGTCCGCTCTGGCCTACGAGAAGCGTGAGCCCGGCTGTCACACAGAAGTAGGCAGCGATCGTCGCAAACTGGAAGTTGCGATATGGATCGAGGATGAATGTAGCGCCGATCGCAAGCACCGTGAGTATCGCGCCGAACACGATAATGCGGCTGCGGCCGGTCAACGAGGGCAGGACGCGGGTCATGCGCTGCGCTCCTTCCGTGTCGAGAACACTCCGCCCGGCTTGACGAGCAAGACGAGTACGAGGAGTACGAGAACACCGATCGGCGCGACTGTCGCGCCGAGATATCCGGTGAGTAGGCTCATCGCGACCCCGACGGTCAGGCCGCCCAGCAGGGCACCAACAGGGGAGTCGAGGCCGCCAATGACGGCGACGGCAAACGCATAAATGAACAGCATGTCCGTGGCGTGGGGATTCAGCCCGAGCTCGGTGGGGACGAGCAGTATCGCGGCGAGGGCTGCGACGGCGCTCGAGAGCATCCACCCGATTGTTACCATGCGCGTGACCCGCACACCGAGCAGCCGGGAGACATCGGGGGCGAACGCTGATGCTCGAAGCTGCAAGCCCAGGGAAGTCTTCGTAAAGACCACCGCAAGCGCGATCATCACCACCAACGTCACGCCGATGGTGAAGAGGTCGTTGGGCGACAACAGCGGGACACCGCCGATCACGATTGCGCTGCGGTCAAACGGGGCAGCCATGGCCCGATACTGCGACCCAAAGAAGATCCCGAGGAGTGACTGCAGCACCATCACGAGGCCGATCGCTGCGAGCACACCGGTAAGCGGAGACGACTGCGGCGCAAACCGCATGACGCCACGTTCAACGATGAAGCCCATCAGCGCTCCGGTCAGGATTCCCGCAGCGAGGCCAGCAAAGTAGCTGCCCGTCGCTCCCGAGACTGCGAAAGCAACGTAGGTGGCTACGAGCGCCATCGCTCCTTGCGCGAAGTTGATGATGCGGGTAGCGCGCCAAATGAGCACGAGTGACAGGGCGAACAGCGCGAAGATCGCTCCGCGCGCGAGCCCTGTGGCGAAGAGAAAAGCAAATCTATCCATCAGAATCCCAAGTAGGCGTGTCGAAGAGCGGAGTCCTCGGCGAGCGTGGCTGCGTCTGCATCGACGACCACCTTGCCGAGATTGAGCACGATGCCACGGTCGGCAATCGAGAGCGCGCCGGTGACATTCTGTTCGGCGAGCAATACGGTGAGGCCTCGTTCGCGGGCGGTCTCGCGCAGCGTGCGCATGATCTGCGCGACGACAAGCGGAGCGAGCCCCAGTGAAGGCTCGTCGAGCGCGATGAGCCGTGGCTCCGCGATGAGCGCCCGGCCCAGGGCAAGCATTTGGCGCTCGCCGCCGGAGAGCTGGTGGCCGTCGGCGAGTTTTCTGCGATCGAGGGGCTCGAACATCTCGTAGATCCGCTGGATCGCTTGTTCGCGTGCCGGACCACGGTGGCGCCACAGCGCTCCGAGGCGAAGGTTCTCATCCACGGTGAGTTCGCCGACGACGCTTTGTCCGTCAGGCACCAGAGCGAGTCCGAGCCTGGCGCGATCCTCGGTGCGCATACCCCGGAGGTCCTTCCCGTCGAGCGACAGAGCTCCGCTGGTGACGGGAACTCGACCGGTGAGGGCGCCAAGCAGAGTGGTTTTCCCGGCTCCGTTCGCCCCCAACAGCGCGACGACTTCGCCGGGGCTGAGGTCGACGTTGACACCGTGGAGCACTGGCCCGCCACCGTAACCCACGGTGAGGTCTCGGATGGAGAGGGCAGCGCCAGCTAAGGGTTCGGTCGTCACGATGCGTCTCCGTTCGCCGCGGTCACGCCAAGGTATGCCTCTTCAACCCGCGGATCGGTGCGGATCTCGTCAGGCGTTCCCCGTGCGATGACCCGTCCGAAATCGAGCACGACGATGCGGTCGGCGAGGGCCATCACGAAGTCGACGTGGTGCTCGACCAGGAGTACTGAGCGGCCGCTTGCGGCGACGTCCCGGATCGTGTCTGAGAGCGCTGCAATGTCCTCAGCTCCGAGCCCGCCAGCGGGTTCGTCAAGGAGGAGGAGCTTCGGGTCAGTCGCGAGCGACCTCGCTAGTGCCACGCGCTTGCGGTCGGGGTATGACAGCTCAGACACGAGTCGGTCTGCAAGGTGCAGCAAGTTGAGCTGCTCCAACTGGGCATCGGCCGCCGCCTCGGCTTCGCTGGTGGGGCCTCCGGCAAGGGGGAGCACCACGTTTTCGCGCACCGTCATGCTCGAGAACAGCCCGAGGCCCTGCAGCGTCCGTGACAGCCCCAGCTTCGAGAGCTTCGGCGTCTGCCGCGGCACGGGGCTGCCGTCGATCTTAATGTCCCCTGCACAGCGCAGCAGGCTGCAGACCGCGTTGAATACGGTTGTCTTGCCCGCGCCATTCGGGCCTATCAGCGCGACAACCTCGCTCGGTTGCACATCGAAAGAAACGTCGTCTACGGCGGTCAATCCACCGAATTTTACGGTGAGTCGGTCCACTTCCAGGCGTGGAGTAACGGGAGCTGATTCCAGCGTGTGTGAATTCATCGGCACCTCTTCGTGTCGTTGGTGGCGCCACCGTACCGGAAATACCGACCGGACGGTATGTCTGATTCTCGATTGTGATCTATCGCGGCTCGGGGCTAGTGTCGAGACGTGTGGTCGGTGCTAAAGTATTCATACCGACTGGACGGTATGTACGACGCAAGGAGGCGCCATGACCACATCTCGTTTCGCTGAAACGGTCACCATTGTTACTGGAGCGAGCCGAGGTATCGGCCTCGCGATTGCCGAGCGACTCATCGCTGAGGGCGGATCGGTGATCATCACCGGGCGTAACCAGGAAGCTCTCGATGAGGCTGTCGCTGGCCTGGGTCCGAACGCCTCGGGCGTAGCGGGTCGCGCGGATGACGCGGAGCACCGTGCGGCTGTCTTCGCCCACGTGGCGGAACGTCACGGGCGACTCGACCATCTCGTGAACAACGCAGGGATCAACCCCATTTACGGACCGATCGTTGATGTCGACACCGGTGCGGCGCGCAAGATTATCGACGTGAACGTGATTGCTTCGCTGGACTGGAGCCGCGACGCGGTCGCTGCAGGCCTGAGTCGGAGCATTGTGAACATCTCCTCCGCCTCGGCGCTCGGAGCTAGCCCAGGAATTGCGTTCTACGGCATTTCGAAGGCCGCCCTCATGAACCTCACCGTGCAGCTCGCATACGAGCTTGCTCCGAAGATTCGGGTCAACGCGGTCGCGCCAGCTGTGGTCAAGACCTCGTTCGCGCGTGCGCTGTACGAGGGACAAGAAGCTGAAGTGTCGGCGGCGTACCCGCTCGGCCGTCTCGGCGAGCCAGAAGATATCGCAGGCCCCGTTGCGTTCCTGCTGTCGCAGGACGCCGCGTGGATCACCGGGCAAACGGTGCCGATCGACGGCGGTGGGAGCATTCGTCCGATCCTGTAGCTGGCACTCTTGCAGGTTGGCGGTCCCCGGCACAGGGAAGTAATAGGGAAGAATGGCTCGAATGAAACACTCTCAGGTCGCCGAAGACGTCATTCGCGCCGCGGTTCAGCTCTTTGCCTCACGGGGATACGCCAACACTAGTGTGCAGGAGATCGTCGATGCAGCAGGCGTCACCAAGGGCGCCATGTACCACTACTTCGAGTCCAAAGATGACTTGCTGTTCGGCATCTACGACACAGTGCTGTCGCTCCAAAAAACCCACCTCGACGCCATTATTTCCGCCGGCGGAGAGGTCGACGAGGTACTTCGGGCCGTCTGCGTTGACGTGCTCGAAACCTCAATCGAGTACCTCGCAGAGGGGACCGTGTTCTTTCGAAGCATGGACATGCTCTCCGAACCGAGGCGCAAGGAAGTTGTACGCCGCCGTCGCGCGTACAACGATGAGTTCGCTGCCCTCGTCAAGCAGGGGCAGAACGAAGGGAAATACCGCGAGGACATTCCCCTCGCCGTGCTCATCGCGCACTTCTTCAGCGATGTTCACTACCTCTCCTACTGGTATTCGGAAGGGAAGCCGGAGGACAGGACGCTGGCGGCGGTGCAGATCACTGATCTATTCATGTCGAGTCTAAGGAGACCAGATGTCCACAACGGAAGTCCCGGAGACGATGCGAGCCTGGCACGTCACGACGCTCGGTGAACCAGCAGAGGCGCTGACGCTCACCACTGTTCCAACTCCACAGCCGCAGGCCGGGGAAGTGCTCATCCGCGTAGGCGCGGTTGCCGCGAACTTCCCTGATGTGCTGCTTGCGCGCGGCCAGTATCAAGTGAAGCCTGAGCTGCCGTTTACTCCCGGAGTCGAGTGCAGCGGCACCGTTGCCGCGCTCGGCGAGGGAGTGGCTGGGCTCAACGGAGGAGACCGGCTGGTCGTGCCTACGATTGGCGTTCTCGCGGAGTACGCAGTGGTGCCCGCGAACGCCGTCCAAAAGATCCCAGCATCGCTCGACGACGTGCACGCTTCGGGGCTCACCATTGCCTATCAGACAGCGTGGTTTGCGTTGCATCGCCGGGCCCGCTTGCAGACCGGGGAATGGCTCCTCGTGCACGCTGCTGCAGGCGGCGTTGGCGCGGCTGCGGTGCAGCTCGGCGTTGCCGCTGGCGCTCGCGTCATTGGTGTTGTTGGTTCCGAAGCGAAGGCGCAGGTCGCCCGCGATGCGGGGGCGGAGCATGTGATTCTGCGGAGCGACGATATTGTTGCGGAAGTGAAGCGGATCACCGAAGGACAGGGCGCTGATGTGGTGTTTGACCCTGTCGGCGGCGCAGCATTCGAGGCATCGACAAGATCTATTGCCTTCGAAGGGCGGATCGTGGTGATTGGCTTTGCCAGCGGTACGATTCCTGAGCTCGCAATGAACCGGCCGCTCATTAAGAACTACGCGATCCTTGGCCTGTACTGGGGGCTCTACCAGGAGCGCGCGCCCCATCTTGTCACCGAAGCGCACGAGGAGCTCATCAAGCTCTTCGAGGCCGGGAAGATCTCCCCGGTGGTGGACCACACGGTGCCGTTTGCGGAAGCGCCCGCGGCACTGACAGCACTCGCGACGGGCAACACGGTTGGTCGCGTCGTGATTGAGGTGACCAAATGATCTCGCTCGAGGGAAAGGTCGCCCTGGTCACAGGCGGGGCGCGGGGGATCGGTGCAGCCTACGGACGAGCGCTCCATGCTGCGGGTGCGAGCGTGATGCTCGCAGACGTGCTCACTGCCGAAGGGGAGGCGCTCGCCGCCGAACTTGGTGATCGGGCCCGGTTCGTCGAACACGACGTGCGTGACGAGGCGCAGTGGGAACAGGTTGTTGCGGCCACGGTCGCGGCGTTCGGCTCGCTCGATGTGCTCGTGAACAACGCGGGGATTGCCAATGCGGCTCCGATCGAGCACTTCACCCTGGAGAAGTGGGAAGCGGTGCTCGCCGTGAACCTCACCGGTGTGTTTCTCGGCTGCAAGGCTGCGGTGCCAGTCATGAAAACGCAGGGGAGCGGTTCCATCATCAACATCTCCTCGGTCGAGGGGATGCGCGGCAGCCCAGGAATGCACGGGTACACCGCAGCGAAGTTCGGGGTGCGTGGGCTGTCGGCCTCACTCGCCGTTGAACTGGGCCCGTCAGGGATCCGGGTGAACTCTGTGCATCCTGGGTACATCACGACTGCGATGTCCGAGCGGATCGACCCCGAGCGGTTGGATATCCCGCTCAGGCGCCCCGGCGTTCCAGAGGACCTCGTTGGCACAATTGTGTTCCTCGCCAGTGACGCCTCCTCGTTCACGAGCGGCGCTGAATTCGTCGTGGACGGCGGCATGATCGCCGGCATTCCACACCGCTAGAACAGGTTCACGAGGACGATGTAGGAGGCGGTTCCTGCCGCGATGCTGAGCAGGGTCCGCCTCCCACAGAGCAGGTGCACCCCGACTGTGACGGCTGTCGCGATGAGCGCCATCCACCACTGATCGCCGCGGGCTGCGATCTCGTCGCGCAGTACAACAACGGCGAGGATAAGCAGGATCCCCGCTGGCATCCACTCACCGAGCGCGCGCACGAACTTGGACCGGCGCAGCGGTTTGAGCATGGCGAACGGCAGCGCGCGCAGGCCAAAAGTGATGATCCCGCCGAGCGCAATCGCCGCGATGAGGTACCAGGTCATGTGCCTTCTCCCTCGTCTGGCTCGGCGAGTCGCGCGCGCCGTGATTCGACGGCGTACCGCACGGCGAGCAGCGCGGCGAACACCACGAGCGCGGCGAGCATGGTGTTCTCGGGGAACGCAGCGATAGCGACAGCCACCGCGAGCGCCGCCAGGAGCGCCGAGGGAATCTGGCGCCGTGACCGCACCGCGTCGAGTGTCATCACGGTGAACGTCGCAGCGAGCGCAAACTCGAAGCCTGCAATGGGGGCCGGAAGGGCTCCCGCAATCGCAAGCCCGATGAGGCCGCCTCCGACCCAGTAGAGCTGCATCATGAGCTGGCCACTAAGGATCCGAGGGCTTGTAAGTTTGCTTGGCGGCATGAGGACGTACGTCGCGTACGCCTCGTCAACGAGCGCGTACACGGAGTAGGCCCGCGCGAGGCCAGGGCGGACGCGGCTGATCGGGAAAGACAGCGCGTAGAAGACGTGCCTGAAATTCACTGCGAAGACTGTCACCGCTATGGTGAGCAGCGGTGCGCCGGCCGCGAGCATACTCACGAGGAGGAGCTCAACGGAGCCTGCAAAGATGACGATTGAGAGCGCTGGGGCGACCCACATGGGTAGTCCCGCCTGAACAACGAGAATCCCGAGCGCGACGCCGAGCGGGAAGATGCCGATCCCGACACCGAGTGAATCCCGCACACCTTTCGCGGCCTCTGCCTTCCAAGAGCCTGCAGCTGAGATGGGGGCGACGGCGGACATACCGTCATTCTGCCCTAGATGGACGATCTGCCGCTCGCCTGTGCCGCATTGTGACGGACGGGAGGAGCGCAGGTCGGGTAAAACACAGGAGCGCACGCGAGCGGTGTGCTGCGTGCGCTCCGAAAGCGTGCTGGGTGCTTAGTTCACCGGGCCGGTGTACTTCTCGCCCGGGCCCTTGCCGATGGGGTCAGGGATCGGCGAGGCCTCACGGAAGGCGAGCTGCACCGAACGCAGACCGTCGCGGAGGCTGCGGGCGTGCATGTCGCTGATCTCGGGAGCCCCGGCGGTGATGAGGCCAGCGAGCGCGTTGATGAGCTTGCGCGCCTCGTCAAGATCGATCTGGCTTTCCGGGTCGTCGGCGAGGCCAACCTTCACCGCTGCTGCACTGAGGAGATGGACTGCAGCAGTGGTAATCACCTCGACGGCTGCGACATCGGCGATGTCGCGCACTGCCTGTGCCGCGTCATCACCCTCTGGGTAAACCGCATCGTGGTCGGTGGCCTGTGATGCTGCTTCGGCGTTCTGCTCGCTCATGTAAAGCGCCCCTGTCTTTCTGTTCGCTCAGTGTGCTAAGCTTCTGGAGGTTATCGGCAAACTATTGCCGGTGCTACGGAAGAGGAGATTCTCCCACCCGGCACCTCTTAAGGTTATCGGGTAGTTGGCGCCCCGTCGCATTTCATGTGACAGCTTAAGGGTGTGGGTACGCGTGCGTTCCCGATCTCATTTCCGTGAGCCTCGACACCGTCGAGCAGACTTATCACATGAGATCAGAGGAGTAGGCGATCAGCGAGCCCCGTACGAATGACCGAATCCGCGTTTCCGAGGTGCGACTGGTAGGACCCGGTGGCGAGCAGGTCGGTGTTGTGCCGATCGATACGGCACTGCGCCTTGCCCAGGAGGCGGATCTCGATCTCGTTGAGGTCGCTCCGAACTCAAAGCCTCCCGTTGCCAAGATCATGGACTTTGGAAAGTTCAAGTACGAGGCAGCTCAGAAGGCCAAGGAAGCGCGCCGCAACCAGGCGAACACCGTCCTCAAAGAGGTCCGTTTCCGCCTGAAGATCGACAAGCACGACTACGAGACCAAGGTCAAGCGTGCCGTCGGCTTCCTCGAGCAGGGTGACAAGGTAAAGGCAATGATCCTCTTCCGTGGCCGCGAGCAGTCGCGTCCGGAGCAGGGTGTGCGTTTGCTGCAGCAGTTCGCAGAAGGCATCGCCGAATACGGCACTGTCGAGTCCAACCCTCGGATTGATGGCCGCAACATGGTGATGGTCATCGCCCCAGTCAAGAACAAGTCCGAGGCGAAGGCCGAGCAGAACGCTCGCCGTGCTGAGGAAAAGGCGAGCCGCCGCGCTGACAAGCCGGCAGACGACACCGCCGCCGAATAAAGACCCGTGGCTGTGCGGGGATCGTGAGATCCACCGCGCGCCCATGACGCAGCCGCCCCGGCGGTGCACCACAACAAGGAGAAAACCGATGCCAAAGCAGAAGACCCACTCGGGGGCCAAGAAGCGCTTTAAGGTAACTGGCTCCGGCAAGCTGATGAAGCAGCAGGCCGGCATGCGCCACAACCTTGAGGTCAAGTCCTCGCGTCGTAAGCGCCGCCTGAACGCCGACCAGGTGCTCGCTCCGGGCGATGCGAAGCAGGCGAAGAAGCTCCTCGGCCTCTAGGCCGGCCCCACAACTTATCTCTGTTAAGGAAGAACTGAAATGGCAAGAGTAAAAAGGGCCGTCAACGCCCACAAGAAGCGTCGCGTAATTCTTGAGCGCGCCTCGGGCTACCGCGGACAGCGTTCGCGCCTGTACCGTAAGGCCAAGGAGCAGGTCACGCACTCGCTGGTCTACGCGTACAACGACCGTCGCAAGCGCAAGGGTGACTTCCGTCGCCTGTGGATCCAGCGCATCAATGCTGGTGCACGCGCCAACGGCCTGACCTACAACCGCTTCATCCAGGGCCTCGGCCTCGCAGGTGTTGAGGTTGACCGTCGCATGCTCTCGGAGCTCGCGACCAACGACGCAGCGACGTTCGCGACGCTCGTCGAGGTTGCCAAGCAGGCTCTTCCCGAGGATACCTCGGCACCGAAGGTTGCTGCGTAAGTAGCGTTCTCCAAGAAACCCCGCCCCGCACGTTTGCGGTGGCGGGGTTTTTGGGTTTTTGGGGGCAGCCCACGGGTAGTCTTGACGGGTGACTGAACTCATCGAGAACCCCAAGGCCCCGCGCGTGAAGCGCGTCGCATCGCTCGCTCGCAAGAAGGATCGGCTCGAGGCCGGACAGTTCCTCGTCGAGGGGCCCCAGTCGGTGCGTGAACTCCTCACCTACCGCCCCGGTCTCGCGGAGGTCGTCTACGCGACGACCGGTACCGAAGCTTGGCAGCAGGAGATTAACCGGCTCGCATCTGACGCGGGCGTGCGGATCGATCGCGTGACGCCGCAGGTGCTCGCGGCGATGGCAGAGACCGTACAGCCGCAGGGCGTGCTCGCGGTCGCGCATATTCCTCAGATTGGCCTCGATGAGGCGCTCGCGGGCGCAAAGCTCGTCGCAGTGATGCACGAGGTGAGAGACCCCGGCAACGCGGGGACGGTGCTCCGCGCCGCGGACGCCGCTGGCGCCGACGCCGTCGTGTTCGCGGGGGAGTCGATTGACCCGTGGCACCCGAAGGTTGTGCGATCCACAACCGGTTCGATCTTCCACCTGCCCGTGGCCACCGCGGCGTCGCTCACCGAGGTCGTGGAAGCGGCCCGCGCCGCAGGGCTCGAGACCATCGCCGCCGACGTGCGCGGCGACTCGCTCGAGCAGGCGCGGGGCGAGCTCACCGGCAAGATCGCCTGGGTGTTTGGGAACGAGGCCCGCGGGCTCGACGAGGCGGAGCGAGAGATCATCGGCCGCTCGCTCAAGCTGCCGATCTATGGCGCGGCAGAGTCACTGAACCTCGCGACCGCCGCAAGCGTGCTGCTCTACGAGACTGCCTTCGCGCAGCGCGCTTAGTGGGCGCGGGCTTCCGACCGCTTCGCCCAACGAACGAGCGGCTGCAGGATTGTGATGAGCTCGGCTCCTGACTCGGTGAGGCCGTAGCGGATCTGCACCGGCGTGCTCGGGATCACTGTGCGCGTGACGAGCCCCTGGGTCTCGAGCTCGCGCAGCCGCGCGGCGAGGAGACGGTCTGAGATACCGTCGACGCTCGCGTGCAGCTCAGAAAAGCGCTCTGCCCCGCGGGCAAGTGCGAGGAGGATCGCGGCCGTCCACTTGCGGCCCGCGAGCTCGGCGGCCTCTCGGAACAGCCGGCATTCGGCGTCATCGATCGCGTGCGGGCTGCCGTGGGGCGCGGAACCACCGGTGGTGCTCGGGGTGGGAACCGAGGGCGGGGGTACGACGGAGATGCTCATGCTTACTAATGGTAAGCGACTAGCCTGGGAATTGAGTACGGCGCATGAGTGCCCGAGAGTAGGTACTACACAGCACTACCTCGGAGGAGACCAGCATGCAGCTCGGCGTCTACAGTTTCGGTAACCAGGCCGCGGATCCCGCGACCGGCAAGCTTGCGAGTACCGCGCAGGCGCAACGCGACCTCCTTGAAGCAATTGTGCTTGCTGACGAGGTGGGGCTTGAGTTCTTCGGAATCGGCGAGCACCACACCGAAGAGATGCCGGCCTCAGCAGCAGCGGTCGTGCTCGGGGCTGCCGCGTCCGCGACGAAGCGAATCCGGTTAGGCAGCGCCGTCACAGTGCTCAGCACCGATGATCCCGTGCGCGTGTTTCAGCAGTTCGCGACGCTCGACGCGCTCTCCGGCGGTCGCGCAGAGATCACCGCGGGGCGGGGATCCTCGATTGAGTCGTACCCGCTCTTCGGGTACAAGCTCGAGGACTACGACCGGCTCTACAGTGAAAAGCTCGAACTGCTGCTCAAAGTCAACGAGTCGCCGAGCGTGAGCTGGTCAGGCTCCGTGCGCCCGGCGCTAGAAGACCAGCTCGTGGTTCCTCGCCCGGATCGCGGGTCGCTGCCGATCTGGCTGGGCACCGGTGGGAGCCCGAACTCGACCGTGCGGGCAGGGCAGCTACAGCTGCCGGTGTCGTACGGGATCCTCGGCGGCGACCCGGCTCGCTTCAAGGCGCTCGCAGACCTGTATCGGCGTGCGTGGGCAGCAGGGCCGGCAACAGCGCGGCAGCCGCTCATTTCGGTCGGGAACCCCGGGTTCATCGGGGAGACTGACCGCGGGGCGCGGGACACGTTCTGGCCGACCTGGTATCGCACGATGGCCGATATCGGGCAGCGCCGCGGCTTCGCTCCTCCGGTGCGTGAGCACTTCGAGGTCGACGCCGAGCGCGGCGCACTCTTCGTCGGCGGGCCAGAGCAGATTGCCGAGCGCATCATCCGCCTCCACGGCGCGATGGGACACTCCAGACAGTTCCTGCAGATGGACTTCCTCGGCCTGCCCCAGCGCGACCTGCTGCGCTCAATTGAGTTGCTCGGCACCCAGGTGAAACCGCTCGTCGAAGCCGAGCTTGGGGCCGAGCCCGAGGTTGTGCCGAACCCACTCGGGCCTGTGAGTGAGGCTGCTCCGGTGGATTCCGCGGCTGCGAGCGCTGCCGGTCAGGGCAGTCTGAACGGCCAACTCGGCATGAACGGCCAGCCCGAGGCGGCCTCGCTGTGAGCAGTGTTGCTGTGAGCCGCGTTGCGATCCTCGGCGTCGGCAAGGTGGGCACCGCAATCGCCCGAGCCGCGCTGCATGCCGGACACGAGGTGACCATCGCGGGCTCCGGTGACCCTGAGCCGGTGCGGTTCATCACCGAGATCATGGCCCCCGGCGTCGCCGTTGCGACCGCGGCCGAAGCGGTCGCAGGGAGCGAGCTTGTTGTGTTGTCGATCCCGCTCCCGAAGCTCGCCTCGCTTGACCCGGAAATGCTGCGCGGGCGCATCGTCATCGATGCGATGAACCACTGGCAACCGACCGACGGCGCACTGCCGGAACTCTTCGCGGGGGTCACGAGCACGAGTGAAGCTGTGGCGCGGCACCTCGAAGGCGCGCGGGTAGTGAAAGCGCTTAACCACATCGGATATCACGAGATGGAGTCCGATCGGCGCGAAGAGGGCGCGGCTGATAGGCGGGCGCTCGCCGCGGCCTCCGACGACCGCGAGGCCGCCGAGGCGGTCGCCGGTTTCGTGAGCAGTCTCGGCTTCGACGTGCAGCCGGTGACTCCGCTTGCCGCGGGGCGCGCACTCGAACCGGGCTCGGAGATTTTTGCGGGCTCGTTCGGTGCCGTCGACGTGGCCGAACGCTTGCGCGAGGCGACCTTAGCTCTAGAACCTGCCTCGGCCACCGCCCCAACCCCCGTTTAATCTATTCCGACCCTTGCACAGGGCTAGCTGGGGTCGGAACCAATTAATGGGGTCAGACGGAATGGGGTGAGAGGCCTCGCTCGGGTCGATGGGCCCTGGGCCCTGGGCCCTGAGTCCTGGGCCCTATGCCCTGGCGCCCACGCACCCCGCGCCGTCCTCCCCGACCCCATTAAACGATTCTGAGTCTTGAGAGGTGCTCGCAAGACTCAGAATCAATTAAACGGGGGTGGGGCAGGGGTCAGGCGGGTGCCTAGCCCCTGCGCCCGGCGGGCTCGCGGCTGGGGTTGCCGGGGGAGAGGTAGCGCTCCAACGAATCGTCGAGCTCCTCCATCCACGGGGTGTGGTGCGTTGCGGCAATTGTTCCGGTCATGACCGAGCGGTAGCAGATGTCCCGGTAGCCCAGGATGTCCTTACGCTTGTCCTTCGTCCACCGGATGAAGATGTCACTCACCTCGTCGATATCAAACGACGGGTAGTCCGTTGCCTCCATGAGGTCGCGAACGTAGTCGGCCTGGTAGCGGATCTGGTTCTCGGCGTTGCTCGGCGTGACGCCGTAACGGTTCTGCCAGACAGCCATGGAGCGCTTACGTTCTGCGGCCGAAGGCATCTCGGTAGTGCCGAGAATGAGGTCGCGCACGTACCAGGCCTGCGTGTCGAACATGTTGAACGTGAACCACTGATCCTGCGCGCCCACGTAGAAGAGCGCCGGGTTGTCGTGCCAGACGACACCGCGGTACAGCCGCTCGGGGTAGATCGTGTTCGGTCCGTCGACGGCGAACTCCTTCGGCAGGAACGGGTACTTGTGCACGTACCCGGTGCAGAAGATCACCGCGTCAACGTGCTTCGAAGTGCCGTCCTTGAAGAACGCAGTATTGCCCTCAAACCGCTCGACGCTGTGGCGCTCCTCGAAGCCCTTTGGCCAGTCGTAGCCCATGGGTGCGGTGCGGTAGCTCGCCGTCACGGACCGCGCGCCCATCTTGTAGGCCTGGCTGCCGATGTCTTCGGCGGAGTAGCTCGAGCCGATGACCAGAACATCCTTGCCGCCCAGTGCTTCCGCTCCGCGGAAATCGTGCGCGTGCGTGATGAACCCGGTGAAGGTTTCGATGCCAGCCACCTCCGGGGTGAACGGGAACGAGAAGTGCCCGCTCGCGACGACGACGTGGTCGAACGTCTCGGTGGTGGTCTCGCCGCTCGGGAGGTGTTCGCTCGTTACGGTGAACAACTGGGTGTCCTCATCGAACGTGACGAGGCGCACGACGGTCGTGAACCGGATGTACTTGCGAACATCGCTCTGCTTCAGGCGGCCAGCGATGTAATCCCACAGCACCTCGCGCGGCGGGTACGACGAGATCGGGCGCCCAAAGTGCTCATCGAAGGAATAATCGGCGAACTCGAGGCCCTCCTTTGGGCCGTTCGACCACAGGTTCCGGTACATGCTCGAGTGGACGGGCTCGCCGTACTCGTCGAGGCCGGTGCGCCAGGAGTAGTTCCACTGTCCGCCCCAGTCGGCCTGCTTCTCGAAACAGACGAGCTCGGGGATATCCATGCCCTGCCGCTCGGCTGACTCGAATGCTCGGAGCTGGGCCATTCCGCTCGGGCCCGCCCCGATGATTGCTACTCTCTTCTTCTCGCTCACGTCACTACACTTCCTCACTCTGTTGTGGTTCCTAGCCGTGCATGTAGGCACAGCTGTGCACCGGCGCCGATCACAGGTGACCGTGCTCTCGGGAAGCCCGTTGTGGCCTCACCGTGGTGTCCAGCGCGAATGGGAGATTGTCAAATCTCAACCATCCGTCGGCTAGCAACCTTTCAACCATAGCATTTGCGAAGAAGGAATGTGGGAAATGCGATGTGACCTGCGGGTTTACGCAGAAGTGGGGCCGCGCGTTCGCTGCATGCGGCGGCGCGGCCCAGTGGGGTTCGAGAGGAAAATGCGGGGATGCTGGCGCCTGTCGCGCGACTTACAGGACGATGAACCACAGGGTCGCGACTGCGGCTCCCAGCAGCATGAGTACGACATTCTTGCCGAACGGTTCATCGAGCTTCTTGTGGGCAAAGATCGCGAGGAGTTGGATCAGCGCCAGACCGATGGCAGCGATCGGGGCGAGGACGGGGAGCATCCCGGTGAGTGGTGCGGCGATGACTGCCACCGCGCCGAGCACCTCTGCCGCGCCGATGAGGTTGACCTGGGTCGGTGTGTACGCCTGGAGCGTGGCCATCGGCATCTCGGAGAGTGGCTTCGCGAGCTTCATGCCGCCCGCCATAAGGAACATGAGGGCGAGCACTCCAGAGAGCGTCCAGGTAATAACGGTGAGAACAAGCACGAGTTTCACTCCAAGGGTAACTTTTAGTAACTGAGGTACAGTGAGTAAGTATTGCCCATGAGCGGTCAGGCACCGCAACGTGACTGAGTTACCTAGAGGTAACCGGGTCGGCACGCGGGCCGGATGAACAGCGGAGGAAGCCCATGACGCCACACCAGCAGCCAGTTCAGCCTGACAGCGACACGTGCATGCGGCTGATCTGCGACGTCGAGGGCGAGCGTGCTGAGGTGTTCCGTTCGATCCTCGGGCGGGTAGGAGACAAATGGAGCATGATGCTGATTGGCATGCTCCAGCACGGGCCATATCGATTCACCGAGCTCAAACGCATGACCCCGGGTATCTCGGCCCGGATGCTCACGTTCACGCTGCGGCAGCTTGAGCGCGACGGGCTCGTGCAGCGCACGGCCTATGCCGAGATCCCGCCGCGGGTGGAATACCAGGCGACGCCGCTCGGACGGACGCTCATCGACCCAGTCATGGCGCTTGCGCAGTGGGCATCCGCGCACCAGACGGAGATCGTCGCCTTTCGGGACGAGTACGATCTCGCTCAGGAGGGCGACCGCCCGGCACGCTAGCAGCGCGGTGGAGAAGTGATGGAAACTGCTGTGGCCGGGAGCCCCAGGGGCTCCCGGCCACAGCAGCGCCAGCACTATGCGAGGAGGGCCGCCCCGAGCGTTTGACCGCTCGTAAATCCGGGCAGCACGGCAAACACGGCGGATCCCGTGTGCGTCACCCACTCGTTGAGCATGTCGGCCTCGTCGAGTCGCTGCTGGATCGGCACGAACTGCTTCAGTGGATCACGCTGGTAGCAGCCAAACAGCAGTCCGGCCTCCTGCCCATCGTCGTAGTTCACTGCGCGACGGACGATCCGCTCGCTCGGGTCATCCGACTTGGCTCGCCTGATGTGCGCGGCCGACGGAATGATCGGCAGCCCGAGCGCGTTCTTCGCGTCGAAATCGGCAGGGGCATGCTCGCCGCCCGTCGGATCGTTGATCGGAGCCCCGTCACTCAGGGTGCGGCCGATAGTCTGCTCGCGCCCGGGCCGGTCGACCCGATCCCAGGTGTCGAGCTCCATTCGGATCCGCCGGAGCACGAACGCGGAACCGCCCGCCAGCCACGGCTGCCCGTCGCCAGCACCGATCCAGATGAGCGGATCGAAATCCGCGTCGGCTGGCTCTGGGTTCACGGTGCCATCGACCTGGCCCATGAGGTTGCGCATCGTGGTGCCCTTCGCCTCGGAACCGCGCGACTGGCGGAAGCCCTGCTGGATCCATGCGATCTCGGCAAACCGGTCGAGATCGCGATGCAGCATGCGCGCGGCGTGCGCGACGGGGAGCGGATCGTCTGCCTGCACGATGAGCAGCAGGTCGCCGTCATCGAACCCATTGCCCAGCTGATCCAGCTGGAACTTCGGCAGCGGAGCGAGCCAGGCTGGTCGCTTCGCCGGGTCAACCCGGTCTACAAGTCGCTGTCCCACGCCGACGGTGATCGAGAGGCGTGCTGGCCGAGCGGCGAGCTCGGGCTCTGGATCGGCGAGCGGCCCGACGCCAGCGGTCAACGCTTCGATATCACCGGTGAGAATCCGGAGCATCCGCGTAATCGCCTCACGATCGGTCTCCGAGCGCAGCGTGTACGCGATGTGCCGCACGTGCGTTGCCGGGACCGAGATGATGCCCGCCTGATGCCTGCCGTGACAGGGGAGAGCCTCCCCACCAAACCCTGGAGCTTCGGTGAGATCGCCGAGCGCGGGCTGCACGCTCGGGTCGAAACCCGGCTCGTTCGCGCGTTCCTGCCCCGCGAGTGTATAGCCACCAGCAACGCCGCCTGCGCCCCCGAGAAGGGCCCCGATACCTGCGCCAACCGCGCCCCCCGTGAGGAGGGCGCGGCGGCTCAAGCGGTGAGCTTGCTCTTTAGCCATGGTCCATCTCTTCGGAACCCTCCGACATGTCCATGTCGCCGTGATCCATGTCCATGTCCTCGTAGCTCTCGTTCGCGCCAGAGGTGTCCTTCACCAGTGCGACGATGTCGAGCGAGCTGCCGTCTGAGAAGGTGAGCGTGATGGTGACGTCGTCACCGGGCGAGAGCGGCTCGGTGATGTCCATGAGCATGATGTGGTTGGCGCCAGGCTCGAGCAGGAGCGAACCGCCCGCGGGCACAGTGACGTCGCCCTCGATCTTGCGCATCTTTCCGTCGACGACCTCGTGCAGCTCGGTGATGCCGGCCACGTCGCTCTGCAAATCAGTGATGACGAGATCCTCGTCGCCGCTGTTTTCGATGAGGCCGAAGACGCCACTCATTGCCTCGCCGGGCTTCACGTCCGGGTCGGTGGCCTTCACCCAGGTGTCTGACGCCGTGACGACGCCCTGCTGGTTCTCCTGAGCGGCCTGGGTGGGCTCAGCGGGGGTCTCCGACTGCGCGCAGCCGGTGAGGGCGAGCGCGAATGCTGCAGCGGTTGCGGCAAGGCCGACCGCCGCACGGCGTGAACGCTGGGTGCGGTGTGTGTTCAACATGGATTACTCCTCGTGGGTGCGGGGGTCTGTGCCCTCCGCGGATGCTGCGCTCTTGCGCATGCGAATAAACAGGGGGATAGCGACGGCGACGGCGACAATTGCCGCTGCCCCGATCGCGAGGGGAAGCGAGAGGCCCGAGCTGTCAGAACTCTCGGCGCCCTCGGCAGCGGATTGCTCCTGCTGCTCTGGCTTGGCCTCTGCTTCTCCCGTGTAAGGTCGGACTTCGCCTGCCTGGCCGTTGTCGATGTCAAAAGTGAACCCACCCTCGATAGGGTGCCCGTCGCTCGACACCACGCGCCAAGCTGACGTGTAGTTGCCGTCGCTGAGCGGGGTGGCGAACTTCTGAGTGACATCGCGTCCACTAAACGTGGGAAGCCCGTTCGTTGCGTCGCCGCCATCCGGATCCGTCACATGGATCTCGGTACCCACTTCAAGCACATTGTCGCTGAACGTGAGCCGGAGCGCTGCTGCTTCTCCGCTGTCAGTCGTCTCAACCTCGACGTCAATGAGCTGGTCGTGTGCCTGCGCCGGCGTTGACGCCGAGAACAGCGCGAAGCCGAGTCCAAGCGTTGCTGCAATCATGATCGCGGCAACGGTCTTCGGCAACCGAGTGGCGGACTGGATCTGGGTATGCGTGTGCATAGGTGGTCCTGTCTCTCCCCGGGAATCGGAGAGAATTCCTATTTGATGCTAAAACTGGGGCGACGCTGAGAGCGCGGGCGGCCCGCGTAGCGACCAGGAAGCATAGGTCAGGAGCTGGTCGCGAAGCACAGGAGCCTCGTGACGAGCAGGGGGAACCTCACGGCGTTCGAACGCCGCGAGAACCAGATGCTGGGGGAGCGCGCGGCGGATCGTCCTGCCAAGAGCAACGACGGCACGCTCACCGCGTACGACGAGCACCGTTGAAACGACGGCAGCGATTCCGTGCAGCACCCACATGAGCGTGTCAGCTGAGCCTGCCTCGACAACGGTCGGAACGAACCGTTCGAGCGAAGCAAGGTGCGCCGCGTGTGAGCCCATCGGGAATTTCGAGGCACCCGAGAGTGCGGTCGTCACACCGATCCCGGCGAACGCCCAGTGATAGAGGAACTGGCTTGCGCCCACGGCGAGTCCGACTCGCCACACCGACTCAACCTTGCCGGCGAGTGCCACGCAGAACGGGAGCGCGATGATCGCCGTGACGATGACCGCGAACGCGGAGATTTCTCCGCCGGCGAGAGAGTGCGACGCCGCGGCGAGCACGGTCGAGAGGGCAGCACCAATCACGCCGCGAGCGGTACGCGCTGCGCGACTCAGGGGCTGCTGTCGCCGAGCCATGCAAGCAGTGTAACTCCTCGAGCCTGAGCACGCGCGGTGCCCCGACCGGGGCCGGGGCGCCGCCCGCCGATCCACGGTAGACTTGACCCTCGTGTCAGACAACACCACGAACCCCAATCCGATTTCGCAGGAAGCGGTCGATGCCGCCGTAACTGTTGCGCTCGCCGCATTTACCGCGGCCGATTCAGTTGCGGCCCTGAAGACCGCGAGAACCGAGCACGTCGGCGACGAGTCCGCCATCGCCAAGCTCAACGCGCTCATGCGCGAGGTTCCTAAGGAAGCAAAGGCTGAGACCGGCAAGATCATGGGCCAGGCCCGTGGCCGCCTCGAGGGGGCGTTTAAGAGCCGCGAGAGCGAGCTCGCAGCCGCCGAGGCTGCAGCACGGCTCGTCGCGGAGACTGTCGACGTCACGCAGGCTCCTGTGCGCCGTCGCGCCGGTACCCGCCACCCCCTCGAGCAGCTCAAGGAAGAAGCCGGTGACATCTTCATTGGCATGGGCTGGGAGATCGCGGAAGGCCCCGAGATCGAGCACGAGTGGTTCAACTTCGACGCCCTCGGCTTCGATCCCGACCACCCGGCGCGCGCGATGCAGGACACGTTCCTCATCGACCCCGCGGACCGGCACCTGCTGCTGCGCACGCACACCTCGCCCGTGCAGATCCGCTCGCTGCTTGACCGCGAGCTCCCCGTCTACGTTGTGGCCCCGGGCCGCACGTTCCGCACCGACGAGCTCGACGCGACCCACACTCCGGTGTTCAACCAGATCGAGGGCATTGCGATCGATCGCGGGCTGACGATGGCGCACCTGCGCGGCACGCTCGAGCACTTCGCGCGCCAGATGTTCGGTGCCGAGGCGAAGATCCGCCTGCGCCCGAACTTCTTCCCCTTCACTGAGCCGTCCGCCGAGATGGACGTGTGGCAGCCGAACGCCAAGGGCGGGGCGCGCTGGGTCGAGTGGGGTGGCTGCGGCATGGTCGACTCGAACGTACTCGAGGCGGCAGGCATCGACCCGACCGAATACCAGGGCTTCGCCTTCGGCATGGGAATTGAGCGCACGCTCCAGTTCCGCAACGACCTCAACGACATGCGCGACATGGTTGAGGGCGACATTCGTTTCAACGCACAGTTCGGAGGCCTCGTCTAATGCGGATCCCACTCAGCTGGCTTGGCGAGTTCGTCTCGCTGCCCGCAGCAACCACCCCCGAGGACGTGCACGCACAGCTCGTGAGCGTCGGCTTCGAGGAAGAGTCGGTTCGCCGTTTCGACCTCTCCGGGCCGCTCGTCGTCGGTGAGGTGCTCTCTGTTGAGCCCGAGCCGCAGTCGAACGGCAAGACAATCAACTGGTGCCAGGTGCGCGTCGCCCCCGAGGGGGAGACCGCTGCCGACGGCGGCGAAGACGTGCGCGGCATCGTCTGCGGTGCGCACAACTTCGGGCCAGGCGACAAGGTCGTTGTGACCCTGCCCGGTGCCGTGCTGCCCGGCGACTTCAAGATCGCCGCGCGCAAGACCTACGGCCACGTGTCAGACGGCATGATCGCCTCTGCCCGCGAGCTCACGCTCGGCGAAGATCACGACGGCATCATCGTGCTGTCGCGTCTCGGCCTCGACCCCGCGATCGGCACCGACGCGCTCGAACTGCTCGGCCTCGCCGACACCGCGGTCGAGATCAACGTCACGCCCGACCGCGGCTACGCGTTCTCGGTGCGCGGCGTCGCCCGCGAGTACTCGCACGCAAGCGGATCGGCGTTCACCGATCCCGCAGCGATCGAGGTCACACCGGCGGCGGGCTTCCCTGTGACGCTCGCCGACGATGCGCCGATCCGCGGGCGCGAGGGGGCCACCGGCTTCATCACCCGCGTCGTGCGCGGCATCGATGCGACCAAGCCCACCCCGGCCTGGATGGTCGCGCGGCTGCAGCTCGCGGGCATCCGCGCGCTCACGCTGCCCGTCGACATCTCGAACTACGTGATGCTCGAGCTCGGCAACCCGCTCCACTCCTACGACCTCGGCAAGCTCCAGGGCGGCATCACGGTGCGCCGTGCCCGCGCTGGTGAGACGCTGGAGACGCTCGACGGCCAGGAGCGCAAGCTCCACGTCGAGGATCTGCTCATCACCGACGACTCGGGCCCGATCGGGCTCGCGGGCGTCATGGGCGGCGAGTCGACGAAGGTCGACGACGCGACGACCGACGTGCTCATCGAGGCGGCAACGTTCGATCCGATCACCATCGCGCGCACACACCGCCGGCACAAGCTGCCGAGCGAGGCCTCAAAGCGCTTCGAGCGCGGCGTGGACCCGCTCGTCGCCCGCGCCGCGGCGCAGCGCATGGTGGATCTCCTCGTCGAGCTCGCCGGGGGCACCGTCGACACGCTCGGCAGCGACCTGGTGGCTCCCTGGGAGCCCACCGAGGTGCTGCTGCCGATCGCGCGTGTGAACGGCTTGCTCGGAACGGATTTCAGTGACGACGAGGTGCGCGGTGCGCTCGCGACGATCGGGTGCACGGTCGCTGAATCATCCGCGGGCATGCTTAGCGTCACCGCGCCGAGCTGGCGATCGGACCTCACGCGTCCGGCAGACCTTGTGGAAGAAGTCGCGCGTATCGTTGGCTACGACCGCATCCCCTCGGAGCTTCCGGTCGCCCCCGCTGGCCGCGGCCTGACCCGCTCGCAGCGGCTCCGACGTCGGGCGGCAAATGTGATTACCGCAGCGGGCTTCGATGAGGTGCAGAACTACCCCTTCGTTTCGCGTGCGCAGCTCGACAACTTCGGCGCGGGGCCTGAGGCGTCTGCTGACGCCGCGTCGGCTCCGGTTGACGCGGTACGCCTCGCGAACGCGCTTGACGGCGAAACCCCGTTCATGCGGCGCTCGCTGCTGCCCGGACTGGTAACCGCAGCCCAGCGCAACGTATCGCGCGGTCTCACCGATCTCGCGCTTGTCGAATTCGGACGCGTGTTCGTGCCTCTTGCTGCGCCAAACCAGCTCGGCACAGCGACAGTTCCGCCGCTCGCAGCACGCCCCTCCGACGAGGAGCTCGCCGAGCTCAACGCATCGATCCCTGATCAGCCGCACACCGCTGCCGCTCTGCTCATTGGCGACGCGATCGAAAAGCAGCCGGGGGAGTCCGGCCGCGAGTACGACTGGGCTGACGCGATCGATGCCGCGCGCATCACCGCTGGCGCTGTCTCCGCAGAGTTGACGGTCCGTCAGGGTACGCATCGCGCATTCCATCCGGGTCGCACCGCCGAGCTCGTGGTTGCCGGCGAGGTCGTTGGCGTTGCCGGTGAGCTGCTGCCCGAACTGGTTGCCGACTACCACATGCCGGGCCGCGTCGCCGCGTTCGAACTTGACCTCGAGCGTGTCATGGAGCTCGCCCCACGCGAGCCCGCGACCGCGAACCTCTCGGGCTACCCCGCGGCGACGCAGGATCTCACCCTCGTGGTCTCGCTCGACGTGCCGGCTGCGGAGGTGCTCACGACGGTCGTCGCTGGCGCAGGCGAGCTGCTCGAGCACGCGCACATTGTCGCCGACTACCGCGGCCAGGGCATCGACGAGGGCCAGCGCGCGCTCACGTTTGCGCTCCGATTCCGCGCGAGCGACCGCACGCTGAAGGCAGAGGAAGCGAGCGCGGCGAAGCTGGCGGGCGTTGCCGCTGCCGAAGCAGCGTTCGGGGCGAAACTGCGCGACTAACGGCGCTGCAGCGCGCGTTGCGGGCGCCCGCTTGCGCTGCGCCCCGCATCTAGGGGCAGTTTGCGCCATGAATGCAGGGAAAATCCCGGGCTTCATGGCGCAAACTGACCACAGCTTGTGTGTGGGGAGACACACGGTAGCGTTGGGGATGTACGCTCCGCGGGCAAGCCCGCCCGCTGGCCCGCTGGGATGCCCCGACGACGGAGGCCCGCATGCTCATCGCGATCGCTGGAAGTACCGGAACAGTTGGCAAACACCTGGTCAGCCGGGCGCTCGCCGCAGGCCACGACGTGCTCGCCCTCGCCCGCAACCCGCACGCAGTGGATCTCGCCGCTGGCGCGGCAGCCGTGACCGCTGCCGGCCTCTCAGGCCCTATGGATGCTGCAGCTCCCGCACCCCCAGCGCAGGGCACCCTCACCCTTGTGGCGGCTGATCTTACGACCGCAGAGCCGCTTGATCTGTCGGGCGTCGACGTGGTGGTCGACGTCTCCGCAAGTAGCAAGCTCTCCGGCTCCCGCGAGTTCTTCGGTGCAGTCACTGAGAAGCTGTTGCGAGCAGGCGCCGCGGCCGATGTGGGCCACTACGTCGCCCTCTCGATCGTGGGCGCGGCTGCGAGCCCCTTCGGCTACTACGCAGGGAAAGCGCTTCAGGAGCAGCTCATCGAGTCTGGTCCGCTGCCGTGGACACTGCTGAGAGCCACGCAGTTCTTCGAGTTCGCCGAGCAAAGCTCCGTTTCCGTTGGGCGCTGGACGATCATCGCGAAGATGCGCACACAGCCCGTGGCTGCTGCATCAGTAGCGCGGCGTTTGCTCGAGCTCGCGAGTCGTCCAGCTCAGGGGAATGCGCGGGATCTCGCAGGTCCCGACGAACTCTGGCTCGCCGATCTCGGACGAATGGCCTTGGAGACCCACGGGCTCAGCCAATCAGTCATTGAACTACCGCTTCCGGGAGCCTTCGGGCGCGCGGTGCGTTCGGGCGGCTCCCTTCCGGGGTCCGGCACCGACATCGATAGTGTGAGCTATGAGGATTGGCTTGCTGCCGGCGCCCACTGAGGTTCCGTTCCTTGCGGGAGCCCGCCCGGGGCAACACCCGAGTCGATCGTGGCGGGCTCATCGTCAACACTCGCCCTTTCCTCAGCGCCCGCACCGGAGTAATGTGTCCCGCACAAATACTCACGCGCAAGGGAAGCCCGGTGACGTCATGACGCAGAAGATCGTTCCCAATATCTGGTGCAATCGCACGGCCGAGCAGGCTGGCAGCTTCTACGCCGAGGCGTTTCGCGGCGCCGGGTTCGATGCTGAGTCAACGGTCTCGGCACGCTACCCGAGCGAGGGGCTGCCGGAGTTCCAGGCAGACTTCGCGGGAGAGGCGCTCGTCGTCGATGTCACCGTCGAGGGCACGCAACTCGCGCTCGTCAACGCTGGCCCCGAGTTCTCCCCGAACCCGTCGATCTCGTTCATGGTGAACTTTGACCCACTCATGTTCGGCGGCGACGTCGCCGAGGCGCGGCGCAGGCTCGACGCGCTGTGGGCGCGGCTCGCTGGCGAGGGCTACGTCATGATGCCGCTGGGCGAGTACCCATTTGCGGAGCACTATGGCTGGGTCGAGGACCGGTTTGGGGTGAGCTGGCAGCTGATGCTCACTCGCCCGGAAGGGGATCCGCGACCGCTCATCATTCCCGCGCTCATGTTCGACGGGCCCGCTCAAAACCGAGCCGCAGCTGCGGCTCGGCGCTACGTTGAGTTGTTCGCCGGCGTCCCCGGTGGATCGGCGATCGGCACACAGTCACCCTACGGACAGGAATCCGGGGACGCGACGGCGGAAGCGCTGGCCTTTGGAGAGTTCCGGATCGGAGACCAGTGGTTCATGGCCTCAGACAACGGGTCTGGGAAGAGCCACGGGTTCACATGCGGTGTCTCAATGCAGGTCAACTGCGAGGACCAGGCCGAGATCGACGCCCTCTGGGAAGGACTGACGGCGGTGCCAGAAGCGGAACAGTGTGGCTGGCTTGCCGACGAGTTTGGCGTGAGCTGGCAGATCGTGCCGGCGAACATGGGCGAACTCATGCGGGGCGAGGACTCCTACGCCAACCTCATGGGAATGAGCAAGATCGTCATCGCTGACCTCTGAAGCCGCGGGGGAGCGGAACACATGAGGTACGCGATAGCGTGGGGTGACTAGCCACGTACACAGATGGAGTAGAGATGTCAGAGCAGACCGAGTACACCGCGATCCTCACCGAGACGCAGGGCCGCGTCGCCACGATCACCCTGAACCGGCCCGAAGCCTTGAACGCGCTGAGCAACACGCTCATCCGCGAACTCGTCGACGCCGCGAGCGCATTCGACGCCGACCCGAACATTGGCGCCATCATCATCACCGGCTCTGAGCGCGCGTTTGCGGCAGGCGCCGACATCAAGGCCATGCTCGAGCTCGAGTACGCGGATGTCCTCGCGGGCGGTGTCTTCCCATCGTGGGGCGGACTCGAACAGATGACCACGCCGACAATTGCGGCCGTATCTGGCTTCGCCCTCGGTGGCGGCTGCGAGCTCGCGATGATGTGCGACATCATCATTGCCGCGGACAACGCGAAGTTCGGTCAGCCCGAGATCAACCTCGGCGTCATTCCTGGCTTCGGCGGCACCCAGCGTCTGCCGCGTGCGATCGGCAAGTACAAGGCAGCCGACATGGTCCTCACCGGCCGCATGATGGACGCCGAGGAAGCGGAGCGCTCCGGACTTGTCTCGCGCGTCGTGCCGGCAGCCGAGCTGCTCGACACGGTCAAAGAGGCCGCAGCGCTCATCGCCTCCAAGCCGCTCCCCGCGGTTCGGGCGGCGAAGACCGCGTTGCAGGCGGCAGAGGAATCGTCACTCGCCGAGGGCCTCCGGCTCGAGCGCACCGCATTCGCGGCGCTCTTCGCGACGGAGGATCAGACCGAGGGCATGCGCGCATTCGCAGAGAAGCGTGAGGCAAACTTCAAGCACCGCTAAGCGGTGCGGGGCCGCTTCCCGCGGCCGAGAACGTCACATGTGGCGCGGGGCTGTGCACAGCGGTCGGCCCCGCGCTGCACATGATGCCAGAATAGAGGTGCGCGAGAAAGGGCATTCATGACGTACAGTGTGGCGGTCGCCGGAGCGAGCGGGTATGCGGGAGGCGAGCTGCTGCGCTTGCTTGCGGATCACCCGGAGTTTGAGATTCGAACGGTCACCGGGCATTCCAATGCCGGCAAACCGCTCATCGCATCGCAGCCACACTTGCGATCGCTCGCGCACCTCACACTGCGGGAGACCACTCCCGAGGTGCTCGACGGCCACGACGTCGTGTTCTTCGCGCTGCCGCACGGCGCATCGGGGACGCTCACCGCGCAGCTGAAGAACGTGCGACTCGCGATCGACTGCGGCGCGGATCACCGGCTCACGAGCGAAGCAGACTGGGCCGCGTTCTACGGCGGCGACTTCAACGAACCCTGGACCTACGGGGTGCCCGAACTCATCGTCACGGGCGAATCTGGCGAACAGAGCCGCCAGCGGACGCAACTCGTCGGTGCGACGCGGATCGCGGCCCCCGGCTGCAACGCCTCCACCGTGGCGCTCTCACTTGCGCCAGGCATCGCCGCGGGCGTCATCGAGCCCACCGACATCGTGACGGTTCTCGCGGTCGGCCCCTCGGGTGCAGGCAAGGCAGCGCACACCCACCTGCTTGGCTCCGAACTCATGGGCACCGCGAACCCCTACGCCGTCGGCGGAACGCACCGACACATCCCCGAGATCCAGCAGGCCCTCCGCGGGGCAGGCGCGGCGGAGGATCCCACGCTGAGCTTCACACCAGTACTCGTGCCGATGAGTCGCGGCATCCTCGCGACAACAACCGCACGCATCGTGCCGGGAACGAGCGCCGCCGACGTGCGCGCCGCCTGGGAGGGCGTTTACGCTGACGAGACCTTCGTGCACGTGCTCCCCGAGGGCGTGTTCCCGCGCACGGCAGACACGATCGGCGCAAACACCTGCCTGATGGGCGTCGCGATCGACGAGGCCGCAGGCCGCGTCGTTATCGTCGCCGCCGTCGATAACCTTGCCAAGGGCACGGCTGGCGCCGCGATCCAATCGGCAAACATCGCCCTTGGTATCCCCGAAGCCACCGGCCTGAGCGTGAATGGAGTCGCACCGTGACCGTAACCACCCCCGAAGGGTTCCGCTCAGCCGGAATCACCGTCGGCTTGAAGAGCACCGGCAAGCCCGACCTCGCACTCGTCGTCAACGACGGCCCCGCACCCGCGAGCGCCGTCGTCTTCACCTCGAACCGTGCGCAGGCCAACCCGATTCTCTGGAGCCGAAAGGTCGCCCAGAACGGTGCGGCCCGGGCGGTCATCTTGAACTCAGGCGGCGCAAACTGCTTCACCGGCGACTTCGGCTACGAGACCACCAGGCTCACCGCTGAGGCAGTCGCCCGCGAACTCGCTGCGCAGGCAACGGGCGCCGAGCGCACCCCCGCAGACATGCTCGAGGAGGGCGCCGAGCGCGTGCTCGTGTGCTCCACGGGACTCATCGGCACCGGTGACCAGGCGTTTCGCGACAAGATCGTCACGAACGTACCCGGCCTCGTCGGCGCGCTCGCCGCAGACGACACGACCGCTCCCGCCGCGATCCTCACGACCGACTCGGTCGAGAAGACTGCGATCCACGAGGGCGACGGCTGGACGATCGGTGCGATGGCGAAGGGTGCCGGCATGCTTGCTCCGGGCCTCGCTACGATGCTCGTCGTCATCACCACTGATGCCCAGCTCGACAGCGACGAGCTCGACGCCGCCCTCCGCCGGGCGACTGCCGTGAGCTTCGACCGGCTCGACTCCGACGGCTGCATGTCGACGAACGACCAGGTGACACTCCTCGCGAGCGGCGCCTCGGGTGTCACCCCAGATGTGAACGAGTTCGCCACGGCCCTCGCGGGCGTGTGTGACTCGCTTGCCGCGCAGCTTCAGGAGGACGCTGAGGGTGCGAGCCACGACATCGACATCGAGGTGCGTGGCGCCGCGAGCGTAGAGGACGCGCTCGAGGTGGGCCGCTCGGTTGCGCGCAACAATCTCTTTAAGGCCGCGATCTTCGGTAACGATCCGAACTGGGGCCGCGTGCTCGCAGCGATCGGGACCACCGAGGCAGCGTTCGATCCTTACGCCGTCGACGTGAGCTTCAACGGCGTGCGCCTGTGCCACGCGGGCGCCCCCGACCGCCCGGTCGAGGAGTGCGATCTCACGCCGCGCAAGACGCACGTCGAGATCGAGCTGTTCGCCGGTGCCTTCGCTGCGACCGTGCGCACCAACGACCTCACGCACGACTACGTGCACGAGAATTCCGCGTACTCGAGCTAGGAGCCAAATGACGAACGTCACGACCCCCGTCGAGCGCGGGCGGGCGGCTGAGAAGGCCGCCGTGCTTATCGAATCGCTGCCGTGGCTGAAGAAGTTCCGCGACGCCATCATGGTGATCAAGTTCGGCGGCAACGCGATGATCGACGATGCGCTGCTCAAAGCGTTCGCGGAAGACGTGGTCTACCTCAGGCACACCGGTATCCGCCCCGTCATCGTGCACGGCGGTGGCCCGCAGATTAACCGCATGCTCGAGCGGCTCGGTATCGAGAGCGAGTTCCAGGGCGGGTACCGGGTGACCACCCCGGAGACGATGGACGTCGTACGCATGGTGCTCACCGGGAAGGTGAACCCCGAGCTCGTTGACGAGATCAATGCGCACGGCCCGCTCGCTTCGGGCACCACGGGAGAGGACGCCGGCCTGTTCATCGGTCGCAGGCGTCCGCCCATGGAAGTCGACGGTGCGCTCGTAGATCTTGGCCGCGTCGGCGATATCGTCGGCGTGCGCTCAGAGTCAGTGCTCGCGACGCTTGATGCCGGGCTCATCCCGGTCGTGTCGTCGATCGCGCCCGACGTGGATCGCCCGGGGGAGTCGCTCAACATCAATGCCGACGCCGCTGCATCCGCGCTGGCCTCTGCGCTCGGGGCCGAGAAGCTTGTCATCCTGACGGACGTCGCCGGGCTCTACGCTGACTGGCCGGACCGTGACTCGCTGGTCTCATCGATCAGCTCGTCTGAACTCGAAGCGATGTTGCCGTCGCTCGAATCGGGCATGATTCCGAAGATGCGCGCCTGCCTCGACGCGGTGCAGGGTGGCGTGCCCAAGGCCGCGATCATCGACGGCCGCGAGCCACACTCCGTGCTCCTCGAGATCTTCACGGAGCAAGGCATTGGCACGGAAGTCACGCCCGGCTAATTTGGGAGCGGACGCCGCCGCGGTCACAGGCGTTGACCTGATCGCGGCGGGTATCGGCGCCGCAACCGCGGTGCTTGTCGCGGCGTGGGTGCTCCCGGCGCCCGCTATCTCAGGCAGCGGAATGCTTGCGTCGTGGCTGCTTCCCGTGCTGGGTTCTGCAGGATTTGGTGCCGGAGCGCTACTCCTCGTTCGCATTGACCTGCGGAGCCACACGCTCCCCAACAGCCTAGTTTTCGCTGCGACCCTGTGCGCGTGCGGGCCGCTGACCCTCGCCAGCGTGATTGCCGGCGAGGGGTGGAGCGCGCTCGTGCCGTGGGCGGCTGCCGCTGCGATGACCCTGATCGCATTCGGGCTGTGGGCGAGTCGCACCGGGATGATCGGCGGCGGGGACGTAAAACTCATGCCCGCAGCCTGTTACGTTGGCGTCTGGCACTGGGGCACGGGCGGATGGATCGGTGGCATGCTCGCGTTCGCCGTGTTGCTCGCTGGCATGCTCGCGGTCGGGGGCCTAGCGGCGATCCTGCGCGGCAGACGGGAGTTCGCCGCGGGCCCGCTGCTGCTCGCAGCCGCTGGCTCAGCCGCGGTGCTTGGGGCGTTGGCGGGCCAATGAATCTTCTCACGCCTGCGCTGGCCGGTCGCGCAGCTCGCGACGCTTGATTTTGCCGGTGAGCGTCTTCGGGAGCTCGTCAATGAACTCCACTCGGCGCGGACTCTTGTAGGCAGCAAGCCTGTCGTGTGCGAACGCGATGAGCTCCTCCTGCGTCGTGCTCATCCCCTCTCGCAGCGACACATACGCGAGCACGGCCTCGCCCCGATAGTCGTCGGCCTCGCCCACGACCGCGACCTCCCGCACCGCGGGGTGTTCGTACAGTACGTCTTCGACTTCCCGCGGCCAGACTTTGTAGCCCGAGCTGTTGATCTGATCCTTGATTCGGTCGATGAGGAAGATCCAGCCGTCTTCGTCGACGATCGCAACGTCGCCGGTGAGCAGCCGGCCCTCGGGGAAGGTTTCGGCTGTGGCTTCCGGTTCCTGCCAGTAGCCGCTGGCGAGCTGCTCGCCGGACAGCTCAAGCTGTCCGGCGGCGCCGGGCGGAACCTCGGTACCGTCGTCATCGAGAATGCGGATGGATATCCCCGCCATGGTCCTTCCGACGGACAGCGTGCCTGTCGGTTCGTGTACGGGCGCCCGTTCGCCAATGCCGACACCAATGATGCCCGCGTTGGACTCGGTGAGGCCATACCCGTTGAGGATGTAGTGCCCGAATCGTTCCTCGAACGCGGCGACCTTCGCGGGCGGCACCGGCGCGCCTCCCGTGAACAGCTGACGCACGGACGCGAAGTCCTCGCGGGTAGCGTGCGGCAGCTCATACAGCGCCGTATACATGGTGATGGGAGCGATGGCGACGGTCACGCGGTGACGCGTGAAGGCCTCGAGCGCGACATCAGGGCGTGGCCGGTTGAGGAACACCAGGCAGCCGGGGGAGAGGAGGGTGCCAATGCCGATGATCACGGAGCCGGTGATGTGAAAGAGCGGCGCGAGCGCGAGGATCCGGTCATCGGCGTTGAGCCCGCCCCAGTCGATGAAGTGGAATGCCACGAGCAGTACGGAGCGGTGCGTGGTCTGAGCACCCTTGGCGGGGCCGGTGGTGCCTGACGTATAACTGAGCATGGCAATATCGCTCGCCTTGCGTGGAACCGGGCTCGGTCGCTCGCCGGCGAAGTGCTCGAGATCGTTGGCCATCTCACCCAGCACAAACGGTCGCTCACCCGTGACGGTTGCAGCGGGGTCGCTGGTACGCGGGGGAAACACCCGGGGATCGTTTTCCTGCTGGAACTGCCGGTCGTCTGCTGTCAGAACCCACGCGAGGTCTGCTCCTGGTGCTGCCTCTGTCACTATGCCCACAGCCTCCGGCGCACAGAACAGGCCGACGGCGCCCGATGAGCTGAGCGCCGTGTTGAGCTCGCGGGCGCGATACATGGGATTCAACGGCACCACGATCCCGCCGACGCGCCAAATCGCAAGCATGGCGATGGGAAAATGCGGGATGTTCTGCAGCGAGACCGCTACGCGATCCCCGGCGCGAACGCCACGGTCGATGAGGGCTGCGGCAAGGGCGCAACTCAGATCATCTACGTCCGCGGCAGACAGGGTGCGATCGAAGTACGTGATGCAGGGCGCGTCCGGCGCCGCATCGACCCGGCGCTGCCACGATGCGGTGATCGTCGCCGAGATGTCGGTAGGAAAGTGGGAAACGGGCGGTTGCGTGTGCATTTGGGGACCCCATCGTCATGATTATCGCGGCTGTAGTGCGCATCGATAATGAGCCAAATTTCAAACATTCGTCGGAGTTTGCACTCTAAGACACGAGCTTGGGAATCGCAAGGGGCTGGGAAGCGGCGCCGCGGGCGCGCTCCAAGGAAAATGTGACCGACGCCGATAGGATGGGAGCATTCAATTGGCCGAGTGAAAGGCGGGCACAGTGACCTACGTGATTGCTCTTCCGTGCGTGGATTTGAAGGACCGTGCCTGCGTTGACGAGTGCCCGGTCGACTGCATCTATGAGGGTGACCGGATGCTGTACATCCACCCAGATGAGTGCGTTGACTGTGGGGCTTGCGAGCCGGTGTGTCCGGTAGAGGCGATTTACTACGAAGACGATCTCCCCGGAGAGTGGTCCGAGTACTACAAGGCCAACGTCGAGTTCTTCGACGAGATTGGCTCGCCCGGTGGTGCGGCGAAGGTGGGCGTCTACGATTTCGACCACCCGATTATCGCTGCGCTCCCGCCGCAGGAGCAGTAGCCCGGAGCTCCGCTGGGTGAGCGCCATTGGCGGCTCAGGACACGCCGAAGTCTGGGTGCGGAAAGTGCGAATTTTGTTTGATGTCAAAGTACTTTCTGTCAGAAACCGGCATGAATGAGCCAATTGGTGCGGGAGCGCCCAGTTTGGAGGTAGGGTGAAAAAGATCGCTGCCCACACCTTGGGGCGTGCTCGAACGGACCTCACGAGGAGATGACGTGACTGAAACACCTGCGGCTCAGGCCACCGCCAAGCTGAGCTTCCCCGGAGGATCCGCTGAGTTCCCAATCATTCCTTCGGTTGATGGGCCCGACGCGATCGACCTCAGCTCGCTCACGAAGCAGAGCGGCTACACCGGACTTGACTACGGCTTTGTGAACACGGCTTCGACGAAGTCCGAGATTACGTACATCGACGGCGAAGCCGGGATCCTCCGCTACCGCGGATATCCCATTGACGAGCTCGCGCAGGCGTCGACCTTCCTCGAGGTCGCCTACCTGCTCATCTATGGCGAGCTCCCCACTGCGGATGAGCTTGCGGGCTTCGACAACGAGATTCGCCGACACACGCTGCTCCACGAGGACATGCGGTACTACTTCGAAGGCGTGCCGCACACCGCGCACCCGATGGCAGTGCTCTCCGGCGGTCTGCAGACGATGTCGACCTACTACGAAGACTCGCTCGACACAGCGGTGCCCGAGTTCGTTGAGGTGAACACGATCCGGCTGCTCGCGAAGCTTCCCGTGCTTGCTGCATACGCGCACAAGAAGTCGATTGGCCAGGCGTTCCTGTACCCGGACAATAATCTGAGCTTCGTCGAGAACTTCCTCCGACTGAACTTCGGCAATAAGGCCGAAAAGTACGAGATGAACCCCGTACTTGTTGATGCGCTCGACAAGCTCCTCATTCTCCACGCCGATCACGAGCAGAACGCCTCGACGTCGACCGTGCGCCTCGTCGGCTCCACCGGCGCGAACATGTTCTCCTCGATCTCCGCTGGCATCAATGCGCTCTCGGGCCCGCTGCACGGCGGCGCAAACGAAGCAGTGCTCGATATGCTCGCCCAGATCCGCGACTCAGGTCAGAGCGTCGAAACCTTCGTTGAGAAGGTCAAGAACAAGGAAGACGGCGTGAAGCTTATGGGCTTCGGACACCGCGTCTACAAGAACTATGATCCGCGCGCACGCATCGTCAAGGACAGCGCTGCAAAGGTGCTCGAAGAGCTCGGTGTGAACGATCCGCTCCTCGCCCTCGCGCAGGAGCTCGAGCAGATCGCGCTCGAGGACGACTACTTCAAGGAGCGCAAGCTCTATCCGAACGTCGACTTCTACACCGGCGTGATCTACAAGGCGATGGGCTTCCCGACGCGTATGTTCACGGTGCTGTTCGCAATCGGCCGGCTCCCCGGCTGGATCGCGCAGTGGCGCGAGGCGCGACTCGACCCGCAGACCAAGATCGGTCGCCCGCAGCAGCTTTACTTGGGCTCACCGGAGCGCCACCTCGGCCGCTAGTTAGTCGTGAGGTAACCCAGATGCCGGCGTCACACCTCGGAGTGTGGCGCCGGCATCTGGCGTTTAGGCCGCGGTGCGCAAGACGGACACACACTCGCCGATGAGGGCGATGGCATCGCGGATCTCGGTTTCGGTGGCCACAGCGGGCGGCGCCATGCGGAGAGTCTTGCCCTGGGTATCTTTCACCAGCACGCCCCGGTTGCGGAGCTCCTGTGCAACTGCCTGCGCGGGCGCGAATGCCGGGTCGATGTCAACGCCGGCCCAGAGTCCAATTGACCGGACTGCGGTCACTTCCGGTAGTTCCGAGAGAAGGGCGAGTGCCTCAGCAAGGACGTCGCCGAGCTGCGACACTCGGGGGAGAAACGCAGGATCGCGCAGTTCCGCGATCACGCTGCGTGTGACGGCTGACGCAAACGGGCTGCCGCCGAACGTCGACCCGTGGCTTCCCGGGGTAAAAACATCGAGAAACGCGGAATCACCAAGCAGCGCGGACACCGGGAGGATCCCGCCGCTGAGGACCTTCCCGACAGCAACGAGATCGGGACGCACGCCGAAGTGCTCAGATGCGAAGAGCTTGCCGGTGCGGCCCATGCCGGACTGCACCTCGTCGGCGATGAAGACAATCCGCTCCGCCGTCGTGAACTCACGAAGCTCCTCAAAAAACCCGGCAGGGGGCAGAATCACGCCGGCTTCGCCCTGGACCGGTTCGATGAGGACAGCAACGACAGGAGATGCTGCTGCGACCTGCCGCACGGCCTCCATGTCGCCGAACGGTACGGTGACGAAACCCGGGGTGTAGGGCCCGTAGCCGGCCCGCGCGACGGGATCGTCGGAGCCCGAGATGATCGTGCTGGTGCGGCCATGGAAATTCTTGGAGAACGTGATGATGACGCCCTCATCCTCGCCAAGTGCGCGGTGCGTGTGCGCCCACTTGCGGGCACATTTGATCGCGGTTTCGATCGCTTCGGCACCAGTGTTCATGAGGAGTACGCGTTCGAAGCCGGTGAGCTCAGTGAGCTCCTGTACGCAGGCGGCGAGCTCGTCATTGTAGAACGCGCGCGAGGTAAGCGTCAGCCGGTCGAGCTGAGCGTGGGCGGCTGCCGTGATCCGTGGCGGGCGATGGCCAAACAGCATGGTCGAGAAGCCTCCGAGGAAATCGAGGTAGCGAACACCCTCGATGTCGGTGACGTACGCGCCGTCGCCCTCTGTAAGCACGATCGGTACTGGCGCGTAATTTGAGGCCGCGTGAGCCTCGGTGATGGCGATAGTGAGGGCAGTCTGTGTCTGACTCATGAGGTGGTCTCCTTCTGTTGTAATGGGTGGTGTGTGGGGGTGTTTAGGTGTTGCGACCCGGCTTGGTGAGCCGATCGTCGGCCAGAATCTCTTCGATGATGTGCTCCGCGATTGCCATTGCTGAGGTTGCTGCGGGTGAGGGGGCGTTCCGCACGAAGACAGCGTTGTCAAAGCGCTGGATGACGAAGTCGTCTTCGAGGGAACCGTCGGCGTTCATAGCTTGCGCGCGAATGCCGCGTGGGCCCGGGCTGAGATCTGCCGACACCAGGCCGGGAATGAAATCCTGTGCGCCGGAAAGGAACGAACGCTTGTTGGCGGTGCGAAGCTGGTCGAGAGCCTCACCGAGGTTGTGGCGGGCGAACCGCCAGAATGCCGAAGACGAGGCGATCTGCAGGGCGTCGGGAAGATTGAAACCCAAACGACTGTACTGCTCACGAGCGAACGACAGAAAAGCGTTGGGGCCAACAGTGACGTCCCCATCGACAGTGCGGGTGAGATGCACGCCAAGGAACGGATAGTCGGGGTCTGGAACCGGATACAGCAGGCCGTTCACGAGCGCTGCCTTTTCCGGAGCGAGCTTGTAATAGTCGCCCGAGAACGGAACGATCGCTGGGTATTTGCCTGCACCGGAGCGTTTGGCAAGCCGGTCTGACTGCAAGCCATTGCACGCGATGACATAGTCAAAGGCCTCGTCGCCGGTTGACGACTCCACAATTTGCTCGGTGCCACGGCGGGAAATCCGAGAAACCGTAGTGCCGAGCCGGACCTCGCCGCCTGCTTGCCGGACGTCGTCAAGCAGTGCGCGGGTGACACCGGGGTAGTCGACGATCGCGGTATGCGGGGAGTGGATCGCCGCGGTGCCAACGCAGTGTGGCTCAATCTGTCGCATGGCATCCTCGCCGATGATTGCGACATCGGGAACGCCATTTGCCTGTGCCTTTCTTAGAATGATGTCGAGCTGTGCGAGCTGTCCCTCGGTGTGAGCGACGACGAGCTTGCCGCAGGCGTCGTAGCGGATGTCGCGCGACGTTGCATACGCTTCTAACAGTTCGACGCCCCGCCGGGTGAGTCGTGCTTTCAAGCTACCTGGCGGGTAATACAGCCCCGCGTGCACAACTCCGCTGTTGTGGCCAGTCTGGTGCGTGCCCGGTTCACTCTCCTTCTCGAATAGAACGACCGAGTGCGAATCGTTGTTCGCGGTCAGTTGCGCTGCGACGGAGGCGCCGATGATGCCGCCTCCGATCACCGCGATGCGTCGTGTGTGCATACGTACCTCTTTCAGAAGTGCCATAGTGGGGGTGTGGAAAAGCTCTCAAAACAAGACAGTTTGGCTCGCCGGGCGATGGAACAGATTCGCTCGGAGATCACCAGCGGCCGACTTGAGCCGGGCACGATGGTGTCTGCGGTGCAGTTGGCTGAACGGATTGGAGTGTCGAGGACGCCGATTCGTGACGCGCTGCTGCAGCTTGAGCAGGCGGGCATGGTGCGCATTGAAAAGAACCGCGGGGCAACGATTCTCGCCACCACGTTGGAAGACCTGCTCGAAGTCTTCCAATTGCGACTCATGCTCGAAGTACCTGCTGCTGGCCAGGCGGCACGCGTGCGGAGCGACGAACAGCTTGCCGCGATCCTGGAGTGTTTCACCGCCATGGGTGACGCCACCTCCGACCCGGAACAGCTGCTCGTATTGGATCGCGACCTGCATATCCTCATCGCGGAGGCGTCGGGCAACAGCAGGCTCTCTGGCCTACTCATGGACCTGCGTAACCTGGTGCTGACTCGGGGAGTGGGAACAACCTCAACGGCGAGAACCGGGCAGGAGCTCGTTGATGACCACGCAGGTCTCGTTGCAGCGATTGCACAGGGCGACGCCGATGTGGCTTCTGCCGAGATGAAGCGGCACATCAAGAACACCGCCCACCTGCTGCTTGCGCAGGAGGCTGCGGGAGATCCCGAGCACGGACCAGCGTGGGTGTCCGAACAGCTCGAGTGGCTGTAGCGCTCGCAACCGCCGGGCAGGGGTAAGTTGCGGCCTGACGGCCGCAGGTGAGGCGAGGAAAAACTCCTCAACGACTGCGTTACCATGCGGCCTCCTATGCCGATTCTTCCCCGGAATATGGGGCGAGCAATCGAAGCTTAATTTAAGTTGCATGCAACGTGCAACCTGTGTATTCTGATATCCGTGCAGCCGGGGCGGTCCAGCGATGAAGTCGACTCCGGGCCGCCAAACCGTGAGTTTTTCCATACCCAAAGGAGGGTTCTATGAACATGAAACGTGGAGCAGTGGCCGCGTGCATCGTAGGTAGTGCAGTGCTGGCGCTGACCAGTTGTGCGCAGCCGGATGGCGGTCAGGCTGGAGAAGCGGTAGCGCCCACCGTGAACACCGACGCCCCGCTATACGAGCAGTTGCCCGATCGGATCAAAGAGGCCGGGAAGATCGTCAACGCCGGGGATCTGACATACGCCCCGTTCGAGTGGTTGCAGGAAGACGGCAAGACGGTGAAAGGTATTGACGTCGATATCGCAAGCGCCTTGAGCGAACAGATCGGGGTACCGTTCGACTGGCAGGACGTGAAGACAGAGGCTGCTCTCAGCGGCATCCAGTCGAAACGATACGATGCCCTGCTCGCTTCGATGACTTATACAGATGAGCGTGCCGAGGTCTACGACTATGTGACGTACCTGAAAGCGGCATCTGGTTTTATTACCGCCCCTGACCGGGTGGGCGAATTCACTGCGGTCGAGGACTTTTGTGGAAAGAAGGTCGCCGGCACGCGGGGGACTATCCAGATCACCCAAGTCGAGGAGCTCAGCGCCGAGTGCGTGGCAGACGGCAAGGAGCCGGTGGCGATTCAGATGCTCGACAGCGATCAGGCCGGAATTCTTCAGATCCGCCAGGGCGGTGTTGATGCAAGCGTCATTCTTGGCGCAGTCGGCTCCTACGCAGTCTCACAGTCGGAAGGGGCTGTCGAACTCATCCCGGGCCTGACGCTGGGGGATAGCGTCTACGGAATCATGCTCAACAAGGATGACGTTGAACTGCGCGACGTGTTGCTTGCAGGAATGAACGCGATCATCGCGGACGGCAGCTATGCGGACATTCTCGAGGAGTGGGGCGTCAGCGACCTTGCTCTCACCGAATCACTGATTAACAACGGACGATAGGCACGAGCATGGCCACTCCGAACACGATGACGATCACCCTCCCCGGTGAGGACGAGCAACTATTCAAACTCGTCCGGCACAAGAGCGTGGGTTCAGCGATCGCCGCAGTACTCGTCCTATTGGTGATCGCCGGTGTCATCGCGGCGTTCGTTTTTGCCGACATCGACTACGCGGTCACCCTGAAGTACCTCTTCGACCCCCAGATCCTCAGCGGAGTCGTGACGACGCTGGAACTGACGGTCATCTCGATGCTTGTCGGCGTCATGCTCGGAGTGGTCACCGCCCTGTTGCGGGAATCGAAGAACCGAGTGCTCTCGGGTGCCGCGGGCTTTTACACCTGGCTATTCCGAGGAACCCCGGTTCTTGTCCAACTCCTGATCTGGTTCAATATCGCGCTTGTCATACCCACTGTCTCCTTCTTCGGGATGTGGACTGTGAGCACGAATACCATCATGACACCGTTCCTCGCCGCAATCCTGGCACTCGGAATCAACGAGGGCTCCTACATGTCGGAAATCGTCAGGGCCGGGTTGCTGGCGGTAGACAAGGGGCAGGCGGAGGCTGCGCTCGCGCTGGGCATGCGGAAGCGCCGAGTCATGCTGTCTGTGGTGTTGCCGCAGGCGCTTCGGATTATCCTGCCGCCTGCAGGGAACCAGCTCATTGCGATGCTGAAAACCTCTGCGCTCGCATACACGATTTCGGTATCTGAGCTGCTCAATGGGGCCTTCCGCATCTACACACTCAACTACAAGGTCATTGAGCTGCTGTTCACTGCCTCAATTTGGTATCTGTTTATGACAACCGTGCTGACCTTCCTACAGAGCTGGCTGGAGCGCCGGATGAACCGTGGGTTCGCTGGCGAAGCTGCCCCGAGTATGAAGAAGCGCTGGCTGAAAAACACCTTTGGAGTAACACGATGAGCGAAGCAACCGTGATCCGGGCCGAGGGCGTCAGCAAACGCTTTGGGGACAACCATGTACTGAAACACATCAACATGACCGTTGATAAGGGCGAAGTCGTTGTGCTGCTCGGACCTTCCGGGTCTGGGAAGTCGACGTTTCTCCGCTGCATCAACAACCTCGAACGCATCGACGACGGCCTGCTTGCAGTGAACGGCGAGCTCTCTGGCTACCGCCGTGACGGCGACACCCTCTACGAACTCAGCGAGAAACAAATCGCGAAGCACCGCGAGCAGGTAGGAATGGTGTTTCAACGCTTCAACCTGTTCCCGCACATGACAGTTCTTGAGAACGTCATGCTTGCCCCGGTGAAGGTGAAGCGAGCCGACCGTCGGGCAAGTGAGGAGCATGCCCGCGAGCTGCTCACCCGAGTGGGGCTTCCCGAGAAAGCAGATGCCTACCCGGCACAACTATCGGGGGGACAGCAGCAGCGTGTAGCGATTGCTCGAGCTCTTGCGATGCGGCCGAGCATTATGCTCTTTGACGAACCGACGAGCGCCCTTGACCCCGAACTGGTCGGCGAGGTGCTTGACGTGATGAAGAAGCTTGCCGCCGAGGGGATGACGATGGTCGTGGTGACACACGAGATGACGTTCGCCCGGGAGGTCGCCGACCGAGTCGTGTTCATGGCGGACGGTTACATCGTAGAGACTGGATCGCCCGAAGCTGTCTTCGGTAACCCCCAGCACGAGCGCACCCGGGCATTTCTCCGAACTGTGCGCGACGAACCAGCCGATAGCACGGCGCACACCATCTGAGAAGGACCCATCGACATGCCTACGTTCCCCACACTCGATGCGCACGACGCGTTCCTCGCCACGTTCGACACTGGCGCACGAATTCCAGGAGCTGACACCTCAACGTTTGAACGATTCGCTGTCGTGGATCCCGCGACCGGAGGCGGAATCGCGCAAGTGGCTGACACGCCGATATCCCTGGCAGCACACTGCATGCAGACCGCTACCCGCGGCTTCGACAACTGGTCCAAACACACTCCGCGCGGTCGCTCGAATGTGCTTGCGCGCGCCGCTCATATGCTCCTCGAACGCATCGACACGTTCGCGGCAACCATGACGCGAGAAATGGGAAAGCCGCTTGAAGAGGCGCGCGCCGAAGTGCGCTTCTCAGCGGACTACTTCAGGTGGTACTCCGAGGAGGCTGTGAGATCTCACGGTGGGTATCGTGAGGCCCCGGGCGGGGGCGCCCGTCTCATTGTCACCCGGCAGCCCGTAGGTGTCGCACTGCTCATCACGCCGTGGAACTTCCCGCTGGCTATGGGCGCGCGCAAATCAGCTGCCGCGCTCGCCGCCGGCTGTTCCGTGATCCTCAAACCAGCGGAAGCTACGCCGTTGACTTCGCTGCTACTCGGTGACGTGCTCGTTGACGCCGGCGTACCCCCTGAGGCATTCCAAGTCGTGACGACGTCCGACTCGGCCGGATGGTCGCGGGCACTGATGTCCGATCAGCAATTGAAGAAGGTCTCATTCACTGGCTCCACCCGGGTTGGCTCGATGCTCATTGAGCAGTCAGCGCAGCACATCCAGAAGCTCTCGTTGGAACTCGGCGGGGATGCACCGTTTCTCGTGTTTGATGACGCTGACCTTGAGCGTGCCGTCGAGAGCGCCGTCATCTCAAAGATCCGGAACGGAGGGCAGGCCTGCGTTGCAGCGAACAGGTTCTTGGTGCAAGAGGGCATCGCCGAGGAGTTCACCGCCGAGCTCGCGAAGCGCCTCAACGCGCTCACAGTGGGGTCGGGGTTTGCGGAGGGCGTAGACCTCGGACCGCTCATCAGCGAGCGTGCTCACGGGCAAGTGAATGACCTCGTCACAGGTGCCCTGGAGCTTGGCGCCGCGAACGCATGCGCTTTCACCCAGCCTGACGGTCCCGGGTTCTTTATGCATCCGGCGCTGCTCACCAACGTGCCTGAAACGGCATCGATCTCGTCCGCCGAGATTTTTGCGCCGATCGCTGTCGTCGGAACCTTCCGCACACCTGCTGAAGCGGTCGCACGCGCGAACGACACTCCTTTCGGGCTTGCTGGCTACGTCTTCTCCCAGGACATCGACCAGGCTTTCGGAGTCGCACACGCCCTCAACGTTGGCGTTCTCGGTATCAACAAGGGGCTCGTTGCTGACGCTTCCAGTCCGTTTGGTGGCATCGGATACTCAGGATATGGCAAGGAGGGCGGAGTCGAGGGGATGCAAGATTTCCAGACTGTCAAGCAGTTCAACCTTGATATGCCGTCCGCGGCATTCCTCGGTTAATCCGTCCGTGACCCAGGAAAGCGTGTCTCTATGTCAGTAACCCTGCCAAGGGGGTTTCGCGCGAGCGGGATCGCCGCCGGAATCAAGCCCTCAGGCAAGCCCGATCTGGCCCTCGTGGTGAATGAAGGGCCGGATCGCGCCTGCGCGGTCGTGTTTACCCAGAACCGTGCCCAGGCGCACCCGGTGCGCTGGAGTCGGAAAGTCATGGACGGAGTAACTACACCGCACGCTGTGCTGTTGAACTCCGGAGGCGCGAACTGCTTCACGGGTCCCTTTGGTTATGAAACCGTCGAGCTGGCCGCGGGTGCCGTCTCAGCAGAGTTGCCGGGGACCGGGGCGGAGCAGGTGCTCGTGTGCTCTACGGGGCTCATCGGTAGTGGGGGAGAAGCGTTCAGGGCACGCCTCCTCGGGGGAATCCCCGAGCTCTGTGCTGGGCTCTCGCTCGACGGGTCACACCACGCTGCAGAGGCGATTCTCACCACTGACTCGATCGCGAAGACCGCTTCGCATACTGGCGAGGGATGGAGCGTTGGCGCCATCGGCAAAGGCGCGGGAATGCTTGCGCCGGGGCTCGCTACGATGCTGGTCGTGATTACGACGGACGCAGTCATCTCTTCCGAGGAACTCGACGGGGCGCTTCGTGGAGCCGTCGCAACAACCTTTAACAGACTCGACTCCGACGGGTGCATGTCGACGAACGACCAAGTCACGCTGCTGGCATCAGGGGCGTCTGGCGTGCGACCGAACCAGGAGGCATTTGCGGAGGCGCTGACAGCGGTCTGCGATACGATCGCCCGCCAACTGCAGGAGGATGCGGAGGGGGCTTCACACAGCATCGACATTGTCGTTGAAGGAGCGCAGACCGACGCGGACGCCGAGGAAGTGGGGCGCGCAGTCGCCAGGAACAACCTCTTCAAAGCGGCGATTGCAGGTCAGGATCCCAACTGGGGCCGGGTACTTGCAGCGATTGGCGTCACGAAAGCGGCATTCGACCCGTACCTCGTCGATGTGAGTTTCAACGGGGTCCGACTCTGTAGCGCAGGAAGCCCCGATCGCCCTCGCGACGAATGCGACCTTTCGCCCCGGCGTACCGTCGTGCTCATCGATCTGCACGCCGGTGACGCCTCGGCACGCATTCGTACGAACGATCTCACTGTCGAGTATGTCCTCGGCAACAGCTCGTATGCCAGTTGACCGCGCGAAGACCGCCTGTGTTCCAAGGATCCGCCTGCCAGGGAGCGACGTGCGGCTTCGGGCGTCGGCGCCGCAGCGATCACGGCCGCGGCGCGCAGGATCGATCATTGTATGCGACAATGCGGCGAAATATGACTCGTGATTGCATATATAGTTCAAAGGATTACCGTGAGCCCGCTTGACCTGGGATAATAGAGATGAACGACCAAACATGCGAGGAGGCGTCATGGCGGCAATGAAACCCAGGACCGGAGACGGGCCCATGGAAGCGGTTCGCGAGAGCCGCGTTATCGTGGTGCGTGTTCCCCTGGAAGGCGGTGGCCGTCTGGTGGTGTCAGTCAATGACGAGGAGGCTGCCGAGCTTCGCGATGTGCTCGCGGGGGTGCTCGGCGACTGAGCCGGTTCACCAGCGAGAAAATGAGGGCCCCTCGGGGCCCTCATTTTTTATCTGTAGTGGCGCACCTTGCGCTGCCCGTGTCTAGCCGTCGAGGCGTACGACGGTGAGTAGGCCATCGCCGGTCGGCGCAAGAGCCGAAGCGATCGCTGCGGAGTCTGCGACGACGGCAAGGAGATCGCGGAGAGCCTGCGTGGCCTCATCACGGGATGCCGGGTCAGGGACGCGGCCGTGCGCGAGAGCGCTGGGCACGACAATTGCGCCGCCGGGGCGGACGATGCCGAGGGCATGCTCAAAGTATTCGAGGAGCTGCGACTGCTCGGCGTCGAGCAACACGATGTCGTACGCGGCGAGGTTCAGGCGCGGCATGACGTGACGCGCATCGCCCTCGACGAGGCGTGCTCGGGAAGCGGGGATACCTGCCTCGGAGAACAGGTTTCGGGCCTCGCGCAGGTGCTCGGGCTCGATCTCAATCGAGGTGAGGATCGCCTCTGGGCGGTGCCGCAGTAGGGACAGGCCGCTGACTCCGACTCCCGTGCCGATCTCGCAGATTGCGCGCGCGCCCGAGAGCACGGCGAGCGCGGAGAGCTCGGCTGACACGGCGCGGGACACGGGCTCAATACCAAGTTCGAGCGATACCCGGCGCGCACGAACGAGCGCGTCTGTCTCGCTCGGGTACTGCTCCGTGTACTGCCAGTTGCGTTCGAGCTTGCTCACGTGTCCTCTGTCCTCCGTCGTTCTGCCGCCTTTAGGATAGAGCGCCTGCGCGCATTTTGCCCACTGGCTCGCCGTGACCGCGCGGCTTGTGGCTGTGAGCTGCCCCGAAGCTCACCCCGGAGGGCGCCGCGAGTCGAGATTGTGGCCTGCTTCTCGGTACGATGATGGAATGGGCGGGCTGTCATTCGAGAAGATCCTCATCATTTTGGTGATCGCGATGTTTGTGCTCGGTCCCACCCGGCTGCCCATGTACGCGAAGAAGTTCAGTGACTTCGTTCGATCGGTCAAGCGCGCCGCTGATGGTGCGAAGGATCGCCTGAAGGACGAGATGGGTCCAGAGTTCGACGACGTCGACTGGAAGCAGCTGGACCCGCGGCAGTACGACCCCCGCCGGATCATCCGCGACGCGCTCGTCGAGGACGAGCGTGAGGCGCGGCAGAGCGAACGAAGCCAGCGGCTTGAGGAACTCGCGGCGGCCCGCAGGGCGCGCCAGGGCATCGCCGATGACGGCACGCTCTCCGTCAGGTTTGACGACGAGGCGACCTAAGCCGAGTAGCTCAGGCGCGGGGTGTGACCCCGAGCGATCTCCCTGCCAGTCCTCGGCCCTGTGACGCGATCTTCGCTGCGATCCCCAGGATGACCGCAGCGGCCGGATCCTCCGGAGAGGTGAGCACCGCGGGTTCGCCGCTGTCGCCGCCCTCGCGGAAGTCGGGGCTGAGCGGGACGCTGCCGAGCAGCCGCACGGGCTGTTGCCCGGAAGCGCTCTCTGAGGTGTTCAAGCGATCCACGACGGCCGCACCGCCGCCGGTGCCGAACAACTCGAGGATGCTGCCGTCGGGCTGCGCGAGCCCGGACATGTTTTCGATGACCCCGATAACCTTCTGGCCCGTCTGGCGTGCGACGAGGGCACTGCGCACGGCAACGTCAGCGGCCGCTTCCTGCGGGGTGGTGATGACGAGCACCTCGGCTTGGGGGAGGAGCTGGCCGACGCTGATTGCCACGTCGCCGGTGCCGGGCGGGAGATCGAGCAGTAGCACGTCGAGGTCGCCGAACCAGACGTCGCGCAGGAACTGCTCGATCGTGCGGTGCAGCATGGGGCCCCGCCACGAGACAGCGGTGGATCGGGGATCCGCGTCGCCGAGGAACATCCCGATCGAGATCACGCGGACGCCGTGTGCCTCGGGTGGGATGATCATTTCGCCGACGCGCGTCGGCTGCTCGGTGACGCCGTCGCGACTGAGGCCGAGGATGCCGGGGATCGAGAAGCCGAACACGTCGGCGTCGATGAGCCCGACCGAGAGCCCCTGCTGTGCGAGCGCGACGGCGAGCGACGCGGTGAGCGAGGACTTGCCGACGCCACCCTTGCCGCTCGTGACCGCGATGACGCGGGTGAGTGAGTCGGGCCCGAACTGCACGGGCCGCGCGGGCCCGCGCACCGTCTCGACGAACGCCTGCCGTTCGGCTGGGCTCATGACGCTCACGTCGACTCGCGCCACCGTAATGCCCGAGGTCCCGAGGGTGGCCTCGGTGACCTCGCGTTCGATGCGCTGCGCGGCGGGGCAGCCGGCGATCGTGAGCTTGAGCGGCACGTCGGCGGCGCCGGCAGCGTCAACACGAAGCTCGCCGACCATCCCGAGCTCGGTGATGGGACGGTGGATTTCAGGATCGTTCACCAGCGAGAGCGCGTCCCACAGACGCTGCTCAGCCTCGTTGCGGCTGTGCTCAGTCATGATCAGGATCCTTCCCCCTCGTGGTGTCCGTCGGTATCTCCGGTGGCGCGTCCTGCTCAAGCTCCGCGAGGAGCGCGCGGAGCTCTTGCCTGAGGAATTCGCGATCAGGGAGATCCTTGAGTGCGATCCTGAGGGCGACGACCTCGCGCGCCAAAAACTCGGTGTCGGCGAGGTTGCGTTCAGCCTGCTTGCGATCCTGCTCGATCTGCACGCGGTCGCGATCGTCCTGACGGTTCTGTGCGAGCAAAATCATCGGCGCGGCATACGAGGCCTGCAGGGACAGGATCAGTGTGAGCGCGGTGAAGCCGAGCGCGGGGGAGTCGAAACGGAGGTGCTGCGGCCCGAACGTGTTCCAGAGGAGCCAGAGCACGCAGAAGAGCGTGAGCGCGAGGAGGAACCACGGAGTGCCCATGCCGCGGGCGATTCCCTCGGTCCAACGGCCGAACCGCTCATTGCCGTCGACGCGACTGCCCGCTGGGCCACGAGTTGCTCGGCCAGCGAGCGGAGCACCGAGGTCTCGGCGGCGACTGAAGCGATTCATGCGCGGTCCTCCGCGTCATCAGCATGCCGCCAGTCAGCCGGCAGGAGGTGGTCGAGTACATCGTCGACGGTCACAACGCCGACGAGGCGCTGCTGATCATCGACCACGGGCAGCGCGACGAGGTCGTAGCTTGCAAGCCTCCTCGAGACTTCCGCCGCGCTCGCGGTGACCGGCACCGCCTCAATCTCGGCGTCGAGGAGCGCGCTCAACCGTTCGTGCGGCGGGAACCGCAGCATGCGCTGGAAATGCACCATGCCGAGGTATTCACCAGTGGGGGTCTCGTACGGGGGGTGTGTGACGTAGACGGCGCTCGCCATCGCTGGCGGCACCTCGGCGCGCCGGATCATCGCCAGGCCCTCCGCCACGCTCGACTCGGCGGCGAGCACGATCGGTGTGGGGCTCATGAGGCCACCAGCGGTGTCGAACTCGTACTCGAGCAATCGGCGCACGTCCTCGGCCTCCTCGGGCTCCATGAGATCGAGGAGCTCCTCGCCGCGAGCCGCTGGCAGCGCCGCGATGAGGTCGGCGGCGTCGTCCGGTTCCATCCGATCGAGGACGTCGGCCGTGCGGCCAGCGGGCATGAGCCCGAGGATCGCGATCTGATCGGTCTCGCTCATCTCCTCGAGTGCGTCGGCGACACGGTCGTCCGCGAGCTCGTCGAGCACCGGCGCCATACGAGCCTGCGGGAGCTCCAACAGGGTCGTGGCGAGGTCAGCCGGCTTGAGGTCCACGAGGGTTTGCACGAGCAGCTCCGCCGACTGCGGGCCGCCGTCCTCACTCGGGCGGGCTACGTCTGCCCACTTCACCGTGTGGGCAGGGCCGCGCCCGAAACCGGAACCGACCTTGGGCGTGCGCACGAACAACTCGGATACGACCCACTCACCTGTGCGGGTGCGCTCAATCGCCGCGTCTTCGACTGTGGCGCGCGTCGGAGCGCCCGCCGGCGCTGCGCGCAGGTCGACACGCATGCCGATCATTTCGGCGATCATGCGTGTCTCACCGCGTCGCTGCTCAAAGCGGCGAATGTTGATGAGGCCGGTCGTGATGACCTGACCCGACGCGATAGACGTCACCCTGCCGATCGGCACGAAGACGCGACGCTTGCCAGGAATTTCGACGATGAGGCCGACGACACGCGGAGCCGCGGCTGCCCGGTAGACGACGAGGACATCACGAACTTTGCCGATCTGATCCCCAACGGGATCGAACACGCCTCGACCGGCAAGGCGGCCGACGAATACCCGCGAACTGCTCACCCCTCTACGGTACCGTCCGCGGGCCAGTATCAGCTGTAGGAAGGTCGAGACTCGCCGGTGGGGTACCCGTGACGATTCCAGGAGCAGCCCATCAGTGCACACGAATGGTTCTCAGCCGCTGCGCGAGTCTGAGAATCGGATAGGGGGATATCACCCGAATACGCGCATCTTTGTGGTCCCTGTGGAAGAATCAAGACATGAGCACCCCCGGTTTCCCCAATTCGCGCGCGCCGATCCAGCCTGAGATCCCGAAGGGCGAGATTATCTCGACCTACGATCGCTACGAAGACGCCAAGCATGCCGTCGACGTGCTCGCGCGCAGCGGGTTTCCCGTGCAGCGGGTATCGATTCTCGGTAACGACCTTCGCAGTGTCGAGCGCGTCACGGGCCGCCTGAGCTACGGCAAGATCGCCTGGATGGGTGCGCTCTCTGGCGCATACCTTGGCCTGTTCCTCGGCCTGCTGCTCTTCATCTTCCAGCCAGACAACGCCGGCATCGGCGGCGTGTTCCTCTCCGCGATTGTCATCGGCGCGGGCTTCGGCATGCTCTTCGGGCTCCTCTCGTACGCGCTCAACCGCAACCGCCGCGACTTCTCGTCGGTCATGCAGATGGTCGCCACCCGTTACGACCTCGTCACCGAGGACGAACTGCTGCACGAGGCACGCAGGCTGCTGACGGGCGACGCCCCGCAGCAGTAACGCTGTCGTGCTGCGCTAGTTCAGCACGATGATGCCGAGGTTCAGCGTTGCGGCGAACGACAGCCACAGCAGGTAGAGCACCATGATCGCACTCGCCAACTTTGTCCATTTGGCCGCGGCGACAGCCAGCGCAACGACGGTGACGATGAGCGCGGTGATGATCGCGAGCGCGACGCCCCACGCGGGTTCTCCGAACACCGGGTAGCCGGCGAAGAACATCGGCGTCCAGCTGGCATTGAGTATGAGTTGGACACCAAAGAGGGCGAGCACGCCGCGTGCCGCGTTGCGTGTGCCCGCTCGGTAACCGGAACGCCAGATGAGGAACCCTGCAAGCGCAATGAGGATGTAGAGGATCGTCCACACGGGGGCGAATACCGCGTTCGGCGGATCCCACGGCACCTTGGTGACATTCGCGTACCAGCCGTCGACGTTCGAGGCCGAGGCGAGCGCGCCAAAGCCCGATATCGCGGCGACGGCAGCGAGCATGACCGCCGCGACGACGGCCTGGCGTGCAATGGTGGGACGTATGTCGCTCATAGCTGACACCGTAACCCGGAAGCATGGATAGCGGGTGAATTTCTTGGCTTCGCTTGGGCCGGGGCCGAGGCCAGATACGGGAACGGGCGCGGACGAAGAACCATGTCCCTCGTCCGCGCCCGTTCGCGTGTATTACGCCTTGCGTGCGCCCTGTACCCAGGCCTCAACATCGTCCGCTGTGCGCGGGATGTTCGCCGAGAGGTTGACGCAGCCGTCCTCGGTGACGACGATGTCGTCCTCGATGCGGATACCGATGCCGCGGAACTCCGCGGGAACCGTAAGGTCATCCGGCTGGAAGTACAGGCCAGGCTCGATCGTGAAGACCATGCCGGGCTCCAATACGCCGTCGAGGTACATGTCTCGCCGTGCCTGTGCACAGTCGTGCACGTCGAGGCCGAGGTGGTGGCTCGTGCCGTGCACCATGTAGCGGCGGTGGTACGGGGTGCCGTCGGCCTCGGGGAGGAAGCCCCACTCGCGGGTGACGCGCTCAATCACTGCCATCGCTGCGTCGTGCACGTCGCCGAAGCGAATGCCCGGCTTCACGATCGCGCGAGCGGCGTCAGCTGCCTCGAGCACGGTCTCGTAGACCTTGCGCTGTGTCTCAGAGAACGTGCCCGAAATCGGGATCGTCCGCGTGATGTCGGCGGTGTACAGGCTGTCGAGCTCGACACCCGCGTCGAGGAGGAGCAGGTCGCCCTCCTGCACCGGGCCATCGTTGCGGATCCAGTGCAGCGTGCACGCGTGCGGGCCTGCGGCTGCGATCGTCTCGTAGCCAACCTCGTTGCCGTCGAGGCGTGCGCGGTGGTTGAAGACGCCCTCTACGACGCGCTCGCCGCGGGGGTGCGCGCTCGCGTCGCCGAGCGATGCGAGCACCTCGTTGAAGCCGCGCTGGGTCGCGTCAACCGCGTCCTGCATCTCGGCAAGCTCGTACGAGTCCTTCACGAGGCGCAGTCGGATGCGGCCTGCGCGAGATCGGCGTCGTCGAGCGTGACGTCGCCGTCCGCCGACACGAACTCCGCGAGATCCTTCGTTGCGGTGCCGAGGAGCGCCGCAACCTGCTTGAGCGACGGGCGTGGCCCGATCCAGAACTCACCGATCTCCGGGTTCGCGAAGAACTCGTCGGAGTCGCGCCCCGCGCGCTCACGGAAGTACAGCGTTGTCTCGCCAGACGCCTCGATCACGAGGATCGCGCCGGGTTCAGACTCCGAGCCCCAGCCGGTGAGGTGCGCGAACGCGCTGTGTGGGCGGTACGGGTAGAACGTGTCGTTTGAGCGCTGCTTGAGGGCGCCAGCCGCGATCACCAGGCGCTTGCCGGCAAACTGCGCGGCGAGCGCTGCTCGGCGATCCGCCGCGAACTTGGCGACAGGCAGCTCAGCGGGAAGCTCATCGACCCGGTCAGCCCAGCTCGTTGAAATGTACTTCAGGAAAGTGTCCGATTGCGGAGTGGTGCTCCGGTTCGAGTTGTCGATCTCCGCTTCGTGGGTGGCATTCGCATGTTCCGTCATTGCTCTATCCTCCCATTTCTCGCTGGGTGTTGGGGACAAGCCCAGGGCCGAGGCGTACGGTGAGCACTCCGGGTGCGCGGCGCGCGCCCGGACCACCGAACAGGAGGCCAGACATGGCGAAGTATGACGTGCAAGATCGATCCGCGATTGTCACGGGAGCCGGGTCAGGGATCGGCCGCGCGGTTGCGCTGCTGCTGGCACGCAACGGCGCCAGCGTCGTCGTGCAGGATCTCAACGGCGACGCAGCCGCGGCGGTCGTGCGGGACATCATGGCAGCGGGCGGCACGGCTGCTGCGGTCGTCGGTGACGCAAGCGCGACCGAGGTTATCGCGGAGACCATCCGGGAAGCGGCAGCGCTCGGACCGGTGCGGATCGCGGTGAACAATGCCGGCATCGGCGGCGCGGTTGGCCCGACCGCGAGCTACAGCGACGACGACTGGCAGCGGGTCATTGACCTCAACCTCACCGCGGTCTTCCGCGGCGTGCGCGCCCAGTCCACGCAGATGCTCGGACACGGTGGCGGCGCCATCGTCAATATCGCGTCGATTCTCGGCAGTGTGGGGAGTGCGGGCTCGCCAGCCTACGTCGCGAGTAAGCACGCGGTCGTCGGCCTCACGAAAACCGCGGCGCTGGAGACCGCCGCGCACGGGGTACGCGTCAACGCCGTTGGTCCCGGCTACATCGACACTGCCCTGCTCGACAATGCGTCGCCCGCGACGCGCGACGCGCTCATCGCGAAGCACCCGATGGGACGGCTCGGCACGGCCGAGGAGGTGGCCGAACTCATCGTATTCCTGGTGAGCGACGCGGCGTCTTTCATTACCGGCAGCTACCACCTCGTGGACGGCGGCTACACGGCACCCTGACGCGCCATAGACTGTGGGAATGACAGGGCGCCCGGGCTACGACCTTCACACCCACTCCGTGCACTCGGACGGTACGACGAGACCGAGCGATATCGCGGCTGAAGCGGCGGGGCTCGGGCTCGCGGGGTTTGCCCTCACCGACCACGACACCGTCGACGGATGGACGGAAGCACGCGACACCGCCCACAGCCACGGTATCGACTTCCTGCCCGGCATCGAGCTCACGACGAAGCACAATTGGAAGTCGCGCCACCTCCTCGGCTACGGGATCGACCCCGGCGAGGGCGAGCTCATGGCCGCGCTCGACAAGGTGCTCGAATCGCGGTTCGGCCGAGCGCGCCACATGGTTGACCTCCTTGCCGTTGACTACGCGATCACGTGGGACCTCGTTGTCGGTGCCTCCGAGACGCTCGCCGTTGGCAGGCCGCACATCGCCGATGCTCTCGTCGCAGGAGGCTACTTTGTGGATCGTAGCGCGGCCTTCGCGGAGGTGCTGCACCCGCGCTCCCCGTACTACGTGCCCACGTTCGCGCTCGAAACCATCGACGCGATCACACTGGTCCGCCAAGCGGGGGGAGTGGCTGTGCTCGCCCACCCTGTCGCTGAGCGGCAGAGCACGCCGACCCCACCTGACGCGGTGCGCGACTTTGCGCATGCGGGCCTTGCGGGTATCGAACTCGAACACCCGGAGAACCGCGAGGACTGGCTGCCGCCGCTCCGCGCGGTCACCGAGGAACTCGGGCTGCTCGTCACCGGCTCGAGCGACTACCACGGTGCAGGGAAACCGAACCGTCTGGGACATTTCACGACACCGGCGGCGACCGTCGAACTGCTCCGCGCGGGGGTGGCGACGCCGCGCTAAGGCTGCCGTCGCTCTGCCGTGCGCGTATGACTGAGGCCGGCCACCGTCACGGATCCAGAATGGAAACCGTGAGGATGACCGGCCTCAGCTGTCTGCGGGAGATACGCTCAGGCGCACCTACATGAGGCACACAGGAGCGTGGCGCTGCTAGGCGGCAGGGGTGTCAGCTGCGGGAGCCTCGGCACCCGCATCACCCGTCGACGCGCCCTCAGCGCCGGCACCGCGACCACGTCCGCCGCGACGGCGGCGACGGCGGGGAGCTGCTTCGCCGTCAGGGCCGGTGGTTGGTGCTGGTGCGCCGGGCTCGCTGCCGCCGTCGGTGTCATGGCCGTGCTGCTCGTGGCTGTGCGACTCGTGGCGCCCCTGTCCCTGTGGGTTGGCGCTGCGGGTGCGGCGGCGCGTGCGGGGCGCCCCACTCTCTCCGCTGCCCTCGGTCTTCGCCTCGGGCCGTGAGCTCGAACGCCCTCCGGACGTGCGGGTTCGGCTGCGGTCGCCGCCGCGCTCGCCGCGAGGAGCGGCATCCTTCACCGGGGTGGCCTTCAGCCGGCCCTTGGTGCCCTCGGGGATGTTCAGGTCAGTGAACAGGTGCGGCGAGGACGAGTACGTCTCGACGGGCTCGGGGATGCCGAACTCGAGGGCCTTGTCGATCAGCGCCCACTTGTGCATGTCGTCCCAGTCGACGAACGTCACAGCGATACCGGTGCGGCCCGCACGGCCCGTGCGACCAACGCGGTGCAGGTATGCCTTCTCGTCGTCGGGCACGGTGTGGTTGATCACGTGCGTGACATCGTCGACGTCGATGCCTCGAGCAGCGACCTCGGTCGCGATGAGGACATCCTTCTTGCCAGTCTTGAACGAGGCCATCGCGCGCTCACGCTGATCCTGGTTCAGATCTCCGTGGACCGCAGCGACGTCGTAGCCGCGGTCGGTCAGCTCCTCCTGCAAACGGGCTGCGGCACGCTTGGTGCGCATGAAGATAACCGTCTTGCCACGTCCCTCGGCCTGCAGGATGCGGCCAATGACCTCATCCTTGTCGAGCGAGTGCGCGCGGTAGATGATGTGCTCGATGTTCGCCTGCGCCTGGCCCTCGTCGGGGTCGGTTGCGCGGATGTGGATCGGGTTCGTCATGAAGCGACGCGCGAGCGACACGATGATGCCAGGCATGGTCGCCGAGAAGAGCATCGTGTGGCGGCCCGCGGGGGTCTGCGAGAACAGCTTCTCGATGTCGGCAAGGAAACCGAGGTCGAGCATCTTGTCTGCCTCGTCGAGCACCATCTCACGGACGTTTCCGAGGTTGAGTACCCGCTGGCTTGCAAGGTCGAGCAGACGGCCCGGGGTGCCGACGACGATCTGCGCGCCGGCCTTGAGCTGTTCGATCTGGCCCTCGTAGGCCTTGCCGCCGTAGATGGGCACGACGGTTGCCGCGCGGCCCTGTGCCGCGAGCTCGAGGTCTTCGTACACCTGCATGGCGAGCTCGCGCGTCGGCACGACGACGAGTGCCTGCACGCCGGGCTCAGGGTTCGCGCCGATGCGCTGCAAGAGCGGCAGACCGAAGCCAAAGGTCTTGCCGGTGCCGGTCTTAGCCTGGCCGATGATGTCCTGGCCGGTGAGAGCGAGGGGGATTGTCTGTTCCTGAATGGGGAACGCCTCGGTGATGCCCTTTTTAGCGAGCTGATCAACCATGTCTTGGTCGATGCCGAGTTCTGCAAATGTGGTCACGCCTGGTCCTGTTCTGTGTTCGATTGTGCATTGCTGCGCGTCGTACAGGGCGCAGCCTCCGTCGCTCCAACGGCGACGAAGAAAAATACGTGTCCTCCCAGTCTATGGGGGCAAGGCGACAGTTGCGTGATTCGCGCTGTGTTTTCACTATGCGGCTGGGTATTCCCGTGTTGCCGGTTCGCGGCGGTAAGCTAAGCAACGTGTTCGACTGGATCCGTAGGCTGCGCAAGAAACAAGCGCCGTCAAAAGCGTCGCTGTCCCATGCGAGCGATGCGGAAACCGAGCGCGTCGACCTCGCAGAGTTTGCCCCCGGCATTATGCCGTTTCTCGGGTTGACCGCGTACCTGCAGCTCGAACTGTACGAGGCTGCGACCCGCGGCGTCTCCGGTGCAGCCACGCTCGAAGCGAAGGAAACGCTGGCCCGAGTCGCTGGTGAAACGCTGTCGAAGCAGCAACGCCTGGCCGACGAGATCCGCCGCCGCGGAGCCGAGCCACACGAAGTCATGCGCCCCTTCACGAAAGTGATCAACGATTACGTTGAGCGCATCGACACCGAGGACTGGCATCAGCACGTCCTGTCGCTCTACCTTGTTGGCGGACTGTTCGATGATTTCTTTGCAAGCCTCGCTGGCGGTCTCAAAGACTCGTACCGCACCGAGGTGATTGCCGTGCTCACCGGCGGTGAGGGGCGCGCTGCGCTCAAGGGGCTGCTCGAGCAGGCGCTCGAAGACGATCCGAAGCTGTCGAGCTGGCTCGCCCTCTGGGGCCGCAGACTCGTGGGGGACACGCTGCTCGTTTCGCGTGCCGTGCTGCGGCTCAGCGAGAAGCGCGAGTTCGTCGAGAGCGAGGTCGAGCCAGTGTTCACTGAACTCATCGCAGACCACATTCGCCGCATGGACGGTCTCGGCCTCACCGCCTAGGGATGGTGACGCGAATGGAGACTCTCCTTGCGCCGCCGGACTGCCGCTACTTTGCAGCGGGCCTGTGCCGGTCGTGCACGTTTATCGAAACGCCGATCGCGGCGCAGCAGGCTTCGAAGCAGCAGCGCTGCGCCGAGCTGCTCCCCGGTGTACCCGAGGCCGCCTGGCTGCCGCCCGTCCCCGGCGGTGTCGCGGGATTCCGAAACCGAGCGAAGCTTGCCGTCGGCGGCCGTGCCGGAGCCGTCACGCTCGGAATACTTGACCGCGGCGGCATGGGCGTCGACCTCACCGACTGCCTCATCCATGAGCCCGCGATCCAGTCCGTCATCCCCATCCTTGCCGCGTTCGCAAACGATCTGCAGATCGCGCCATACTCCGTGCCGAAGCGTGCGGGTGAGCTGAAATACATCCACGTCACCGTGAGCCCAGCCGGAGAACTCATGGTGCGCTTCGTCGTGCGCAGCGACCACGGGCTCGCGCTGATCCGCCGACAAGTGGACACGCTGCGCGAGCTCCTGCCACAGGCCGCCGTGATCTCGGTGAACCTGCTGCCCGAGCACAAGGCAGTGCTTGAGGGTGAACGTGAGGAGCCACTCCTCGGCTCAGCGCTCGCGATGGAGCTCGGCGAGGGGCTGGAGCCGATCACCCTGTACTTGCGCCCGCAGAGCTTCTTCCAAACGAACACCACGGTCGCGCTCGCGCTGTACGAGCAGGCGGCGGCGTGGGTCGACAGCGTTGATCCCGCGTCTCTCTGGGACCTCTACTGTGGCGTCGGGGGCTTCGCGCTGTTCACCGCACGTTCTGCGACCGGAGCAGCCCGCGATGTCCTCGGGGTGGAACTCAGTGAGCAGGCGATCCGCTCGGCTGAGCGCAGCGCGAGCGAAGCCAGCATCCCGGCGCGGTTCCTCGCGGGTGACGCGACAGCGTTCGCGCTCGCCGCGGCCCCCGCAGAGCTCCCGGAGCTCGTGGTGGTGAACCCGCCGCGGCGCGGGATCGGCGAGACGCTTGCAGACTGGCTGGAGGCGTCTGGGATCCGCCACGTCATCTATTCGAGCTGCAACCCCGAGAGCCTCGCGCGTGACCTGGAACGGATGCCGTCGCTCAGCGTGCGGTCTGCGCGGCTGTTCGACATGTTCCCGCACACCGGCCACCTCGAGGTTGCGGTGTTGCTCGAACGTTCCTGAGCGCGGGGTCCCTTGCGATCCTCGCTGCCCCGAATTATCTAGTCCGACTCTTACGAGGGCCGAACACGGTGCGGAATGGATAACACGGGGGCTCGTAGCTGAGGAGTGGGGTGGTGCTGCCGCGGGCGCTTCGCGCCCTTGCCGCTCATGCGGGTGGCCCCGGGGTGAGCGCATTCCGCAGCTCCCACCGGCGGAAACACGCTGTGGCCGAGGGGGCCTGCCGGTAGCTCCCGTTGTGGAGACACACGTCGCAGGCCTTGGTCGTTGTGGTTGGTGATGAGCTCACGCAAGTACCCGGTTCCTTCAGAAGTACCCGTTTTCTACGCGCGGAAAAGGGGTACTCGTGCAGGAACCGGGTACTCCGGCGGAATCCGCTGGGATTAGACGCGCTGGACCAGCACGGCGGGATCCGGAAGCTACGCCGCCTTGAACTTCGGTGTTCCCCAGCTGCCGGGCGTCTCAAACGGCGCCCACTCGAGGTCGACGGCGTCGGAGGAGACATCGGCGACACAGGTGAGGAGTGACAGCGTGGGGTAGCCGAGAGGACGGTTGTCGCGCACGATTGCGCGATCGTCGGTGGGGCCGAGTTCTGATGTGCGGCCGAGGAGTTCGAGCCACTGGCCCCGCCACTCCGAGTCCGGGAGGCCGCCGAGTGCACGGAACTCCGGAAGCCAGCGCGCGATACGCTCGGAGCGCGGATCGTTCACATCGTGGTGCGCGAGCATATGAACGCCAGGGCTGAGCGTCTCACGGCGGAGCTCCTGGCCGTCCCAGGCGGACACCGTCGCGCGTGACCCCGCCACCTCAACGAGGGAGAAGGGTGCCGAGGTCGGGGGATCCGTGAGTTCCGCGCCAGCAACCGAGGCGAGCACGAGGCCGCCGCGCGAAGTGAAGCCGCCCGCGGGCTCGGCCATTTCGGCTGCCCGGTTGACGACGACCGACAGCCTGCCGGCCGCTGACTGGAAGGCGAGCCAGGCGCCGTTGGCGCGGCGATCGCGTACCCCGAGTGTTCCTGGGTGTGACTCGGGCCACCACTGACCGGGCGGATCCCAGGGGCGCGAGGGATCCTCGTCCCGCACCGCCAGCACGCGGGTCGGGGTGGACTCGTCAACGGGAACCTCGATCACGACCGTGCACATGGGTCGAGTGTATCGCCGCTGTGCCCTGCTGCCGAAAGTGGGGTTTCGGTGCGAAGATGGGGGTGTGAAGAACATTGTGCTCGGAGTGAGCGGCGGAATCGCCGCCTACAAAGCTGTCGCCCTCGCCCGTCTGCTTGTTGAGGCAGGCCACGAGGTACACATCGTGCCCACCGCCGACGCGCTGCGCTTCGTCGGGCAGCCGACGTGGGAAGCGATCAGCCGTCACCCGGTGACGACGTCGGTGCACGACGACGTACCCGAAGTGCGGCACGTTGCCCTCGGGCAGCGCGCCGATCTCGTCGTCGTCGCCCCTGCAACAGCGAACACGCTTGCGCGCATGACAGCTGGCCTTGCCGACGATCTGCTTGGCACGACGCTGCTGTCTACGAAGGCGCCTGTGCTTGTGGCGCCTGCGATGCACACGGAGATGTGGCAGCACCCTGCGACGCAGGACAACGTTGCGATCCTCCGTGCGCGTGGCGTCGCGTTCGTTGGGCCCGAAAGTGGCCGGTTGACCGGTGATGACAGCGGACCAGGCCGTATGAGCGAGCCCGACGACATCTTCGCGCGCGTGCAGACGATGCTTGAGGGGAGCCGCGCTGCGGGGTCTTCGGCAACTGATGCGGCTCCGGCCGTCGCCCACCCTGGTGAAGTGGCGCCGGGCGATAGCGCGAGTCAGGAGTGGGCTGCGCAGGTCACCGGACCAGCCCCCGCGGCTCCGCTAGCGGACACTGTTGTTCCGACCGGGGCGATTGACGTCGCCGCCCGCGCAGCCGGTGATCTCGCAGGAGTGCGGGTGCTTGTGACTGCTGGTGGCACTCGCGAGCCCATCGATCCTGTGCGCTACCTCGGCAATCGTTCGAGTGGCCGCCAAGGAGTCGCCGTCGCCGCAGCGGCTGCCGACCGTGGCGCGGAGGTCGTGTTGCTCGCGGCCAACATCGATGGAGCCGTGCTTGCAGAGGTAGCTGGAGATCCCGCGATCCGGATCGTTCCGGTCGGCACAACAGCCGAACTCGACACGACCGCGCACGCAGCGGCTAAGGGCGCGCGCGTCGTCATCATGGCTGCGGCAGTAGCCGACTATCGAGTCGCCGACGTCGCCGACCAGAAGATGCGCAAGGAGGACTCCGCGGGGAACGCTCCGACGCTGACGCTGATTGAGAACCCAGACATCCTGGTGAGCCTCGTGCGTGACCGAACCGACGGTCAGGTGATTGTCGGATTCGCGGCCGAGACCGTCAACAGTGAGGATGAACTGCTGGAGCGCGGCCGTCGAAAGCTCGCGCGGAAGGGCGTCGATCTGCTCGCGGTGAATGCAGTCGGGTGGTCTGAAGGGTTCGAAACCGAGCACAACGAGGTTCGCGTGCTCGACATGGACGGTGACATCGTCGCTGCCGTGGCAGGGTCTAAGCGTGAGGTTGCTGACGCGCTCCTCGACGCCGTGACCGAAGAACTCGAACCTCCGGAGAGCGCGCTCGTCGAGTAACTCCGCGGGCGCAGCGCAACCGCTCTTGCCGGGAGGACACGAAGCGGTGCCCTCCCGGCAAGAGCGGGGATGTTGTGCAAAACGCGAGACGTGAGGCAGCCTCTGCCAGCGGGCAGCTAGCCGAGCGCGACCGCGATTTCGTTGGGCACCGCGTCGAGCTTTGCGGTCGCGACGATCTTGCCCGTCTGCAGGTTAACCGTGTGCACCGAGCTCGTCGCCGGCTCGGTGACGTACGCGCTGTCGCCATCGGCAACGATTGTCGGATGCGCGTCCTGCCAATTCTCAGGGCCCGCCCACGGCGCAACGACCGGGAATGACTCGGTAATCGTGCCGGTCTGCGCATCGAGTACGTGGATGGCGCCGTCAGTCGAGAGGATGTAGGCGTTGCCTCCCGGGCCGCGCACAACGTCGCGGTAGGTGTAGCGGACATGCTCGGGCAGCTCCGCGACGGTGAGCGTTTCTGCTGCGGTGTCGATGAGGCTCACCGCGTCAAGCAAATAGCCTTCGGCATCGGGATCAGACTTGTAGTCGCCGACGACGATTGGGCTGTCGGCTGTCGCGAACGCGTTACCGATACGCCCGAATGCATCGGGCGAGGCGAGCTTCGTAAACGCTCCGTCCTTGTACAGCAGCGCCCCGTCCTCGCAGCCGAACACGGCGACCTCGGCCTGTGCGGTGCCCTCGCCGTGGATGCCCGGGCACTCCGCCGATACGGCGTGCTCGTGCCAGTGATCGTCGTGCGGGGCAAGTGCGGCAGCGCCGGTGCGCGCGTCTGCGGTGCCGACGGTCGTGAGCAGTGTGCCATCCGCGAGCAGGATCGAGACGCCGTGGTGCGGTGCCGCGGCCTCGTAGCCGCGCGTTTCGGGCGCGGTGGCGCCGTCCGTGAGGAGCGCGTCGCTTCCCATGATGGTGGTGAGGCCGGTGCCGTCGTCGAAGAGCACGGTTGCGCCGTCGTGGCGCACGACGTGGCCAGCTGCAGTGGCGGGGAAGATGAGGCCGGTGAACTCGGCCGTCGTCGAATCGAGCACCTCGAAGCCCTTCGATGTGGTCACCAGCAGGTGTGTCCCGTCGCCGAAGGCATTGAGTCGGGCAAACTCCTCTGTCGGCAGTGAACCGGTGACCTCGAGCTCACCGTGCTCGGGGTCGCTGGCGAGCACGGTGATGCCGCCGGGCGTTGATACTGCGAGCTGGGTGCCGTGCGCGTGGCCAGCGTGACCGTCGGGCTGCGCGGCGTCGCCGGGGGCGGCGGTGGTGCTGCAGGCGCTCAGGAGCGCGACTCCGAGGGATGCCGCCGCGGCCGCGGCGATCCGGGGGCCGCGTACCTTCGTGGACCGAGTGGGGTGTTTCATGGTGTTCCTTTGCTGTTGGTGCGGATATGGATTGTGGTGTGTGGTGAGCCTCAGCTGGTGAGGCCCGTGACGATCCGCTCGGTGTTCGTGCGGATCATCTCGACGTAACTGGCCGCGCCGCCGCCAAGTTCAGAGAGGGATTCGGTGAACAGTGCGGTGACGCGCACGTCGAGGCCGGCCTCATCCGCGAGTACTCGCATGAGCCGGTCAGGCGATGACGACTCGGCGAAGATCGTCGGGACGCCCGCCTCAGTGATCGTCGTGACGAGGGCGCTGAGGTCTGCCGCGCTAGGTGCCGCGAGCGTCGTGCCTCCCGGGACAGCGGTTCCGAGTACCCGGAAGTCATAGCGTTCCGCGAAGTAGCCGAACACGTGGTGGTTGGTGACGAGCGCGCGGCGCGCTGGCGGGATGCTTGCGAGTTCGCCCTCGACGAATCCGTCAAGCGTGGTGAGCGTGGTTTCGAACGCGCGACCGCGGCCCGCTACCGCGTCGCGCTCGGTTGCGTCGAAACCAGGGAGCTGCGTGAGCGTGCTTGTGAGGGCCGCAGCGACAGCGATCATCTGCTGCGGGTCGGTCCAGAAGTGGGGATCGGGGGTGGGGGTAGCCGCGATCCCTGCAGCATCGTCTGCTGCATACTCGAGCACGGCAACGTAGTCGCCAGCTATGAAATGCGCGCCGCCTGCGTGTGCGACGCGATCCAGATGACGCTGCAGGCCCTCCTCTAGGCCGAGACCGTTCGACACGAGCAGATCAGCGCGATCCATCGCCGCCGCCTGCTGCGCCGAGATCTCGAACGAGTGCGGGTCGGCGTTGGGCTGCATGAGTGTCGTTACCTCCGCGCTGTCTCCAACGATCTCGGAAACAACGTCACCCAGAATGTTGGTGGTCACGACGATCTGCGGCGTCGAACTGGTGCCGCTACCGGAACTCGCCGGGGCGGCGGAGCAGCCGCCAAGGCCGAGCGCAAGCAGCATTCCCGCTGCCACCGCGGCGCGAACCACGGCGCTCGCGTGCGGGCTGCGGCGCGGGCTCACCGGCCGACCTCTGCAACAAAGACCGGTGCGACCGCAGGCTGCAGCTCCCGCGCGATCCGCGCGCCGTCTGCAACGTCGATCTCGTAGACGACTCCGCTCGCCGGGGCGTTGAGATATGTACGGTTCGCGTCGACAGTCAGGCTCACACGCTCGAGTCCCGCATCCGTGAGATCCTCACCTGTGAGGAGCGGGGCAGTGGCCGCAACTTCGTCGCTGCCACGGAACACGACCACCCGGCCGGCAGTATCGACGGCAACGATGTGCCCTGCGTCGTCCCCGACTGCTGCAGCTGCCGCGAGCGGAGCCGAACTGGGAATCCACGTCCAAGCGCGGGCACGCACCTCGAACAGCCACACCCCGTGCTCGCCGTCGGCGGTGACGCCGGGGCCGGCGAGCGTCGGCCGGCCCTTGCGGCCGTCGAGTGCTGCTGGCGCTGCGCTAGCCCCGTTGGGCAGTGGCGCGGGGGAGAGCGCCACCGAGCCGCCGTCGTCGGTGCCGACGACGGCGCCACCCGCGCACAACACCACGAGGCCAGCCCGTGTTGAGGTGGCGCCACGTGGCGCATCACACGGGGCTGTCGTGTCACTCGCTCCGCCTGCGTCGTCGAGCACGCGGAGCTGCGTCCCGTCGGAGCCTGCGATGGCCTCTGAAACCACGGCCCCGTCGCCAATCGGGGCGAGGATACCGAAGTGTGGAGTGACAGCGACCCTGAACCGTTCAGTGAGCGTGCCTGCCGCGAGCGCCGTGTTGTCGAGCAGCACCGCTTCGCCAGAGCCCGCGAAGAAGACGCCGGTGGCTCCGGCGGTCGAGAGTGGGCCACCGGTCACGCGTGCTGCCCCGTCGCCCGGCACGATGCCGAGCTGCGTCGGCTCTGCGCTGTAGAAGTGGAAGTGGTCGCCGTGGTCCCACGTCCACGCGCCGCTGTCGGTCACGGACAACCCAGCGCCCGAGTCGCCGAAGACGTAGCGACCGTCGGTGGAGAGCCGCGCGGGCACCGGGATCGGATCGAGCGTGCGCTCGCCGCCATCGAGCAGATCGAGCAACCCGACGGCGCCCGTGTCGTCGACAGTGAGGAGTTTGAGCTGCGGCTCGGCTTCTTCGGTCGCGCCGGTGATCTCGCCGTGGCCGGGGGAATCGTCCGCGGGCGCAGCGTGCGCGTGCGGTGCTTGATCGGTAGTCGATGGCGAGGAGCAGGCGACGAGTGCGAGCGGGAGCGCGATGCCGCAGGTGAGTGCGAGGATGAGGTGTCGGTTCATGGGGTGCTTTCTCAGGCTGGTGATGGGGCTGGGATGCGGCGGAGCACGGTGAGGCCGGCTAGGCACAGGTGTGAGAGGGCGGCGACAGCGACTGCGCTCGCCGCGATCGACGAACCGGCAGCCGTGCCAGCGAGCCAGGACACCGCGAGCCCGGCAGCGACGGCGGCGATCCCGAGCAGCGCCGCGATGAGCATGCGGCCAGGGATGCGGGCGCTCCACGGCTGCGCTGCCACGGCGGGGCCGAGTAGGAGCGCTACGACAAGGAGCGTGCCGACGGCCTGCGCGGAAGCGACGACTGCGAGCGTGACGAGCCCGACCAGCATCGCTTGCGCGAGCCGGGGGCGGTAGCCGAGCGTGTGCGCGGTGCGCCTGTCGAAGGCGAGCGCGACGAACGCGCGGTGGCACACCGCAGCGCAGCTCGCAGCAACGACGGCGACTACGGTGAGGATCCAAACGTCGGCCGTTGAGATTGCCAGAATGTCACCGAAGAGCAGCGCGGAGGCGTCGGTCGCGAAGTTTCCGGAGTACGAAATGATGATCACGCCTGTCGCGAGCATCGCGACGAACAGCAGGCCGATGCTCGTGTCGTAGGAGAGTTTCCCGCGGCGTTGGAGGGCGGCGATGAGCGCGCTCATGGTGACGGCGGAGACGGCTCCACCGACGATCGGGGGGATCCCGGCGAGCGTCGCGATGGCCACTCCCGGGAGCATGCCGTGGCCGATTGCCTCGCCGAGAAACGCCATGCCGCGGATGACGACCCAGCTGCCGACGACGCCGCAGACGGCGGCGACGAGGCTGCCGCCGAGCAGAGCCCTGGCGAAGAAGGCCGAGTCGAGGGCGTCGAGTATCCAGTGCATGGAAAGGAACATTACAGATAATGAAAACCATTCTCAACATGCTAGATTGATGAACATGCACCCTCCTGCTCCGCTGCGCGCCAGCGCTCTCTACTATGCGTACGGCCCCGTTCCCGTGCTTTTAGGCGTCGACATCGAGATCCCCGCCGGGCGTGTCACCGCCATCGCTGGGCCGAACGGCGCAGGAAAGTCGACGCTGCTCGAACTCCTTGCCGGCGTCCAAAAGCCCGGGGCAGGCAGCATTGAGCGCCCCGCCTCCGTCGCGCTCGTTGTGCAGCGCCCGGACGCCCCCGCACAGCTGCCGCTCACGGCGGGCGATGTCGTTGGGTTGGGGGTAGCTCGCGCACATGGTTCCCGCTGGGGCGCTCGCGGGTTGCGCGCAGCCCGCACCGCTGCCGCCCTCGACCGCGTTGGAGCGCTCGAGCTCGCCGGCCTCCCGTTCGCGAGTCTGTCGGGCGGACAACGGCAGCGGGTGTGCATCGCGCAGGGAATCGCGGTCGGTGCGCCGGTGCTGCTCCTCGACGAGCCGGCCGCCGGTCTCGACGCCGAGAGCCGGGAGCGCACGAGGCAGATCCTCGCCGCCGAAGCGGCACGCGGCGTCGCCGTCGCGAGCGTCACACACGACGCAGAGGATCTTGCCGCAGCAGACCGTACCGTGTGGCTCGAGCGAGGCACCGCGCGGCTCGAGACTGCCGGGTGATGCGAGAGAACGCGGTGATGGCAGACGCCGCAGCCAGTTCCACACGCCGGCGCGCGCTCCTCGTTCCCGTCGCGGCTGTCGCGCTCATGCTCTGCGCGCTCGCGATCCGCGCGCTGCAGCACGACGCGAGCGTCGAACTCGCTGCCCCGCTTCGCGACTTCGTAACGCTCGCGCTCGCGGTCTTCGTCGAGTCCCTGCCGTTTGTGATCCTCGGCACGCTGCTCTCGGTGCTCCTGCAAATCTGGATCCCAGCGCACTGGCTCGACCGTGCCCTGCCGCGCCGCCCAGTCCTGCGCCGAGCGACGCTGTCGCTGCTCGGCGTCGTCCTCCCGGTGTGCGAGTGCGGCAACGTGCCGCTCGCGCGCGGCCTCCTCGCCCGTGGCTTCACCCCGGGCGAGGCCGTGACCTTCCTGCTTGCTGCACCCGTCCTTAACCCCGTCACGATCCTCACCACCTACCATGCCTTCGGGTGGGACTCCGGCATTCTCGTTGCGCGCGTGCTCGGCGGCTTCGTCATCGCGAACCTGCTCGGCTGGTGGCTCTCCGGCCATCCACGGCCCGAGACCCTGCTCACCCCGCGCTTCCGCGCGAGCTGCGCCCACGCCCACGAGGACACGGGTGGGAGGGGACCGCGAAGCGCAACCGCGATCGTGTCAGAGATGGCACTCCTGCTGCCCGCGCTCGCGGTGGGCTCCGCGCTCGCGGGCGCGGTGCAGGTGGGGGTGCCTCGCGGCGTACTCATTGCGCTCGGCGGCCACCCGGTGTGGTCGGTGCTCGCGCTGCTCGCGCTTGCGTTTGTTGTGTCAATCTGCTCGAACGTCGACGCCTTCTTCGTGCTGTCGCTCAGCTCAAGCTTTTTGCCGGGCAGTATCGTCGCGTTTTTGTTGTTCGGGGCGATGACCGACCTGAAAATGGTCGCGCTGCTGCGCACGACCTTCACGAGCCGCACAATCGTGCTGCTCGTGCTGCTGACGGCCGGGCTGAGCGCCGCGATCGGGTGGGGAGTGAACCTTGTCACCTGAGTTCTGGCGGCGGCACTGGCCGGGTATCGCCCTGGGTTCGCTTGGTGTCGCGGCAATCATCTCGCTCGGGCTCGCCGGCCGCCTCAGCTGGTATGTGCACCCGCGCTACGAGGCGTTCACGCTCGCGATGGCCGGCCTCGGTGCGGTTGGCCTCGTCGGCTCCCTCGCCGTGCTTGCGCTGCGCGGCGGTGTGGATCACGGCGCGAATCCGGCCGGTGCGGAAGATGTGCGCCCTGTGTCGTCCTCCGCGGCCCGGCGTTTGCGCACGGTGGCAAGCGGCGCGCTCGTTGCGGCGGCGTTCGGCTGCCTGGCTCTGCTGCCCCCTGCGACGCTCTCGGCTGCGAGTACGGCGCAGCGGCCGCTGTCGAGCGATTCGGGAGCCGGCCTCGGCGCCGCGGGCCAACTCGACGCCAGCGCGGCCGTTCCAAGCGCCGACGGCGTGCCAGACACTGAGCGCTCGATGCGCGACTGGTCGCTCTTGTTGCGCCAGCACGATGCGAGCTTGCTCACCGCGCGGAGCGCGCGCGTGCTCGGGTTCGTGACCGCCGACGCTGACGATCCTCAATCCACCTTTATCGTGACCCGATTTGTCGTCACCTGTTGCGCCGTCGATGCGCAACCCATCGGGGTCCCGGTCTACCTGCCAGATTGGCAGAGTGAGCTGCGTGTCGACGATTGGGTCGAAGTCGAGGGGGTTTTCACCGAGAACCCGAGTGTTGTCAGCGCGTGGCCCGCCGCAGTGCTGCCGAGCTCGGTTGAGCAGGTCGCACAGCCAAAGGATCCCTATGTCAGCTAACACGTTCCTCCTGCGCACCATTGGGCTGTGCACCGCCGTCGCGCTCGTCGCGGCAGGACTCGCGGCTGCGAGCACGCTCCAACCGCCGCGCCTGAATGGGATCGAGTACAGTGGTGCCGCGCTCATCGAGTCCGGGGACGCACGCCTCGTGTTCCGGCTGAACCAGAGCGTCGAAGAACTGAACCCGGCAGACGTCTCGGTGAAGCCGGAGCTTCCGGTGACAACCACGACCGATGGTGCGACGGTTACTGTACGGCTCGGAGCGCGCCTCGACTACCGCTCGGAGCTCCGTCTGAAGCTGCGAGTGGTGAGTCGGGCGACCGGGATCGCCACTGAGATCGAGGAGACGCTGCGTGCGCCAGACATTCGCGTGCGCACGCTCGTACGGGATGACCGCGGCGATCGGATTATCAGCAACGACCTCGTGTCAGGATCCGCGCCCGCAGAGATCAACACGCAGCGCCGAGTGCAGGAATACGCAGCCCTCGGCGATCGAATCTTCACCGTCGTTGACTCCAGGGGCGGAACCGTTGAGTTTGGCGAGTTCGGGGGAACGGACCGCGTCTACACGCCGCTGATCCCCGCGAGCAATGGGCAACTCGGTCAACTACGCACCGATGAAACCGGCCAATTCGTTGGACTGGTTGCCGACGGTGTGGAACTAGCCGGACGGACGACGGCGAGCGAGCTTTTGCTCATGGACGCGCGAAGTGGTGTCGCACCGCCCATGACCGTGAGCGGCGCCAACTCGCGACCATTCGCGGTTGCCGACTGGCGTTTCGTCTCGGGCGGACTCGCGGTCGTGCTGCGGACGACAGCCGATGAGCTGTGGCTCGCGGCGCCCTCGCTGGGACGGGACGCGGTGCCACTCGGGCAGGCGCAACAAATTGTGGGGGTGCTGCCAGACACTGGCGAAGCCGTCGTGGTGCGACGCGGCGAGACGGTGGCCCTCGATGTCTCGGAACTTGTCGCGGGTGGTGCGCGCGCGGACGCTACCGGGACCAGTGCTGAGCGGCTGCTTGGCACCCGGGACCCTGATCGCACCCATCTTGGGGGTGACGCGTCCGTGGTGCGATCCGCCGACGGGCATCGGTTGCTCGCGGAACACGTCAGCGGTGCTGCTGAGTTGTTCGCGCCGGCGGGGGCCGCGAGCCGCATTGGCGCAGTGTGCGCATCGCCGAACGGTGCGGTCATCGCTGTCGAGGTGATCTCAGTAGACGCGGTGAGTGATCGCCGGCCGGTGAGACCCGCGTTCCAGGGGACGACAACGGCGTATCTCGACGCGCGCACCGGGACGCAGCTCAGGAGTACGATCGGCTTCGATCCTGACTGGTGCTGACTGCGCCGTCGGCGGCGTGGGAGCTGCCTCGAAACAACGAGGTCCGTGTCGCCTGCCGGAACACTGAAACACAACGCGTTTCCCGGCGGACGACACGGACCTGAAGTCGTGCCTGTGCGGACCTTAGTTGACGAAGCCCACCTTGCGTGAGGTGTCGCTGCCGAGCTCAACGTAGGTGATGGCTTCGCGGTTCACGAGGAACTTCCGTCCCTTGCTGTCTGCAATCTCGACGAGGCCGGTCGGCTCTGCCTGGATGAGGGCGCTGAGCTCGTCTGCCGTCGCATCGGTCTCAAACGAGAGTTCGCGCGCCGACTGGTTAATGCCGATCCGTACTTCCACAGCTGCCTCCTGGACACATCGTGTTCGGTTACGGTGTACACCGCAACCCTTCCTTACTCGAGTGTATGGCTGTGGGGCGGTGGCAAGCCTCGAAAACGGGAGGCGTTCGCCGTCAGCGCAGCCTTTCGCGCGTAGCGGTAGCCGCGATGGCAGGCACCAGCTGACTCACTACGATTCGTATGCAATCGACCGACCGTATGCCGAAAGCCCACGAAACTTCGATATTTTTGGGTAATCGCAGACATAACGGTTGGTGGCGGGGGCAGCGGATGCGGGCAGCGGAGGCGGGACCGCTGAGGCGGGGCGGATCGCGAGATCCGCCCCGAGGCATGTTTACTTCGCGGGGGACAGCGTCAGTGTGTCCTTCGTCACAGCATCAACTGCCTTGGGCGTGAACGCCCAGTCGTACTGCTCGCCGACGGCCCACCCTGCCACCTGATCGGTGTAGTTCTTGTGGAAGGCGTGTCCGCTCTGGCCGGTCAGGTTCTGCCACGTCGAGGCGTCCCAGTCGGAGACGTCGATGACCATGCGCATCGACGGCACCGTCGATGTCGCGTAACCCTCGCCCAGGCTCCAGCCGGTCGCGTTTACGACGCCCGAGCCGCCGGGGGTGTCATAGGGGCCGCGGTTGAAAAGCGCTTCGATCGGTGCAATGCCGCTCTCGCCGAACGAACCGTGCGTGAGCGTGATCGCGTGCAGCTTGCCCCAGTTCCACTTTTCCGGGTTCTTCCCCTGCAGCTTCGTGAGTTCCGCGAGCGCGTCCTCCGCCGCGCCCGTGAGGAGCTCTTGCTGTGTGACAGTTCCTCCCTGCGTCCACCACTCCGAGTCGGGGGCGTCAAGCTGGAGCGTGAACATCCGAGCGAAACGGGACTGGTCGTCGCGCGGAATATCGCCGTCCCGGCCCGTCACGAGCCGTTCGGTGACGTGTTCCCACAACACGTTCGCAAACGCTGCGGGCGCCGACTCCATCGAGTTTTGGCCGTCCCAGGACGCCAGCAGGTCGAGAGCAGCCTGCAGATCCTTGTCGTCAGAAGTGACTGAGGCATAGGCCTGCTTGAGTGCGCTCGCCGCCGGCATCTGATTGTCCATGTGGATCGCTGCCATGTCTGCCGCGCTCACGGGCCCCGCGGCGATTTTCTCCTCGAGGAGTTCGACAATGCGCGCAGCGCGGTAACCGTAGTCCCAGTCGCGGCTGAGGAAGTGCGCGTAATCGTCGTTCACGATCGCGTTGTTCGCGGTGACGATGTACCCGGCCTTCGGGTTGTAGGACCAGGGCTGTTCCTCGAACGGAATGTAACCCTTCCAGTCGTATTGACTGCTCCAACCCGGGGTCGGCAGGAAGCCCTCCTGGCCGGCCGCGCGGATCGGGAGCTTCCCTGGCGCCTGGTAGCCGATGTTGCCCTCGGGGTCGGCGTAGATGAGGTTTTGGCCTGGCACGTCGAACTTGCTCGCGGCCTCGCGGAAGTCAGTGAAGTTCTCGGCGCGGTTGAGCATGAAGATTGCCTCGGGGGTGGAACCCGCGTCGAGCGCGGTCCAGCGCAGGGCGAGCGCCGCCTCGGTGTAGGGCATCGTGCCGCCGATGTCTCCGGGCCCTACGGGCAGGATCTTCCCGTCGGGGGTCTCCGCCAGCGGGTGCTCCGCGATCGCCGTGAATTCGCCAGTGAGCCCCGAGACGATAGGGCCGTGTCCGGTTTCGCGCACAGTGATTTCAACATCGTCACCGCCAGCAACCTTGATGGTCTCGGCGCGGGTCTGCATGTCGTGCCACTCGTTGTCGTACCAGTAGCGGTCATCCTTGACGCTCTCAACGAAGAGATCTGCGACATCGGTCGTGAGGTTCGTAAACCCCCAGGCAATGTCCTGGTTGTGGCCGATGACGATGCCGGGCAGCCCCGAGAAGCTGAAGCCGGCGACGTCGAAGGGGCACTCATCGGAGACCGTTGAGCAGCGCAGCTGCATCTGCGTCCAGACCGAGGGGAGTGCGGCACCGAGGTGCGGATCGTTCGCGAGCAGCGGCTTACCGGTGTCGGTGTACTCGCCGGAAACCACCCACGAGTTTGAGCCGATGCCCTCACCCTGCCCGGAAATCAGTGCATCCGCTTGGTCGAGAAGCTCCTGCAGTGGCGTGAGGTTGAGCGACTCGATGAGCGTCGAGAAGCTCTCCTCGATGAACGTTGCGCCCTGCTCGAGCTTGCCGACGGCGACGACGCGGCGTCCAGCCGGATCGTCGGCGAGGATCACTGGGTGCTCCTCGAACGGGTAACCGGGGTAGAGTTCCGCGAGTTGGTCAGCGTCGAGGAACTGGGCCTGCAGCGCACGCGCCGTCTCATCCTCAATGTTCGTGCGGAGATCCCACGCCATCGCCTTCAGCCACGCGATCGAGTCGACGGGATCCCAGGGCTCCGGCTCGTAGTCCGGGTTCTGCAGTCCGAGTATGGCGTACTCGAGCGAGAGCTCGGCGCCCGAATTCTCTGCCATGTATGCGTTCACGCCGGCCGCGTACGCCTCGTAGTATGCGCGGGCCTCAACACTCATGTCGGCATATTCCTGTTCGGCGATACGGTGCCAGCCGAGGGTGCGCAGGAATGAATCGGTGCCCACCTGGGATTCGCCGAACAGCTCCGAGAGCCTTGCGCTCGTGAGGTGACGACGGAAATCCATTTCCCAGAAGCGATCCTGCGCGTGCACGTAGCCCTGTGAGAAGAAGAGATCATCGCTGGTGTCGGCGGTAATCGTCGCGATCCCGCGCTCGTCGCGCTGCACGGTGACCTCACTGGTGAGCCCGGTCGCGGTGATCGTGCCGGTGGTCGTGGGGAAGGAACGCTGCACGGTCCACACGCCAAGCCCCGCCGCAATGAGCGCCACAACGAGCAGTGCCGCGAGGATCCAGCCCACGACCCGTAGCCCGCGTCGTTTCTGTCGCGGAGTACCTTCCGCTGGGGTGACGGGTAGCGCGTCAGTAGCCTGAGTCATCGTTCCTCCACTCTGAGGGCCGTGCCAATACACGGAGCCGTCTTTGAGTATGCCACACGGCAAGGCCGATGTCCGAGGCGCTCAGTAGGCTACTGCTATGACCGCTTTTGACCAGACGCAGGCTCGCGTGCTCACTCTTGATCCGCGCGCACACGCTCGGGTGCTCGGGGCCCCGGGCAGCGGCAAGACGGCGCTTGTCGTTGAGAGCTTCGCGCGCGCGTCTGGGCTCGAGGGGTGGGAAGAGGGCGATGTGCTCGTGCTCGCACCGAATCGGCTCGTCGCCACTGCCCTGCGAGAGCTCGTACACACGCGTGTCGCGCGGGCGATGGGCGGAGCGCCCGTTCGCACCGCGTCGTCATTCGCGTTTTCGGTGCTCGGGCGTGCGGCTGCTGAGTCCGGTGAGGCCCCGCCCAGGCTCCTCACTGGAACCGTCCAAGACGAGGTCATCGCCGAGGCCGTCTCAACCCGCCTCGAGGGCGCGGCGCCTCGCCCCGATGGCGGGCTCGCCCCCGAGGTGCTGCTCAGCGCGCCGTTCCGTGCCGAGCTTCGTGAACTGTGGCGCGTGCTTGATGACTTCGACCTCGATCCAGCGGTGCTCGCAACCGAACTCAATCGCGTGCTCGCGGAGTCGGGGCAGCAGGCGTTCACCGCTGGGCCTGATCCTGCGCTTGTCGGGCGCTGGCGCGAATCGCTGCACCTGCTGCACGACATCCAGGGTGCACTCGCCGAGACGCGCCCCGGTGAGGTGAGTTCGAGTGGGTTGATCCGGCTCGCCGCTAGGGCGATTCGTGATGGATTTGCCGCGGCCCCGAAGCTCCTCATCATCGATGACGCCCAGGAGCTGGGGGAGGGACAGCTCTCGCTGCTCGCCGCCTGCGCTTCCGCTGGTGCAGCGATCTGGGCGTTCGGAGACCCAGATACGGCCACAGGCGCGTTTCAGGGCGAGCGTACGCGGGTACTCGCGGGGTTAGGCGCCGAGCTTGCGCGGCGCGGCTGGACGCCCGCGCCGGGGGCTGAGGATCAGCTGGTGGTGCTCGAGACCGTCTACCGGCACGGACCCGAACTGCGCAGCTTTGTGCGCGGGCTGAGCGAGCGGATTGGGGCGGCGGGCATCGTCGCACACCGTGGCGCCGAGCCCGCGGAGGGTGTCGAGCAGCGCGGCACCGTCGAGTTTGCGCGCGTCTCCTCGCCGGCCGAACAGCTCGGGTCGATCGCCCACCGCATGCGGGCAAGGAAGCTGGGGCTCGACGGCGACACCCGCCTCGACTGGGGCGACATGGCTGTGGTGTGTCGCACCCGCGCAGAGGTTGTGCGGGTCGCGCGGTTGCTCGCCGGGCACCAGGTGCCCACCGGGGTCGCCGCTGGCGGCATCGTGCTGCGTGAGCACCAGATCGTGCGCGAGCTGGTCGCGCTGCTGCAGCACGCGCTCGGGATCGCGACGCTCGATGCCTCGGGCGTCCTGCGGCTCGCCGGGGGTGTGATCGGTGGGCTCGACCCGGTAGCGGTGCGTAGGCTCCGCGGGGCGCTGCTGCTCGAAGAACGCAGGCTTGCGCGGGAAGACGGCCGCGAGGCCGAAACGGTTGACGAAGTGGTGTTCGACGCATTTGCCTTCCCCGGGCCGAGCCCAGCGATCGACAGCGCCGGAGGGCGCGCGATTCGCAAACTGGGGCTCATGGCCGCCGAGGGCACGAAGGTGTTCGAGTCTGGCGGGACGCCGCGCGAGGTGCTCTGGGCGCTGTGGGACGGTGCGAAGCTGGCCGACCGCTGGCAGCAGGACGCGATTGCTGGCCGCGGCCTGCGCGCCGACGAGGCGAACCGCTCGTTGGACGCCGTGCTCGGGCTCTTCTTTGCACTGCAGCGGCACGAGGAGCAGGACAGCGAACAGCCCATTGCCGAGCTCCTCGACGAGGTGCTGCGCAACACGGTGCCGGAGGATTCGCTCGCGCAGCGAAGCGAACGGCAGGCTGTCACGGTCACCACGCCGCAGGGGATGATTGGGCGCGAGTTCGCGCTTGTCGCCGTCATCGGAGTACAGGACGGCTCGTGGCCGAACCTGCGCGCACGCGGCTCCCTGCTCGGCACCGCGGCGCTGGAGCGCTGGCTGCGTGGCGGCGAGGCGCTCATGCCGTCACGCCGCGACACCACGCACGACGAGCTCAGGCTGTTTTTGCACTCGTGTGCGCGCGCCCGAAACGAGCTTCTAGTCGTCGCTGTCGCTGATGAAGACAGCCACCCGAGCCCGTTCTTCGGACTCGGCAGCGATTTCCTCGTCACCGACCTGCCGAGTGCGCGGCTCACACTGCGCGGCATTACCGCAGCGATGCGGCGCAGAGCCGTCGAAGACCAGGGGGATACCACAGCCATCGGTTCGCTCGCTGCCCTCGCGAACGCCGGAGCGACTGGAGCCGATCCCCGCGAGTGGTACGGCGTGCTCGAACCGTCGAGCACCGCGCCGCTCTTTGCACAGTCCGATGATGATGAACCGAGACCGGTACCCGTGAGCCCGTCACAACTCGATAAGGCGGAGACCTGCGCCCTCGACTGGGTGATTGGTGCGCTCGGGGGCGGTGCCGGGAGCGTGCAGGCGAGCCTGGGCACACTCGTGCACCACGCGCTCGAAACCGTCGACGGCCACGATCCTGAAGATATGCTCGCGGCAATCATGTCCGAGTGGAAGAAGCTGCCCTTCGACGCCGAATGGGAATCGGAACGCGCCAGGCGCACCGCCGCCCAGATGGCGGGCGGACTCTCCGACTACCTGCGCGAGTTCGAGGCGTCCGGGCGTGAACTGCTCGGACAGGAAGCTGGCTTTAGCCTGGAGGTTGGGCGGGCCGAGCTGCGTGGCATCGCCGACAGGCTCGAGGCGAAGCGAACGCCGGACGGTGCGGAGATCACCGTCGTTGATCTCAAGACCGGGAGGACCCCGGCAACGAAACCCGAGGCGGAGGAACACGTGCAGATGCAGGCATACCAGCTGGGCCTCGCGCTCGGTGCCTTCGACACCGGAGACATCGACCTCGGTGGTTCCGCTGAGATTCACACCGCAGCAAAGTTGCTGTACGTGCACCCCGACGCGGCAAAGGGGAAGGGCTTCGTGGAACGTGAACAGGCTGGGCTCAGCGAGGAGGCTCGCGAAGCTCTCGTCGCACGCATTGCGGGAGTCGCCGAGACGATGGCGGCGGGAGACTTCACGGCGCGCATCGAACACCACTGCTCCGATCCGCACCGGCCAGGCAACTGCCGCCTGCATATCATTCAGGCGGTGAGCCACGCATGAGCGAGCCCGTATTCTCTGCGGCCCGCGTCGCCGAGATTCTTGCCGCCCCCGGGGAGGCGCCGCTGCTGCCAACCGACGAGCAACGCGCCGTGATCGAGCACCCACTGGCCGGGAGCACCCTGGTCATCGCAGGCGCGGGCAGCGGCAAAACCGAAACGATGGCGAATCGCGTCGTGTGGCTCGTCGCGAACGGCCTCGCCGAGCCCGACTCCGTGCTCGGCCTCACCTTTACCCGGAAGGCCGCGGGGGAGCTGCGGGAGCGGATCGTCGGCAGCCTCGGCACGTTCGTCGCCAGGCTCACCGATCTCGGCGAACGCGGCCAGCTCACGCAGATCGAGCTGGCGCGCGCCTATGAGCTGCAAGACAGACTCGCGGACGGGCTCGAACTGCCCGACGTGAGCACCTACAACTCCTTTGCCGCGGGCGTACTGCAGGAATTCGGTGCGTCCGCCGGCCTGGCCCCCGGCGCCGTCGTGATCGACGAGGCGACCGCCTGGCGCGTTGCACGAGAGACGCTACTGGCAAGCGACGACCCTGAGCTCGTCACGAGCGAGCTGCGCACCCCGAGCCTCATCAGGCACGTCATCGCGATGGATCGGGCCGTCGCCGATCATCTCACGAGTTTCGACAGGGTCGACCAGATCGTTGCCGAGTTCAGCGGCGCCACCAGGCTGCCCTACAACGATAAGGAAGACCCGGAGAAGCCGAGCGGCAAGGTGTATGCGAAGCTGCGCGACGCTGTGAAAGCGATTGCAGAGACGCCGCTCATCACGCGGCTGGCGCGGGCCTACGGCGAGGAAAAGCAACGGCGCGGCCTCATCGACTTCTCCGATCAGCTATCGCTCGCGACGCAAGCGCTCGATGGGGCCCCCGAAGCGCTCGGCGTGCTGCGCGGCCGGTACCAGGCGATACTCCTCGACGAGGTGCAGGATACCTCGGTCGGCCAGACCAGACTGCTCGCCAAACTCTTCGGCGGGATGCCGGTTATGGCGGTCGGCGATCCGCACCAGTCGATCTACGGCTGGCGCGGCGCCTCAGCAGAGGGCCTGCGATCCTTCCATTCCGACTTCCGCGGGGGCGACGATGCGGCGACACTCACCCTCTCCGTGAGCTGGCGTAACCCGATCCGGGTGCTCGAAGCGGCGAATGCGGTGTCGGCCGAACTGCGCGCGAACGCGGCGGTCGAAGTGCCCGAGCTCAGGCCCCGTCCGGGGGCTGGCGAGGGGCAGGTCGACGTGGTGTATCCGGAGACCGTGCACGAGGAGCGCGAACTCCTCGCCGGCTGGATGGCGCGAGCACGCGCCGAGGTTGCCGGCAAGAATGGGGAGCCGCCGACGGCTGCCGTGATCTTCCGCAAGCGGGCTGCCATGCCGGCGTTTGCTGCGGCACTCACTGAGGCCGGCGTCCCCAACCGCATCGTCGGCCTCGGCGGTCTGCTCAGCACCCCCGAGGTGACCGATGTCGTGAGCTGCCTGCGCTGCCTCTGGTACGCGGACGCCGGCGGGGACCTCATCCGGCTGCTCGCGGGCCCCCGATTTCGGATCGGGGTCGCAGATCTCGCTGGGCTGCGCGACGCCGCCCGCTGGTTCGCGAGGCGTGACGTCAGGCAGCAGCCGCTCGCCGACGAGGATCGTGCGGCAGACAGCGTGCTGCCTGACCCCGACCGCGAGTACACGCTCATCGACGCGCTCGACGCGATCTCCTCCATGCGCGACCTCGACCACAGCGCGCTCACGGGCGTCACCGAGGCAGGGAGAGAGCGGCTCCGCGAAGCAGGACAGCTGCTCCGCGACCTCCGGCAGGGCGTCGGTGGCAACACCGCAGACCTCATCGGCTCAGTCACCCAGGCATTGCGCCTAGACATCGAGCTTGAAGCGAACGAAGCGAGGGGAGCGGGGGCCGGCGCTCTCGCAAACATCGAGGCGTTCACTGACCTCGCCGAGGGATTCCTCGCGATCGATACGCGCGGCACGCTGGCCTCACTGCTTGAGTGGGTGGAACGCGCCATCGAAGACGACGATGTTGCCGAGCACGTTGCCGCACCGCTGCCCGGAACCGTGCAACTCATCACCGCGCACGGTTCGAAGGGGCTGCAGTGGGACATCGTCGCCGTGCCCAGGGTTGTCACCGACGAGTTCCCGGGGAGCCCACGCAGCGGCTCCGGCTGGCTGCGCACCGGCGAGCTCCCCGACGAGCTTCGTGGTGACCGCGCGGCGCGCCCGCAGCTCAACTGGCGGATCGCGACCACGCAGAAGGAAGTATGCGAGCGGCTCGACGACTACCGTGCCGAGCTCAAGGACCGGCACGCAGAGGAGGAGCGCAGGCTTGCCTACGTTGCGATCACGCGATCGGCGGGGCTGCTGCTGCTCTCCGGATCCTTCTGGGGTGGACAGACTCGGCCCCGCCCGCCGTCGGTCTACCTCCGAGAGCTACAGGAAGGGTTCTGTCCCGATCTGCCAGAAGCCTCAGCCCACGAGGCCGACCCGAGTCAGGTCGCCGAGCTCACCGCGAACTGGCCGCTCGATCCGCTCGGGCACCGCGCGGCGGGCGTCTTCCGCGCCGCGCACGCGGTGACGAGCGCGGCGCTCTCGGCCGATGCGCAGCCCATCGACGAAACAGTGCGCCTACTCCTCGCCGAACGTGATGCGGCCGAGGCCAGTGCGCAAGGGACCGGAGACGCGCCGGCTGAGTCGCTTCCCGAACGCATCACCGCGTCGACATTCCACGAGTTCGTCGAGGACCCGCTGACCGCGGAACGCAGCCGGATTCGGCCGGTGCCGCAACGACCATACCGGCGAACCCGTGTGGGAAACCGGTTCCACGAGTGGGTTGAGCGTCGCGCGACGACTCCGGGTGGCACCGCGCTCCCGCTGCTCGGGCTCGACCCGGAAGAGTGGGATCCCGGTCGCGGCGAATTCGATGCTGAGGTCGAACTGCAGCCGCTCATCGAGGTGTTCGAACGGTCACGCTGGGCGACCAGGCAGCCGATCGCGGTGGAACTCGAGGTGACGCTGCCGTTCGCCGGACGAACCCTGGTGTGCAAGCTCGACGCGGTATACCGTCTCGATCCTGATGGGGATGCAGCGGATGAGCCGCGCTACGAGGTGGTCGACTGGAAATCTGGTCGGGCGCCCGTCAACGCGGCGGAACGCGAGAGCCGATTCTTCCAGCTCGACCTGTACCGGCATGCATACGCCCAGTGGGCAAGGATCGATCCCGCACGCATCGACGTCTCCCTGTTCTACGTGTCGGAAGATGTCGAGATCCGTGGGGAAGCGACGCGGAGCCTCGCAGACCTTGAAACGGTGTGGCTTGCGGCAGCAGCGAACCTGGTGGCGGAGTAACGACCCAGGCTAGCTGCGCTGCGAGCGCGGCAACTCATCATCGCTGAGTGGCGCGGTGAGCATCTCGTCATGCGGCTCTGTCGGCTGCTCGTCGTGTGCTGCCTGCTCCGCTGCCGACTGGCTCTGAGCCGCTTCCGCAGCGTCGGCATCCTCGGCAGTGAGCGGCTCGATGAAGTCGGTGTCGAACCCGAACATGCGATCCTCATCAAGCGCCTCGAACGCCGCGGTATCTGACAATCGGTCCGTCACCGTTGGGGTTTGCGTGAGCAGGTCCATCGCGGCGGCCTCACCCAACGCGTCGCGACTCGGCACCGGACCGTCGAGCAAACTCAGCCGGTCCACCAACCGGTCGAGCATGGCGACCGCGTCATCGATCACCTCAGCGTCGTGGGTATCGACACCGTGGAGCAGCCACTTCGCGATCTCAAGCTCGTGGTAGAACGACGCGCGGCTCCGCATCGTGGCCGACTCGCCCACGCCGGAACGCTTCGCGTACCGGCCCATGACCGCGTCAAACACGTCGTCGCCTGCCTCGAACAGCCACGAGACATCGCTCGCCGGGTCCCCGACGGACAGCCCAGACCAATCGAGCACTCCGACGATGCGGTCGTCGTCGATGAGTAACGCATCCGCGTTGAAGGAGCCGTGCACCATCCGCGGCTCGAAATCCCACAGCTCGGCAGCCTCCAATGCCTCGGTCCACCGTGCGTGCACGGTTTCCGGGAGATAGCGGGTGGCCTGCGCGCGGTCGACGATGCGTGTCACGAGGAGACGCTGATCGCGGGCACTCCGCTCGACGAGGCCGCCCTGCTGCGCGACGCTCCGCGGGAGCGAATGAATCGCGGCGAGGCTCTCAGCGATCGAATCAATGAGGATGGCATCGGCGCTGAGATCGCTGACGTCGAAGCGTGAGCCCTGCAGATAGGTCGTCGCGACGGCGCGAGTGGCGCCGGCACGGGTCATGCCAAGCGACCGCGGTACGGCGAACGGCAGCTCGGCGCGTGCGCCGTCAGTGAGGGCAGCGAGCCCGAGCGTCGAGGCTGACTGCGTCGTTTCCGCCTGCTGCGTGCGCGGCACGCTCACGATGATCTCATCGTCGGGCGTCGTAAGAATCGCCGCCGCAAACGCATCACCCGAGGTGTGGTGCGGCCGCACCGCGACCGCTACGAGACCGGGCACCGCGGACGTCGCGAGCGCAGCAAGAGTGAGGGTGAGGGTGGCCATGACAATCAGCGTATGCACCCGACAGGCAACTCGCAGCGCGCCACGCGCACCGCACGGCAGTCTCTGAGGATTCCTGCGCTGAGCCGAGCCGGAAGTCTGAGAAGATCGATGTATGAGTGTGGAACAAGTGCCGCTAGCCGGAGGTCTGATCGATCGGGACGCAGCCACCCGCGGCTCAGCGGAGGCCCTCGAACGAGCCTGGTCGGCGGCGGACGCCCTCGTGCTCCGTGTGCACGGCCCGAGCATCCCGGTGCACGACGTCGATCGCACGCTTGCGCTGGTATCCACCCGCCGCGTGTCGGCCCCGCCGAACGAGCGCATCTACCTCGGGCTGCGCGACGGAGCCCCCGTCTTTGCGGTCGCTACGGAAGAAACCACCGACGAGTCGGGCGTGACCTGGAAGCACATGTTCGTCGCCGCTATGAGGCTCGACCACGCTGAGCGGGAGCTCGTCACGATGGCGCTCGCGGTGATCCGCTGGCATGAGTCGGCCCAGTTCTCGCCGCGCGACGGTGAGGCCACCGAGGTCGCAGACGGTGGCTGGTCACGGCGAACTGCCTCGGGCGGCGAGTTGTTTCCGCGGACCGACCCCGCAGTGATCGTGCTCATCACGCACGAGGACCGCGTGCTGCTCGGGTCAAACGTGCTGTGGGAGACGGGGCGCTTTTCGCTGCTCGCCGGATTCGTCGAAGCGGGGGAGACACTCGAGGGCGCTGTCGAACGCGAGGTCTTCGAGGAAGCTGGCGTGCGCGTCGACAATATTCGCTACGTTGCATCGCAGCCCTGGCCGTTCCCGCGTTCGCTCATGCTCGGGTTCCATGCGAACCTTGCCGCAGGGCAGGACCCTGAGGGGCTCGCCGCGGACCCCACCGAGATCTCCGAGCTGCGCTGGTTCACGCGAGACGAGATCCGCAACCCGCAGTCCGGCCTCCTGCTCCCCGGAGCACTCTCTATCGCGGGCTGGCTGCTTGACACCTGGGCGCAGGACACCCCGCGGTGACCGGCGACGCAGGGGAGATTCTCGCGGCGCTCGACCCAGACCAGCGCGACATCGCCCTCGCGCTTCGCGGGCCCGTGTCCGTGCTCGCCGGCGCGGGCACCGGCAAAACGCGCGCGATTACGCACCGCATCGCCTACGGCGTGCGCACCGGCGTCTACGATCCGCAGCGCGTGCTCGCGGTGACCTTCACGAGGAAAGCCGCGGGCGAGCTCCAGGGGCGGCTCCGCGAGCTCGGAGCCGATGGGGTGCGCGCGCGTACCTTCCATGGCGCCGCCCTCGCACAGCTCAGTCACTTTTGGCCGCAGTTTGTCGGCGGAGATGCCCCACAGTTGCTTCCGGGAAAGGTCGCGGCGATCTCGCAGACCGTCGAGGCGATGGGGATGCGGCTCGGCGGAGAGACGCTCCGAGACATTGCGGCGGAGATCGAGTGGCGCAAGGTCTCCATGCTGAGCATCGACAGCTACGCGCAGCAGCTCGACCAGCGACCGGCGCTCGCGGGCGTGGAGCCCGAGAAGCTCATTGCCATTCATCAGGGCTACACCAAGCTCCTCGAGGACCGCAGGCAGATCGACTTCGAGGACGTCCTCGTGCTGCTCTCCGGCATGCTCGAGGTCGAACCACGCGCCTCGCTGCAGGTGCGCGAGCAATACCGCTTTTTCACCGTCGACGAGTTCCAAGACGTCTCGCCGCTGCAGCGGCACCTCCTGAAACTCTGGCTCGGTGCGCGCGATGACCTGTGCGTTGTTGGTGACGCGAGCCAGACTATTTACTCGTTCGCTGGCGCATCAAGCTCCTTCTTGCTGCGCTTCGGAGCCGAGTATCCCAACGCCCGAGAGTTCAGGCTCGAACGGAACTACCGCTCGACGCCGCAAATCGTCGTCGGGGCCAACCGACTCATGCGAGATAAGCCGGGCGCACTGCAACTGAGCCCAATGCGTGAAGCAAGTGCCGCAGTCCCGCAGTTCGAATGGTTCCAAACCGAGCAGGACGAAGCCCGTGCCGTTGCTCAGGCCATCACGCAGGCCCGCAAACGCGGTGTGCCGGCGTCAGACATCGCCATCCTGTATCGCACCAACGCGCAGTCGGCGCGAATCGAGGAGGCGCTCGCCGCCGAGGGCATTCCGGCGCGGGTGCACGCAGCGCAACGTTTCTACGACCGCGCAGACGTCCGCCGGGCTATTCTGCTCATTCGTGGGCAGGCAAAGGCCGGAGACGATCGGCCGCTGTTCCAGATCGTGAGCGACATGCTCCGGGAAGTTGGATGGTCGGCGAAGCCACCCGAGGGGCCGGCCGAGCGCGAGCGCTGGGAGGCGTTGAACTCCATTCTTTCGCTCGCTGACGAGATGCCGGCGGGAACGACAATCGTGCATTTCTCCGAGGAGCTGCTTGCCCGACAGCGAGCGCAGCACGAGCCCAAGATGGAGGCGGTCACCCTGAGCGCCGTCCACGCCGCAAAGGGCCTGGAGTGGCCGCTTGTGCACGTGGTCGGGTTGAGCGAGGGGATCTTCCCGATTTCGCATGCCCAGTCCGAAAGTGATCTCGAAGAAGAGCGCCGGCTCGCCTACGTGGCCTTCACCCGTGCCCGCGACGTGCTGTTGCTGTCTGGGTTTGCGAGTGCAGCGCGGACGGCTCGGCAACCGTCGCGGTTCGTGGCGGAGGCCGGGATCCATCGCTGAGCGCGCAGCCGCAGGCGGGGTGGGTGCGAATGTGCGCAACGCTCGGGATCGCGTCGAGTCGGCCGTGCGTCACTGAAATTGAGAGCTGGTGGTCGTGCACCCACGCCTCGTCTCGCCGCCAGGCTTGCACAAAGTACGCGGCAGCGGCGCCGACGAGCAGGCCTACCTCCGGAGTTTCCGTGCTCGGGATGGCGCCGTAGAGCTGGGCCGCAATTCCCGGGAGCGCCGGGTCGGTATCGGTGAGGTGCAGCGTTTCGCAGCCGTGACAGGGAGCCCCGTCTGCGGCGACGAGCGGCCCGACCTTCGCGGTGGCGTCGGTGAAGCGAATGAGCAGGTGCGGTACGCCGACACCGAGCCATCGGCTGGTGCGTCCGAGTGGCTCGAGGTACCGAAGTACTTCGATGGCGAGATCCGGTGGGCCGGCAGCTCGTTCGAACGTGCACACGCGGCTGGCGGCGAGAGCGTTGCGCAGCCCGGGCACCTCTCTGCCGTCATCGGACACGCGGGTGCGTACGCTCGGTTGCGGTACGACAATGCCATCAGTGGCAGTCAGTGCATCGGCGCTGCTCTGTGCGAGCGAGCGTGCGGTTGTGCGCGCAGCACGTTCGAGCTGCGGGGACGCGGGTCCAAGCGGGGCGCGTCTGAGCTGCGACGGGGGAGTCGCCGCCGGAGCAGATGGCGTCGCAGCGTGGGGCGGGTCGTCCTGCGCACTCCCGGTGCGTTCGCTGACGAGGGCCGGTTGCAGTGCAGCAACCGCCGCTTCCGTGAGAGGATTCGCTCCAGTCTCGAGCTCGACGGCGGAGGCGCCGCGTATGAGTTTGGCGATCACGGATTGCACCGCGGCCGACGCCGCGTCAACGCGGGCGATGGTTCGTTCGAAGCCCACTCGGATCGTTGTCGTGTTTTCCCACACGATCGGGTAATCGGGGTCGATCTGGAGTGTTACGGGAGAGCTGCTCATGCCAAGCAGTCTGCGGGTCCTCGAGTCGCGTCACCCTGTTTTCCACAGTCCGCGAGGATCGTTGCGTCGGGCGCTCCCGCTGTGGGGAACGCCCGGACGGTTACGCCTGCGGTGGGGTGTCGGGTTCGCCCGGCTCAGGGGAGCCATCGGCGTCCCGCGATGGCAACTCATTGCTCAAGAGCTTCTTGAGCTCGTCATCGAAGGGGTCAGACGGAATGTCACCGTTGCCCAGCAGGCCGATCCGGCTGAGGAGCATGTCCGGTGCGTCCAGCTCTTCGGCGGTCGGCATGATGTCGGGGTGCGACCACAGGTTGTCGCGGGCGGTCTGGCCGCCACGATCCGCCACGGCACGCCACATTGCTGCGGCCTCGCGCAACCGGCGGGGGCGCAGCTCGAGCCCAGCAAGCGCGGCAAACGCGCGTTCCGCGGGGCCGCCAGTCGCGCGGCGTCTCCTGACCATCTCGGCGATGCCGCCGGCGCCGGGGAGGCGACGCGTCGCATCCTCCGTCACGATGTCAACCCAGCCCTCAATCAGGGCGAGCATGGTCTCGAGGCGCTCGTGTGCAGCTTCCTGCGCAGGCGTCTTCGGCGGGAAGAGCGCTCCGCTGGCGAGGATCTCCTGAATCTGATCCGGCTGCGAGGGGTCGAGGTCGCGCGATAGCTCCTCGATGCGGTCGGTGTCGATGTGGATCCCGCGAGCGTAGTCAGTGATCGCCGTCAGTAGGTGAGAACGCAGCCACTTCGTGTGCCTGAAGAGCCGTGCGTGTGCGAGCTCGCGGACGGCAAGGTACAGCGTGACCGCCTCGAGATCCTGGTCGAGCCCCTCAGCGAACTTCGCGATGCCGCTCGGCAAAAGCGCACCGCCCTCGTACCCGGGGCCTGCGAAGAGCGGGATTCCGACGTCGCCGGCGGAGACCACCTCGCCCGAGAGTTGGCCGACGATGGAACCGAGCTGAACGGCGAAGAGCGCGCCACCCACGCTGCGAAGCATCGGGGTTGCCTGCTGGAGCGCTGCGGCCATCTCTTCGGGCATCTGGCTATTCATGGTGTTCATGAGTGCCTGCGAGACTGACTCGGCGACGGGCTCGGCGAGCGCGATCCACGTATCGATGGAACGTTGGACCCACTCGATCCGGTTGACGGTGCGCGGTGCGTCGGGGGTAGGGCCGAGCTCGGTCGCCTCGTCGAGCCACAGCGATGCCACGGGGAATGCGCGGTCGGCAGGTGCCGCGTTGACGGCGTTCTCGCCGCCTGCTGCGTCGAGCGCAGTGCGCCGCGCGACCGACCAGTCGATCTTGTCGCTCGGGTTCGACATCGCTCCGCGCAGTGTTGAAAACAGCGCGTTGAGCACGGCAGGGTCGCCTGAGATGCCCGCGGCCTTAGCGAGCACGCTGGGATCGAGCTCCGCGTCCTGTTGACCGCTGAGCATATTCTGCAGCATGCGCTGCAACTCCTCGAAGTTGGGGCCCGACGAATCGTTCGGACCCCCTGGCTGTGTTTCGTCGCTGCTCACGGCGTTCTCCTCATGCCTATGTACGTGTACAACGCTACGGCAACCGAGGTGGGATGGCGCCGAGAGTGTGGCGATTGCATTGCGCCCACTGCGAACAGCTCTGTCGGGCCGCGATCTCCCACAAGATCCCCAGCAGCGAAACGCTACGATCGTAGGGTGACCGAACAGACTACTTCTGCCCCCCGATCGCGCCGCCTTTCCCCGCTCGCAATCACGATCATTCTTGTGGTCGTGCTGATTATCGCGTTCCTCGCGGTCTCGTCAGTGATGACTGAGGTCCTGTGGTTCAACCAGCTCGGGTATCTCCCCGTGTTTGCGACGCAGTGGATCGCGGCAGGCGCTATGTTCATCGTCGGCTTCCTTGCGATGTCGATTCCGGTGTTCCTCGCGATCGACATTGCGTACCGGAAGCGTCCGGTATACGCGCGACTCACCGCGCAGCTTGACCGCTACCAGGAGGTGGTGGAGCCCCTGCGGAGGCTGGTGAAGTGGCTACTTCCCGCCGTGCTCGGCATCTTCGCCGGCATCGCCGCGGCCTCCAACTGGCGCACAGTGCTGCTCTGGTGGAACTCTGAACCCGCGGGGGAGAAGGACGCCCAGTTCGGCTTTGATATCTCCTTCTACCTCTTCGATCTGCCGCTCTGGCAGTCGATCGCCGGCTTCGCTTCGGCAGTGGTGCTGATCTCGCTCCTCGTGGGCGCTGCAACGAGCTACCTTTACGGAGGCATCTCTTTCACTGAGCGTGAGTTCCGTGTCTCGAAGTCGACGCGAATCCAGACCGCGATCCTCGCGACGCTGTACCTCGTTATCCAGGCAGTGAGCCTCTGGCTCGACCAGTACGCGACAGTGACGAGCACCGAGGGCTACGCCACCGGTGCCATGTACTCGAGCGTGCACGCAACAATCCCCGGCAAGCAGATCCTTGCGGGCATCGCCGCCATTGTCGCGGTGCTGTTCATCATCACGGCGATTACCGGCAAGTGGCGAATCCCGGTCATTGGCACCGCGCTGCTCATCGTGTCGAGCCTCGTGCTCGGCGTCGGATACCCGTGGGCCATCCAGCAGTTCCGCGTCGTCCCCGACGAGCAGAGCATGGAGTCGGAGTACATCTCCCGAAACATCGACGCGACGCGTAAGGCGTATGGGCTCGACGAGGTCAAGATCGAGCGTTACGACGCCGTGACCGACGCGGAGCCCGGCGCGCTGCGTAACGACGCCGTTGCGACCTCGAACATTCGCATCATGGACCCCGAGGTGATCTCGCGGACCTTCGCGCAGCTCGAGCAGTCAAAGCAGTACTACAAGTTCCCGAAGTCGCTGAATGTCGACCGCTACGAGTTCGATGGACAGGTCGAGGACACGGTTTCCGCGATCCGCGATATCGATATCTCCGGCCAGTCGAGCTGGTACAACCGGACCCTCGTGTTCACACACGGTTACGGCTTGGTCGCTGCGTACGGCAACCAGCGCTCGCCCGGCGGCGAGCCCGTGTTCCTCGAGAGCGGCATCCCCACGAGCGGGCGCCTCGGCGAGTTTGAGCCCCGCGTGTACTTCGGCATGGATTCGCCTGAGTACTCCATCGTCGGTGGCGAACGCGACAAGTCGATCGAGCTTGACTTCCCGTCGGACATCGAAAGCACCCCCGAGGCTCCGGCCGCGGACGCTGAGGACGCGACTCCGGCGGAAGACGGCACCGAGGCTGAGGCCGCGGTCGCAACCGATGAGGCGCCCGCCGAGGGCGACGTGCCCGCGGAAGGCGATGCCGCAGCCGAAGAGGACGTGCCCGCAGAGGACCTCGACCCCGAGGTCGAAGCAGCTGTGGGTGGCCGCGCGAACCTCACCACATTCAAGGGTGAGGGCGGCCCGAAGCTCAGCAACATGCTCACCAAGATCATGTTCGCGCTGAAATTCCAGGACGTCGAGGTGCTGCTCTCTGGCGCAGTCGTTGACGATTCCCAGGTGCTCTTCGACCGTAACCCGGTCACGCGTGTGCAGAAGGTTGCGCCGTATCTGACGATTGACGCAGCTCCGTATGCGTCGGTGGTCGACGGCAAGCTCAAGTGGATCATCGATGGCTACACCACCTCGGAACAGTACCCGTACTCAGAGGTGAGTGACATGAATGCACTCACCGTTGACGCGGACAACGACCGCGTGAGCATGATGTCGAAGCCAGTGAACTACATCCGCAACTCGGTGAAGGCTACGGTCGACGCCTACGACGGCAGTGTTGACCTGTACGCGTGGGATGCCGAAGACCCGATCCTGAAGTCGTGGAGCAAGATCTTCCCCGGCACCCTCAAGAGCGTCGATGACATGAGCGGCGAGCTGCTCAGTCACGTGCGTTATCCGACCGACATGTTCAAGGTGCAGCGCGAGGTGCTGAGCAAGTACCACGTGACTGACGCCGGCGCGTTCTACTCGGCGGAAGACGCATGGCGTACGCCGGATGATCCCGTAAAGAGCTCGAGCGAGACTCAGCAGAACCCGTCGCAGCCGCCGTACTACCTCACGCTGTCTGCTGGGGCGGGTGCAGAGCCCACGTACTCGATCTACTCGACGTACATTCCTGATGCACGTGGTGAGGGCGCGCGAGACATCCTGACCGGATACCTTGCGGCGAACTCGAACGCAGGATCGGAGGCCGGCAAGGTCTCTGAGGACTACGGCACGTTGAAGCTGCTCGCATTGCCCAAGGGCAACACGATCCCGGCGCCTGGCCAGGTGCAGAACAGTTTCAATACCGACCCGAAGGTGTCTACGGAGCTCAACCTGCTGCGGCAGGGTGGCACGCGAGTGATCAGCGGTAACCTGCTGACGCTCCCCGTCGGCGGCGGTCTGCTGTACGTGCAGCCTGTGTACCTTGAGGCGTCGTCGGGAACGAAGTTCCCGCTGCTCCAGAAGGTGCTCGTTTCCTTCGGTGACGACATCGCGTTCGAGGACACGCTTGACGGTGCGCTGGACGCGCTGTTCGGCGGCGACTCGGGGGCGAACGCCGGTGACGGTGGGGGCGTAACGCCCGCTGAACCGGGCGAGGAAGCAGAGACTCCGGCACCCGACGGAGAGGCCGAGGGCGACACGCCTGCGGCACTCACGAAGGCGCTGAAGGACATGAAGGCTGCGATCGACGAGCGTGACGCCGCGATGAAGGCTGGCGACCTCTCGAAGTTCGCGGAAGCCGACAAGAAACTCTCTGAAGCGCTTGAGCGCGCGCTGCAGGCCGGGGCCTAGTATCCCGTAGGAGAGCAGAAACGGCTGTGGGCCCGGGAACCGTAAGGTTCCCGGGCCCACAGCCGTTTCTGCTGCGCAAACTCGGTGGATGACCTGCGCCAGCAGCGATCGTGCTTCCCGCGGAGATGCAGCATGGTCGTGCCGCGGATCGCACGGAGTCTTGCGCGTATCCGGACAGAACGGACGACTGACGGGTTCGGGCGCAGGCCAACGCACGCAGCTGGTCCCGCTGCGTGCGTTGGCCGAGTGGTGCTAGTGGGTTGCCAGCGCGCGGTTGACGAGCCGGTACGCGACGGCGAGCGCAGCGATGAGTCCGAGTGAGACCGCCGCGACGATCCCGAAGTACTGCGCCTCTGCGCCCTCGCGGTACGCCTGCGAGATCCAGCCAGCGAAGGTCGATCCGCCAGCCATCGTCAAGAAGTACAGTGCCGTCATCTGCGAGTTCGCGGCCTTCGGTGCGAGCTCTGCGGTGAAAGACAGGGCTGCAGGGGCGAAGAGTGACTCTCCCAGCGCAAAGAACACCATGACGAGCAACGCGATGAGCAGCGGCATCGACTGACCGGTGCCGAGGCTGAACGGGATGATGACTGCGGCGCCGACGGACATGGCGATGACGCCGACGACGAGCTTGGTGACCGGCTGCATACGTGATGCACGGCTGCGCGTCCAGAGGACGGCGAGAAGCGCGGTGATGGCAGCGACCGCAAGGCTCTCAAGCGTGACAATGAGCGAGGGCGGCATGGTGAGTGAGCCCACGGTGAGGTTGATCTTCGTATCAGCGAAGACGGCGAACGCGGTGAAGAGCTGGAAGAGTAGGGTCCAGAACACGAGGCTCATGAGGAACACCGGAATGTAGCGGATCACCGAGCGGCGTTCGTCGGTCGTGACCTGTGGATTGGTGAGCAGCATCGTGAAGAGGCCGATGGTTGCGATGAGTACGACCAGGGCGACGACGTTGCTGATATTGTCGGCGCGGACGAGGCCGAAAGTGACGGCCGCCGCGATGACTGCGAGTCCAATCGCGGTGATGATGATCCAGCGGGTGCGCTGCGAGGCGGGGAGCGGGTTGGGTACGATGCCGGTGCTCGCGGGCAGACGCCGCATCCCGAAGACATACTGACCCAGGCCGAGCGCCATGCCGGCTGCTGCTGCACCGAACGCGACATGGAAGCCCCAGGACTGGTTGAGCCATCCGGTGACGAGCGGGCCAGCAAACGCGCCTAGGGTGATGCCCATGTAGTAGATCGAGTAGCCAGCGTCGCGTCGCGGTCCGCCGTTCGGGTAGAGCTCGCCAACCATCATGGTTGTGTTGACCTTCAGGCCGCCGGTGCCGACCACGATGAGGGCGAGACCGATGACGAGCCCAGTCAGGCCGGGCACGATGGCGAGCATGATGTGGCCTGCGAGGATCGCGGAGCCGCCGATCAGCACGACGTATTTCGGGGCGAGCACCCGGTCGGCGATCCAGGCGCCGACGATTTGCGCGATGTAGACGAGTCCGCCGTACGCGCCGGCGATGCCGAGAGCAACAGGCTGGGGGAGTCCGAGACCACCCTCAGCCAGCGAGTAGTACAGATAGTACGCAAGTAGGACCTGCAGGCCGTAGAAGCTGAAGCGCTCCCACATCTCCACGCCTGACAGGGTGAGCAGGCCGCTGGGTTTCGCATCGTCAACCACGACACCGAGGGCGCGTGTGACACCAGTCCCCGTGGCGGGGGTTGGGGCGGAAGGGCGGGATTTCGTCATTGATTCTCCATGGGGGCGTGCGGGCTGAAGCACCGCATACACCGCGGCTTGTGGCGGAGTGTAGCGGGCCTGTGGGTATCGAATTCGATGGGCTTCGGTGTATGGTTAATGAACTGTTGGTCTGACCATCTGCTCGAACGATTGGTAAATATACCCTGGTGGAGTGCGCCCCGTCAATTGCGGCGAGGCGGATCCCAGAACGGGGTAGTTTCGTAAGGTTGGCGGTTGCGATGCACCGACACGGTTTCTCCACTAGTGAACGAAAGGAGTGGCAATGGACTGGACCTCCATGAAGCCAGCGACGACGCTGTCGCTCCCGGATCGCCTCTCGGTAGACCTCGAGCGATTGATCCTCGACGGAGAGCTCGCGCCGGGGGACAGGCTGCCGCCGGAGCGCGAACTTGCGGAGCACCTCGGGGTGTCCCGGGTCTCGATCCGGGAAGCGCTGCGCGAACTTGAGAACCGGGGCCTCATTGACCGCAAGCCAGGCCGGGGCACCGTCGTGCTCAGCCCGGGTGAGCGATCAGGTATCGCCGAGCGTATCGGTGAGGCCGTGAGCTCCGCAGACGCCGAGATCCGCGACATCATGGAGCTTCGCGCGATCGTCGAGCCGCCGATTGCACGCATCACCGCTGGCCGCGCGCGGCCGCGTGACCTCGCGCAATTGCGTGATCTCGTCGAAGCGATGGAAAAGGACGTCACGAAGGATCGCTACGCCGAGCTCGACCGGGCGTTCCACCAGTCGATCGCGCAGTACACGCACAACCCGTTGCTCGAACTCATCAACGAGCAGATCGCGCAGCAGATCGCGCCGAGCCGCGGGAGTCGCTATCAAACCCGTGAGCGCCGACAGGTGTCGAGCGCCGCTCACCGCCGCATCTTCGAAGCGATCGCGGACGGCGACGGCGATCGCGCTGAGGCTGAGGCCCGCGCGCACGTGCTCGACATCGCCGAGCAGATCGCGATCGCCGGCAAACAGGGGCCGGCCAGCGACCCCACACCGACAGTAGAGAACGACCAGGAGACAGTGTCATGACCCCCGCACCGCTTGGCGCGATTTCAACCTCTCATCACCTCGCGACCGAGGCCGGAGCCGCAGTGCTGCGGGCCGGCGGGAACGCGATTGACGCCGCGATTACGGCGGCTGCGACGCTCTGCGTCGTTTACCCGAACAACGTGGCTCTTGGCGGCGACCTCGTCGCGATCGTGCGCAGCCCGGACGGGGAGATTCGGTTCCTCAACGCAACGGGTACCGCCCCCGCAGGGCAGAGCATCGAAGCGCTCCGCGACGTGCACGGCGATGCGCTCCCGCTCCGCGGCATCGACACCATCACGGTGCCGGGCGGGATCCGGGGATGGGAGGCCCTGCACCAGCTCGGAGCCACCCGGCAATGGAACGAGCACCTTGCGCCGGCCATTGGGTACGCGAGCGGCGGGTTCCCGAACTCCCGCTCGGTTGCCCGAGAGCTTCGCGCGGCGCAGCCGACGCTCGCGCAGGATCCGGGGGCACGTGACGTGTTCTATCCCGGGGGCGAACCGCTGGCGGAGGGCGACACACTCGTGCAGCCGGCCCTGGCACGCTCACTTGAACAGCTGGCTGCCGCTGGACCCGACGCGTTCTACGAGGGCGATCTCGCGCGCAGCTGGGTCGCAGGGCTGCAGCGGCTTGGGTCGAAGATCACGCTCGAGGACACCGCCGCCTACCGGCCGTTCTGGGATGAGCCCATCGAAACCGAATTCCGTGGTCTGCGCGTGCTCACCGGGCCGCCGAACACCTCCGGTTTCATGTTCCTTCGCGCGCTCAACGCCATCACTGCCGGCATAGCGGAGCCGCTCGGCGAGGGAGCCGGCAAGCTCGCGCGTGCGTTCTACGAAAGTAACCTCGTGCGCACCATGCTGCTGTCTGACCCGACCTTCGACGGCGCGACGGGCGACGAGCTCATCGCTGCGGTCGCCCCGGACCGGCCGATCCGAGGCGATGCGAAGGCGAGCGGCGATACCGTCGGATTCTCGGCGGTCAGCGCCGACGGCTGGGCCGTATCGTTTATCAACTCGGTGTACTGGGACTTCGGCGCGCATATCCTCGAGCCTGAGACCGGCATCATCTTTCAGAACCGCGGGACGTCGTTCTCGCTGGATCCCGAATCCCCGAACGCGTTCGCGCCCGGTAAGCGGCCGCGGCATACCCTCATGCCAGTCATGGTGCTCGAAGGGGACGAACTCCGCTACGTCCCAGCCACGATGGGCGGCGCGGCGCAGCCCCAGGTGCACACTCACCTGCTCGAGCGAATGCTGGCGGGTGCCGACCCCGCGGAAGCCACCCACGCACCGCGTTGGATGGTTGAAGAGATCACGGGCGACACCCAGGTGAGCGTCGTTGTGGAATCGGACGTGTCCGACACCGCGAAAGCGTCGCTCGAGGCCGAAGGCTTCGCGATCGTCACCGTGCCGTCTCGCGATGAGTCGCTCGGGCACTCGAACGTCATCCGTATCGACCGCCATGCCGACGGCAGCGTCGGGTACTCGGCGGCGAGCGATCCGCGCTCCGACGGCTCGGCGGCCGTCGTCGACGGGGCCGGCTAGGGGAGTCTCCCCACACCGCTCCACCTGCACTCTCCAATGAAAGATCGTTATGACCTCGACCGACTTTAATCAGCCCCGACCCTCGATGCTGGTGCTCGCGCTGCTTGGCGCGCTCACCGGGATGCTCTCCGGCCTCTTCGGCATCGGCGGCGGCGTCGTCCTTGTGCCCCTGCTCACCATCTTCCTCGGCTACCAGCAACGCTTGGCGGCGGGGACCTCGGTCGCCGCGATCCTCCCCGCCGCGATCGTCGGCGGCATCGGATACGGCATCCAGGGCAACGTGGACTGGATTGCGGCGTTGCTGCTCGCCATTGGCATTGTCGTCGGGGCGCAGATCGGCAGTTACCTGCTCGCCAAGGTTCCGACCGCTGCGCTGCGTTGGCTGTTCATGGTGTTTCTCCTCGGTGTGGTCGTGAGTCTTTGGTTCGTCGTGCCGCAGCGCGAGGCATCGATTGATATGACGGTGGCGGTCGGGACCGGGCTCGTGGGGCTCGGACTCATCACCGGTGTGCTCTCCGGCCTTCTCGGAGTTGGCGGCGGCGTCATCGTCGTGCCCGCGCTCATGTTCTTCTTCGGAGCGAACGACCTTGTGGCCAAGGGCACCTCGCTCATTATGCTGATCCCTGGGTCGATCTCGGGCACCCTTGGCAACTTCAGGCGAGGCAACGTCGACATGCGTGCTGCACTCGTGCTCGGCATCGCTGCGAGCATCCTGTCGCCACTCGGCTCAGTACTCGCGACCATGATCACGCCGTTTGCCTCGAACGTCGCATTCTCGCTGCTGCTCGCCTTCGTGCTCGGGCAGATGCTCTTCAAGACGCTGCGCGCCAAGAAGTAGCGACAGCAGGGCAGCGGTCCCACCGGGGCTGCTGCCTCGCGCGCGGCACACGAGCGTGCCGAGAGATGCTGCAGGGCGTCGCCGACTCCAGTCGGCGACGCCCTGTTTGTTTGTTTGTTCACCATTCACGTTTTAATCCACAGGTGTTATTCTGTTGTGGTGTGACCTTCAGGGCACCGGCGGCGAGGGGAGCGGGCGGTGCTCGTCAGCTGGCGAGTTCAAGGAGGAAGCGTGGGGTGCTTGTTGACGCGTGAGCGCGTTCCTGTGCGCGCATGCGCATCTGGTAGAGCTGCTGTGGAATCGGCCCAATGAGTCGGCAAGGATCTGCTGGGGCGGAACGCCCACTCCAGGAGCACTACCTCGCTGCGACAGCCACGGAGCTCAAGATCGCCACAGTCCCGCGACGGTTCGCCGCGGTCGCGGATGCGCGCTTATTGTTCCCACACAGCGGCAGCATCGAGGTCACGCACGACGTGCTTGAGCTGCGCGGGTGGCGCACCCTGCGCGCGCGGGAGACCGCAATCGTGTCTCGCGCCTATATCCCGGAATATAACAGGTTTACGGCGGGCGGCGTTCGTGGCGGGTTCCCGTCGCTTGGTGCGGTGCGACGTGCGGGCGCGCCTCTTGTCCTGGATCTGCGAAACCGCGAGCGGATCGTGCTGCTCATTGGTTACGACGTCGTGTCCGGTGTGACAAAGAATAGTTCCTGGCTGGTGGCGCTCCAGCGGTTCGTTGCTGGCTGAGCGCACCTCGGAGAAAGCGAAAGGTCCTGGTTTGGAATTCCAAACCAGGACCTTTCTCACAGTTGCGGGGGCAGGATTTGAACCTACGACCTCCGGGTTATGAGCCCGGCGAGCTACCGAACTGCTCCACCCCGCGTCACGTTCTCTAGCTTAATGCGGTGCGGGAGTAGCGACTAAAGCGGGCGAATCTTGGGCGTGTTGCTCGCTGGTTGGGTCGGTGCTGAGCGTGGCTCTGGGGGCGGCGTGGGCATGCGAGGAAATCGCGCAACGCGGAATGGCAGTGTTCTCGAGCTTCGTTCACAGGCCGCATTTCGGTGGGGTGCACGGGTGCTTGCGGTGGCGGCAGTCTCCTCCCGGGTTGGCGCCGTCGGGACCGCGTGTCGTGCGAGTCGGGTAGGTTACCCGCCGGCAATTCGGTTGAGGGTGGCTACCAGGTTCTTGAACGTCTGTTTACCAGCGGGCGACAGCCGCACTAGCGTGTTGCCATATCGGGTGCGGCGCTCCTTGGTGATTTCGACGAGGCCGCGCTCCTCGAGATCCCGGAGGATCTTCGAGAGATCGGGCATTGAGAGCCCCGTTGTCTCTTGGAGTGCTGGGTAATCAGCCTGTTCGACCTGGCTGAGGTGCGACATGGTGACGAATCGCTTCGGCGCCACGAGGTGCGCATCGATCTCTGTGTAGGACACGGGGGATCAGCGGCGGACGAGGAGCACGGCGTAGAACACGAGCCAGGCTATCGGGGCAAGGCCGGCAAAGAAGAAGGCCTCCGAGAGGGGGAGCGTTTCCCCCTGAGTGATGCCGCGCCAGATCGGAAGAAGGAGCCACACGGTGAAAACCGTTGTCGCGGTTGAAGCTTTGAGGCGTGGCTCGTTGGGGCGGCTCAACCGGCGGTTCACCCAGTGGTGTGCCGTGAGTATGGCACCCAGGGCAGGAGCGACGGCCCACCACGCTTGTCCACTCATGGCGAGGAATCCAGCGGTGAATGACAGGACCAGAATCCCCGCAGTGATGAGGTGGTCTGTGGTTCCCAGGTGCCGCCGTGGGCGTGGCGGCATGGTGGCGAGGAGCTGCTCGGCTTCGGGCTGCGATGGTGGCCGGTGGTGGTTTGAGTTGCTCATGTGTTGAGCGTAGCAACTACTTTCATTTCTTGAAAGTAGTGTTTTCGGCTTCGAACTCCCACGGGCAAAACAAAAAGCTCCTGATCAGAAATATCTGATCAGGAGCTTTTCTCCAGTTGCGGGGGCAGGATTTGAACCTACGACCTCCGGGTTATGAGCCCGGCGAGCTACCGAACTGCTCCACCCCGCGGCACAAGACATTACTCTACCACCGAACGCACGAGCGCGCCAATCGGCCCCATCGTTGGCCTGTGGATAGATATTCGCGGAGATCCCAAGCAGCGGGCAACCTGACGATCCAAGATGTTTCTTCTTCGACGAAAGGTTGTCCGCATGAATCACCCCGCACCTGAGCGCCGTCCGCGCAGGCGGCTTCGGCTGCTCTCAACGTTGCTCGCAGTTCCCCTGCTGCTACCTGCGGCAGCCTCCGCAGCACAAGGGGCGAGTTTCGAAGGCATGCTGTCCTTCGGTGGATATCACGTCGGCGCGTTTATTGCCGCAGACGGTTCTCGCGCCTACTGCCTCGAACCAGGCGCCGACGCGCCCCTGAGTGCGCAAGACACACCCATCAAGGTTTCGGAGCTCCCCGCATATTCGATCTCGGTCAACGACGCGTGGGGGTGGAAAGGACAGGTGCGAACCTCGGCGGCCTCCGGGCAGCAGCTCCGCCAGATGAACTGGGTGCTGGCCGAACACGGGGACACCGCTGACGCAGCGAAAGCTGCCGCAGTGCAGATCGCGCTGTGGGAGATTCGGCGCGAGCCAGGCAATGCCGCGTGGATCGATGGGAAGTACGACCTGTTTCGCAAGAACGGGGGCTCGAGTCATATCCAAGCGGGGAAGCGGCTCGCCGTTGAATCGAAGACCGCTGCGGTCGGGCCCGGCGTCACAGAGCCGAACGGCGCCCTGGAGCTCGTGGCTGGTGACAGCGATGGAACTGGGACTGTGAGCTATCCGGCAGGCACGGTCTCACTGGCCATCGAGGGCGGAACATTCGAGGACGGTTCGACTGAGCTCAAGATATCGGGCAGCGAGCGCGGCAGTGTGGGCTGGGAAGCGATCCCTCACGAGCCAGCCTGGAGTCGCTTGAACGATGTGCGGATCTCCGGGAAGTGGTCGCTCAAACAGAAGTATTGGCCGGCCGAACTCATCTTGCACCCGGCCACCCGCGATACCGAGCAACGGATCGGATCGGGAGTGAAGCCCGTCATCGGGGACAACACTGGGGTCTTAGACGGGGTAGTCGCGACGTTCGACAGCCGCTTCGCGCCCGCCCTCGCGACGCAAGTCCCCAGAGACATCGTGCTCCGGGAAGACGGAGTCTTCAGCGACACAGTGACGGTTACTGCGGCGGATTCTCCCTGGCCCACCAGAGGGAATGGGGAGTACCTTCCGCTGGTCGCGGATGGCACGCTCTACGGCCCATTCGATGCGCCGCACGCCGAGAGCGTCGACCCTCCGGAGGGAGCGCCTGTAGCGGGCAGCGCGTCGCTGGCGATTGATCAGGGACCTGGTGACTACAGTGCGGACCTCCCGGTCCCCGGGGCATCCTCCGGGTATTACTACTGGGTGTGGGGCATTAGCGAGGAGCGCCAGTCGGAAGAGGTGCGGCGTTCGGAGATACTTGAGCCGGGGGCCAGATACTCAGACCGCTTTGGCGTCCTGACCGAACGGCAACTTGTAGCGACGGAGCTCAGATTGGAGACCCGCTTGCTGGAGACCACCCTCGCACCCGGCTCACGGGTACTCGAGGATACGGTTCGGGCGAGTGCGGTGGGTGGCAGCTGGTTGCGTGACGACGCGGGCCAGCGCATACCGGCCAACGTTCGGCTGACGTTTTATCAGAGCGATACCGTGCCGATCCGACAGGCGGCAGCGCCCGATGACGCGCGGGAGTTGGGTGCAGTGTTTGTCGAGCTCACTGAGCCCGAGACCTGGGTAGCCGCGCCACCGTTCGAGATCCCCGCCGACACCCAGGGGTGGGTGACGGTGCAGGCTTGCGTGTTCAACGAAGACCAATCTGAGACAGCACTTGGCCTGATCTCGGAATGGTGCGATGACTTCGGAGTCCCCGACGAGACCGCAGAGCTGACGGTTGAGCCGGTCACGTCCTCGAAATTGGCACAGACCGGAGCGGCCGCGGGTGGGATGTCGACGACGTCAATGTCTGCTCTGCTCATTGCAGCTGGGATGGCAACGGCAGGCGGGGTGCTCAGCGGAATCGTGGTCATCAGGAAGCGCCTTGACCGGCGTTAGAGAGGGTCACTCGAGCGCCGGAACACAGGGGTTCGGGCCGGGCTGTTTCGCTATCCGCAGAAGTTGTGCAGCTTTCCCAAACGTAATTCATAGACTTACACGAAATGCTTGAGTCATCGAGAGAGGAGCCACGATGGCAGACAACAACTTCACCCCGGAACCGGGTGCCACTTCGGGCGAACCACAGCACCCAGTACCCGGCAACGGGGCGGGGGATCAGCCTTCGCAGGCACCGTACGGGACGCAGGTTCCACCTGCGGTAACTCCCGCATTTGGGGCTCAAGCAGGGGGATACCCGACAGCGCATCCCACGTCGCAGCCAGGCGCGCAGCCTGAAGGACTCACACAGGAGTTCCCGACGCAGGCACTTGCCGACACGCTGAGTGCGCCCACAGCGCCCGGGCAGCCACCTCAGCCGAACCCCGGCAAGCGGGGGCACTCGACCGGGACGTTCCTGGCGGGACTCGCGGTCGCCGCACTCATCGGAGGGATTGTGGGCGGCGGGGTCTCCTCCCTCGTCGTCGCGAACTCCTTCCCGAAGGGAAACGCTGTTTCGCAGCAGGGCGGCACGGTGAAGCTCAATAATCCTGAGACCGCAACGGATATCTCCGGTGTAGCGATGGTCGCCACGCCGAGCGTTGTGACGCTGTCGGTTGAATCGCAGACCGAGGCCGGGTCTGGCTCTGGCGTGATCTACAGCGAAGACGGCTACATCATCACGAACGCGCACGTCGTCACGCTTGACGGAGCAGCCACGGATCCCCGCATTCGGGTGAAGCACAGTGACGGCCGCGTGTTCGACGGCAAGCTCGTGGGCGTCGCGCCCTATTCCGACATTGCCGTTGTGAAGATCGAAGCCGAGGGGCTCACGCCCATCGAAGTCGCCGATTCGAGCAAGGTCAACGTCGGCGACCTCGCGGTCGCGATCGGTGCGCCAATGAGCCTCTCCAACACCGTCACCAGCGGTGTCGTGAGCGCCTTGAACCGTGGCATCTCCGTCGGGAGTGCGCTTATCCCGCAGGACCCGAACCAGGAGGGGCAGGAAGACCCCCGCGGTGAGGGAAGCCCGAACGACGGCGGCCGCGGGTTCCCCTGGGACTTCCGCTTTGACACCCCGGGTGAGAGCCAGAACACGCAGCAGGCCGGGGGCCAGGTCACCCTCCCAGTGGTGCAGACCGACGCGTCGATCAACCCGGGCAACTCGGGCGGCGCCCTCCTCAACGCGAAGGCAGAGCTCATCGGGATCAACGTTGCCATTGCGTCGCCAGGCGCAACCGAAGGCAACGCGTCGAGCGCCGGCCTCGGCTTCGCGATCCCCGCGGACCTTGCGACCCGTGTCGCTGACGAGATCATCGCAGGCGAGAAGCCCTCGCACGGTCTGCTTGGCGCGAGCGTCGTCGACTCCAGCCTGGACACGGACCAAGACGCGAACCACGCAGGCGGGCTCATCAAGGAGCTCGTACGAGGCGGCGCTGCAGCCAAGGCTGGGCTGAAGCTTGGCGATGTGATCACCGGGGTTGACGGTATTCCCGCGGCAGACGGCACCTCGGTGTCGGCGCTCATCCGCATGCACGCTGGCGACAGCGAAGTGACCATCGATTACACCCGCCAGGGTGTTGCCGGACAGGTCAACGCGACCCTCGGTACCCTCGACTGGTAACCGAATCTCCTCTCTCACGAAAGCGGGCACCACGCGCGGTGCCCGCTTTCGTGTTCTACAGTTGAAACAAATGAGTACGAGCCGATTCCACTTCTCGAGCGGAAACCTGTCGAAGGTCCTCGCGATCCCGAAATACATGCTGTCGTGGCTGCTCGCGCTGTGCATTCCGCGAGCGCGCGGCACGTGGGCCTTTGGCAGCGGAATCGGGGTGGGCGAAGGAGCGCTCGCGCTCGCGCGCGAGGTCGCCAGCACGCAGCCCGATGCCAAGATCAGCTGGCTCGTCGCCACTGACACCGAAGCGAGACTCGCTGCGGACGCCGGGTTCATCCCCGTGATGCGTCAGGGCTGGCGTGGCTACTGGACCACGCTGCGCGCGGCAACGCTGGTCGTCACCCACGGCCTCGGCGATGTGAACCGGTTCGGGGTGTTTGGCGGCACCATCGTGCAGCTCTGGCATGGTGCCCCGCTTAAGCGGATCCACCTCGACTCGCCCGTGACGACCGCGATTGGTGGCCCCGCGATCCTTCGCGGCGTGCTGCGGCGTATGTACGAGCGAGGAACGAAACAGGTGGCGCTCTACGTCGCAGGCTCAGTTACGGCAGCGGAGCGGCTCCGATCGGCGTTTCGTGTTGCTCCCGGGAAGGTGCAGGTCCTCGGTGACCCGCGCGACGATGCGCTCGCACGCCAGGCCGTAGACCCGACCCTCGCCCACGCCGCGAGAACATCGGTGGCAGAGCTGCTCACCGCACACGGTGCCGCGCCGCTCGCCGAGGGCGAAAAGCTCGTGCTCTACGCGCCGACCTGGCGTGACGGCGACACCGATCCGGCGATTCCCAGCAGCGATGAGATCGGCATGCTCCGAGACGCGCTCGCCAGCGCGCACGCACGACTCGTCATTCGCTCCCATCCGCTCGGCGAAGGTGAATACGACAGCGCCGTGGGGGAGCATATTCACCTCCTCGGCAGTGACGTCGCCCGCGACATCACCCCACTGCTGGGCGGATTCGACGCCCTCATCACTGATTTCTCCTCGATCGCGATCGACTATTCGCTGCTCGAGCGCCCCGTGCTCTGGTTCGCGCCCGACCTCGCAGACTACACGCGCACGCGCGGGCTCTACGAGGCACTCGAAGTGACCGCTGGCACCATCGTGGAACGCGACTGGGCGGGTGTTGCACGCGCCCTCGAACCAGCCCTCACCGCAGGCAGCGCAGCGCACCGTGAGTCGACGCGCGCGGTGCGGCGCATCGCGGCCCGCTTCCACGAACACCGCGACGGGCAGAGCGCGACGCGTGTGCTCGCAGCGATTGGACGGCTCCACCTCCCCCCAACCGAGCTGGTCTCGGCCGACGGAGTGTTCTTCGAGAGCTACTACGGGAGGCAGGTGAGCTGCAACCCGCTCGCAATCGACCGAGAGATTGCAGCACGCTACCCCGCGCTGCCGCGCTACTGGAGCGTCACCAGCGAACGGCAAAGCGTGCCAGCCGGCGCTACGCCCGTGCTCGTCGGCGGGCGCGAGTGGTTCGCGGCGAGACGCCTCGCAACCCTCGTGGTCGTCAACGACTGGCTCCGCTACGGCTTCACACGATCCGCAGGGCAAACGGTGCTGCAGACCTGGCACGGCACGATGCTGAAACATCTCGCGCTCGGCAGACCGAACGTCTCGCTGCGCACCCGGCTCGCAATCCGCCGCGAGAGCCGACGGTGGAGCCTCATGCTCTCGCAAAACCCCCACTCGACTGAGCAGTTCCGCGAGAGCTACGCGTTCAGCGGCGAGATCATCGAATCAGGGTATCCGCGCGACGATAGGCTCGCGCGTGCCGACCTCGGAGACGCACGCAACCCCATCGAACGGTCGACGGCACGGCTCGCACTCGGTATCCCCGAAGGCGTCTCCGTGCTCGCGTACGTGCCGACCTGGCGCGACCAGGGCGCCGCTGTCGTCGACGAGCTCAACGTGAACGCGCTCGCCGCCGAGCTCGGCGATGACTGGGTGGTCGTCGCCCGCGGGCACACCCGCACGCACGCCTTCGGCGGCTACCTGCGGGGCGACCCGCGAGTCATCGATGCTTCGGCGCATCCAGACATCAACGACGTGATCCTTGCCGCTGACCTGCTCGTGACGGACTACTCATCGGTGATGTTCGATACGGCAGTCGCTGGCGTGCCGATGGCTTTCTTCGTGCCCGACCTCGCAGCGTATCGCGACCGTGAACGCGGCTTCACCTTCGATTTCGAACAGACCGCTCCCGGGCCGCTGCTCACCGCTCGCACCGACGTCGTGGCGCACGCGCGCGAACTCCAGGCGCATGGCGCTGCAGCGCCGTGGGTGGCAGCATACGCGGAGCCCTACGCGGCCTGGCGTGCACAGTTCACTCCGCACGACGACGGGAACGCCACGGCGCGAGTGGTTGACTGCCTCGAGGAGCTGGGCGCGCTGTAACCTGGTCGCGCGTGCGGCGTCGGTCAGACCTTGGCGGCTACGCCCGCGAGCGGTCCACGACGCGGCCACCGCCGAAGGTGATGCCGCGGAGGAACCCGGTGCCCCAACTCGTGTGCATGGTGACGAGCGCGACCGCAGTGAGCGCGCGGTCGCGCAGCCCGCGCTGCTCAGGGATTCGCCACACGGCGAACCCGATGCCGAGCGCGTAGAGCGCGAGCGGGAGCCAACCGAGCGACCACCAGCCCCACGGCAGCACGGTCGTGAGCTGCAGGGCAAGCACCACGAGTGACACCGCGAGCGCAATGACGAGGGTGCCAGGCGCGAAGAAGCGCCACGGGTTCGCACGCCCGTACTTGCGCACGAGCACTGCGCGCCACGTGCCAGTCGCGAAGAACTGTTTCGCGAGGTCACCGAAGCTTGCCCGCGGCCAGTAGGTGACGCCGAGCGCCGGCTCAAACCAGACCGCGAAACCGGCACGGCGGATCCGCAGGTTGAGCTCCCAATCCTCACCGCGCAGAATTGCGGGATCGTAGCCCCCAACGGCCTCGACGGCCTCACGCCGGAAGATGCCGAGGTACGCAGACTCTGCCGGACCCGGGGTGCCGTCTCCGTGATAGGCGCCGCCGCCGAGACCATACGGGCTGTTGTAGCCTCGCGCGATCGCCCGCTGTACCGGAGAATTGCCCGCCGCGCGCATGACACCGCCGACATTCGCGGCGCCAGTGTCTCGCAGTGCGGCGACACCGCGCTCCGTGTAATCGGGCGTGAGCTCGGAGTGCGCGTCCACGCGGATGATGACCGCGTGCGTGCTCGCCCCGATCGCGTGGTTCAAACCTGCCGGGATATCTCGCTCCGGGTTATCGATGAGTCGGACCCGGGGGTCAGCCGCAGCGATCTCACGCGCGATCTCATTACTCCGGTCGCGTGAGGGCCCGAGCGCGAGGACGATCTCCTTCTCGCCGCGGTACTCCTGCGCGAGGATCGTGGTGACGGCCCGCGCGAGGTAGTCCTCCTCGTTCAGGACGGGCATGACGTAGCTGACCGCTGGGGTAGCAGGCAACGGCGGCAACGAGGGGTTTGGGGCAGTCTCCACCCGATGATCCTCCCATAGCTCGCCTCTGTGCTGCCCGTTCGGTCTCGAGGGCTATTCTGGTGTGATGCAAATTGTGAAGGACAGCAAACGTGCCGTGAAGCTCGCCAAGCGGGTCCTCAAGGGGCGTCGCGCCTACTTCGAACTCAAGGGGCTGCTCGCTGAACGTGGCGAGCTCCCCGAGCAGCGATTCCGCGTCGGGGTGTACTTTGCCGACAGCGACGTGAACATCTATCAGATGCGCCAGTGGTACGCGCCCCTGCAAGAGCTCGCCAAAACTCATCCCGTTGTGCTCATTGCTCGCAACGCAGCTGGTGCGCTCCAACTCATGCGCGAGAGCGATCTCGACGTTGCTTTCGTCCCCAAGGTCACCGGCATCGAGAAGTTCATCGACACGCAGCAACTTGATGTGATCCTCTACGTCAACCAGAACACTCGCAACTTCCAGATGATGCGGTATGGCGAGCGCTGGCACGTCTTCATCAACCACGGTGAGAGCGACAAAATGTACATGACGAGTAATCAGTACAAGACGTACGATTACGCGTTTGTTGCGGGCGATGCTGCGCGGGCTCGGCTCGCCAAGGCACTGTGGCAGTACGACGTTGAGTCGCGCACCATGGCGATTGGTCGTCCGCAGACGGATCACCTGGGCGGGGAGCCTGCGTACACGCCCGACGATCGCACCGTCGTGTTCTACGCGCCGACGTGGGAGGGGGATCGGCCTGCTGCGAGCTACGGATCAGTGTTGACGCACGGCGAGACCCTGGTCAGGCAGCTCATCGCAACCGGGCGACATCGCGTCATCTACCGACCGCACCCGCGCTCGGGCGTCGTAAGCCCCGAGTTCGGGGCCGCGAACGAGCGGATCATCGCCATGCTGGCCGAGGCAAACCAGGCCGATAGCTCAGCGCAGCACGTCTATGACGAGTCCCCGGTGCTCGGGTGGCAGTTGCGTCTGCCCGACGTTGCAATCTGCGATATCTCCGCGATGGTCTACGACCGGCTTGCAACGGGTCGGCCACTCATGGTGACGCGCCCACTGTCACCGGAGGCCGAGGTCGATGAGGGCGGCTACCTCAGCGTGTGCGAGTGGCTCGACGCGGCCGAAACTCCCGACATCGTCGCTGTGCTCGACCGAGTCATCGGGGATACGGTCGCCCGTGAGCGTCTTGGAGAATGGTCGACACGCTACTTCGGTGACACCTCGTCGGGGGCGCCGACTCGCCGATTCCATGCCGCGATCGAGACGCTGCTGGATCGAGCCGACGCCGAACGAGCCGCCGCGACGCGCGAGTAGTGGCGGAGCGGGTCACGCGAGATCTGCAGCGGCATGCCCAAACAGGAGCCGTGAGAAAGCTGCCAGAGTTCACGGGCTCGGCACACCATGCTCACAGACCCTCGTTCATTTGGTAGGTTAGTGGGGTGCTGCCAGAAACCCCGTCATCGTCGTCTGATGCATTGCCGGACGTGGGGTTCGGCGCTGCTGAAACCGCTTCCCCCGCACCCTCAAGCGAGGTGCCGCCTCCTGTGAGCGCCCCCGCGGCACCGCGTGTGCGGCGAAGCCGCACGGCTGCGCCCGGCGAGGTAGCGGCTCCGGAATCAAGTGACGCGCCTGCGGCGCCAGCTCCGGCGCGAAACCGCATTGAGGTGCCGACCCCGTCGGTCGTGCGGGCGCGAGAGCGCGGACGCATCGCCGAGCAGAACCCCGTGGTGCTCCGCACCGAGATGCTGACCAAGGTCTACGGGAGCACGGTCGCGGCGAACGAAGTGTCGTTTGAAGTGCACGCGGGATCACTCACCGGTGTCGTCGGTCCGAACGGTGCGGGTAAGACGACGACGCTGTCGATGATTAGTGGGCTGCTGCGCCCGAGCTCTGGCCGAGTCTCCGTGGGAGACGTCGATGTGTGGGCTGACGGGGCAGCTGCGAAGCGCCTCATCGGAACGCTCCCTGATAGGCTCCGACTCTTTGACCGCCTGACAGGTGCACAGCTGCTCTATTACTCTGGCGTGCTGCACGGCGTCGCCGAGGCTGAGGTCGCCAAGCGCAGTGCCGAACTGGCTCAGGCGTTCGGGCTCGAATCTGCGCTCGACCGACTGGTCTCCGACTATTCCGCGGGTATGCAGAAGAAGATTGCCCTTGCATGCTCGATGATTCACGCCCCCGATGTGCTGGTACTCGACGAGCCGTTCGAAGCGATTGACCCCGTCTCTGCCGCAAATGTGACGGACACCCTCGAAAAGTACGTTGGCGGTGGCGGAAGCGTCGTCATGTCGAGCCACAGCCTCGAACTCATCCAGCGGGTGTGCGACCACGTCGTCATCATCGTTGACGGTTCCGTTATCGCGCAGGGCACCGTCGATGCGGTCCGCGATGGCATCAGCCTCGAAGACCGTTTCCGCGCCCTCACCGGTGTCGACGAGTCGCAGAAGGGGCTGCAGTGGTTGCACGGCTCTTCCGACTCCGAGTAGCGGCAGCAGGGGGCCTCTTCCGAGGCTCGGTCACGCGAGGGATTCGCGTCGCCATCCTCATTCTGCTGTGCTTCGCTGCGGCAGCACTCGCTCCGTTCGTGACGTCCTGGCTGACGGCGCCGGGATCGCTGCGCACCGTGCTCGACGTGATGATCGGTGGCGTCGTGCTCGCGGCCGCGCTGCTCGTGCCATTCTTCGACAACCGACGGAACCTGGTGCCCAGGCAGTTCGCACAGTTCCCATCGGGCGCCGGACGCGTCGCCTGGGGGCTGCTGGTCACCACCGTGATGAGCTGGCCGTTCCTCGTGATGCTGGTCTGGCTCGTTGCCTTCTGGTGTGCTCGCCCCGAGTGGCAGGCGAGCGGAGGTATCGCGCCGCTGGCGCTCGTGCTCGCCGCGCTGTTCGCGATCGTCGCCGTGCGGTTTGCCTCCGGGCTGGCGCAGCTCATCGTCGGTGAGCGGTACGCAGGGGGACTGCGCCTGACCGGTGGCGTGCTGACGATTGCGCTCTTGCCGCTCCTGGTGTTTGTGATCGCGGAGAGCCTGCGATCCGCGACGAACCAGGTGCTTATTGACGCCGCCGGAGTGCTTGCCTGGACACCGTTCGGTGCCCCCTTCGCGGCGATTGCCGATGCAAGCGCGGGAGACCTCACGACAGCCGCGACACGCCTCGCGGTTGTGGGCTCGACGATCGTGTTGCTCGCCATCGCGTGGTTCGGGATCACGAGCAGGTCGCTGCGCTCGATCGAGCGTCCTCGTGACGTGCTCAGTGCACGCCGCGGACTCGGCTGGTTCGAACGTTTCCCTGCGCGGCCTGCTCCGGTCATCGCGGCTCGTCAGCTTACTTACTGGCAACGCGACCCGCGGTACCGCATCGCCCTGATTGCGCTGCCTATCGCGCCGGCGGCGATCGTTGCCGCGTTCCTCATCGCCGGCGCCGACGTTCGGCTTGCCGCTGCACTCCCGCTGCCGATCTTCATGCTGTTGCTCGGCTGGGCGCAACATAACGACATCGCGATGGATTCGACTGCGATCTGGGAGCACGTCGCGAGCGGTATCAAGGGATGGGCAGACCGCGCCGGCAGGCTCGCTCCCGCGCTCTTCTTTGGCGTCCCAGCGGCGATCATTGGGTCGAGTATCACGGTGACGTTCATGGGGGACTGGCGGGTGTTGCCAGCTGTGATCGGTATGAATATCGGCGTCCTGTGTATCGCGACGGGTGTCGCGAGCGTATTTTCGGCGCTCATGCCGTACCCGGCAACCCGGCCGGGGGACAGCCCGTTCGTGCAGCCGCAGTGGTCGGGTTCGGGCTCGGGAACCTCGCAGACGATCTCCATGCTCGTGGCACTGGTGCTCTCGATCGCCCCGGTCTGGATATCGGCCGTCGCGATCGCCGAAGTCTCATTCCTTGGCAACATGTGGGCGCTCCTATTCGGAATCGGGTTCGGCCTCGCGGTGCTCCTCGGCGGAGTGGCGATCGGTGGTCGCATCTTCGATAAGCAGGGGCCTGAGATTCTCGCGGTCACGCAGATCTTCGACTAACACATTCGCCGGGCGTTCCCGCGCTCGAGCGGGTAGAATGTCGGTATGGGTATTTTCTCGCGTAACGCACCGGAAACAGGTGGCGGCCTCGACGTTCTCGATCGCGAACTAGAAGAGCTTCTCGAGGACTCGCAGATTGAGGATGGCGACCACGAGCGCTTTTCTCACTATGTGCCAAAAGACAAGATTGTCGAGTCTGCAGTCACGGGCAAGTCAGTCCGCGCACTGTGCGGGAAGAAGTGGACGCCGTCACGCGATCCCGAGCGCTTCCCGGTCTGCCCGGACTGCAAGAAGGTCTACGAGCGGATGAAGAAGTAGTTTCTCCCATTCCACCGCCACCGCGCGCTTAGCCGATGCCGCTGACGCGAAAACCCATCACTGTGACGTCAACAGTGATGGGTTTTCGCGTAGGTGATGCCTCCGCGGAGCGGTGGTGCCCCGGTCCTAGCGGTACTCGGTTGGGATCGCCGGATCGCCTCGGGTGAGGCTCATCGCGACACGCGGGAGCTCCGCGACTGACTCGCGGTGGCGATCACGGGCGAGCGCGATACCGTCCGCACCAACGTACTGCGGCTGCACCTCGCCGCCGATGACGAGATGCTCGAGCACCTCGCGGCTGCTCTCTGCAACATCCGCGCCCTCGGCTTCGCCTCCCGGGCCGTCACCGAGGAAGACGAGCTCTGCCCGTGCAGCGCCGCGGGCGTTGTGCAGTCGGCGCACGCTCTTGCGCCCGCCGACGGAGGCTTTGTCGGTGCTCTTCTTGGCGACGGACACCCATTCGCCGTTGTCGTCCTCGCGGGCGACGAGCTTGTAGACCATGCCCATCGTTGGGCTGCCGGACCCGACGACGACGGAGGTGCCGACCCCGAAGGAATCGACGGGGGAGGCAGCGAGCGCCGCAACCGTGTGCTCGTCGAGGTCGTTCGTGACGGTGATGCGGGTGTGTGTCGCACCGAGCGAGTCGAGCAGCTCGCGCACTTCGACGACAACTACGGGAAGGTCACCGGAGTCGATGCGTACGGCGCCGAGCCCGGTGCCGGCAACCTCGACCGCGGTGCGGACGCCCTGTTCGGTGTCGTAGGTGTCGACGAGCAGCGTGGTGTCCGGGCCGAACGCCGCGATCTGCGCTTCGAAGGCCTCACGCTCGCTGTCGTGGAGCAGCGTGAAGGAGTGCGCGGCGGTGCCCATCGTTGGGATCCCGTAGCTGCGGCCGGCCTCGAGGTTCGAGGTCGCGCTGAAACCGGCTACATAGGCTGCGCGTGCCGCAGCGACAGCGCTGCGCTCGCTGGTGCGGCGCGAACCCATCTCGGCGAGGGGCTTGCCGTTCGCCGCGTAGACCATGCGTGATGCGGCGGTCGCGACCGCCGAATCGTAGTTCATGATGCTCAGGGCGAGCGTCTCGAGGATGACGCCCTCCGCGAAGCTCGCTTCAACCGTGATGATTGGGGAGCCAGGGAAGAACACTTCGCCCTCGGGATAGCCCCAGATGTCACCGGTGAACCTGTAGTTTGCGAGCCAGTCAATGGTGTCCGCGCTGACGACGTTGTTTGCGCGAAGGAACTCGAGCTCGGCATCGCCGAAACGGAAGTCGGTGATGGCTTCGAGGAGGCGCCCGGTGCCGGCGACGACGCCGTAGCGTCGCGCCCCCGAGAGCCTGCGCGCGAACAGCTCGAACACGCTGTTTCGGTGCGCAGTGCCGGCCTTCAGCGCGGCGTCGACCATGGTCAGCTCGTAGTGATCCGTGAGCAAAGCAGTAGAAGTGTTCACCTCGCCAGCATAGCTAACGGAAGTCGCGTGACGCGATAGCCTGCGGCGCCGGAAGCGGCTCGAAGCTGTGAGCGATGACGTTGAACACCCCCTCGGGAGAGCTGTCCGCTACGCCGCGCACGATGAGTGCCGGTGAGGACTGCGCCACGAACCGGTGTGCCTGCCACACCTTTGCCCACACGACAATGTTTACCGTGCCGCGTTCGTCCTCGAGCGTGATGAACGTCACACCGGCAGCTGTGCCGGGCCGCTGCCGGTGGGTGACGAGTCCGGCGACGGCGACGGTGGAGCCGTTTGCGGCAGTGCGCGCGAGGTCCGAACGCATGATCTTGCGTGCGTCCAACGTCTCTCGCAGCAGTGCGAGCGGATGGGTGCCGGTTGCGACCCCCGTCGTCCAGAGATCGAGCGACGTCTGTTCCGCATCGGTGAGCACAGGGAGCAGCGGCGGCTGCACGTACACGGCGATACCCGGCAGAAACCGATCCCGGTTCTCGGAAGCCGGGCCCGCGCCCCAGAGCGCGTCGCGGCGACTGAGCCCGAGACCCGCGCATGCACCCGAGGAAGCGAGCGCCTCGAGCTGCTCCTTGTCGAGATCCGCCCGCCTGGCGAGATCAGCGAGATCGGCGAATGGCCCGTTCGAGCGGGCCGCAACGATCCGCTCGGCCACCCGAGCCCCGATCCCGCGCACCTCGGCGAGCCCGAGCCGCACCGCGAAGCGGCCGTCGCGGCGATGCTTCCCGCTCGTATCCGGGGCGGTGTCGTCGAACGGGCCGACCTGCGGCTGGTCGTGCGCGGCGCACTCGGGAAACCCGGTCGGTGCCAATGGGGTTGCCGAGCCGTCGGATTCAACACCCGCGTGCACCGCCGAGTGCTGCACGTCGGGCGGCAGCACGGCAACACCGTGCCGCTTCGCGTCCTCGGCGAGGCTGCGCGCCGAGTAGAACCCCATCGGCTGCGACTGTAACAACCCCGCGAGAAACACCGCCGGGTAGTGCAGCTTCAGCCATGAGCTCACGTACACGATGAGCGCGAAACTGATCGAGTGGCTCTCGGCAAATCCGAAGTCGGCGAAGGACTCGAGTTGGGTGTACACGAGCTGCGCCTGTTCGCCGTCGATGCCGTTGGCGCGCATGCCGGCGAAGATCTTCTCGCGCAGCGAATCCATGCGCTCCTTGCCGCGCTTCGAGCCCATGGAACGCCGCAGCAGATCCGCGTCCTCGCCCGTGCACCCGCCGACGGTCGTCGCGATCTGCATGAGCTGCTCCTGGAAGAGGGGGATCCCGAGCGTGCGCGCGAGCACCGGTTCGAGACTCGGGTGCGAGTACGTGATCTCCTCCTTCCCAGCTCGGCGCCGCAGGTACGGGTGCACCGCGCCACCCTGGATCGGGCCTGGCCGGATGAGCGCGATCTCGATGACGAGATCGTAGAAGCTGCGAGGCCTGAGCCTGGGCAGGGTGTTGAGCTGGGCACGGCTCTCGACCTGGAAGACACCGATCGCGTCGCCCCGGCAGAGCATGTCGTAGACGCCGGCCTCTTCTTTGGGGATCGTGTCGAAGGTCCACTCCTCGCCGGTTGCCGCCGTCACCATGCGGAGCGTTTTATCGATCGCGCTGAGCATGCCGAGGCCGAGCAGGTCGAACTTCACGAGCCGCATTGCTGCGCAGTCGTCCTTGTCCCACTGCAACACCGTGCGGTTGTCCATGCGTGCGTGCTCGATCGGGCAGACCTCACCGACTGGTCGCTCAGTGAGCACCATGCCTCCCGAGTGGATGCCGAGGTGCCTGGGTGCCCCCTTGAACTCGCTTGCAAGTCGGAGCACGGGCTCCGGGATCGCCGCGTAGGGGGAACGCGGGTCGTCGGCCGGGGTATTGCCCGGTTTGCCCTGGCGTTCTCTTCGCTGTGTCCGCTCGCTGCCAGCGTCGCGCGCGTTCCCGGTCTTGTGGACCGGGGTCGGCGTGTGCTCGGCCGCGCCCCCGTCGGCCTGCGAATCACTGACCTCGGGGAAGTCGTCGTGGTGGCTGATGCTCGCCGTCCATGCCCGCTGCTCAGTGGGGCTGTAGCCGAGCGCCTTCGCCGCGTCGCGGATCGCCGCCTTCGGGCGGTACGTGATGACGTTCGCGACCTGCGCGGCGTTGCGCCTGCCGTACGTTGCGTACACATACTGGATCATCTCCTCGCGCCGCTCGGAATCAAAGTCGACGTCGATGTCCGGCTCCTCCTCGCGCAGGCTCGACAGGAAGCGTTCGAACGGCAGACCGTAGAAGATTGAATCGACCGAGGTGACCTTCAACAGGTAGCAGATTGCTGAGTTTGCGGCGGAGCCGCGCCCCTGGCAGAGGATCCCGCGCGATCGCGCCTCTCGCACAATGTCGTGCACGATGAGGAAGTAGCCGGGAAAATCGAGCTGCTCGATGACGTCGAGCTCGCGTTCGATCCGCTCTCTGCGTGGCGCATCGAGGGCGTCTTGACCGGCACCGTAGCGCTCCGCGGCGCCCTGCCAGACGAGCTCCCGCAGCCAGCTCATTTGGGTGTGCCCCTCGGGGAGATCGAGCTTGGGGAGCCGGGGCGTCGCCTCCCTGAGCGAGAACGCGAGTTCGCGCGCGAGTGGCACCGTGCGGGCGACGGCATCGGGATGCAGAGCGAAGTGACGGAGCATCGCAGCCGGGCTGCGCAGGTGCGCGGCCCCCGAGGCAGGCAGATGCGGATCGAGCTCGGTGAGGCTGCGCCTCGCCCGGACCGCTGCCATCGCCTCGGCGGTGCGGGTCTCGGGCCTGGTCGCCGCGTGCACCGCACCCGTCGCAAGTGTCGGCAGCCCTGCCTCGGAAGCGAGCGCCGCGAGCCGTGCGTTGCGCTCATCGTCACCCGGGTGCCCGTGGTTCGTGAGCTCGACGAACACGTTGTCGTACCCGAAGAGCGCGGTGAGCCGGTCGAGCTCGGCGCGCGCGGCAGTCTGGCCGAATGTACCGCCCTGCGCGAGCGCCCGCCGCACCGCACCCTTTCTGCAGCCGGTGAGGATCGCCCAGTTGCCGTCCGCGGCCCCCGCAAGCTCCTCAAGATCGTAGACGGGGCGGCCCTTCTCGCCGCCGGCGAGCTGCCCTTCGGTGATCGCTGAGGCGAGCCGGTGGTAGCCGGCCGTGCCACGGGCGAGGGCGAGCAGGTGGGTGCCCGCGGGGTCGGCTGCGCCGAGCTGCGGGGCATCGAGCCCGAGGGTGAGCTCGGCGCCGTAGACGGTGAGGAACCCCGGCGCGGCGAGCGCGGCCTCCGCGAACCGGGGCGCGCCGTAGAAGCCGTCGTGGTCGGTGACGGCGAGGCCCGCGATCCCGAGTCTGCGCGCCTCGGTGACGAGCTCCTCGGGGGAGGACGCGCCGTCGAGGAAGCTGTAGTGGGAGTGCGCGTGCAGCTCCGCATACTCGACTGGCGCGGTGCCGTGACTGTCAGTCATAGTGGCCCTCCGCGAACCAGCTCACGGCGGTCTCGCGCACGGTCGCGAGCAGCAACCAACTATCGCCGGTATCGAGCTCAAGCTGCATCCGGAAACGATCGGGCCTGCCCTCCCACCAGCGTTCCCGCACCGGCCACGGCTTCGACCAGCCGCGCACCGTTCCCGGAGTCTCACGCGCCTCCACCCGGAGCGTGTGCGGCGTCGCCGCGAGCAGCTCCTCGGCGTCAATGCCGACGGAAGCGCCGGCCGCATCGAGCAGCCGCGCGCGCAGCGGCGGATCGAACACGAGACTCGGCAGCGGGGCGGTAAGCGCTCCAGGCCACGGCCCGGGTGCTCGCTCCCGGCGTGGCGCTGAGCCCCAGTACGTGAACCGTTGCCGTTCGAGCAGCAGTCGTCCGCCGTCGAGCGAGACCGTGCCAACCCCGCTAGGACCGAGCAGCCCCTGCGCACGGCTCAGGTGGTGGTGCACGCGTTCGTCGGGCCCGCTCGTCCACAGCCCAGGCTCGTGCGACGCGACCCGGTCGGTGCGCACGGGCGCGATCCGCACCGCCGCGATCCCGGCCCCTGCGCGTTCCTCGCCGGCCGCCCCTGCAAGGCCAGCGACGAGCGTCTCCGACTGCCAGCGAAGCCGCGCGAGCGTGTCCTGCGGCGAGAAGAACCGCGGGTGTGCCCAGTCCCGTTCGTGCCTGATCCCGATGTCATCGGTGAGCGTCACCCGCAGCGACGTGCACACGAGCCGCTCCTCGGTGAGCGCAGCAATGAACCGTTCGACAAGCGCGCTGCAGGCGAACGCGAGCTGTTCGGTGCCAGCGATGGGCGGCTCGAAGTCCAGGTGCAACGCAAAATCGCGTGCGGCACGCTGCGCGCGGATCGGCTCACCCCGCTCGGCATCCTCACCACGCGCATGGCGGTGTGCGAGCACACCCGCCGGCCCGAACCGCGCCCGCACGGCATCCTCGGGGAGCGCGGCGAACGCCCCCAGCGTGTAAATGCCGAGCCCCGGGAGTAGCTGCCCGAGCCGCTCGTCGGTGCCGCAGGCCACCGGGAGTTCGCTGAGGAACGCCGCCGACTCGCCCGGCTCGACCACACGCACGCCATCGGCGAGCGGCGGGTTCAGGCGTGCTGCCTGCTCGGCGGCGAAGCGGCCGTCTGCGATCCCAACCAGCGCCGCGCCGAGGCCCTCCTCGCGCGCGAACTCGAGCAGCACAGCCGCCGCGGCACGTTCACCGCCGTAGTAGCGCGCCGGCCCGCGTGCGCGCATCGCGACGAGCCCGGGGCTCAGCTGCTCGATCTCGGGTACGAGCTCGGTGAGCTTCGCGAACACGGGCGCAAAGTCTCGCGGTTCGCCAGCGTCCTCGGCTGCGGCCTCGCCCGCCTGCGGCCAGTCGGCGAGGAGCAACACGATGACCCGCTCGGGAGGCACCGTCACACCGCCCGGAGCGCGCGCAGCGGTGCCGGCTGCGTGCGAGCCACGGACACGCTGCCGCGTTCGAACCGTACCGAGTGCTGTTTCGTGCCGCGGCGATCCTCCGACCGCACGGTGAGCTCGCGGTCAGTGAGCGTGCCGTGCCCCGCGCCGAGGCCCGTCCAGCGCGAGGCAACCACGGAGAGACGGGACTCGCTGCGGGCCCACTCGCCGACGACGACGAGTGCAGAGCCGTGCTCGCGCAGCCGGGCAGCGAGCCGTTCAATGTCGGCGGGGGACACACGGGTATCGAAGCGCGCGACCACGATCGACAGCGTCTCGCTGAGCGTGCCGGCGAGGGTGAGGGCGTGCCTGCCAGGCTCGGGAATGAGTACGCAACGGTCGAGCGCGATGCCGAGCGAGACAGCTGCCTCCGCACCAAACCCTGGGCAGCCAAGCACGCCGCACCAGGCCCCGCCCTGTGACGCCTCCGCGAGGAACGCGAGGGCGAGTTGCCACGAGCCCTGCACCGAATACGCGGCACCGGCGCGCAACGCCCCGCCGGGCAGCAGTGCGCCAAGCCCGGGGGTCGTCGGCAGCGCGCGCTCGTCGATCCGTAGCGGCTGCATCTCGGTGATGCGCTGCCGCAGGTCGGGAAGCGAAGCTGCGGAACTCATGCGACCATATTCGAACATATGTTCGAATCAGTCAAGCTGGAGGGAGTGGTGCCCGCGTGTCGCCGAAGCGGCATAGGATGGGGGTGATGAATGAGGACGATCTTGAGGAATACGAACGCGATGCAGAGCTGGCGCTGTTTCGCGAATACCGCGATATCGCGAGTCAGTTCCGATACGTAGTCGAAACCGAGCGCCGCTTCTACCTCGCCAACGAGGTTGATTTGAAGCGGAACGACGCCGGAAACGACTTCTACTTCGAACTCACCATGGGTGACGTGTGGGTGTGGGATGTGTACCGTTCCGACCGTTTCGTGAAGTCGGTGCGCGTACTCACATTCAAGGACGTCAACGTGGAAGAGCTGTCGGCTCGCGAATTTAAGTTGCCGCAGGAGCTGTCGCTCGACGAATAGCCGCTGTAGCTGATGGTGGGGATCCCCGGATACGGGGCTGCCCCGACCGTTTGACCGTTGTCCACATTCGTGGACGGAGCGAGATTGGGCCGAAAGGCCTCATGCTGTGTGGAGTCTCGCGAGGCGGCCGGGAGCCGCGACGCAGACTGGGGCAATGATCTCAGTGCTGCTTCCTGCGAAACGATTCATTCGGAGCGCCCAGCGAGCCCTTGCGGCGGCTGTCACGCTCGTCCTGACGGCCGCACTGCCGGCAGCGTCAGCTGGCGGCCGCGAATACTGGTTGCCGCCGCTCGAATCGCCGCTGCAGGTCTCAGGCGAGTACCGTCCGCCACCGACCCCGTATGCCTCGGGTCACCGTGGCATCGACCTTCCCGCTGCGCCTGGTGATGGGGCTCGTGCGCCCGTCGCAGGCACCGTGAGCTTTGTCGGCAGGGTCGCCGACCGGCACGTGCTGTCAATCCGCGTCGATTCGCGCACGGTCGTGTCCTTTGAGCCCCTCGAGCAGGCAGGCAACGGGCTCGCTGAGGGGGACGCTGTCGCCCGTGGGCAGGCCATCGGGCAGGTCGCAGGGGGCGGGCACTGCCTCGCGGAATGCCTGCACCTCGGGGTGCGTGTCGACGATGCGTACGTGAACCCGCTGCAGTACTTCTACTCGCGGCCGGTGCTGCTGCCGTGGTAGTTAGCCGGTGGCACTGAGTTGCTGGGGATGTAGAACGCGATTGGGCTACGCGCGCGGGTGTGCCTGCCGATACGTCGCAGCGAGCCGCTCCATCGAGACGTGCGTGTATACCTGGGTGCTGGACAG
>NZ_LOHP01000018.1 GCF_001482305.1 Leucobacter sp. G161
GCTCCCTGCAGCGCCTCAGGCCGATCGTGATGACCGCGCTCGCAACGATCCTTGCGCTGGCCCCGATGGCGCTCGGCGTCACCGGCAAGGGCGGGTTCATCTCGCAGCCGCTCGCGGTCGTCGTGATCGGCGGGCTGCTGTCGTCAACCGTGCTCACCCTTGTGGTGCTGCCGACGCTCTACTACCTCGTCGAGCGGAAGCGCGAGCAGAGCCGGGATCGCCGACGCGAACGCGCGGCCGACAAGCGAGCCGATACGCTTACACCTGTGGGCGCGAGTGCTGCCGCCGGTGATTCCGGCGCACTGCACGCGGAAGCGCCCGAGATGTGGCCGGGGGAGACGCCCGCGGATCCTGACATCGATTCACGCGAGAACGACACCGAAAGTGACGCGGGGCCGACGCCCCGAGGACTGTAACTCATGGCCCAGAAGAAGCGGCGGGGCTTTAAAGCCCCCGCGAACTACGACCCGAACCGCAATCGCTCCCTGCAGCGCCTCAGGCCGATCGTGATGACCGCGCTCGCAACGATCCTTGCGCTGGCCCCGATGGCGCTCGGCGTC
>NZ_LOHP01000019.1 GCF_001482305.1 Leucobacter sp. G161
AGCGCGCGAATTACCCTGGCGTAGCCGACCCATCCGACGAGGGCGAAGGCGGCGATGATGCCGGTGGCCCCGGCCCCGACACCGTCGCCAAGCAGGGACAGTGCGATGCCGGTGACGACGACCGCGAGCCCCGGCAGCGCCGACAGCCACCAGTGCGAGGTGACGAAGGCCTGGCCGTCGGCGATCATCGTGCCCCAGTCGGGGGTCGGCGGCTGAATGCCGAGCCCCAGGAACCCGAGGGTGACGATCGCGACCATGATGAGCACGATCTCGGTGGCGAGCAGCACGACCGCCTGCGGCAGCACATTCGGGAGGAGGTGCCGCACGAGGATACGCGCGTCCGAGAGCCCGGCCCCGCGCGCGGCTCGTACCCACCCCTGTTCGCGCAACGCGGCGGTGAGCGCGCGAATTACCCTGGCGTAGCCGACCCATCCGACGAGGGCGAAGGCGGCGATGATGCCGGTGGCCCCGGCCCCGAC
>NZ_LOHP01000020.1 GCF_001482305.1 Leucobacter sp. G161
ACTCGACAGCGGTACGTTCTTGAACGCATCCTTCACATCTTCGAGCGGGATGCCGCGGCGTTTTGCGACCGAGATGAGCGTGACGCGACGCAGCATGTAACGCGGGTAGCGGCGTTGGTTCCCGGACGTGCGCTGCGAGGCGATGAGTTCCAGGCGTTCGTAGTAGTGCAGCGCTGACACGGGCACGCCGGTGCGGCGGCTCATCTCACCGACTGTGAGGAGTTCCTCGGGGGAGTGAAGCTGTTCCATGAGTGCCTCCGACACGCGGCCACTTGACCTCAACCTAACTTGAGGTTTTAGCATAGCTCATGTGCCTCCAAATAGGGGGCTCGCTGCTGGACGAGGGGGATAGCCGTGACGTATGTCATCGCGCTGCCGTGCGTGGACCTGAAAGACCGAGCCTGCGTGGACGAGTGCCCGGTTGACTGCATCTATGAGGGCGACCGGATGCTCTACATCCACCCCGACGAGTGCGTCGACTGCGGAGCATGCGAACCGGTCTGCCCGGTCGAGGCCATCTACTACGAGGACGACCTGCCGGGCGAATGGCAGGACTACTACGGCGCCAACGTCGAGTTCTTCGACGCCGTGGGTTCCCCTGGCGGCGCCGCACGCACCGGCCCGATCCCCGGCGACCACCCGCTCATCGCGGCGCTACCACCACAGGAGAGTGTTCTTGCATGACGCCACACCCAACAGTCGCGATCATCGGAGCCGGGCCGGCCGGCGTCTACGCGGCAGATATTCTGCAGAGCCGAAACGAACAGGTGCACATCGACCTGTTTGAGAAGCTCCCGGCACCCTACGGCCTCGTGCGCTACGGCGTCTCGCCAGACCACCCGCGCATCAAGAAGATCCAGGATGCCCTGCACGACGTGCTCGAGAGCCCGCGCATCCGGCTCGTCTGCCACGTCGAGATCGGCGTCGACGTCTCGATCGCGGAACTGCGCGAGGCCTACGATGCGGTCGTGATTGCGACGGGAGCGGATCGCGACGTCGATCTCGGTATTCCGGGTGCTGAGCTGCCCGGCTCCTTTGGTGGCGCGGACTTTGTCGCCTGGTATGACGGGCACCCAGATGCGCCAACCGAGTGGCCGCTCGATGCCGAATCGGTCGCGGTGATCGGGGCTGGGAACGTCGCCCTCGACGTCGCCCGCATGATCATTTCGCACCCTGAGGCGCTCGCAGCAACCGATATCCCCGACCACGTCGAGACAGCGTTCGAACAGAACCCCGTGCGCGACCTGCACATGTTCATTCGACGCGGCCCGGCAGATGTCCGCTTCGCACCCATGGAGCTGCGCGAGCTTGGCGCACGCGAGGACGTCGACGTGATCGTCGACCCGGCCGACATGGAGCTCGACGATCACGCCCAGCGCATGGTCGCCCAGTTCAACCAGCGGAAGATCATTATCCGCACGCTGACTGAGTGGGCGAACACCGACCCGACTACGCGCACGGCATCGCGCCGGGTCCACCTGCACTTTTACCATCAGCCGGCGGCGATCCTCGGTGATGACCGGGTGACGGGCATCGAGCTTGAGCGGACTGCGCCCGACGAACTCGGCCGCATTCGCGGCACCGGGGAGACCGTGCAGCACCACGTCGGCGCCGTGTACCGCACGATCGGCTACCGGTCGACCCCGGTTCCCGGCGTTCCGTTCGACGATGCTGCCGGCACGATCCCGGATCAGGCCGGTCGCGTGCTCGATGCCACGGGTGGGCCGATCCCTGGCCTGTACGCGACCGGTTGGATCCGCCGCGGACCGGTCGGCCTCATCGGCTCGACTAAGTCCGATGCCTCTGAGGCCGTCGACAGCCTGCTTGCGGATCTTGCCGAGCACGGTCCCCGCGCGCTCCCCGGTGCCGCGGATACGCTGCGCGAACGGCTCGCCGAATCGGTTGGCTGGGATGGGTGGCTGCGGATCGACGCCGCCGAGCGCAGCCTCGGTGCTGAGCGCGGGCGCGAGCGCACGAAGATCGTACACCGAGACGAACTGCTTGACCACGCACGAGAGAAGGAGCGGACCCGATGAGCGAAGAACGGACCCAGGTGATGACCGACGCGGCGGCGAAGCACGCTGCCGAACTCGCGAACGACTTCAAAGCGGCGTTCCGCTTCC